>NZ_MTPX02000057.1 GCF_002154335.2 Actinomyces ruminis
CCGGGGGTCGGGGAGGCTCCGGCGGCGGTCCGCGCGGGGGCTTCGGCGGTCCCCGTGGTGGCCGTGGCGGTCGCGGCTCCACCCAGGGAGCCTTCGGGCGTGGGGGTGGTGCTCCGCGCGGCCGTAAGTCGCGTCGGGCCAAGCGCCAGGAATTCGAACAGCAGAGCGCACCGACCATCGGCGGCGTCGTCGTTCCCCGTGGTGACGGCTCCACCCCGGTGCGTGTGCGCCAGGGCGCCACGCTGACCGACCTGGCCGAGAAGATCAACGCCAACCCGGCGGCGCTGGTGACCGTGCTGTTCCACCTCGGTGAGATGGCCACGGCCACCCAGTCCCTGGACGAGGACACCTTCGCTCTGCTGGGTGCCGAACTGGGCTACGACGTACAGATCGTCTCCCCGGAGGACGAGGATCGCGAGCTGTTGGAGTCCTTCGACATCGACCTGGAGGCCGAAGAGGCCGGCGAGGACGACGCCGCGCTGCTGCCGCGCCCGCCGGTGGTCACCGTCATGGGTCACGTCGACCACGGTAAGACCAAGCTGCTGGACGCCATCCGTTCCACCGACGTGGTCGCCGGTGAGGCCGGCGGCATTACCCAGTCGATCGGCGCCTACCAGGTGCGTGTGCATCTGGGTGACGAGACCCGGCCGATCACCTTCATCGACACCCCCGGTCACGAGGCCTTCACCGCCATGCGTGCCCGCGGTGCCGAGGTGACGGATATCGCCATCCTGGTGGTCGCCGCCGACGACGGCGTCATGCCGCAGACGGTTGAGGCCCTCAACCACGCTCAGGCGGCCGGGGTGCCGATCGTCGTCGCGGTCAACAAGATCGACAAGGAGGGCGCCAACCCCGAGAAGATCCGCGGCCAGCTCACCGAGTACGGTCTGGTGCCCGAGGAGTACGGCGGCGACACCATGTTCGTCGACATCTCCGCCAAGCAGCGCACCAACATCGACGGCCTGCTGGAGGCGGTTCTGCTGACCGCCGATGCCGCCCTGGACCTGCGCGCCAACCCGAACACGGACGCGCGCGGCGTCACCGTGGAGGCGAAGCTGGACAAGGGCCGCGGCGCCGTGGCTACCGTGCTGGTTCAGCGCGGCACCCTGCACGTCGGTGACCCGATCGTCGCCGGCAGCGCCTACGGCCGCGTGCGCGCCATGTTCGACGAGTACGGCAACCCGCTGGAGGAGGCCGGTCCGGCCCGACCGGCCCAGGTGCTGGGACTGACCAACGTGCCCAGTGCGGGCGACTCCTTCATTGTCGCCCCCGACGACCGCACCGCCCGGCAGATCGCCGACCGGCGCGAGGCCGCCGGGCGTGCCGCGGAGCTGGCCAAGCGCCGCAAGCGCGTCTCGCTGGAGAACCTCACCGACGTCCTCAAGGAGGGCAAGGTCGACACCCTCAACCTCATCCTCAAGGGTGACAGCTCGGGTGCGGTCGAGGCATTGGAGGACTCGCTGCTCAAGATCGACGTCGGCGACGAGGTCGCCCTGCGCGTCATCCACCGCGGCGTTGGCGCCGTCACCCAGAACGACGTCAACCTGGCCACGGTCGACTCCGCCGTCATCATCGGCTTCAACGTGCGTCCTGCGGTGCGGGTGGCCGAGCTGGCCGACCGCGAGGGCGTCGACATGAAGTTCTACACGGTTATCTACAACGCCATCGAGGATGTCGAAGCGGCCCTGAAGGGCATGCTCAAGCCGATCTACGAGGAGGTCGAGCTGGGCACGGCGGAGATCCGGCAGGTCTTCCGCTCCTCCAAGTTCGGTTCGATCGCCGGTTCGATCGTCCGCTCCGGTGTCATCAAGCGCGGCGCCAAGGCCCGCCTGGTGCGCGATGGTGTCGTGGTGAATGGGGACCTCACGGTGGAGACGTTGCGTCGCGAGAAGGACGACGTCACCGAGGTCCGCGAGGGCTACGAATGCGGTATCAACCTCAGCTTCCGTGACATCGCCGAGGGTGACGTCATTGAAACCTGGGAGATGCGCGAGAAGCCTCGCGACTGACGCGGCCCGTCGCCGACTCGCACCGAGGTCGGTAGAAATGACGCCGGTGCCGCCGACTCCTTCGGGAGCGGCGGCACCGGCGTCACTCGTGTCGGAGTCTCGTGGTCTTAAGCCGGAGTTAGGACTTGGCGCTGGCAGACGGTGGGCGGGCTTCGTGTGGTGTTTTGCTACGCCCCTTCGGTGTCTACTACGCCGGTTAGTGCTCTGTTGAAGGGGACAGAGGTATACACCAGACCTCGAACTGGCGTAGTAGACCGCTAAGTGGCGTAGCAGACGTTCCCTGAAAACGCCTCTGCCGTGTGGCAACAGCAGATAGTGGTGTTGCGAGCCCGTAGGTTCAACAGGCGTTGGTCGGATAGCGGTGCCCGCCGGTTGGGTCGGCCTCAGTGCTGCACGGGGACATCGTGATACTTGCCGGGGCGCGGCCGGCGCGCCAGTTGCCACAGCAGGTCGGTGACGAATACGACCACCGCGACCCACACCAGCGCCGTCGAAACCCAGCGGGCCGGTGAGATCTCCTCGTGGAACACCGCCCAGGCGAGTAGGAACTGCATGACCGGGGTGATGTACTGGCTCAAACCCACGATCGACAGCGGCACCCGGCGCGTGCCCGCGGCGAACAACAGCAGCGGCGTCGCCGTCACCGGGCCCGCCAGCACCAGGCCAAGGGCCAGGCCCGCGGACGCCGTCGTCCCCTGCAGGGCGCCGTGTCCGCCCGCGTAAAGCCAGGCGAAGTAGGTCAGCGCCACAGGCGTCATGCAGCCGCTCTCCACCGTGAGCCCGGTGAGCGCATCCACCTGCGCGCCCACGCGTTTCTTCACCAGCCCATACAGGCCGAAGGACAGGGCCAGCGACAGCGAGATCCACGGCAGCGATCCCTGCGCCACCACCAGCACAATGATGGCCACCACCGCAATGCCCACGGCAAGCCCCTGGGACCGGCGCAACCGCTCACCCAGGAAGATCGCCGCAAGCACTACCGTTACCAGCGGGTTGATGAAGTACCCCAGAGCCGCATCCGCGGTGCGTCCGGAGTTGACCGCGTAGACGTACACCAGCCAGTTCACCGACACCAGCAGACCACTGACCGCCAGGGTGCCGAGGAGCCGCGGCGTCGTCACCGCCGCGCGCAGGGCGGGCCAGGAGCGCCGCGCGGCGGTAAGCCCCAGGCAGGTGACCAGGGTCCACACCAGCCGGTGCCCGATGATCTCCACGCTGCCGGCGGAGCGCAGCAGGTGGAAGTACAGCGGGAACATGCCCCACAGCAGGTAGCAGCCCAGCACCATCGCCACGCCGGAGGTGTCACCGGTGGTGACGCCGGCTGGTGCCGGAGCGGGGGTCGCTGCGGCTGTGGCATGGGACTTGGGGACGGGAGCGGGGGAGTCGGTCACGTGCGGCGGTCCTGTTTCGGCGGGAGGGAGCGCTCACGAGCATGATTCGCGCGGCGTGGCGCCCACATGAGTCGGGTTGTTGGCAGGAACGTTAGCGCGCTCGGCGTCATGAACACGTGTTGCGTTATGAACACGAGTTTTGGAGGATTGCAGGCGCCGGGCACATGCAAAGCTCCAAGATTCGTGTATGTGAGACGGACTGGTGTATTAGACGCGGCCCAGAGTTCTGGCGATCGGGCGGCGGGTGGGGCACAATGATCCGTCCGCCGGTTTACGGTGCGGGTGCCGTCGTGCTCGCAGCCGTGGCCCAAACCAGCGGCCGCCGATTCGTAAGGAGTACTCATGGCCGACGCCGCCCGCGTCCGCAAGGTCGCCGATCGCATTCAACAGACCGTCGCCCGCCTCCTGCAGGGCAGGATCAAGGATCCCCGGCTCGGCTTTGTGACCATCACCGATGTGCGCGTGACCGGTGACCTGCAGCAGGCGACCATCTTCTACACCGTCTACGGCACCGACGAGGAACGCGAGGACACGGCCGCCGCGCTGCGTTCTGCCACCGGCCTCATCCGCTCCGAGGTCGGCCGGGCGCTCGGCATCCGGCTGACGCCGTCGATCGCCTTCCAGCTGGATACGCTGCCCACGCAGGCGCAGGCCTTCGAGGATGCCCTCGCCCAGGCGCGTGCCCGCGACGAACAGATTGCCCGCACCTACGCCGGCGCCACCTACGCCGGGGACGCCGATCCCTATCGTCACGCTGACGAGGAGGACGACTACGCCGCAGAAGACGACGAGCCGCAGGCGGTGGATGACGCGGACAAGGACGACTACGAGGCCGTAGACCACGATGACTACGAGCCGGCCGAGGCCGACGAGGAGGAGGCCGGGGCGTGAACACCCCCGCAGGTCGACCCGCCGGACGGCGCATCGCCGTCCCCCACGGTTCCATCACCTCCCCCGATGGGCTGCTGATCGTGGATAAGCCCGCGGGCGTCACCAGCCACGACGTGGTCGCCATGACCCGTCGTCTGGCCGCCACCCGCAAGGTCGGCCACGCCGGCACCCTGGATCCTGCCGCCACCGGAGTACTGCTGCTCGGCATTGGCCGCGCCACCCGCTTCCTGGCCTACCTGGTTGGGGCCGACAAGACCTACTGGGCCACGGTCCGCCTCGGCCAGACCACGCTCACCGAGGACGCCGACGGGGAACCGACCTCCGCCGCCGGCTGCCCGCCGGGCCCCGACCTGCCGACACTGATCGACGCCGCCCTGGCCGATCTGACCGGCGAGATCATGCAGGTGCCGTCCGCGGTCTCCGCGATCAAGATCGACGGCGTGCGCTCCTATGCGCGGGTGCGCGGCGGCGAGGACGTCGACCTGCCCGCACGTCCGGTCACCATCCACAGCCTGGCCCGCAGCGGGGATCTGCGGCCGACAACCGCCGCCGACGGCACCGCCGTGGTCGACCTCGACCTGGAGGTGCACTGCTCCTCGGGCACCTACGTGCGGGCCTGGCCCGCGACCTCGGCGCCGCCTTGGGCTGCGGGGCGCATCTGACCGCGCTGCGCCGCACCGGGGTTGGGCCCTTCACGGTTGATGAGGCCGCTACTATCGCCTCTCTGTCCGCCGTCGTCGCCGCCGGGCAGGCCCTGCCCGTGCTGCCCCTGGCCACCGTCGCCCACCGCTGCTTCCCCGCGGTTGCCCTGGACGAGGCCGAGGCCCGCGCTCTGCGTTACGGGCAGTCCCTATCCGCCACGGTGCTCGACCGGGCACGGGCCCCGGAGCATCCGGTTGTACCCAAGACCGCCGCCGCACCGGGTGTGGCCGCCGGGTTCGACCCGGCGGGCGTGCTCGTGGCACTGTTGGCACACAAGGGTGAACGCACCCGCCCGGTACTCGTGCTGCCAGACTGACGCGGCAGCCCCCGCCCGGCCGTTTTCGATCCAGGAGACACTTTGAGCCCGACCACGATCGCCCGCATCCCGCGGCACCTCGGTGACGCGGACTGAGGCGGTGCGCAGTGGAGATCTGGTATGGCGCCGAGCAGGTGCCTGCAGCCCTGAGGGACCCGGCCGGGCCCGGCAGTGTCGTCACCGTCGGCGTGTTCGACGGCGTGCACCGCGGCCACCAGGCGATCCTCGCCCGTGTCGTCGAGCGCGCCCACCGGGAGGCCGGATCCGACGGGCGCCGGCCCCGCGCCATCGCGCTGACCTTCGACCCGCACCCGGCGGTGGTACACCGCCCCGAGACCCACCTGCCCATGATCACCTCGCTTGCCGACCGGCTGGAGTCCTTGGCGGACACCGGCCTGGACGCGGTGCTGGTGGTCCACTACACCCTCGCCTTCGCCGAACAGGGGCCGGAGGAGTTCGTGCGCGATTGGCTCGAGGGGCTGCTCGGAGCCCGCGCGATCGTGGTCGGCGACGACGTGCGCTTCGGCCGCGGCAACAGCGGCGACGCCGCCACCCTGCGCCGGATCGGACGGGCCGATGGCATTGACGTGGAGATCGTCGCCGACGTCGTCGCCCCCACTGGTCGCCGCTGGTCCTCCACCTGGGTGCGTGAACTGCTGGAGGCCGGCGACATGCGCGGTGCGGCCGAGATCCTCGGTCACGTCCACCGGCTGCGCGGCACGGTCATTCATGGGCACCGCCGCGGTCGCGAACTCGGCTTCCCCACCGCGAACCTGGACGCCGCCACGGCAGGCGTCGTCCCGCCCGACGGCGTCTATGCGGGTTGGCTGGTGCGCTCCCCGCAAGCGGGGGTGGCCGGTGGCGCCGCGGGGGAGGAGCGCCTGCCCGCCGCCATCTCTATTGGCACCAACCCGACCTTCGATGACGTGCCCGATCGCACCGTCGAGGCGCATGTGCTGGGGCGCGCGGATCTGAACCTGTACGGGGAGGTCGTGGTGATTGAGCTGGTGGAGCGGCTGCGCCCCATGCTCGCCTTCGACGGCCTGGAGCCGCTGCTGGTGCAGATGCGCCAGGACGTGGTCGACACCGCCGCCGTGCTGGACGTGCCCGTGCCCGAGCCCATCCGCCCCGAGGATGTCACCGCCGTCTGACCGCGGGCACCGACGGCGCTGGAAGGGGCGTCCGGAGTGCCCGTTACTGCCCGGGGTGGGCGGCGAAGAAGTCCCACATCAGCTGTGACGCATTGATCTCCTGCGTGGTCGTGCCCAGGGCGGACAGGTCCACGCTCGTACCCGGCCAGGTGTGGCCACCGGCCTCCACCGTGTACAGCTCCACCGCGGCGTTGCCCGCGCAGGAGTCATAACGAGTCAGGGATACGTGGTCGCTGATCTGCTCGGTGGTCGATTCGGCGGTGCAGCGTCCAGCTGTGCCCAGGCGCTCACGGCCGCCTCCACGCCGTACCCCCAGCGGGCGTCGTCGTTCCCGTCATAGGGGTTGACCGCGTCGTCGGTGCCATGGAAGGTCAGCACGGATACCGGCTGCGTAGGAGTGCAGCTAGAGGAATCGATCGTGGCCGTGTCGTCTTCGGCGGCCCTGCCGGCTCGCAGCCCCGCCACGGGGGCGATGGCGGCGATCAGATCGGGGCGCGCGCACGCCAGGGCGCTGGCCATGCGGCCGCCGCCGGAGTAGCCGGTCGCGTAGACGCGGGCGGGGTCCACACATGCCTGTTCGGTCAGGGTCTCGATGACCGCGGTCAGGAAGGCGACGTCGTCGCGGGCGTCCTCGGCCGGGTACTCGCCTGCGGTTGTGGGCACGCCGGGCACGTTCCACGCCCAGTTGCCGTCGGGCAGCGGATCGTCGGTGTCCAGGGCGATCGCGGCGGTCGGCTCGGCGACGATGAACCCCTCGGCGTCGGCGTCGGCCACCGCGTCCAGGCCGCTGATCTCCGCCTGGGAGGTGCCATTGGAATTGGAACCGTGCAAATCCAGGACGAGGGCGAGTGGCGTGGTGGCATCGGCGTCTTCGGGCACGTGTACACGGACCGGGTAGGTCTCGTCGGCAAGGACGACCTCGACGGTCTGCGTGCCCGTCGCCATGCGGCTGCACGACGACACCGTGGTGCCGGTGCCGGTGCCGGCGGCGGAGCTGTTGGCGCTGGCGGTGCTTGACGACGTGGACTCGGCACCGCAACCGGTAACCGCGACCGGGGCGAGCATTGCCAGCGCGGCAAGGAGCGGGAGGAGTGCGGGCCGAACACGTGCGGAGGACTTCAATGACTGCGCAGGGGATGACAAGGGGACTCCTCAGGGAAACAACGGTGTTTTGCGGTGCTGCAGGTTACGCCAGTATAGGCGGCGGACAGGCTGCGTGTGCCCGATGCCACCAGGCTCAGGGCGGAGCACGACCCCGGCGGCTGATAGGGTTGCCCAGCCGTCGATCGGCCGCGGGAGTGTCATGCCCGGGAGAACCAGCCCCGGCGCTCCGCGCAACGAGAGAAATAGGAGTCATCGTGTCGATTTCCCCCGAACGCAAGCAGGAGCTCATTGCCGAGTACGCCACCCACGAGGGCGACACCGGCTCCCCGGAGGTCCAGGTCGCCATCCTGTCCGAGCGGATCTCCAACCTCACCGAGCACTTCAAGTCCCACGCGCACGACCACCACTCGCGCCGCGGACTGTACCTGCTGATTGGTAAGCGCCGTCGTCTGCTGGACTACCTCGAGCGCGAGGACATCGAGCGCTACCGTAAGCTCATCGCTCGCCTCGGCATCCGCCGCTGAGCGACAGCACTGAAACTTACTTACCGGGCCCCGGTCTCCACTGTGGAGACCGGGGCCCGGCGCGTGGTGGTTGTTTGGCCATGCGTTGGCGGATTCTGGGCGAATTGATCTCGCACGTAGCTCCCGCGGTGCCCACTCCGGCGGGGCGGGACCTGACGGTTCGTACCTTCAGGACGACGGTTCGTACTTCTTCTCGACGGTTCGGCACCCCCGGGTACGAACCGTCGCCACAAGTGCCGAAGCGTCGGAGCCAAGTGCCGAACCGTCACGTGAAGTGCCGAACCGTCGCCCACGGGGCCACCCGCACCACCACACCCTCGACCATGAGGAGCCTGCTTACTTGCGCGGAATCCGTACCGACCTCCAAAACACCTTACTTTGATGGGAACTTGTGTACGAGACGCGGCGCAGCGCGATACTCACGCCGATAACCGCTGCCGCTAGGTGCGCCGACGCCTGCTAAGCGGGGATCGGCGCACCCGGCGGGCGGCTCACAGCAGCGAGCGGTACAGCGCTTCGATGTCCTCGCGGGTGGCGGGGCGGGGGTTGCCGGGTGTGCACACGTCGGCGAAGGCGTCCTCGGTGAGCGCGGCGATCCCGGAGGAGTCCACGCCCACCTCGCTGATGCGGGTGGGGTTGCCCAGGTCGCGGGTCAGCTGGGCGACGGCGTCGACGGCGGCGGCGCGCGCCTGGTCCAGCGGCATGGTCTGGGCGTCCGCCACGCCGAAGGCCTCGGCGATGTCGCGGTACTTCTCCCCGGTGTACTCGGCATTGAAGGCCATGATCGGGGCCAGCAGGATGCCGTTGGCCACCCCGTGCGGGGCGTTGTAGCGCCCGCCCAGCGGGTGCGCCATGCCGTGCACCAGCCCCAGGCCCACGTTGGAGTAGGCCATGCCGTTGATGTAGGCGGCTAGGCCCATCTGCTCCACAGCGTCGGCGTCGCCGTCGGCGGCCTTACGCAGGTTCTTGGCGATCATCTGGATGGAGCGCAGGCACAGGGCGTCGGACAGTTCCCAGGCGCCGGGGGTGATGTAGCCCTCGATGGCGTGGGTGAGGGCGTCCAGGCCGGTGGCGACCTTCAGGCCGCGGGGCATGCCGTCCATGAGGTCGGGGTCCACGACGGCGATCACCGGGATGTCGTGCGGGTCCACGCACACGAACTTGCGCTGGTTGGCGGCGTCGGTGATGACGTAGTTGATGGTGGTCTCCGAGGCGGTGCCCGCGGTGGTGGGCACGCCGATGATGGGGGTGCCCGGGTTCTTAGTGGGGGAGAGCCCCTCCAGGCTGAGCACGTCTTCGAACTCGGGGTTGGTGGCGATTACCGAGATCGCCTTGCAGGTGTCCTGCGGGCTGCCGCCGCCCAGACCGATGAGGATGTCGGCGCCCGAGGCGCGGAAGGCGGCCAGGCCCGCCTGCACCTTCTCCACCGGCGGGTTGGGTACGACGTCGGAGAAGATCTCCCAGCGATGCCGGCGCCGTCGAGCAGGTCGGTGATGCGCGTGGCGGTGCCGTTCTCTGCCAGGACCGGGTCGGTGACGATGAAGGCCTTGTTCAGGCCGCGGGCGGCGATCTCGGTGGGGATGTTGGCGATGGCGCCGCGTCCGAAATAGCCGGTCTGGTTGAAGATCATGCGGTAGGTCATAAAACACTCCCTTGGGTTGCGGTTCACCGGTGCGTGGCCAGCGGGCGAGGTGGGTGATCCACCACCACGCACTTGAAACGATTTCATGAGGCTTGCCTCAAACGGAAGGCCCGAAAGTCCCGAGCCACCGGGCGCGTCCTATTTCACGTTGGACGGCCGTTTCGCCGCTCCCGCGTCCACGAGCACCACGGTAGGATCTAGCCGTCCATCCTCAAGCTAGCGGCAGTGGCAGTGCGTTTCCCGGGCGTCGGCAGGCGCTCCGCTGAACACGCCATCCCGGATCGGTTCCGGGAGCCGCCTGCGCTACCGGATGTGGACGGCGCCTGTAGCGGCGTCGTCGGCCCGGAAAGGCAGCTACTGGGGAGTGGACCCGGTGGCCGGGACAGACTCGGTAACCGGACGGCACGGCCCGTCGGTTTTCGGTGGTGGCCTCCGGACCAGCGCGTGCGCAGCTCCGTGGGCCTCGATCGAAGGCCACGGTCGGCCGCACGATCGACACAGAAAGAGATACGCCACATATGTTCCTTGACGACCCCGAGGTCACGGCCGCCGAGGCCGTGATCGACAACGGCCCCTTCGGCAAGCGCGTGGTCCGCTTCGAGACCGGACGCCTTGCCAAGCAGGCCGCCGGCAGCGCCATGGCCTACCTGGACGGCGAGACCACCGTGCTGTCGGCCACCACCGTGGGCAAGCACCCCAAGGACCAGTTCGACTTCTTCCCGCTCACCGTTGACGTGGAGGAGCGCCAGTACGCCGCCGGCCGCATCCCCGGTTCCTTCTTCCGCCGCGAGGGCCGCGCCGGCACCTCCGCCATCCTCGCCTGCCGCCTGATCGACCGCCCGCTGCGCCCCTCCTTCGTCAAGGGCCTGCGCAACGAGGTGCAGGTGGTTGAGACCGTGCTGTCCATCCACCCCGACGACGCCTACGACGTCCTGGCCATCAACGCGGCTCCATGTCCACCCAGATCGCGGGCCTGCCCTTCGCCGGCCCCGTCGCCGGCACCCGTCTGGCCCTCATCGACGGGCACTGGGTGGCCTTCCCCCGCTACTCCGAGCTCGAGCGCGCCACCTTCAATATGGTGGTGGCCGGGCGCGTGCTGGAGGACGGCGACGTCGCATCATGATGGTTGAGGCCGGCGCCACCGAGAACGCCTGGGACCTGATCGCCGCCGGCGCCACCGCCCCCACGGAGGCCGTTGTCGCCGAGGCCCTGGAGGCCGCCAAGCCGCACATCAAGGTGCTGTGCGAGGCGCAGCTGGAGGTCGCCAAGCACGCCTCCAAGCCCACCGCCGACTTCCCGCTGTACCTGGACTACACCGACGAGCAGTACGACGCCGTCGAGAAGGCCGCCGAGGCCCACGACCTGGCCGCCGCCATCGCCACCGAGGGCAAGCAGGCCCGCGACGAGGCCACCGACGCCGTGCGTGACGCGGTGCTGGCCGACCTGGCCGAGGCCTTCCCGGCCGAGGAGGACGCCAAGGCCCTCAAGGCCGCCTTCCGCTCCGTGACCAAGAAGCTCGTGCGTCACCGCACCCTCACCGAGGGCGTGCGCATGGACGGCCGCGGCCTGAAGGACATCCGCACCCTGGCCGCCGAGGTTGAGGTGCTGCCGCGGGTGCACGGCTCGGCCATCTTCGAGCGCGGCGAGACCCAGATCATGGGCGTGACCACCCTGAACATGCTGCGCATGGAGCAGCAGATCGACGACCTTTCGCCGATCAAGCACAAGCGCTACATGCACCAGTACGTGTTCCCGCCCTTCTCCACTGGTGAGACGGGCCGCGTGGGCGCCCCCAAGCGCCGCGAGATCGGCCACGGCGCCCTGGCCGAGCGCGCCCTGGTGCCGGTGCTGCCCAGCCGGGACGACTTCCCCTACGCCATCCGCCAGGTCTCCGAGGCGCTCGGCTCGAACGGCTCGACCTCCATGGGCTCGGTGTGCGCCTCCACCCTGTCGCTGCTCAACGCCGGTGTGCCGCTGCGCGCTCCGGTGGCGGGCATCGCTATGGGGCTGATGCACGAGGAGATCGACGGCGAGACCAAGTGGCGACGCTCACCGACATCCTCGGCAGCGAGGACGCCTTCGGTGACATGGACTTCAAGGTCGCCGGTACCCGCGACTTCATCACCGCCCTGCAGTTGGACACCAAGCTGGACGGCCTGCCCTCTGACGTGCTGGCCGGCGCCCTGGCGCAGGCCCGCGATGCCCGCCTGTTCATCCTGGACGTGCTCGCCCAGGCGATCGATGCCCCCGACGAGATGGCTCCGACCGCTCCGCGCGTGCTGACCGTGCACATCCCCGTGGACAAGATCGGTGAGGTCATCGGCCCCAAGGGCAAGATGATCAACCAGATCCAGGAGGACACCGGCGCCGAGCTGACGGTCGAGGACGACGGCACCATCTACATCGGCGCCTCGGACGGCCCCTCGGCCGAGGCGGCCCGCGAGGCCGTCAACGCCATCGCCAACCCGCAGATGCCGGAGATCGGCGAGCGCTTCGTCGGCACTGTGGTCAAGACCACCACCTTCGGTGCCTTCGTGTCGCTCACCCCGGGCAAGGACGGCCTGCTGCACGTCTCCCAGATCCGCCGACTCGTCGGCGGCAAGCGCGTGGAGAACGTGGAGGATGTGCTCAACGTGGGCGACAAGGTCGAGGTCGAGCTGGCCGAGATCGACCAGCGCGGCAAGCTCAGCCTGCACGCCGTCCTCAACGAGGAGCAGCAGGCTGCCGAGGACGAGGCCAAGGCGCGCCGCGCCGAGCGCGGTGAGGGCGACGGTGAGCGTCGGCCGCGCCGCCGCCGCGAGCGCACCGAGGAGGACGGCGAGCGCCGTGAGCGCCGCCCGCGCCGCCGCCGCATGCGCACCGTGGAGTCCTCCGAGGAGGAGTGAGCCCGCCGGTAGGCCGCAACAGGCCACCGACTCGGTAATCCCATCAGGGCCGGGCCCCGGACGATCATCACGATTGCCCGGGGCCCGGCCCTCTCTCCCGCCGAGATCGGTAGAAGTTACGTGCCGAGTTCGGTAGAAGTAACGTGCCGAGATCGGTCGTAATGGTGACGCGTCGCTCGGCGGTGGGCAGGACATGTCTGAGATCGGCAGGAGGTCGGTCGTCTAGGCTCATGCGGTGACCACTCCCGCGCCCACCGGCCCCGAAACCAGCTTCGCCGAAGTCCTCCTTGAGCGTGCACCCGCCGGCGCCCCCGGCACCGAGCTGCGCCTCGTCGACGACGGCGCCACCATCCGCCGCTCCATCCTGCCCGGCGGGGTACGCGTGATCACCGAGCATGTGCCCGCGCTGCGCTCGGCCTCGCTGGGCATGTGGTTCGGCGTCGGCAGCCGCGATGAGCGCGCCGGCCAGGAGGGCTCCACCCACTTCCTGGAGCACCTGCTGTTCAAGGGCACCGCCACCCGCAGCGCCCACGACATCGCCGAGGCCTTCGACATGATCGGAGGCGAGTCCAACGCCGCCACCGCCAAGGAGCACACCTCCTACTACGCCCGCGTCCTGGGCCCCGACGATCTGACCGCCCTGGACGTGCTCGCCGACATGGTCACCTCCTCCCGCCTGGACCCGGGTGAGGTGGAGACCGAGCGCGGCGTGATCGTCTCCGAGCTGGCCGATGCCGCCGACGACCCCGCAGAGATCGCCCAGGAGGCCTTCGCCCGCGCCACCTTCGGCGACGACACCCCGCTGGGGCGCCCCATCGGCGGCACCTACGAGACCATCTCGGCGGTGCCCCGCGACGCCGTCTGGGAGCACTACCAGCGCACCTACGCCTCCGACACCCTCGTGGTCGCGGCCGCCGGCGCCGTCGACCACGACGAGATCTGCGAGCGGGTCGCCGCGGACCTGGCCGCCGCCGACTGGGACACCACCGGGGCCGTCGCCCCGCGGCCCCGCCGCTTCGAGACCGAGCCCGTGGCGGAACTGACCGTCCAAGACATCACCGTGGTGCGCGAGGCCGAGCAGTCCCACGTCTACCTCGCCTGCCAGGGCATTCCGGCACTGGACGAGCGCCGCTGGACCATGAGCGTGCTCACCACGATCCTCGGCGGCGGCATGTCCTCGCGCCTGTTCCAGGAGATTCGTGAGAAGCGCGGCCTGGCCTACTCCACCTACGCCTTCGACACCCCCTATGCGGGCGCCGGCGCCTTCGGCCTGTACGCCGGCTGCGCCCCCGGCGACGTCGATGAGGTGCTGGCGGTCATGGCCGGCGAGTTCGAGTCGTTGGCCGCCGACGGCGTCACCGCGCGGGAGTTGGAGCGCGCCCGCGGCCAGATCCGCGGCTCCATGGTGCTTGGGGGAGAGGACTCGCTGGCGCGCATGGGGCGCTTGGGGCGTGCCGAGGTGGTAACCGGCCGCCTGCGCTCCATGGAGGAGAACCTGCGCCGCCTGGAGGCGGTGACCGCCGCCGACGTGCGTGCCCTGGCCGCCGACCTCGCCGCCCAGGACCGCTGCCGCGTCGTGGTCGGTCCGGGTGCCTGAGCGGGCTCAGCCTTGGGGCTGTCTCGTCCGATTCCGCTGAGGTTGGAGCACGGCAAGGACGAAGAAGAGCACCGCAGCGACGATCCATGCTCCGGCCATCCCCGAGGGATGAGTTAGGGCAATCGCGAGCATGACTCCCAGTGCCACGGCGGCAATTGCTTCAGGGCTTGCAGGCCCGTGGCGGCTGCGAGTGCCGTGCATGTCGCAGAGATCGCGACGGCGATCGTTACCGCTCGTTGCGGGGTATCCCAGTTCAGGTGGACTAGAGCCCCGCTCAGAGCGGCGATGACGGCGAAAGACAGCGATGACACGACGCTCTGCCGACGTGCGATCCGCCGAACCTCGCGTACGGAGCTTAGGCATAGGCCGCTTGACGAGCTATGGTCGAGCTGCGACATGGGGGGCTTCCTTGAGTGTGATATAACGCACTGATGCTATTGCAATGGGTTTGCGGGAGTCAACGCTCCGACGATACTCATGACGGATGCTCGGGGGCACGGTTTTCGGGGTGCCGTGACGATGATGTCGCTGCTGCTGGTTGACGCGCGTGTTGCTAGGGACTGCCACTAGGGTGCGACTATGACCATACGTATTGCAGTGGCAGGCGCCACCGGGCGCATGGGGGCTACCGGAGACCGATCATGAATTCGCCTCAGGCCACGCAGTTGACGCTCAGCTCCGACTGCATCGACGACGGTCGCTTCAGAACGCGATACACCGGACGCGGCGAGGACGTCTCGCCGGAGCTGCGGCTGTACGGGCTGGACGTCCGTGTCAAGACCCTGGCAGTTGCGCTGGAGGACCTGACCCATCCGCTGTTTGGAACCATGACGCACTGGGTGGCGTGGAACATTCCCGCGAGCGAGCTGATTCCCGAGGCGATCCGGCCGGGCCGGATCAGTCCCGGCACCGAAATAGTCCAGGGGATCGCCTACGGGCTACACCGGTACCGCGGGCCGAAGCCTCCCCGCGGTACCACCCACACCTACCGCTTCACCGTGTACGCGCTTGACACCGTCCTGCGCCTTTCTGATCGGAGCCGGCTTCCCGGGCTCAAACGGGCTATCGCCGGACATGTCCTCCAACAGGCCGAGCTGTTTGGTACCTATGAGTCCTGCCTGCGACCGCGCAGCCCGTGCACCTGAGTCCAAAAGTGTCCAGATTCGGGACAAACGAGCTTCAGGCACCTTCACGTGACTTATGGATCGTTGAAATCACGCGGTTTCACGACTTGCCTTCAGCGGCGTCTGCGGCGTTTGTCCCGGATTTGGACAACTCTGATTAGGATGCCCGCATGAGTATTGCTGTTGCCGTTGTCGGCGCCGCTGGGCGCATGGGATCCACCGTCTGCCAAGCCGTCCAGGACGCCGACGGCCTCGAACTCGTCGCCCGCCTCGACATAGGCGACACCGTCAGCGCCGATACCCTGAACGGCGCCGACGTGGCCGTCGACTTCACCCACCCCTCGACCACCGAGGACAACGTTCACGCCCTCATCGACGCCGGAGTTGACGTGGTAGTCGGCACCACCGGCTGGACGGACGAGTCCTACGAGCGTGTGCGCGAGCACCTGGCACGCCCGGAGGCGGCCGGCCGCAGCGTCATCATCGCCCCGAACTTCGCCCTGTCCGCGGTTCTGACCATGTCCTTCGCCGCGAAGGCCGCCCGCTACTTCGAGTCCGCCGAGGTCATCGAGCTGCACCACCCGAACAAGGTCGATGCCCCCTCCGGCACCGCGATCGCCACCGCCCGCGGCATTGCCGCCGCCCGCGCCGAAGCCGGCCTTGGGCCGGTTCCCGACGCCACCGAGACCGACCCCGACGGCGCCCGCGGAGCCGTGGTCGACGGCGTGCACGTGCACGCCGTGCGCCTGCGCGGACTCACCGCCCACGAGGAGGTCGTGCTCGGCAACCCCGGCGAGCAGCTGACCATCCGCACCGACTCTTTCGACCGCGCCAGCTTCATGCCGGGCGTGGTGCTGGCCGTGCGCGAGGTCGGCGGGCGCGAGGGCCTGACCATCGGCCTGGACCGGCTGCTCGACCTCTGATGCCGCGCGGCGCATGGGCCGCGTTTGCGGTGGCGCCTACAGCACGGCGGCCCAGCAGTCCTCAATAACGCCCTGCCCGACGGGCAACCTGCGGAAGGACTTGGTGCGCGTCAAGCCAGCGCCGCGCAGGAATCCGTCCAGGGACTCATCCCCACGCACCGCCCACACCAGCAGCACGCCCGCCCCCTGCGCGCGCGCCTGGTCCGTGACGGCGGCCAGCAGCCGGGAGCCGTGCCCGCGGCGCTGCTGCTCCGGGGCGACGCCGAGGGCAGTGATTTCCATTCCCCGGTTGGCTGCGGGGACCGCGCCCGCTCCGGCGTCGGCGGCGTAACCACCGTCCTCGCCCGCCGCATCGGTGCCGCTGGGGGAGGGAGCGACGCCGACCAGGCCCACCACCTCGCCTTCCCCGACGGCCACGAGTACGCGGTGGGCCGGAGACGGCGGGCTCAGCACCGCCTGCTCCCAGCCGGCGGCGATCACCGGCGGCGCCACCATCGCCTCCACGCCCGCCGGCAGCGGCGCGTCGTGGGCGGCCGTATACGCGGCCCGCAGCGAGGCCAACATGGCGGCGGCATGCACCCGGCCGATCGCCTCCAGATCCGCGCCGGTCGCCTCGCGCACGAAGCCGGCGGCAGAGGGGGAGGAGGAAGCAGACGGCGCGTGGAGCACGTCGTCGGGGAGGCTGGCGTCGGTCATGCACCCGAGCCTATGCGCACGTGTAGGTCGAAGCCGCCTTTGCCCCGCACGCTCGCCCGCTGCATCCGCAGGCGTCCTGTCTTCGGCCGTTCACTTTGCGACCGACCCCGACGTCGGAGCAGCAATGACGTTACGCTGCTCACTATGAGCACTCTCCCCAGCCGGTCCTTCGGCTCCGTCGGCGTAGCCATGGTCACCCCCTTCACCCCGGAGGGGGAGATCGACGTCGAGGCCGCCCAGCGCCTGGCCGTCTCGCTGGTCGACGACGGCGCCGACATGATCCTGCTGGCCGGCACCACGGGTGAGGCCCCCACCACTCACCTGCCGGAGAAGCAGACCCTCCTGCGTGAGGTGAAGGACGCCTGGCGGGCCGGGCCATGCTGGTGGCCGGCGCCGGCTCCAACGACACCGCCCACGCGGTGCGCATCGGCGTCGGCTCCCAGGAGGCCGGCGCACAGGGACTGCTCATCAACGCCCCCTACTACAACCGCCCCAGCCAGGAGGCGTCTACCAGCACATCATGGCGGTGGTCGAGGCCACCGACCTGCCGGTCATGGTTTACGACATCCCCGGGCGCACCGGCGTGAAGATCACCGATGACACCCTCGCCCGCCTGGCCGAGCACGAGCGGGTCCTCGCGGTCAAGGACGCCACCGGCGACGTCGAGCAGGGCTTCGAGCGCATGGAGGCCACCGGCTTGGAGTACTACTCCGGTGACGACGGGCTGAACTTCGCCTGGCTCACCCACGGGGCCAGCGGCGTGGTATCCGTAGTCGCCCATGCCGACGCCCACTCCTGGCGGGAGATGATCCGCGAGGTCGACGCCGGCGACCTGCCCGGCGCCCGTGCTGTGGCCCAGCGCATGCGCCCGCTGGTGCGGGCCATCATGGGTGGCGGCCAGGGCGCGGTGATGGCCAAGGAGGCGCTGGTCCTGCAGGGGCGCATCCCCAGCGCCACCGTGCGCCTGCCGCTGGTGCGTGCCACCGCCGCCGAGGTCGCCGCCCTGCGCGACAGCCTCGTCGCCGCCGGGCTGCTCTGAGCCCGCCGGCGTCCGGCCGGCCCCGTCTACCGCCTCGCTCAGGCCGCGGCGTCGTCGCGGCCGATGATCTGCTCGCGCACCACGCGGCGCAGTATCTTGCCGATCTGAGAGCGCGGCATCTCCGCAATGATCTCCAGGTGCCGCGGCAGCGCGTAGTGGGGAATCGTCCGCTCCGCGTGCGCGCGCACCGCCTCCAGGGTGATCTGGCCCTCCGGCGTGCCCGGCTCCAGCACGATCGCCGCGCACACCAGCTCTCCGGCTGCGCCGCCCGGTAGCCCGACGACGGCGACGTCCGCCACGCCCTCCATGTTCAGGATCGCCGCCTCCACCTGGGAGGGGTAGACGTTGAAGCCGCCGGTGATGATCAGCTCACGCCGCCGGTCGGCCATCCACAGGAAGGAGTCCTCCCGGCGCACCATATCCCCGGTGCGCAGCCAGCCGCCGGGCAGCATGGCCGCCGCCGTCGCCTCCGGGTCGTCCCAGTAGCCGGCGAATACCTGTGGCCCACGCACCAGCAGCTCGCCAGGCTCACCGTCGGGCACCTCCTGCTCGGGGTCCGGGGCGTCCGGGTCCACCACGCGCACGTCGGTGGACGCGAAGGGCAGCCCCAGCGCGCCCAGGCGGCGGCTGGGACCCATGGGCGTGCCGGAGACGATGGGGCTGGTCTCCGTCATGCCGTAGCCCTCCACGAAGTACCCGCCCGTGGCGGCCTCCCACTCCGCGCCCACGGCCGGCGGCATCGGGGCCGCCCCGCACACGCCGTAGCGCAGCGTCTTCAGCGACACGCCCTTCTTCTGGGCGCCCCGCAGAATCCGCTCGAACATCACCGGCACCCCCACGAAGAACGTGAAGGGACGCCGCTGGTGCGCCTCCAGCACCTGACTGACCGAGAACTTCGGCAGCATCACCTGCGTGGCCGCCTTCTGCACCGCGCAGAAGACGTTGAAGGTCAGCCCGAAGGCGTGGAAGAACGGCAACAGTGCCAGGAAGGTCTCCCCGCCCTCGTGCAGCATCGGCACCCAGGCGATCGCCTGGTTCGCATTGGCGCGCAGGTTCTGGTGCGTGAGCATCGCCGCCTTGGGCATGCCGGTAGTGCCGCCCGTGTGCAGCAGCACGGCCACATCATCCCCGCCCGGCCGGGGCCAGGCCGCCTCCAGCCGCTCCGCGCGGGACACCTCCCGGTCCCAGGAGCGCACCCCCGCCGGCAGCGAGTCGGCCCGCATGGAGGCGCGGGTCTGCCGCGCCCTGGCCACGGGCAGGTGCAGGGCGGCGCGCAGCCGGGCGGGCATGGCGGCGGCCAGGTCCACGCTGAACACCGTGCGTCCGGCCAGTGGGTCGGCCGCCGGATCGGTGCCACCGGCCGCCGTCGACGCCGGGTCCAGTACCAGCTCAACGCCCTTCTCCCAGGCGATCACCACCCGGGCACCGTGGTGGGCCAACTGGGCGCGGATCTCCTCGGCGGGGGCGAGCGGGTTGTGCTCGGCCACAATCGCCCCCAGGCGCAGCGCCCCGTAGATCGCCACCACGTGCTGCGGGCAGTTCGGCATGAGCATGGCCACGCGATCACCGGCCTTGACGCCCGCCCGGCGCAGCAGGCCCGCGGCGCGCTCGGAGGCTTCCAACAGCTCGCGGTAGGTCAGGGTCGCGCCCATGAAGTCCAGGGCCACCCGGTCGCCGTAGAACTCGGCGGCGATGTCCAGCAGTTCGCCCAGCGGCCCGTCGGGGACGTCAATGACGGCGGGGATATTCGGCTGATAGTGCGGGCGCCGGTAGCGCTCGGCATCCTCCGCGCCACTCACCGGGACTGCTCCCCGGCGCCGCTTGCCTGCTCGGGCTCGCCGCGGCCGACCTCGCCCAGACGCTCCACCAGCGCGGTGGCGGCGGACTGAGAAGCGGCGGCCGCCGCCGTCGCCGCCCCCGCGGCCGCCTCCCGGGCGGCCAGCAGCTCCTCACGCACCACCCGGCGCAACACCTTGCCGATCTGGGAGCGCGGCATCTCCGTCAGGATGGCCACCTGCCGGGGCAGCGCATAGTGGGACAGGGTCTTCTCGGCCCAGGCACGCACCTGGTCGAGCGTGACCGTCTGCCCGTCCTTCGGAAGGATGGCGGCGACCACGGACTCATTACCGGCCTCCGCCGGCAGTCCGACGACGGCGACCTCCTCCACCTGCGGCATGGAGCGCACCGCCGCCTCCACCTCGCTGGGGTAGATGTTGAAGCCGCCGGAGATGATCAACTCCTTGCGCCGGTCGGCCATGACGTAGAAGCCATCCTCCTCCTGGCGCACCAGATCCCCGGTGCGTAGCCAGTCGCCCGGCAGCATGACGGCGTTCGTCTCCTCCGGGTTCTCCCAGTAGCCGACGAACACCTGCGGGCCGTGCACCACCAGCTCGCCAACCTGACCCGGCTCCACCTCCACCTCGGGGTGGTCGGGGTCGACCACGCGCACGTCGGTGGACGGGTAGGGCACACCGAGCGCACCGGGGCGCCGCTCGGGGGAGATCGGGTTGCCCAGGATGATGGGCGCCGTCTCCGTCATGCCGTAGCCCTCGATGATGACGCCACCGGTGGCTTCCTCCCAGGCCTTGGCGACGGCCTCGGGGGTGGGCGCCGCCCCGCATACGGCGATCTTGCAGCTGGACAGGTCGGCGCCGGTCTCCCGCGCACGGGCAACAATCCGATCGAACATGACCGGTACCCCCGGGAAGAAGGTGGCCGGGTGTCGCTTCCAGGCGGCCAGCACCATATCGGCCCCGAACTTGGGCAGCACCACCTGGGTGGCGGCCAGCCCCACTGCGCACAGCAGCGACAGGCTCATCCCGAAGGCGTGGAAGAAGGGCAGCACGGCGTAGAAGGTCTCCTGACCCGCCTCACAGGTCTGGGAGGCCCAGGCCAGGCTCATTTCCGCGTTGGCGCGGGCGTTGGCGTGGGTCAGCTGGACCGCCTTGGGGGTACCGGTGGTGCCGCCGGTGTAAAGCAGCACGGCCACATCGCTTACGCCCGGCAGCGGGTGGCCCGAGGGCAGCGGCGGGGTGGTGGCGACCAGGTCGTCCCAGGAGGACACTCCGGCTGGCACCTTGCCGCGCAGCTCGCTGCGCTGGGAGCGGGCGGCCGCCACCGGGAGTTTCAGGGCCAGTCGGCTGGTCCACGGCAGCCCGCGGGACAGGTCCACGGACAGTACCCGCGCCCCACCCATGCCGGCGCGATCGAGGGAGCCAACGCCTGCACGATCCGCGCCAGCGACTTCTCCCAGGCGATGATCACCCGGCCGTGGTGCATCTGAATCTGCTCGCGGATCTGGGCGGCGGGGGCCAGTGGGTTGTGCTCGGCGACGATCGCCCCGAGCCTCCAGGCGGCGTAGGCGATCACGACGTGCTGGGGACAGTTGGGCAGGATCACCCCGACGACGTCGCCGCGACCCACGCCCAGGCGGTGCAGTGCCTCCGCGGCCCGGGCGACCTGATCGCTCAATTGCCGGTAGGTGGTTGCCTGCCCCATGAAGTCCAGGGCGATCCGGTCCGGGAAACGGCGGGTCGCGTCGTCGAGCATGCGGGAGAGCGGCTCGGTGACGGGCGCGATCACGCTGGGGACGCCGGGGGCGTAATGGGGGCGCTGGTAGTCGGTGGAGGCGCCCCGGAGGCGGGCCTGGCGGCCGGCGTCAGCGGCCTGGTCGAAGCTGCTCATCGTTCCCTTTCCCGAGTTTCCCGTCCGTGCCCGGCAGGGCGACCGGGCGGGGGATCGTAGCCTACGCAACCGTAACCTACGGTCGCGTAGGTGTGTGGGTGCGTGACGAGCATGCGACCTGTGGTTTGACGCTCACCATCGGCCCGCTCGCCGGCAGGCTAACGCGTCCGCCTGTGCGCTGCCCGTGAGCCGGCTACAAGCCGGTGGGCAGCGGCAGCCGGGATACCACCCGCAGACGCCGCGTCGGCCGCGTCATCGCCACGTACAGGTCGCCGGGGCTGGACGCTCCGATGGCCGCGGGATCCACCAGCACCACCACGTCGAACTCCAGCCCCTTCGACAGCCGCGGTCCCATCACGGCCAGCCGACTGCGCAGAATGTCGCCTCCCGGCGCCGCCATCGCCGCCGCCAGCGCCGGGTCCTGTGCCAGCAGGG
The DNA here is from genome assembly GCF_002154335.2 of Actinomyces ruminis. Classification (GTDB taxonomy): domain Bacteria; phylum Actinomycetota; class Actinomycetes; order Actinomycetales; family Actinomycetaceae; genus Actinomyces; species Actinomyces ruminis. The sequence continues at coordinate 22,114 of NZ_MTPX02000057.1, forward strand.
CGGCGACCTGACGCGGCTGCGGGGCGATCACCGCGATGCGGCCGATACTCACGCCCACCGCGGCATCCAATGCGGCCGACTCCGCTGCCACCGCCTCGCGCAGGGCCTGCCCCCAGGCGGCGTGGGCGGAGTCGTCCCGCTCGGCCGCGGGGGAGCCCGACAGGTCGTCCACCGTGAGGCAGTCGGGCAGGTCGCGTACCGAGCTCACCGGGTAGGTCACCGGCGCACCGAGCCCAGCGGCCACCTGCTCGGCCGCGCGCATGATCGTCGCCGGCGTGCGGTAGCAGACGGTCAGCGCCTCCTCGCGCAACGGCGTCGTCGCCCGCGGCGCCCGGGAGCCGCGTCCACCGCGGCGCTTGGCCGGGCGCGTGCCCAACGCCGAAAGCACGTGCCGCCACGAGCCCGGACGGCTCGGGCCGGAGTACTGCGCCAGGTCGCCCACGATCGTGAAGGAGCGCACCGGGCAGCGGCGGGCCAGTGCCGCCACGCCATGGCACCCAGTTCCTGCGCCTCGTCGACGACGATATGCCCGTAGGTCCAGCTGCGGTCGGCCCGCGCCCGCTCCGCCAGGGTGAGGGACGGCCCGGACTCCTCGACCGGTTGGCCAGCATCTCCGCGCTGACCATGCCATCGCCCAGCTCCTGCGACTCGATTGCCTGCGCCGCATAGGCGACCAGCGACTCGTGCCGGCGCGCCTCCAAACGCGCCCGGCGGGCCTCGGCGTCCTCACTGGGGCCCAGCAGCTCGGCCAGCTCGTCGATCAGCGGCACGTCCGCCTCCGTCAACTCGCTGCCCGCCGGACGCTCCAGCAGTCGGCGCTCGGTCGCCCGCAACTCCGGGGCCACCCGGGCCAGTAGGTCCGGGTGGGACCACAGCCGCTCCAGCAGACCAACCGGCGTCGTTGGCATCCAGCACAGGTTGATCTCCCGGCGGGCGTCACGAGCGGTACGAATATCCTCCCGGATCCACGCGCGCGTGTCGGCGTCACTGGCGTCCTGATGAGTAGCGGCGGCGAACTGATCGGTCAGGCGCTCCAGCAGCCACAGCACGAAGGTCTCGCGCGCCAGGTTGTGAGGCTTGCCGGAGCGCCGGGCGCGGGCGGCCGCCTCCCGGACGTCCGCGGGCAACAGCTGCAAACGCGTGCCCTGCACCACGATGTCGCGGGGCGCGTCCGGCACCCGCTGCAGGCCGCGCACCGCCCGGCGCAGAATGTCCGTCCACACCCACCGGGACTTCAACTCGGCGACCGGTCCCGGCTCGGTGCCGCGGGCGTGCACACCCGGCACCAGGTCCGCCAAGGTGGTGGAGACCACCCCCGTCTCGCCCAGCGAGGGCAGCACCTGCTCCACATAGCGCAGGAAGGTGCGTGACGGGCCCACCAACAGCACTCCGGAACGCTCCAGGCGCTCGCGCTCGGCGTAGAAGAGGTAGGCGACCCGGTGCAGGGCCACCGCCGTCTTACCGGTGCCGGGACCGCCCTGCACCACCAGCACGCCCTTGCCATCGCCGGTGACCACCCGGTCCTGCTCGGCCTGAATGGTGGCGACGATGTCGCCCATGCGCCCGTCGCGGGCCGCCGACATGGCCGCGATCAGCGCGCCCTCGCCCTGCAGCCCGTCAACGGCCATGCGCGTCTGCGCGGCCTCGGGGTTGGCCGCGGCCAGCGCGGTCGGCCCGCCCACCGCCGTCACGTCGATGAGCTCATCCTCCAGACCGATGACGCGGCGCGCACGCGTGTCGATATGCCGACGTCGCACCAGTCCCATCGGGTCGGAGGCCGTGGCCTGGTAGAAGGCCCGCGACAGGGGGGCGCGCCAGTCCAGTACCACCTCGCGGTGGCGGGCGTCCTGCAGGCCGATACGGCCCACATAGTGGCGTCGGCCCGCCGCGGTCACGTCGTCGTCCCCGTCCGGGGAGGCGGGGACGGCACCGTCGGCAACCGGCTGTGCCATGTCCATGCGGCCGAACACCAGCCGGTCCTCCACCCCCTCCAGGGAGGCAACCAGGTCGGAGTAGTGCACCGCGTAGGCGTCCCGCTCGCCGCGTGACTGGTGCGTGCCCGAGGCGCCCCGCGCCTGTGTGGCCGTCAGCGAGCGGCGGGCCGCGTCCAGCTGCCGATCCAACTCGCTGTAAGCCAGATCCACCACCTCCTGCTCCGCTGCGATCTCGCGGTCACGGGCGGACGCCATGGCCGGACGCGGGGCGGCGGACTCGGTCGAGTCGAGCGGCTCGGGGCAGGGATGATGCTGGCTCACATGACCTCGCTAGGCGTTGGGCCGTTGCCGGTGTGGGCCAGGGCCCAGCGGCGGCGGACGGAAAAGATAGTCGTGTACGGTGGCGGCCGGCACGGGGCGGCCCACATGAGGCGGTAGCCGAGCCGGTGAGGATCGTCCATTATCTCCCCGGCGATCCGCCTCGCCACCCACGTCCCGGCGTGTTCGCCCGGAGGGGACGCGCGTGTGCCAGGCGATCACCGAGAGGACGGCGAGGAACTCGCTGCGGGCCTCACGCCCGGTCGCGTCGGGGGCCACCGGTGCGGGAACACACGCTGCCTTCCCGGTGTTGCACCAGCCGACGCACGGCCCGCAGCGGACCCGCGCGAGACGTGCCCGCATGAAACGAGCGCCAAAAGCGCGAGAGGAGGAGCGATGCGACCGCTATACACCGTGGAGCACCCAGCGGGTGAGCCAGTCTCGCCGCGCGTGCTCCTACACCACTTCGATGGAGCCATGGATGCCGGCCACGCCGGTGCGCTGGCCGTGGAGCAACTGGTGATGACCCTGCCTCACACCCGCCTGGCCACCTTCGACATCGACTCCCTGCTTGACTACCGCGCCCGCCGGCCGGTGATGACCTTCGACCGCAACACCTACAGCGCCGTCGCCATGCCCGAGCTGGTCCTGGAACTGCTGCAGGACGACGACGGCGAGGACCTGCTGCTGCTGCACGGTTCGGAGCCCGATTACCGCTGGCAGGAGTTTGCCGACGCCGTCACGCACCTGGCCGTGTCCATGGGGGTGAGCCAGGCCGTCGGCATCAGCGGTATTCCCATGGCGATCCCGCACACGCGCCCCACCTACGTGCACGTCCACGGCTCGCAGCCGGACAAGCTCAACTCGCAGACGGAGGTGTTTGGCCGGGTAGAGCTGCCCGGTTCCATGGGGGCCTTCCTGGAACTGCACCTGGGCGAGGCCGGCATCGACTCCCGTGGCCTGTCCGCCTCCATTCCGCACTACATCGCCCGCGACGACTTCCCGCAGGGGGCCGCGGCCCTGCTGCGCGCGGTGGCCGAAAACACCGGCCTGGCCCTGCCACTGGGCGACCTGGAGGCGGCCGCCAACGTCAACCGCGCCGAGATCGATGCCGAGGCTGCCCAGCAGCCCGAGGTTAGCGCCGTCGTCTCCGCCCTGGAGGCCCAGTACGACGCCATGCTGCGGCAGGCCGACGACCTGGGCTTTGAAGGCGCTCCCACGCTCGACCTGCCTAGCGCGGACGAGATCGGCGCCCGCTTGGAGGCCTTCCTGGAGGCGAACGAGAACACCTCCGGCGACGGTCTACAGCACTAGCGCGGGGCTCAACTCCCGCCGTCGGGGCGCGGCAGCGTCGGGTCATCCGGCAGCCAGGTGCGCACCGGCAGCGGCAGGCGCCGCACCGCCCGTTCCACGACGTCCAGTTCCGACGGCGTGAACGGCTCCTTGCGGGCCACCAGCACCAGGTTGCCGCGGCGCCGGCCGCGCACGACGGCCGGGTCACCCACCACCAACACGCCGCCGAACAGGGCACGCAGGTGTATCAGCTCCGCCGCCACCGCTTCGCGCGGCGGGCAGGCGGTATTGGCCAGGTACAGTCCATTCGATGCCAACAGCCGGCGGCACTCGGCCAGGAACTCGCGTCCCGCGCACGCGGAGGGAACCATGCCGCCGGCGAACACGTCGCGCACCGCTACGTCCCACGCGTCGGCGTGCAGCGTACCCACCACCTGGGCGGCGTCGCCCACGCGGATGCGCAGCCGCGGCGCACGCGGCAGATCGAACCACTCGCGCACCTTGTGGGCCAGAACCGCATCGACCTCTACCGCCAACTGGGTCGAACCCGGCCGAGCGGCATCCCAGGCGCGGGCCAGGGCGCAGCCGGCGCCGCCCAAATGCAGCGCGCGCAACGGCTCGTCCGGCCCGTGCAGGGCAGAGACGACCGCGTCCATCTGCTGGAGGTACTCGAAGTCCAGGTGCGTGGGGTCGCGCAGGTCGATCCAGGAGGACTCGGCGCCGTCGAGTAGCAGCAGCACCCCGGTGTCGCGCAGCTCCAGGCGCGCCGTCGCGCAGGAGGTCGCCACCGGTCCCGAGGGCAGCGCCGCGGCGAGGGCCGCATAGTCGGTGCCGCGGCGGCGCTTGGAGGCGCGGACAGAGGATTGACGGCGTGTCACGAGGCACGTTATCGTGGCCACACAAGACGCCGTCCAGTCGGCTCCGGGTGCGGGGCGCGGCCGGAACACGTGGGGGAGGGCGGAGATGAGCCGAGCACCGCGGGCCGAGAATGCCCGCCGCTCCTGGGGCGAGGATGACTCCGCCACCCCCATCCTGCACGTGGACATGGACGCCTTCTTCGCCTCGGTGGAACTGCTTGAGCACCCCGAACTGGTAGGCCGCCCCGTCATCGTCGGCGGCCGCGACGGGCGCGGCGTCGTCTCGGCCGCCTCCTATGAGGCCCGCGCCTACGGGGTTACCTCCGCCATGCCCATGAACGAGGCCCAGCGCCGCTGCCCCCAAGCCGTAGTGCTGCCGGTGCGCCACGGCGTGTACTCCGCCGTCTCCCGACAGGTGATGAGCATCCTGGGAGAAGTCACCCCGGTGTTGGAACGTGTCAGCGTCGACGAGGCGTTCCTGGACGTTTCCGGCGCCCGCCGGCGCATGGGCTCACCGACCACCATCGGGCACTGGATTCGACGTCAGGTGCGCGAGCGCGTAGGGGTACCCGCCTCCGTCGGCATCGCCTCCACCAAGTTCGTGGCCAAACTGGCCTCCGCCCACGCCAAGCCCGACGGGCTTTTGCTGATCCCCGCGCAGGCCACCCAGGACTTCCTCAACATGCTGCCGGTGGGGGCTCTGTGGGGAGTGGGGGAGAAGAGCGCCCAGGCGCTGGCCCGCTGGGGCATTAACGACGTGCGGCAGTTGGCGGCCACCGACGTGCGCCGCCTGGAACGGATTCTCGGCTCCGCGGCCGCCCACCACCTACACGATCTGTCCCACGGTGTCGATCCGCGTCCGGTCACTCCGCAGCGGGAGGAGAAGTCTGTCGGCACCGAGAGCACCTTCTTCGATCACCTGACCGATCGTGAGCATGCCCGCCGGGTGCTGCTAGACCAGGCCCACCAGTGCGCCGCCCGCCTGCGCGCCGGGGGACTGCGGGGCCGGGTGGTGGTGCTGAAGGCTCGCGGTGCCGACTTCGTTACCGTGACCCGTTCACGCACGTTGGGCGCGCCCACCGACCTGGCGCGCGACATCTTCGCCGTCGTGGAGTCGTTGTTCAACGCCCTGCCCACCCCGGGCGGTGGCTTCCGGCTGCTCGGAGTGCGGGTGGAGGGCCTGGTCCGCGCCGACGCCGGCGTCCAGCTGCTCCTGGACGATGACCCGCGCCGCGGCGCCCCCGAGCGTGCCGCCGATGCGGTACGTGAGCGCTGGGGCAACGCCGCCCTCGCTCCCGCAAGCCTTCTGTCCCGCCCCCGGGCCTCGGATCGGCCCGAGCGTCAGGCAGATTGAGGGCGCGCGTTGCCCCACGCCTGTCCGCCGTCTGGGACGGAGCCGAACACATGCGGCCTCGGGAAGAACCTCGGGCCGCACGTTGTTTTCTGGGCGCAGGGACGGGCTGGTTTTCATCCTGTGACGACAACCGCCTATCCTGGATATTGTTCGGGCGGGTTGGCCGAAACGACCCTCTGGCCGTCCACGTGAGCCACAACCGGAAGGGAGGCGTGCCATGGCATTGTCGGAACGCGAGCAGCAGGTGCTGCGCGACCTTGAGGAACAACTCAACGACGAGGACCCGTCGCTGGCCGAGACCATGCAGCATGCCGAAACCACATTCCGGCGCCCCTCGCCGCGCCGTGTCGGTGCTGGGGTCGCCCTGCTGCTGGTCGGCCTCACCGTCGTGATCGGTGGCGTGGCTGCCGGCAGTAGCAGTGTCGTGTCCATCCTGCTGGGCGTCCTCGGCTTCGCCCTGGCCGTGTGGGGCGTCACGCTCATGCTGTCCCGGCCGAATTCCAAGAACACCGCTGCAGGCTCCCGTGGCGCGAAGCGCTCCTCCTTCATGGAGCGCCAGTCCGAGCGTTGGGAGCGCCGTCGCGACGGTCAGAACTGACCGTCCCCGCCGGCCTCCCACGCCGACCCCGCCACGACGGCTGGGCGTTTCCAGCGTCTGCGCTGTCTCCATGTTTCTGAGACGGTTGGGGTGCGGGATCAGGATCGTTGTGGGCTGAGGCCGGTGCCGGTCTGATCTGCCGGGACTCTTCGTGTGGACGCGGTTGCGGCAGGTCCTGGCCGCGGAATGTGGCCGTCGTGTTTGGGAACAGGGGGACGTTTTCGGGCCGACGAGGACGTACTCGGGCATAGGCGATGGCGGCATCCGCCTGAGTGAAGGACGTTTTCGGGCTCGTGAGGTCGTGGCCGTTGGCCGCCCATCTGCCGAAAACGTCCTGTTTCGCCCCAAACCCTCTCGAATGTGGAGGGTTTGGGGCTGATGAGGACGTTTTCGCCGAACGCGGGACGACGTCGGGCTGGCGAGGACGTTCTCGGGCTGGTGGGGTGTCTGTTGCTGCGGTCCCGGGCGGATATGCCGGCGGCCGGAAGCCGTGTCCTCGAACGACCCCACTGGGCCCGACGCGTCAGACCAGATCTACTCCGAGCGGGGTGGACCGTTCGCGTGTTCCGGTCGGTGCCCCTCCACTTTCCTCCACCTCTTCCGCGGGCGGCCCTGACCGTAGCCACCGGGCACCCGCCCCATGCCCGCGACACCGCCGCCGACGGCCCCGCTTTCCAGCCCCGTTCCTGTAGCCCGCCGCCGGCCGAGCTGGCGGCGTCGGGCTACCGCGGTCCGCTCCATCCCTGTCGGTGCTGTTGTCCGTGCCCCAGTGTCTGCCGGCGTCGCCACGCCCATGTCGCCTCGGCACCCCCCTTTCCCTCCACTTTCAACCACCTGGGCTCGAGCGCGTGATTCCGGGGAAAACTCCGCTCCGTTGGCCCCGTCGACGCGATCATGAACCCAGTTTGCGACCTCGGAGTGGAAGAAAAGGGAGTGAAGTGGAGTAATGTGGGGCACGTTGGATCGTCGCGGGGAGAGGAGCTGAGGACCGCATGTTCTTGGGTACCCACGCTCCCCGCCTCGATGAGAAGGGTCGGCTCATCCTTCCGGCGAAGTTCCGTGAGGAGCTCGCCGGCGGTGTGATCCTCACCCGCGGCCAGGAGCACTGCATCTACGCCTTCACCTCCGCCGAGTTCGAGCGCATGTACGCCCAACTGCGCGAGGCTCCCCTGGCGCAGAAGCAGGCGCGCGATTACGTCCGCGTCATGCTCTCCGGCGCCGACTCGCAGATCCCCGACAAGCAGGGGCGCATCACCATCCCCGCGCCGCTGCGCGCCTACGCCGGACTGGGCCGCGATCTGGCGGTCATCGGTGCTGGCGCACGCGTGGAGATCTGGGACGCCAAGGCCTGGGAGACCTACCTGGCCGCACAGGAGCAGGTCTTCGCCGACACCGCCGAGGAGATCATCCCCGGGTTCTTCTGATCCGGCCCGCACAACTGCATAACGCCGTCAGGCATGGGCCTGAGCCGCCCGAAAGCCCCGTAAAGACCACCGGCAACGGTTTCGTTCCGTGAGGTCTCCGCCCGCCGCAGCGTCCGACGTCTCTTCCCCGGCGCCGGAACCCGCGGGAGGAGTCCTGGCAGAGCGAGATCGGAGTCGGTACCCACACGCCCAATAGCACCCGAGTACCCCGCACGTCGCCCCCGCGACGCCGCGGCAACCGCATCAGGAGAGGAGGACACCCGTGAGCGACGCCCTCGCCGCGCAAACGCCGGCCGTCACGCAGCCGACCCCCGCCGACGCCGCCCGCCGCCACACACCCGTCCTCCTGGACCGCTGTCTGGACCTGCTCGCCCCGGCTCTGGAAGTCGCCGAGCCGGTCATGATTGACTGCACGCTTGGCCTGGGCGGACACACCGAGGCCGCCCTGGAGCGATTCACCGACCTCACCGTGGTCGGCATCGACCGCGACCCGCAGGCCATCGCCCTGGCCAGCGCCCGCCTGGCCCGCTTCGGCGACCGCTTCCGTGCCGTGCGGGCCACCTACGACGCCGTCGACGCCGTCGCCTACGACGCCTCCCACCGCCTGGACCACACCGTCGACGCCATCCTCATGGACCTGGGGGTCTCCTCCCTGCAGCTCGACGACGCCGACCGCGGCTTCTCCTACGCCCGGCCCGCCCCGCTGGACATGCGCATGGACCAGACCGGCGGACGCACGGCTCAGGAGCTGCTGGATGGCGCCGATGAGCGCGAGCTGACTCGCATCCTGCGCACCTACGGTGAGGAACGCTTCGCCCCTCGCATTGCCGCCGCATCGTGCGCCGTCGCAACGCCGGTCACCCCGTCACCACCACTGCCGAGCTGACCGAGCTGGTGCGTCAGGCCATTCCCGCAGCGGCTCGCCGTCGGGGCGGGAATCCCGCCAAACGCACCTTCCAGGCGCTGCGCATAGCCGTCAACGGTGAACTCGACCTGCTCGAGCGGGCCGTGCCCCGGGCGCTCAACGCGCTGCGCGTGGGCGGGCGCCTAGTCGTGGAGTCGTACCAGAGCCTGGAGGACCGCATCGTCAAACAGGCCCTGGCCGCGGGCACCTCCTCGGCGGCGCCCGCCGACCTGCCCTTCGTCCCGGAGGGGCTGGAGCCCTACCTGGAACTGGTTACCCACGGCGCCGAGCAGGCGGATGCCGCCGAGCGGGACGCTAACCCCCGCAGTGCCTCCGTGCGTCTGCGGGCCGCCACCCGCATCCGGCCCGCTGCCGAGGCCCCGGCCCCCTACCACGCCAACTACGCCCCTGCTGCAAAGCCCCGAGGAAGGAACCGCCGATGACCACTGTCAAGGCTCAACGCAGCGCCACGGCCAATCCGTCCTGGCGTGCGCTCACCGACGGCGCGACCGCCCGCGCCGCGCGCCGTCCTGCCCCGCGCCCGGCGGGGGAGAGCTCGGGGCGGCCGGAACTGCGCGTGGTGCGTGGCGTTGTCCCCTCCGGCGCACCCTGCCCTTCCTGGTCCTGGTCATCGGCATACTCGCCTGCGCGCTGGTGTCCACGATGCTGCTGAACGCGCGCATGGCGGACACGGCCTACAAGATGAAGACCGCGCAGGTCGAGCTGAACGTGCTCAACGACCACATCGAGACGGTGCGTGCGGACGTGCAGGAGGCCTCCTCCGCCGACACGCTGGCAGCTCGCGCGGCGGAGCTGGGCATGGTCCCGGCAGCCGCCCCCGGCGTCATCGACCTGTCCGACTCCACTCTGGCGGGCGGCACCGCCGCCGAGGCGGACGACGCCCAGTGAACCCGGTCAATCCGAGCCGACGCCGGGTCCTGCAACTCATGGGGGTGGCAGGATTCGGCGCACTGGCGGGCAGGACCGCCTGGCTGCAGGTAGTGGAGGGGCCCGAACTCGCCGAAAAGGCGAAGGCCGAACGCACCGTCGCCTGGGTCAACCGAGCGCCACGGGGCGACATCCTCGGCCGCGATGGCACGGTGCTGGCCTCATCCGCCGTCTCTTACGACATCGGCGTCAACCAGGTCAAGGTTGCCCAGTACGAGCGCACTGAAGAACGCACCGACCCCGCCACCGGGGAGATCCGCAGCCTCGTCGTCGGCCACGGCGCCGCCGCTGCTGCCGAGCAGATGGCCGAGATTCTGGATGTGGACGCCCAGGAACTCGGCGCCAAGATGGTGGGGGAGTCCACCTACGTCGTTGTCGCCGAGGCCGTCGCCCCGGACACCTGGCGGCGTATCAACGCCCTGGCGATCCCCGGCGTGGAGCCGGACCAGCGCACCCGCCGCACCTATCCGGCCGGCTCGGTGGCCGGCAACGTCCTGGGCTACACCTACGAGGGGACCGGGCGTACGCTCATCGGCTCCGCCGGCCTGGAACTGACACAGAATGACGTCCTGACCGGCGTCGACGGGCAGGGCCGGGTTGAAGTGGGCAAGTCCGGCGCCATCATCCCCACCGGCGAGCAGGAAGAGGTGCCTGCCACCGCGGGCGATAGCGTGCGCATGACCATCAACCCCGACCTGCAGGCCGTTGCCCAGGAGGCCATCGACGAGGTGGTCGACGCCCAGGGTGCCGACTGGGGCTGTGTAGTGGTGATGGAACCGGCCACCGGCAGGCTGCTCGTGCTTGCCGACTCCGACGCCGTCAATCCCGCCAAACCGTCGGAAACCCCGGAGTCGTCCCGCAATGCCCGCAGCGTCCAGGCCATCTTCGAGCCCGGTAGCGTCGGCAAGGTGATCACCTTCGCGGCTGCCCTCGAGGAGGGCACCATGACCCCGGAGGACACTTGGACCGTTCCCTACAGCTGGACCGCCGCCAACGGGCAGACCTTCCACGACTCCCATTACCACGAGCCCCAGACCCTCACCTCCGCCGGGGTACTGGCCGAGTCCTCCAATGTCGGCACCGTCCAGATCGGTGAGCAGCTCGACGACGCTGTGCGCTACGACTACCTCAAGCGCTTCGGTTTCGGCACGCTGACCGGCATTGAGATGCCCGCCGAGTCCGCCGGCATGGTCGCCGCCGCCGCCGACTGGGACGACCGCACCCGCTACACCACCATGTTCGGCCAGGGCATCGCCGGCACCGCCTTACAGGCCGCCCAGGTACTCGCCACGGTGGCCAACAAGGGCATGCGGGTGCCTCCGCGCGTGGTGGACGCCTGGATCGACGCCGACGGCAACGAAACCGCCCAGGAGATCCCCGCGGGGGAGCGGGTCATCAGCGAGGCCACCGCCGAGGCGCTCACCGAGATGCTGATCGGCGTCACTCAGGACGGCGGCACCGCCGAAGCCGCCTCCATCGACGGCTACCTGGTGGCCGGCAAGACCGGCACCACCGAAATCCTCACCGAGGACGGCACGGTCGCCTCCTTCGTCGGCTTCACCCCCGCCCGCGACCCGGCCATCGCCGTCGCCGTGATCGTCTACCGCCCCCGCGACACCTACGGCGGCACCGTGTCCGCCCCCGTGTTCCGCAAGGTAGCCCTGGCCGCGATGCACTCCCTGGGGATCGCCCCGGACCCCAGCATCATTGCCGCCCAGGCGGCCGCCGAGACGGATGCCGCAGTCGAGGCCGCACAGTCCGAAGGCACGGGCGACGAAGGATGAGTACCTCGTCCTGGCATCCGCCGCCCCGCGACTGGCGGCTACCACCGTCCTGCCACGATAGATTGGGGATCTATGAGCAACCACGCCTACGAGTCGGCCGCACGGCTGCGCCCGCACCGGTGCGCGCCTACACTCCTGAGCGACCTCGCCCGGGACTTCGCGCTGGCCCCCGCTCGGCGTGAGGACGGCACCACCGACGCTCTCGCGGGACTGGAAGTCAGCGGCGTCAGCGTTGACTCCGGTGACGTGGCCGCCGGCGAACTGTTCACCGCCCTGCCCGGATTCAAGACTCACGGCGCCGTTTACGCCCCCGAGGCCGTGGCCGCCGGCGCCGTCGCCGTGCTGACCGACCCGGACGGCGCAGCCATGGTGCATGCCAACTGTCCCGGCATCCCCGTGCTCACCCATCCCGACCCGCGCGCCGTCGTCGGTCCGCTCGCCGCCGCCGTCTACCACCACCCGGCCGAGCAGCTGCTGACCAGCGCCGTTACCGGTACCAACGGCAAAACCACCACCTCCTACTTCCTCGACGCCATGCTGAGCGCACACCGGGGCGCCTGCATGATCGCCGGGACCGTCCAACTGCGCGTGGGCGACATTGCCGTTGAGTCCCCGCGCACCACCGTGGAGGCGCCGGTACTGCAGCGCATGCTCGCCCTGGCCGTAGAGGAGGGCGTGGGCGCCGCCAGCCTGGAGGCCTCCAGCCACGCCATCGTGCTGCACCGCCTGGACGGGATGGTGGTGGACGTCGCCGGGTTCACCAATCTTCAGCGCGACCACCTGGACTTCCACAAGACCATGTCGGAGTACCTGGACGCCAAGGCGCAGTTGTTCACGCCCGAGCACGCCCGCCGCGCCGTCATCTGCGTCGACGACGAGTGGGGCATCCGGTTGGCCGACCGCGTCGCCGCTGCTGGGCAGATCCCCGTCGATCGGTACGTGCCTACGCCGTCCCCGACGGCCGGGACGCCGTCGACGCCGACTGGTGGGTCAGTGACGCGGCGGTCTCCATGACCGACTCCGCCACCACCTTCACCCTGCACGGCCCGGATGGGCAGGCCATCGCCGCCGCCTGCCCGTTGCCCGGGCTCGTCAACGTCCAGAACGCCGCTCTCGCGCTGGTTATGGCCATGCGCGCGGGTGTACCGGCCCAGACGGCGGTGGCCGCGCTGGCCACCGCCCACAACATCCCCGGCCGCATGCAGCGCATCAGCCAGCGCGACGGCGTACGCGGTACCTGCATCGTCGACTTCGCCCACACCCCCGACGCCATGGAGCTGACCCTCAAGGCGGTGCGGCAGATCACCCCCGGCCGCCTGATCGTGGTCTTCGGCTCCGACGGCGACCGCGACCGCGGCAAGCGCCCCATGCTCGGGGAGGTCTGCGCCCGCCTGGCGGACGTACTGGTGGTCACCGACGAGAACCCCCGCAGTGAGGACCCACAGTCCATTCGCGACGCCATCCTGGCGGGGGCGCGCTCCGTGCGCCCCGATCTGCACGACGTGGAGGAGATCACCACCTGGCGGGGTGACGCCGTGCGCCGCGGTGTGGAGCTGTGCGGTCCGCAAGACACCGTCATCGTCACCGGCAAGGGCCACGAGCCCTTCCTGGAGATCGCCGGCGAATTCATCCGCTACAACGACGCGCCCGTCATGCGTGAGGCGGTCCTGACCAAGTGGGGAGAGCCCGCATGATCGAACGCTCCCTGACCGAGATCGCCGCCCTCACTGCCGGCGCACTGCTGCCCGCCCGGGATGACTCCGCCCCGGGGACGACGACCGTGTCCGCGGTGGTGACGGATTCCCGCCGCGCCGCGCCCGGCGCCCTATTCGTCGCCCTGGCCGGCGAGCACACCGACGGGCACGCCCACGTCGGCACCGCCGCCGTCGCCGGGGCCGCCG
>NZ_MTPX02000037.1 GCF_002154335.2 Actinomyces ruminis
GTAGCCTGTCCACGGGATCATCCCCGCTCGCGCGGGTCGACGATGGCTGCCGCCAGGTCCGCTGGCCTGAGTAGGATCATCCCCGCTCGCGCGGGTCGACTATGCGTTGTCGCTACCGGCCCGGTCTAGCGCCGGATCATCCCCGCTCGCGCGGGTCGACCGGTCGTCCTAACGCTCGCCGCCGGGGAGGAGGGGATCATCCCCGCTCGCGCGGGTCGACCGTCAGTGACCACCCTGGCGTTCGACCCGTCCAGGATCATCCCCGCTCGCGCGGGTCGACCGGCTTGACGTGTAGGGCATGGTCATGCCATAGGGATCATCCCCGCTCGCGCGGGGTCGACACCGGCGCTCCCAGTAATACACGTCCCCATCGAGGATCATCCCCGCTCGCGCGGGGTCGACTGTTGTTGTTGTTGTTGTTCGCGCTTTGCCGGATCATCCCCGCTCGCGCGGGGTCGACTGCGCGCCCGACACTCCTTGCGCGCATCACATCGGATCATCCCCGCTCGCGCGGGGTCGACCCCGGCCTACCTAGTGGCTCTACTCTGTGGAAGGGATCATCCCCGCTCGCGCGGGGTCGACTCGTTGTCGTTGTTGTTGTCGTCGTCGTTGTTGGGATCATCCCCGCTCGCGCGGGGTCGACAGCACTTGATTGACGCCTTGGAGAGGCACGTGCGGATCATCCCCGCTCGCGCGGGTCGACTGGCGCTCCGCAGTCGTGACTTCTTCCCAGCTGGGATCATCCCCGCTCGCGCGGGGTCGACTCGTCGTCGTTGTTGTTGTCGTCGTCGTTGTTGGGATCATCCCCGCTCGCGCGGGGTCGACCGTGCCCTACCCGCTTACGGCCTACCCAATGGGGGATCATCCCCGCTCGCGCGGGGTCGACACTTGTAGATCCTTGGAATCCCAACGGCGCGACAGCAGACTCTACACCGGATTCCTTTACTGCTGACCTAGCGCCCGCTCCGCCGAGTTGCGGAAGCGACGCCGTCGAGCAGCAATCGACCATGATTCCTTAGCGGGCTTCACGGCACCGGGAATTGGCGTCGTTCCCTCAATCTGCCGGTATGGGGTACGCATCACTATGCAGCCCTCGATATCGACAGGGTCGCGGTCGTGGCCGAGCGAAGCGATTTCGAAGTGCTGCTCAGAGCGAGTGGACCAGATGAGCAAGGCGCGCCCATCACCAATGTACGCCCTGACGAGCTCCCACAGCTGTTCGCGCACCCGGGCAGACAGATGCCCGACGAATACGCCTGGAGTCACCTCTAGCAGCCAGCGCGTCATGGCGCCCCGCAGAGACGCGGGTGAGGCCGAAAGAATCAGCACTACCATCCGCCCGCATCCTCTTCCGAGTAGTTCGCCCCTCCGGCGACTACGCGTCGCTGGTAGTCCCATAAAGACACCACGTTGACGCTCAGGTCGTCCTGCTCCTCGGCGCCAAGCAGGCTACAGATGTCCTTGACGGCGCGCTCGATAACTTGCAACTCGAACACCTTGTCCCGTACTCGGCGCCTAGTGGTACCTGTCAGGTCCTCCATGCCCTCTGCGACTACGTCGAAAGCCATTGGAATTGTAGTTTCCGCCTTGTAGAGATCGGCGACGTCGTACACGAAAGAACGCTCGTGCCCGGTATGTACAAAGCCCAAGCCGGGCGAACATCCCAGCGAAACAATGACTCCGTGCACTACCCCGTAAAGTGCTGCATGGGCGGCGGAAAGCGCTTGGTTGATCGGATCTGACGCCTCGAAGTCGTCGGGCCGGTAGTCGCGGCGGGTCCACGGAACGCCGGTCCTGCGTGAGTTCTCCCGGTATATTTCGCGCACGCGGGCGCCCTCTCGACCTCGCAGCTGCTGCATGGTGAGGCCGCTGACATCCTCGCCGTGGAAGCGCATGCAGTACATTTCGCGGGCTACCCGCAGACGCTTTTGTGGCGAGGAGACTCGGGCCGCCTGTTCCTCCAGCAAGCGGGTTGAAGTGGCCAGCGAGCGTCCATGTGCGTAGTAGCGCACGCCCCGTTCTCCCACCCAGACGGCGGTCGTTCCGCACTCGCCCAGCAGACACATGGCCTGGTGGCTCACCGAGGTTCCGGGGCCCAAAAGCACCGCGATCAGCGAGGCTGCCGGGACCCGGACAGTGCCCTGGTCGTTGCGTGCAGTAAGCGCTCCGTCCTCGCGGTGCACCACACAATGCTCCACATAGAGGAACGTCATGCGATCCTGCACACGCGGGAGCGCCGTCACGGGAACCGGCAGCATTCGGCCCATGGGCTAGCCCCGCTTCACTCTGGCTAGAGTCATGAGGCCACACCCATATGCCTTTGAGCGCCCGATACCTGCCACTAACGCGTGACGGAGCTTGTCCGGATCCGTCACGTGCAGAACGCCTTCATAGACGGTCCGGTTGATCGTGACTCGGTCGCGCACTTCGGTGTCAGGTCGTTGGCGGTTGAAGACTGGGCGTTCTCGGCGGACGACGACGACAGAGCGCGTCGCTTCGGCATCGTCCGCCGCTTCGGTGGGAACGACCTCGAAGCCGTATTCGAGGGTGCGGCTTATCAACCACTGGCGTTGCTGCTCGACGGTGACGTGGCCGTACCGCTTTCCGCGTTTGCCGGGCCCCTGCGCGACCGAACGTGAGGGATTGGCGGCCAGCCGGAACGCCCACAGTTGGCCGGTGTCCAGCTGATTCAGGAACGGCGAGTAGTCGAGAGACCGGGCCTGCGAATCGTGAACGCCGACGTCGGAAACGATCTGTGTACAGTCGGGTTCCGAGGGGGTGAGCAAGTAGAGAGAGGTACTTGCTCCGGGATCCACTCGCCACAGGACTCTGCCTACGCCGTCCCCAGTGTCTTCTCCCGCCGCCTTCATGACGACGGCGTGCATTACCTGCGGCGAGCCCAGGTACTTGCGAGCAAGGCGCCGGGACGGATCGAGGTCAATCTTCGTTAGGAACACTGCGCGGCCTCCTCCACATCGGCCATCGGATCGTGGGTATCCGCGGATGAAGACGGCTCATCCGCGGGCGCGGTCACCTGTACTTCCAGCCGCTCTACTTGGCGGAACCCGTACTCGCGACGGCGCGGATCGAAGGACATCGGAACATCACGACTTCCACGGAGAGCGCCCGTGTGCGCATCGTCGGGCACGGCATCCCGGTCCAGGAGCAACTCGGCGTTGAAAGCCGAGTCCCGACGACGGCGACGGAACCACGGTGAGGCCAACCATGGTTCCTCCTTGAGCGCATCATAGAGCGGCGCGTCGCGCAGCCCGAGTGACACTGGCTGCGTCGGCGGGCACGAGCGTCTGCCCAGGTACAGGGGGAAGACGGGGTGCTTGACCGCCTCGTCTAGCCCCTGAAGGAGTGCATAGTCTCCCTCGATCCCGGCCAGGAATACGGCGTCTGTGAGGTAGTAGCGCTCCGACAGTGGCATGGAGTCCTTGCCGTCGAGCGATCGGGCGGTGTGAAAGTCGCGAATCACGGTGCCGGGCTGGTCCTTGCGGACGCCGAAGCGGAGCTTCAGCAGATCCTCGATCGGATCCGTCCGCCGTCGTCCTACCGCGGAGGCGAGCATGCCGATCACTCCGCTCTTGGTGGGGGCAAGTTCCGTGGCGCGAACGGTGAACCGTGACTTCACCCCCCACGCCTGCATCGGGCCCGCAAGTCGTAGCAGGAGAACAGCCATCAGGCCTGCTCCTCATTGGCCACGCGTGCCGCCACAGTCTCCCGCAGGCGGCCGGACAGATCCGCGAAGGAGACCCGCTCACCCAAGGACGCAACGGCGTCGGAGTCCTTCAGGGAGACGACGAAGCTCGCTAGGGGGCGTAGGCCGTAGGTGTTTTCCACCGCGCGCGCGTGCTCCGCCAGCGCCTCGATAGAGCGACCAAGGTAGCCGTGAATCTCGTCGGTGCGTACGGGCTGCTCGAACGCACCCACCAGCGAGACCGGCTGGTCATCCCGCACGGAGACGACGATCGCCTCGGGCACGGTCCGGTTGGCGAAGGTGTTCTGCTTTCCGGTGGGCATGGATAGGCAGAAACCCTTTACGAATACTTCGAGTGCGCGCAGCGCGGCATCGGTGTTGCCCAGGTTCTCGGCGAGTAGGTCGCAGTTGACGGTGGCGTAGCGGTACATCGTTGCCGAGGAGAACTCGACCGTCCCCATCATGCCCGCGCCGGCGTCCTCCTCTTCGGTGCGCGACTTCGCGTCGTCGACGGCGGTGAAGAAGTCATATTCGTTCTCGGCGGCGTGGGTGGAGATCGCGTGCGCTACCTGGCAGGCGGCGTCGACGTTTAGGTCGGTGTCATCCGCGACCATGCGGCCAAACAAGGAAACGTCGACGGCGTGGGCCTCCTTGAAGATCTTCTTGACCTCCTTGGCATCAACCTTCTCGCCGCTCCGAGCGGCAGCTATGGCGAGTCCGGCCAATCGCGCGACCTGACTCGTTGAGAGGAACAGGAGGTAACCGGATTCCTGCGGAGCGTCTTTCTTACCGCGGGGAGGGGAGAGCTTGATCTTGGCTGCTTTGAATACCTCCTCGGCCAGTGTGGGGGCGGAGTCGGCGAGGTCGGTGGCCTCATCCGCGATCTTGTTTGCCAGCAGTTCGACGACACGCTTGGTGCGAATGCCGACATCAGAGGCGTCCAGGAGCTCGTTGAAGTACAGGCGTGTGGCCCGCTTCCACGACTGGCTGGATACCCGCAGGCGGCGTACCCCGCCGTAGAAGGCGGATTTGGGGGAGCCGGAGTCATCGCGGTTGACGCAGGACGGCGGCAGGTTCTGGATGATGTGGAGGTCGACGTAGGTGTTCATTTCAGTTCTCCGGGGTTGAAGGGGCGGGTAGGAAGTCGGTGGAAGCGAAGGTCGCTGGCTCGGATGCCGAGGCGGTCTAATCGGTGGCAGAGATCCGTCCGTATTGGCGGGACCACCGCAGCCGGACATCCTTGGTACCTCCTGGACGTTGGAAATCAACTAAGTCATCGGCGAGCATGGCGTGATCCAAGGGGATGCGTCGGGCGCGCAACTGCGAAATGAAACTTCGCAGATGATGGCGTAGCTCATTGACGGTTGTGGAAGTAACCAGGGCGTTGAACCGTGCACGCGCGGAAGGGTTCTCCTGGTCGCGCGGACCGATTAAATCCCGGGCTGCTTGGCCAAGGCCGACTCCGGGCTGGAACATGCCCTCGTTCCGCGACTGTTGGTGCACGGCATACAGGGTCATGGCCGTGTGCACGGCGAACTCTTCCCGGGTCGGAGTGTCTCCGGCCCCGGAAACGACGGGTACGGCGGTCAACGACCAGACCTCGGGAAGATCCCCGGGAGCTCGACTTGCTGCCTTGCGCAGGGCAGCAACGTCGGCGCGCCCCTGAGACTCATTGCGCAGGTAGCGGGCCTGGAGGCCATTCTTCCCGCCCAGGCGCCTATCCACGAGTTGCCCGGCATCCTTTAGCCTGCGTCTCGGGTTTTGCGGCGGTGCTGTGCTTTGGGGCTCTGTGGGAGCGTCGGAATCTGGCTGCGTCATGCAACTGTCCTCTCTTCTTCATTGTTGGGCGCATCTTCGCTATTGGGCGGAGAGATGATCTTGTTGAGCGCTGCACGGAAGAAGACCAGCGCACGGCTGACGTCCATGCGTCCCGTTCCCTCGCCCCGACCGGCGAAGGCCGTGTACGGTGCTGCGGAAGCGAGTGCGTCCTGCTGCCGCCAGGCCTCGGACCGCAGGAGAGCCTGCCATTGCTCGCGCCCCTTCGCCGGGGCGATCTCTGCCAGGGAAGCGAGCCAGCGGGGGAACTCCTCATCAATCACCTGGTAGAAGGCGCTGCTGGCACGATCACGAGCCGCCGACGCCGTATCCGGCTGCCGCCACTGGCGCGGTCTAGATTTGCGGCGAGGTTGCGCAGCGCACCGGCCACCTGCTCGGTCTGCTCCATGGCGTCCCGGACCACGGCGACCAGGCGCGTTTCTTCGGGGTCGAGCAGCTTTGCCGGCAGCACCAGGGTGTCATCGACCAGTTCGGAGACCACGGCTTCTTGCGCGCCATACTCGATGCCGGTGGCGTGCAATGGTATGAGACCCGATTTTGGAACCATCTCGTCCCGCATGAGGCGCTGGTAGAAGCCGACCACACCGGGCGGCATAAACCTGGTCACGTCTCCTGCACCCTTGACCGTCAGTGAGGGACTTAGCTGCGCGATCAGTGAGGACAAGCCTCGCCAGAAGGCCCGGTCCGTCGGCAACTTACGCGGCATGTAGACGGGTGCTTTGCGTTTCTTGGTCTGCGGGTCGGAGAAGCGCCACGCTGTCATGGGTTCAACGGAGAACCGATTTTGTGGGGTGGCTTTGTCCCCATTCCCAAGAAACAGTCCGGTCACCGAGTCATCGTCGCCGTGCAGCAGGACGCGTCGCGTCTGCCACGTGTAGCAGGAGACCGGGCCGGTCGGTTCCAGCGTCAGCGAACCCGCCGGGCTATCGGGGTCTTTCTCCCACGGGGCGAGGTCTAACTCCGGATCAACATCGCGTAGTCCGGGTACCTCTTCGCAGACCACGGTGTTGAGCAGCAGCGTGCGCTCCAGGTTGTCGCCAGTCACAGCTACGGCGCCGATCTGTCCGGTCCACCCCGGACCGATCGGGTAGCCCTTGCCGTTCTTAACCTGCGGATCGCCGACGGCGCCGGAGCGAATCCCTGCAGGGTCGTATGCGTGGACGTGGACCAGCCACCTCGCGGCTTCCGCCCAGCCGATGGAGTCCAGGCCCTCGGCGATGCGAGTGGTGAAGAAGGGATTGCCGTTGGGCACGTCCACAATCAAGGATTCCAGCCCTGAGACCTTGCCCGAAGCCGAGTGAATCCCGGCCACTTGAAAGAATGGCTGCTCGGGGTCGCGTAGGTCGAATCGGTCCCGGAAGCGCTCGAGATAGACGGCTGCGTCTGTTCCGAGCCTGCCTGGCTCTTCCCAGTATTCCTCCCACGTGTCCAGATCCTCGGGGCCGCCCATGGCGCGGTGGCAGATGGCCAGGAGCAGACGCAGAATCGCCATGTCCTGACTGGCGATCTCGCCGTGGATGCCCTCTATACTCGCCGCGTTGTAAAAAAGGGCGAGGAGAGAGACCTCATCGGGTGCGCCGTCGAGTCGGGTCACCCTGATCCAGGGCTCGTCGAGAAGATTGAAGCTTGCTGTCATGCGTTACGAACCTCCTTTAGTCCGGTGGTGGATGAGTATTCGAGGGTGGTTCCGGCCAGCTGTGCCCGGCCATCCTCAAGGAGGAGGAAGAGCTGCCCCCGGAGCTGTGAGTCAGCCTGCCACGCGGGTACGACACGAACTTCAAGCTCATCAATTGCCTGGTCCATCTTGTCGCCCCTGGTGACGCCTGCCGACAGCCGTACGGCAGACATCGCCATGGCCCGTACAACGTCACGGCTGGGAACCTGGTCCGTCGGAATCAAAGCCCCCGGAGCCCCCGGCGCGTGCGCCAGCGTCCGCAGCTCCTCTTGCCCGCCTTCGCGATAAAGCTCAAGCAGAATGACTTCCAGCGAGTCCTCGCCATCGCGGACTTGTGCGCGCCCGGTTTCCTCGCTGTCCGACGCCGTAGTCTGAAGCCAGTCGATTAGTGAAGCGGACTTGCCACTGCGCTCGGGTTCTTCCAGTAGGAACGCCCTCGCAGCGTTTTGCTTGTTTTGGAGTTCTTGCGCGTAGGCGTCGCGCGCTTGCGTAAGCGCGTCCTGCCACGCTGACGGCACGTTGGCGCCATCTCCATATACAGCCTCGATCAGACCATGGACGTCGTCGGGTACCGTCACGACCCCGCTGCCGTCGACGACGCTGTGTAAGGCGGCGGCGCTGAGCAGCATGTCATGCTCCCCATAGATCGCCTCGGCGCCGCCTTCAAGCGAAGGCTTGCTAGTACCCGTCGTCGGTAGCCAATCTATGTAGCAGGTGGGCGTAGCAAGCCGGGGCGGACGCGGGCGCGTGTGGCGGTGCAGTCGGCCCATACGCTGAAGTACCAGGTCGACGGGAGCAAGGTCGGTGACGAGCAGGTCGAAATCGACGTCGAGCGACTGCTCCACCACTTGCGTGGCGACGACGATGGCCCGGTGCGGGCGTTCGGGTTGGCTGCGCGGCGGACCAAACCGATGAAGTAAGTCGGCGTCCTTGGCAAGGCGATCACCGATGGTGAAGCGGGCATGGTTAAGGGTGACGTCTTCGCCGAAGTGCTCGCGCAGTGCCTCATAGGTCTCCTGAGCGCGCCCGACGGTGTTGCGGACGATTAGGGCGCAGCCGCCGTCGGCGAGCTTGTCCTCCAGCAGCGGCAGCAGGCTGTCTTTGGCGAGTTGTTGGATCTGGACGATAGAGCGGCGCCCCGCGGAGGTGACTCGGATGACCTCGGTTGAATCGCGACCGGCCGCAACCAGGCACGGGAAGGGCGTACCGATCGTCTCGGGGTCGGAATGCTTACGGGGTTTTTGTCCGTTGGACAGCTGCAGGCCGCGACGGTACGCATCAACCATCGATGTGCAGCGTTCTTCCGAAAGTGTCGCGGAGAGCAGCACCACCGGCACGCCGTAGGCGGCCAGCCAGGTCAGCGCCCGGTCAAGGTAGGCGTTCATGTAGGTCGAGTAGGAGTGCACCTCATCCACCACAACTACCTTGCGGGACAGGCCCAGGTGGCGCATCGCCAGATGTGGCGAGCGCATTGCAACAAATAGCAGATGGTCCACGGTGGTGACGACGAAGTCCGACAGCATTGACTTCTTCCGTCCACTGAACCACGCCATGATGGCCACGTCAGCCGCGCGCCGCCCCGCTGCGTCGAGTGATTCCTTCGTGCTTGCTTCCAGTTCGTCCCAACCGATACCCGTTGGGCGCGGGCCTTCCGCTTGTTCGCCGCCGAGAGACCCGAACAACCGATCCCGCAGTTGGTATCCGCGGCGTCGTAGTTCCCGGGCCTCCTCATTCAGGCGGGCGCGACCGTGAATCAACTGCACAGCGAAGTCCGAGGGAGCGCCTTCGTCGGCGTACGCCTGTTCAATGGCCTCCAGCCAGTCCAGCTCGCGGGAGAACATGGCGTCAGTAGTTGCCTGGGTCGGCAGAGCGAAGAGGATACCCGAGCGTCCGGTGCGCGCGGCAAGCACCTCGGCGGCCATGAGCGCCGACTCGGTCTTGCCTCCACCGGTGGAGTCTTCAACGACCAGGATTCCGGGGAGTTCCATGGTGCGGGCGGTATCGAGCGCATGCGCCTGAATGTCGGTGGCGCGCGCGCCGTCGGGCAGCTTGAACCGCTGCGTCAGTAGCGAGTCGCATCGATGCCGGTATCGCGTGGGTGCCACGGCGAGGGGATCTCCAACAGCGACAGGCCCCTTTTGATGCGGGCAGCATGGGCGTGGGGTGTGAGCAGGGTGGTGCCGTCGTCGTCCAGGGGAAGCAGTGGGAAATAGTCTTCGGTTGAGGCGATCCAGTCGGCCACGATGACCAGGCCGGACAGTTCAACGAGGAACGGTTGGGACCACTTGTGGCGGCTCCAAGCGCCTAGTAGGGGAGCGGCACCGGTCGTGGCGGTTACGAGGTCTAGCAGCTCACGGCGAGCGGTCTCCCAGGCTCATCGCCTAGCAGATGGTCACGTCCTGCGGTTTCAGTGGTGAGGTTGGCCGTGGTGGGTGGAATGCGTGATGGGCTCCGACGACGGAGGCGAGGGCTGTGCAACCACCCCGGGTACCGGCGCACTCCGTGCGGAGCCAGCGCTGGAGGACGATGTGTCCAGCCAATCCGTGTGGCATCTTGCGGCGGTCATCGGTGTCGAGCGGCTCGTGCTTAAGGCCAGCTTCTCGCATCCGATCGTCGAGGTGCGGGACCTTGCTGGAGAACGCCGGCGAACACTTGCCTATGTCGTGGACTCCGGCGATCCAGGACGCCAGCAGACAGAACTCGTCGACGGGGGAAAGGTCGGAATTGGATCCGGCGAACTCGCGCTCAATGAGATCCTGGACGGTCGGCGCCAGCCAGATGCGCGCCAGGTGCTCGGCCACGGCCGCACTATCCAGTAGGTGCAGCCATAGAGGAAGCCATACGCGGCTGTCGGGGTCGTATCCGGACTTCGCCCACACGGACCGGGTGGGAGCTGAGAGCGTCATCCGGGACCTCCTTTGAATGGGGACGGGCAGAGTATTGCACGGGTCACATCAGGCTTCCTGTTGTATGTGGGCTGCCGCTAACGTGTGTTGGGGCCTTGTTGGAGTGTGTAGTGGTCAATCTGGGTGGGTAGGCCGTTTGTGATCGGAGTGTGGGGTCGGATAGCCTGGGGGGCGTAAGTGGAGGCCGCCGCTTACGCCCCATCCAGTCGCGCTGCCCCTCTACAAGAGGACGAGGATGATGCTGATGTTCGTCAGTAGTGCTGCTGCGAACTGCAGCAGCGCGGTCGTCAGCTCAATCTTGTCCACTGGAATCACCTCCGTAACTCGCACCGTGGGGCGGAGGTCGAGATTCATCAAAGATGTATTAGAACGCTGATGCACCTCGATCTCGATGGTTGAAAGCTAGTCGGTCCTGCGTGGTTGCGCAAGCAAAAACGTGCACCCTGCGCGGCGGGGATGAGCCGATGTAATAGCTCGCGGACGCGTTCACCTCGCGCAAGCGGGGATGCCGAGGTGTGCTGCGCGATCGACTGGTCTGCTGACTACAGTTGATCGTGCAGCACACCCGCATGCGTCCACCTGGCCCCGCCGCGTCGTCGGCGCTAGCATGGGGCCGTCGTCGTGACTGGCGAAAAGGTGGTCACCACCGGGGAGCGACGGCACGTCACGGGTCCGCTCGCACCCCCGCGGTGACCCGGGACGCAGCAACGGAGAACCTGGTCGCCCGCCTGGGCCGAGGTCGACGCCAACGCGTGGCCCGCGCCGCGCACACATCAGGAGAACCATGACCGACTCCGCGGCCACCGCCCGCACCGCCCTCAACAACCAGCCCCTGGCCGACCTCGACCCCGAGATCGCCGCCGTCCTCGACGACGAGCTTGCCCGCCAGCGCGGCACCCTGGAAATGATCGCCTCGGAGAACTTCGTGCCGCGCGCCGTCCTCCAGGCACAGGGATCCGTCCTGACCAACAAGTATGCCGAGGGCTACCCCGGGCGCCGCTACTACGGCGGCTGCGAGGTCGTCGACGTCGCCGAGTCCCTGGCCATCGAGCGCGCCAAGGCCGTCTTTGGCGCCGAGTGGGCCAACGTCCAGCCGCATTCCGGCGCCCAGGCCAACGCCGCCGTCCTGCACGCCCTGGCCGACGGCGGCGACACCATCCTCGGCCTGTCGCTCGCCCACGGCGGTCACCTCACGCACGGCATGAAGATCAACTTCTCCGGCAAGAACTACCACGCCACCGCCTACGGCGTGGACGAGACCACCCACCGCATCGAGATGGAGCAGGTGCGTGAGGCCGCCCTGCGCGAGCGCCCCCGCGTCATCATCGCCGGCTGGTCCGCCTACCCCCGCCACCTCGACTTCGAGGCCTTCCGCTCCATCGCCGACGAGGTCGGCGCCGCCCTGTGGACCGACATGGCCCACTTCGCCGGCCTGGTTGCCGCGGGCCTGCATCCCTCCCCGCTGCCGTGGTCCGACGTCGTGTCCACCACCGTCCACAAGACCCTCGGCGGCCCCCGTTCCGGCATGCTGCTGACCAACCGCGCCGACCAGTGGGGCAAGAAGCTCAACTCCGCAGTTTTCCCCGGACAGCAGGGCGGACCGCTCATGCACGTGATCGCCGCCAAGGCCGTCGCCATGAAGATCGCAGGCACCGACGAGTTCAAGGACCGCCAGGCCCGCACCGTCGAGGGCGCCGCGATCCTCGCCCAGCGCCTACTGGCCGACGACGTCGCCGCCGCCGGCATCAAGCTGGTCACCGGCGGCACCGACGTCCACCTGGTGCTCGTGGACCTGCGCGACTCCGCCCTCGACGGCCAGCAGGCCGAGGACCTGCTCCACGACGCGGGCATCACCGTCAACCGCAACGCCGTCCCCTTCGATCCGCGCCCGCCGCGCGTCACCTCCGGCCTGCGCATCGGCACCCCGGCCCTGGCCACCCGCGGCTTTGGCCCCACCGAGTTCACCGAGGTCGCCGACATCATCGCCACCGCCCTGGTGGCCGGGGCCGCCGGCAAGGCCGACGAGGAGCTGCTGGCCGGCCTGCGCGGCCGCGTGCGCACGCTCACCGATGCCTTCCCGCTCTACCCGGGGCTGGCCCAGTGAGGGCCCCCTGGGACGGCGCCGCTCGCGTCCTGGACGGCAAGGCCACCGCGGCGGCGCTCAAGGCCGAACTGGCCGAGCGCGTGACCGCGCTGCGCGAGCGCGGCATCACCCCGGGCCTGGGGACGGTGCTGGTCGGCGAGGATCCCGGCAGCGTCAAGTACGTGGCCGGTAAGCACGCCGACTGCGCCGAGGTCGGCATCGAATCCATCCGCGTGGATCTGCCCGCCACGGCCACGCAGGCCGAGATCGAGGCGGCGATCGACCGCCTCAACGCCGACCCCGCCTGCACCGGCTACATCGTCCAGCTGCCGCTGCCCGCCGGTATCGACACCAACGCCATCCTGGAGCGCGTCGACCCCGACAAGGACGCCGACGGCCTACACCCCACGAACCTCGGCCGCCTGGTGCTGCGCGGCACGGGTCCGATCACCTCGCCGTTGCCGTGTACGCCGCGCGCCTGCATCGAGCTGATCACCCGTCACGGCATCGACCTGGCCGGCAAGAACGTGTGCGTCATCGGCCGCGGCGTCACCGTGGGGCGCTCCATCGGCCTGCTGCTGATGCGCAAGGACGTCAACGCCACCGTCGACGTTTGCCACACCGGCACCCGGGACCTGGCCGAGCACGTGCGCCGCGCCGACGTCGTCATAGCCGCTGCCGGTTCGGCCGGCATCGTCACGGCCGACATGGTTGCCCCCGGAGCCGTGGTCCTGGACGTGGGTGTATCCCGAGTGGTCAATCCCGAGACCGGCAAGGGCCGCATCATGGGCGACGTCGCCGACGGCGTCGACCAGGTTGCCGCCTGGCTGTCCCCGAACCCCGGGGGCGTCGGCCCGATGACGCGCGCCCTGCTGCTGGCCAACGTCGTCGAGATCGCCGAGCGCAACGCCGTCGGCTGATACGCGCTGCGCCCGGGATGAGCGGTTCGGGGCCGCGTCACCCGGCTGTGGCTCCCGCTGCGATACGTCTCGAATGAGCGATGACGCGCTTCACGGGGCTATCTGGCTGACGGTTCGTACCTTTGCTTCGACGCTTCGTACTTTGGCATGACGGTTCGTACCCGTAGGTGCCGAACCGTCGTAAGAAGGTACGATCCGCCGATCAGAAGGTACGAACCGTCAGAGTTAGTGCCGAACCGCAGCCTGGCTGCGTGATCCGGGAATACCGCTGGCGTACGGCGTACCGGCCCACCGCCGTCCACAGGTGTGGTTGGTGCGCCACTCGTTCGCAAATATGTGAACGGTCAGATGTGGCACGGCGTTGACATCCTCCATGCTGTAGTCATGACCGTTCACGTTTCCGCGGTGCTCCCAGCCGTCGTATCCACTACCGGATGCCTTGGCGCCGTTCCTGAAACTGCGGTACCGATCATGCGTGGACAGGTTCTCCTGCCGCAGGTCTCTGTCGGGCACTGGGCCCAAAAACGTGAAGTGACCCTGGCCAGGGCCGTTGCTGCGCTGCATGCGGGCACAGGTACGATCGCCATTGCATACGAGGCCGCGGTACTCATTCATGGGGGATCACTGCGCAGATTCGAGCCTGATATTGATGTCGTGCTGTCGTATAGGCCACGTATGACCACCACCGCTCTTCCGCGGGTGATCTATGGTGGAACACTTGCGAGGCGGGTCCCCAGGGGCGAGCGTATCCCGTTAGAACGTGCGGAACGGTTGGGACGACAGGTGCAACTGCGCCGTCATTACCGCGAAGACCTCCATGATCACGACATTATCACCATCAACGGTGTGCCGGTAACTTCGCTTGCCCGTACACTGACTGATTGTCTGCTTGACCTACCGCCCGCAGACGCGTTGGTGGCAGGTGACTCGCTGCTGAGAGTCCACTGCCGCCCGGACCGTTGGCGCAGTCGAGACACCAACGCGCTGTGGCGAGAACTGATTGCTGATGTCGAAGAGAGACTCAGTTCATACCGGCACCGTAACGGGCGAGTACGCGCACAGAGTCTGCTCAAGCTGTTGTCTCCCTGGGCGGAGTCGCCGGGTGAGAGTGAGCTGCGCAGGATTCTCCTGGCGGCAGGCTTTCCGCTGCCAGACCTTCAGCACCGGGTAGTCGCTGAGAACAACGAGTACTTCCTGGATCTGGCCTGGCCGGACATCATGCTCGACGTTGAGTTTGATGGCGCCTGAAGTATGCGGGAGATAATGTGGTATTCCAGGAGGGAATCCGCCAGGACCGGCTCAAGCGTATTGGCTGGAGGGTCGTGCGCTTCAAGACACCGGCACTGCGCGAACCTGACAGCATTGTCCGCCAGGTGCTTGATGCCTCTCCGCAGGGAAGAATGTGGGTGTTGCAGCCGCGGGCCTGGATGAACACGATGAGCCCGTTGCCCTGAATCGCACCTGTGCGGTGAGGGCGGTACGCCTCGGCGAGATTGCTTTGCGCGACGTCAGCAAGGCGATCGGCGGGCCCGGATTCTTATCGGTGCCTGTTTGGAGGTGTTGGCCGCGCCATAAGTCGACGGTCAGCATCCGCGCGAGTCTGACG
Source organism: Actinomyces ruminis (assembly GCF_002154335.2). Classification (GTDB taxonomy): domain Bacteria; phylum Actinomycetota; class Actinomycetes; order Actinomycetales; family Actinomycetaceae; genus Actinomyces; species Actinomyces ruminis. Next base: position 14,730 of record NZ_MTPX02000037.1, read on the forward strand.
GTTCGTACCTTTGCTTCGACGCTTCGTACTTTGGCGTGACGGTTCGTACCCGTAGGTGCCGAACCGTCGTAAGAAGGTACGAGCCGCCGATCAGAAGGTACGAACCGTCGGCGTTAGTGCCGAACCGTAGCCTGGGTGATTAGTGACGAATCGCCTCAGAGGTCGTAGTCGACGACGACCGGGGCGTGATCCGACCAGCGCTCGGCGTAGCTGGGTGCTCGATCCACGGTGAAGGCGCGGGCCCGCTCGGCCAGCCTCGGTGTGGCCACCTGGTAGTCGATGCGCCAGCCGGCGTCGTTGTCGAAGGCCTTACCGCGTTGCGACCACCAGGTGTATGGGCCCTGCGCGTCGGGCGCGAGACTGCGGGCCACGTCCACCCAGCCGGCGCCGAACCAGCGCTCCAGGTAGGCGATCTCCTCATCCAGCACGCCCGCGGACTTGTTGTGGTTGGGGCGCCAGTTCTTGATGTCCCGCTCCGAGCGCACGATGTTCAGATCCCCGGCCATGAGCACATCCGATCCACCGGCAGCTGCGCGCGCCAGCAGCGACGCCATGCGCGCGTCCACCAGATCCAGGTGGGCGTACTTCTGGTCCATCTTGATTGTTCCGACCTGACCGGAGTGGAAGTAGGCGGACACGACCGTCAGCGGGGTTTGCCCCCCGGCTTCGTCAGTGGACGTCAGATCCACTTCCAACCAGCGGCCGGAGTCCACATCCGGCTCCTCACTGCCCGGAGCGCTGACGCCGCGACGCACCGCGCCCACGGTCACCGTAGCCCCCTGACGCACCGCCACGGCGACGCCGGCCCTGCCCTTGACACGGCACGGCCAGATCACCGACTCATACCCGGGCAGCAGTGCGGCCGCCGTGGGCTCATCGGCCCGCACCTCCTGTAACAGCAGTACATCTGGGGCACTGGACTCCAGCCAGGAATCCATATGCTTGCGGGCTGCGGCCCGGATGCCGTTGACGTTGATGGTGGCTACGCGCATAACGCCCGAGTGTACGTGTGCGCTGGCTCGGTCACGAGTTCCAATCGGGGGAGCCGGTGAGCGGGTTCGGCCGTCGTATCGACCGACCTCGGCACGTAACGTCTACCTACCTCGGCGGGGCACCGCGATGCTGGCTGGCACTGTAAGGCGGCGAGCTTTCCTGCGACAATGAGCATATGTCGCGCAGCTTCTTCGACGTCTTTCGCCGTCCGGCGAGCAAGCCCGCCGACGCCGCAGACCAGGGCGCCTCCGCCCGCTCCGGGGACGACGCGGCCGGCGTCGCCCCCGACGCCGAGCGCCGGCGCACGATTCACGCCGTAGTCTCTGGGCGCGTGCAAGGAGTCGGCTTTCGCTGGTCCTGCATGGAGGAGGGGGAGCGGCTCGGACTAGTCGGGGAGGTGCGCAACCTGGACGACGGCGACGTGGAGGTATTCGCCCAGGGGCCGGCCGACGCCGTCGCCCGCATGATCGCCTGGCTGTACCACGGCCCCCGCTGGGCGAGCGTCGCCTCCGTGCACGTCACCGATCTGCGCCCCGGCAGCCTGCGCCACCGCGCCTTCGTCATGGGCAACTGACGGCTGGTTATTAGTAGCGGATCGCGTCGATCGGCTTGATGCGCACCGCCACCACCGCGGGGATGATGCCGGACAGAGCGCCCACCCCGGTTGCGGCGATCAACCCGATCAGGCGGCGGACATGGGGAACGGCGGGCGGGTCTCCACCGCTATCCCCAGCAGCGAGTCCAGTGGCGCCACCCGCATGCCCACGATCGCAATGCCGATGCCGATGATTCCGGCGACCACGGTAGCCACTACCGACTCCAGCATGATGGAGAAGAAGATGCGCCGACTGGTCGCCCCGAAGGCACGGCGCACTCCGATCTCGTGAATGCGCTGGCGCACCGTCACCATGGAGATGTTGATCAGGCTCAGTGCACCGAGGATCATGACGAACACGCCCGCGATGGTCACGGTCGTGGTGAACCCGCCGGTGTCCAGGCCCTGCATGCCGTCGGTGTTCGACCAGGCTTGGGTCGAGCCTGCCCCGAACTGGGCGTCCAGGTCGTGCGTGGCCAGGCGGATCAGCTCCTGCTCTTGTTCCTCACCGGCCCAGATCTCCAGCGACGGCGCCGGCAGTGCGGCCCGCTCCTCGCTGCCCAACCACTGCTCGTAGGGTCCGGTCAGTGCGAAAGCGCTGATCGTCTGGTAGCAGTAGTCGGCGGCATCGACGTCGTTCTCACACCAGGTTAGGTCATCAGGCTTGAGCACTCCGACGATGGTGAAGGTTGTCTGCGCGGGGGAGTAGGCGCGCACGGTCAACGGCCCGTCCAGGGTGGTGTAGCCCAGTTCTTCTAGGAAGCCCTGCGAGACCACCAGCGACGGCGAGAGGTCGTCTGCGTCCTCGGCCGAGAACCAGCGGCCCTGCGCCACCGCCGTGTGGTGCAGGGTGCCGTAGCCGAGGCTGACGACGGTCGTCTCCACGCTGCGGGATCCGCCCGGGAAGGCGATGCGCAGGCTCTGCAGGTAGTTGGTGGCCCAACTGTTGGCGCTGTAGCGGTCGACCAGCTTCATCTCCGCCTTGGTGATGCGCTCGGTGACCTTAGAGTCTCCGTCCGTGCTCTCCGTCTCCGACTCCTCGGCCCAGGCCATGCCGTAGTTGTCGGTTTGGTAGTCGCCGGTTACGCCGCGGCCGGTGGGGCTGACTTCAATGCTCACGGTGCCGGGCCGACCCGCATAGGTGGCGATCTCCTGGTCGATGATCGCGCTGGTCACCTCGCCCAGGGCGATTACGAAGGTCATGGCGGCCACGGCCGCGCCCACACCCACCAGGGAGAGCATGACCCGCAGCTTGCCGATGCGAAGTTGCGCCCACGCCTCCACCAGGGCCCCGAAGAATCCAGTAAGGACGCCCGTCATGACGCTGCCTCCTGCGGCACGGTGTGCCGTTCCTGGGACTCCTCCGGGCCGCCGCTGTCGGCCGCCGTGGCCTCGGTGATTTCCTCGGTGAACTCGTCCAGGCCTCCGGTGCGCTCGTGTCGCACGATGATTGGGGTGAGCACGCCGTGGTCGAGCCGGTACTGCCTCTGGGCGCGGCCGGCCACCGCCAGGTCATGGGTGATGACGATGAGCGCGGCACCGGTCTCCTGGCACTGGCGTTCCAGCAGCCCCATGACCAGGGCGCCGGTGTCGACGTCGAGTGCGCCGGTGGGCTCGTCGGCCAGGATCACCCTCGGGCAGCGGGCCATGGCGCGGGCGATGGCGACGCGCTGCTGCTCGCCGCCGGACAGCCGGCCGATGGGGAAGCCGAGCTTGTCCTCCAGACCGACGGAGGCCAACAGTTCCTCGGCGCGGCGAGTGCGGGTCCAGAAGGCGGTACCGGTGTCGTATAGGAGCGGCGCGGCCACATTCTCCGTGGTGGACAATCCCTCAATCAGGTTGAAGGACTGGAACACGAAGCTGAAGGTCTGCCCCCGCAGGTGGGCGCGCCTGGCCTCGCTCAGTCGGCGCGTGTCCCGCCCGTCCACGGCATAGGTGCCCGCGGTGGGCTGGTCGATCATGCCGATCAGGTTCAGCAGCGTGGACTTGCCGGTGCCGGAGCGGCCGACTACGGCCACGTGCTCGCCGGCGGAAACGTCCAGGTCGACGTTGGTGAGGATCTTTAGGGGCGGGGAGTCGGGCACCTCAAAGGTGCGGGCAATGCCCCGCATGCTCAGCAGCGGGCTCACAGTAACTCCTCGCCGTTCTCGTCGTAGCACACCGAGCCGTCCGGCTCACAGGTGTTCGGCTCGCCGGTGCGCACCGTGTCCTTGTTGGGCACAAACAGCAGGATCTCGTCCCCCTCGGCGAGGCCGTCGGTGACCTGGATGTTCTCGCCGTCGGTGATGCCAGGGTGACCTCGCGCTTCTCGGCGGCGTCGGGGTCCTCCGGATCGGTGACCACCCAGACGTTCCCCGTGGTGACGGAGCCCTCCACGGCGGTGACGGGCACGATCAGCGCGTCGGTGGCCGAACCGGCGTCCACGCCAATGGTCACCGACAGTCCCGGGAAGACCTGTTGGTCGGAGGGCACCGCGCAGCGCACCTCCACGGTGGTGCCGTCACCGGTGGTGGTGGTGACCTCGCCGGTCTCGGAAGTGGTGGTGGAAGTGGTCTCCCGAGTACCGATCGTCAGCCCGGTGCACTCGAAGGGCGCCGGCCCGCCGTCCACGGTCAGGGTCGCCGACGACGGCGCATTGGTCAGCCGGTACTGCTGGTCTACGGTGATGGTTCCCTTGGCGGAGTAGGTGCCGGGGGAGACGGTGGCCACCACCATGCCGACGCTGGTCTCCTGGTCCTTGATCACATTGAAGGAGACCACGCCGGCGGCGGGCGCATACACGGTCGCCCAGGTGACCTTGTCCTCCACGGGCGTCTCCACCGGGTTGCCGTCCTCATCGGTGCCGATGATCGGCTCCTGCGGCTCAACCTGCTTGAGGTAGATCAGCGGCTCCCCCTGGGTGACGGTGGCGCCCTTGCTGACGGCGAAGGAGTCTACGACGCCGTTCAGGGTCGCCTGCGCCTCCACGGCCGCGTCCTCCACGATCTGCCCGCTGACGTCCACGGTGTTGGCGATGTCCCCGGTGTTCACGATCGTGGTTTGCGTGGTGACGTCTATGCCGGGGGAGATGTTCGCGGTGGTGCCCGAGTCCGAGTCGGGGAAGAAGGCGATCTTCACCAGGGCCACCGCGATCACAATGCCGATCAGTAGCTTGATGGTGGGCAGGACATAGCGCTTCACGGCGCACCTCCGGTCGGCTGTCAATGCCGGGAACGGCGGCTCGGGGCCGTCGGGTGGGGGACGGACTACGGCGGCGATTGCCGCAGCTCTAACAGACACCACGAGGCTACGTTGCGGCAGGCGCCGAGGTGCTCATCCGCAGGTAGGAAAACACCCTGGTTGCTCCCGGATTCACCGGTGGGGGATCTCCTCCCCTGGGAGGATGCGATGAGAAGCCTGTGCCTGCTAAGTGCCGTTCGATGCAACGCCCGTGACGCGGAGCATGGGCGCACTGACGGACACGCTCGGTTTCTGGGCGCGTGCCCGTCCTAGCTCACGCCAGGCGACCAGCCGGTGCGGAAGGCACCGCATTCAGGAACGCCGGAGCGGCGAAACCGTGGTCGGTATAGGCGTCAACGACGGCGCGAGCCACCGCATCCACGGCGGTGGTATCCACCAGCGCGATGGCGCTGCCGCCGAAGCCACCCCCGGTCATGCGCGCACCGTGGGCGCCGGCATCGCGGGCGGCCTGCACGGCGACGTCGAGCTCGGGACAGGTGACCTCGTAGTCCACCCGCAGCGACTCGTGGCTGGCGTCCATGAGCGCTCCCGCCCGGGCCAGCTTCTCCCCGGCCAGCGGGGCGCCATCGCGCAGCAGTGCCACCAGGGCGCGGGTGCGGGCGATCTCGGTGATCACGTGCCGGGTGCGCGCCACCAGCACATCGGCATCATCCGCGCCGGAGGCGCGCAGCGTGGTCAGGGCGGCGTCGAGCCGGCCGCATCAATGTCCGCCAGCAGCGGCACGCCCAGGATGGCGGCGGCCCGCTCGCAGGCGTCCCGGCGGGCCCCGTACTGGCCGTCCACCAGGGAGTGCTTGGCCTTGGTGTCGATCACCAGCAGCGTCAGCCCCGCGGCCGCCAGGTCGAAGGGCACGTGCGTAACCGCCCCGTCCCGGCAGTCCAGTTCGAGGGCGTGACCGGCGTGGCAGCGCATGGAGGCGGACTGGTCCATACCGCCGGTGGGAGCACCCGCGATCTCGTTCTCGGCGCGGATGCAGGCCTCTACCAGGCGGGCGCGGCCGGCGTCGTCGGCTCATCCGCCGTTCCGGCCAGGCCGAGGGCGCACACTTCATCGAGGGCGACGGCGGTGGCGCACTCCAGGGCCGCAGAGGAGGACAGACCCCCGCCCAGCGGCACACAGGAGTACAGGGCGGCGTCGAAACCGTGCAGCGGGCCCAGCCCGTCCTGCTCCAGCGCCCAGGCGACCCCGGCCACGTAAGCGTTCCAGCCACGCACCTCGCCGGGGGTGCCCTTCGGGCCGATCGCGTCCAGATCCAGCACGTCGACGACCTCGCGCGTCTGCGGGGACACCAGCCGAATGGTGCGGTCCTCGCGCCGGCGCAGCGCCAGGTGAGCGCGGTGCGGCAGGGCGATCGGCAGCGCCAGGCCGCCGTTGTAGTCGGTGTGCTCTCCGATGACGTTGACGCGACCGGGCGCGTACCACACGCCGTCGGGCTCGGTGCCGAAGGCTTCACGGAACAGGCCGGTGGCGGCGTCCACGCCCTCCTGCGGGGTCAACGCGGGGGAGAAGACGGGCGCGGATCCGGCGACGGCGGCGGATGGGGTCTCGGTGCGCGACATGGGGCCATTCTGCCAGACGAAACCCTCCTGTGCGCGTCCCCGACGAGCTCCCGCTGAGGGCGCGAGCATGAGACCGCCTCCGGGATGTTCCCCGCCCCGCCGCGGGGGTAAGGTGCAGCTGCTGTTCCCCCACGCCGCCAAGAAGAGGAGTGCACGCCTCATGGACGTCCCCGCGCCCTCGCCCACCCAGTGCGTCCTCGGCGTGACCATCGCGCTGCCCGAGCCCTGGGCCACCCGGGTGCGCGGCGTGCGGGTGGCGGTCGGCGATCCTCACGGCAATGCGATCCCACCGCACGTGACCCTGCTGCCGCCCACTGCCGTGGAGAAGACGGCCCTGAATGCCGTGGCCGCGCATGTGATCCGGGTGGCGGCGCGCTCCGTCCCCTTCACCCTGCGTGTTGCCGGCGTGGGCACCTTCCGTCCGGTCAGCCCGGTGGTGTTCCTGGGCGTGGCCGAGGGCGGGCCCGCCATCGATGCTCTCCAGCAGGACCTGCGCGCCGCCGACGGGCCGCTCAACCGCGACCTGCGCTTCCCCTTCCACCCGCACGTCACCCTCGCCCATGAGGTCGACGACGCCGCCCTGGACCAGGCCGCCCGTGCCGGCCAAGACATCGCGGCGACCTTCGTGGTGGATCGTATCCACCTCCAACGACTCGCCCCGGACGGCAGCTGGGCCGCCCTGGCGACTCCAGCCCTGGGGGCGGCGGTGCACCCGGGCGGGACCGCAGACCCATTAGCCTGAGCGGGTGAACGCCGAGCCCCGCCCCAACCGGACCATCTCCGTGGCAGCCGCCACCGCGCCCGCCATCCACGCGATCATTCCCGCTGGCGGCGCCGGCACCCGGCTGTGGCCGCTCAGCCGCAAGGCCCGCCCCAAGTTCCTGCTGGACCTGACCGGTACCGGGCGCAGCCTGCTGCAGGGCACCGTCGCCCGCCTGGCCCCCCTGGCGGCGACGACGACGGTCGTCACCGGCGTCGCCCACGTCGCCGCCGTCGCCCGGCAACTCCCGGACCTGCCCGAGGAGAACCTGCTGGCCGAGCCGGCCCCGCGTGACTCCATGGCGGCCATCGGCCTGGCCGCCGCCCTGATCGCTCACCGCCACGGGCGTGAGGCGATCGTCGGCTCCTTCGCCGCCGACCACTTGGTGGCCGACGCCGCCGCCTTCCAGGACGCCGTGCGCCAGGCGGCCGCCCTCGCCGAGGCCGGCTGGCTGGTCACCATCGGCATCCAGGCCACCGGCCCATCCACCGCCTTCGGTTACATTCACGCCGGCGAGGCCCTGGACGTGCCCGGAGCCCCGGACGGGCGCCGCGTGCTCGACTTCGCCGAGAAGCCCGACGCCGCCACCGCCGCCCGCTACCTGGCCACCGGCGACTACCGGTGGAACGCCGGCATGTTCGTGGTGCGAGCCGGCGTGCTGCTCGACCACCTGGCGGCCAACCGGCCGGCGCTGGCCGCCGGTATCGAGGAGATAGCCGTCGCCTGGGACACCCCGGCGCGCGACGCCGTGATGTCGCGGGTGTGGCCCGGCCTGGAGGCGATCGCCATCGACCACGCCATCGCCGAGCCCGTGGCGGCCGCCGGCGGCGTGGCCACCGTCCCCGGCGATATGGGCTGGGACGACGTCGGTGGCTTCGACACCCTGGCCCAGCTGATCCCCGCCGTCGCCTCTGGCCCGGCCGCCGGAGTCGGCGTGCTGGGAGAGGCCGACGTGGAGGCGGTGGGCGCCGACGGCGCCCTGGTTGCCTCCAGCACCGGGCGCAAGGTGGTGCTGCTGGGGGTGCCCGGCGTCGTCGTGGTGGATACCCCCGACGCGCTGCTGGTGACCACCCCGGAGCGTGCCCAGGACGTCAAGGGCGTCGTTGACCGGCTCAAGGCGGCCGGACGGGACGCACTCCTGTGACCGGACCGGGCGCGTCGGCCTGACCGGCGGGCACCACGTCGGCTCGTGCCCCGCACCTGCAAGTCCTGCAAAAGACTGCAAGACGGGCGTCGGCAGGAGGCGGCAACCGGCATCATTGCGGGCTGAAAGATAACTGGGGCGTGGGTCACGTCATGGTCGCAATGCGGCGCTGTGGTGCCGATTGTGAAGCAGAACGCGGGGAAGCGTCTATCCTTGATATCCGAGCCCGCGCCATCCCGGCCAGCTCCTTGCAAGGGCGCAAGCCCGTATCCCATCTGGAGACACGACCGTGAAGAAGAAGTATCCCGCTATTACGCTCAGCCTGGTCGCAGCGCTGTCGCTTGCCGCCTGTGGCTCGGCCCCCGACTCCTCCGGCGGAGACACCGGCGATTACCTCGCCTGCATGGTGTCCGACGAGGGCGGGTTCGACGACCAGTCCTTCAACCAGTCCGGCAAGGAGGGCCTGGACCGCGCCGCTGCCGACTTCGGCGTGCAGACGAAGGTGGTCGAGTCCCAGTCGGTCGCCGACTACCCCACCAACGTCGACTCCCTGGTCCAGCAGAACTGCAACTTGATCATCGGTGTCGGCTTCAACCTCTCCGCGGACCTGACCACCGCAGCCCAGGAGAACCCGGACATCAACTTCGCCCTCATCGACTACAGGTTCACGGATTCAAACGGCGAGGTCGTAGAGCTGGACAACGCCAAGCCACTGGTCTTCAACACCGCCGAGGCCGCCTATCTCGCCGGCTACGTCGCTGCCGGCACGACTCAGACCGGCACTGTCGCCACGTACGGGGGTGGAGTCCTTCCCACCGTGCAGATCTTCATGGAGGGCTTCGCCAGGGGGGTGGAGAAGTACAACGAGGACAATGGTGCCGACGTGGAGGTCCTCGGTTGGGACCCCGACAACCCGGGCTCCGGCTCCTTCGTGGGCAACTTCACCGACACCCCCGTGGGCCAGCAGTACACCGAGCACTTCCTGTCCCAGGGTGCCGACATTGTGATGCCGGTGGCCGGCCCGGTCGGCTCCGGCACGATTGCGGCGATCAAAGCGGCCGGTGACGACAACAACGGGATCGTTTGGGTGGACGCCGACGGCTACCTCACCACCGAGTCCATCGGCGGCAGCCAGTACATGCTGACTTCCGTTATGAAGGGCATCGACACGGCCGTCTACGACACCGTCAAGGAGGCCTCGGAGGGCAACTTCACCTCCGATCCCTTCATCGGCACCCTCGCCAATGACGGCGTGTCCATCGCCGACTACCACGACTGGTCCGACCGGGTCCCCGACGACGTGAAGGAGCAGGTCGAGGTGCTCAAGCAGCAGATCATCGACGGTACGCTCGACGTCTCCACGCAGTACGACCCGTCCTGATCGGCTCCGCGCCAATCAACCCGGTGACGCCGTCGTCCTTGACGGGGCGGCGGCGTCATTGTCGTCCGGGTGGTGCCCATGCCGACGCCGCCCGGACGATAATCCATTCCCTATCCACTAACCCCACCAGTACTGTCTGAACCCACAGGAAGCGAGCCCCTCGTGTTGCTCGAGCTCCGCGGAATTACCAAGATCTTCGGATCTCTCGTGGCCAACGACCACATCGACGTCACCGTCGAACCCGGCCAGATCCATGCCCTCCTGGGCGAGAACGGTGCCGGCAAGTCAACGCTGATGAACGTCCTGTACGGCCTGTACGATCCTGACGACGGCGAGATCCTCATCGACGGCCAGCCGGTCGCCTTCAAGGGCCCCGGTGATGCCGTCGCCGCCGGCATCGGCATGGTGCACCAGCACTTCATGCTCGTGCCCGTGTTCACCGTGGCCGAGTCCGTGGCCCTGGGCTACGAGCCGGTCGGCAAGGCCGGCATCATCGACACCAAGGCCGCCGCCGCGAAGGTGCGGGAGATCTCCGAACGCTTCGGCTTCGACGTAGACCCGGACGCCTACATCGAGGACCTGCCCGTGGGCGTGCAGCAGCGGGTCGAGATCATCAAGGCGCTGTCCCGTGACGCCAAGGTGCTCATCCTGGATGAGCCCACTGCCGTGCTCACCCCGCAGGAGACCGACGAGCTGATCGCCATCATGCGCGACCTTAAGGCCGCCGGCACCTCCATCGTGTTCATCACCCACAAGCTGCGTGAGGTGCGGGAGGTCGCCGACACCATCACCGTCATTCGCCGCGGTAAGGTGGTCGGCACCGCCGAGCCCACCGCCTCCCAGACGGAGCTCGCCGGCCTCATGGTCGGCCACTCCGTCTCGCTCACGGTGGACAAGGACGCCCCGAAACTGGGCGCCGTCGGCCTGGAGCTTGAGAACATCAGCCTGGTCGACGAGGGCAGTACCCTGCTCGACGACGTCAGCCTCCAGGTCCGCTCCGGCGAGATCGTTGGCGTGGCCGGAGTGCAGGGCAACGGGCAGACCGAGCTTGCCGATGTGCTGCTGGGGCTGCGCGCCCCCACCGTCGGCTCCGTGCGCTTCGGCGAGCAGGACGTCACCAGTCTAGGAGTACACCAGCGCATCGGCGCCGGCCTCGGCTTCGTCCCCGAGGACCGCTCCACCGACGGCATGGTTGCCGCGTTCTCCGTGGCCGAGAACATGATCCTGGATCGCTTCGACGACCCCGCCTTCGGTTCGGGCCCGTCCATCAGCCCCACCAAGGTCCGCAGCCACGCCGAGCAGCTGCGCGACGAGTTCGACGTGCGCGTCACCGACGTCGCCGACCCCATCTCCACCCTGTCGGGTGGCAACCAGCAGAAGGCGATCCTCGCCCGCGAGCTGTCCCGCCAGCTGAAGGTCCTGGTGGCCTCACAGCCCACCCGGGGGCTCGACGTCGGCTCCATCGAATTCGTCCACAAGCGCATCGTGCAGGAGCGCGACAACGACACCGCCGTGTTGATCATCTCCTCCGAGCTGGATGAGATCTACTCCCTGTCAGACCGTATCGCCGTCATGTACCGCGGCCGGATCGTCGGCGTCGTGCCGCCGGACACACCCCGCGACGTGCTGGGCCTCATGATGGCCGGCGTCCCCCTCGACCAGGCCCGCGCCCAGGAGGAGAACCGATGAGCGAAGCCACCCCCGCAGCCCAACGCGCCCAGGCACAGCCGGAACGCCCCGGCATTCTGCGTCAGATCGCCGAATCCAGCGCCCTGATGGGCGTACTCGCCGTCTTTTCCGCCATGATCGTCGGCTCACTGCTGATCCTGTTCGCCGACGACAACGTGCGCACCACGGCTGGTTACTTGTTCGCCCGCCCCAGTGATTTCTTCGGCGCGGTCGGCTCATGCCTGGTGGACGCCTACGCGGCCATGCTCCGCGGCGGCATCTTCGACTGGCAGGCCTCCTCGGCCGCGCGCATGTGGCGCCCCATCACCGAGACCCTCACCGTGGCCACGCCGCTGATCCTGGCGGGTCTGGGCATGGCGGTGGCCTTTAGGGCCGGCCTGTTCAACGTCGGTGGGCAGGGGCAGATCATCCTCGGCGCCATCGTTGGCGGCTATGTCGGCTTCGCCTGGGACCTGCCCAGCGGGCTGCACATGCTGGTGGCGGTGCTAGGCGCCATCCTCGGCGGCGCCCTGTGGGGTGCCATTCCCGGCGTGCTGCGCGCCACCACCGGCGCCAGCGAGGTCATCACCACCATCATGCTCAACTCTGTGGGCGGCTACCTGTTGGCCCACATGCTGACCACGGCCGCCTTCATCGGTGCGGGCAACGCGAACCCCAAGTCGCTGCCGGTGGCCGCCAGCGCTCAGTACCCCAAGCTGATTGGCGGTCCCTTCCGCCTGCACTTGGGCTTCATCGTGGCCCTGCTGGCCGCCTTGTTCGTGTGGTGGCTGTTGGAGCGCAGCGAGATCGGCTTCCAGTTCCGCGCCACCGGCCTGAACCCGCAGGCGGCGCTGACCGCCGGCATCAACGTGTCCCGGATCACCGCCCTGGTCATGGTCGTCTCCGGTGCCCTGTGCGGGCTGGCCGCGACCGCCCCGGTGCTCGGCACCCAGCATTACTTGACCGGCTCGGTGGCCGGAAGCATCGGCTTCGATGCCATGACCGTGGCCCTGCTGGGGCGTTCCACCCCGCAGGGCACCGTACTGGCCGGGCTGCTGTTCGGGGCCCTGACCGCCGGCGGCACCACCATGCAGGCCGCCACCGGCACCCCGATCGACATCGTGCTGGTGTTGCAGTCCATGATCGTCCTATTCATCGCGGCCCCGCCGCTGGTGCGGGCCATCTACCACCTGCCCGCACCCGGTTCCTGGCGGCGCCGCCGCCGCGAGGTCGTCGACGCCGTCGCCGCCCCGGCCGCCGCCGAAAAGAAGGAGGCCTGAGCCATGACCGCCTCACCCACCGCCGCGCCGACCCGCGACGCCCGCCCGGAAGCGGAGCCGGCCGCCGTCGTCGAGCCGATCGCCTACAAGCTGCCGATCACCGGCGCCGTCGTAGTCATCCTGGAACTGTTGATGGGCCTGGTCAGCCACGGCGACACCCGTTTCCAGCTGGCGACCAAGGCCGACTTCCTGCAGATTCCTGTGCTCACCCTCGGTTCCCGTCCCGTGATCGTGGTGATGGTGCTGCTGGCCGCGGCGGTCACCGCCTACATGTGGGTGCGCGCCGTGTACCGTGCCCCGATCCCCACCTGGGCGGGGCTGGTGCTGGGAGCCAGCTTCATCATCACCTTCCTCACGTGGTCCGGCGCCGGGCGCTCCACCGTCATCCCGCTGGTGACGATCCTGTCCTCCACCCTCGCCCTATCCGTGCCGCTGGTATTCGGCGGGCTCGCCGGCGTGGTGGGGGAGCGCTCGGGCACCATCAACATCGCCATTGAGGGGCAGCTGCTGGGCGGCGCCTTCCTCGGCGCGGTGGTCGCCTCCATAACCGGCTCCGCCTGGGCCGGTATGGTCGTCGCCCCCTTCGCCGGCATTCTGGTGGCCCTACTGCTGGCGCTGTTCGGCCTGAAGTACCGGGTCAACCAGATCGTCGTCGGCGTGGTGCTGAACGTATTCGTCTCCGGCCTGACCAGCTTCCTGTTCTCCACCGTGCTCAGCGACAACCCCACGCGGCTTAACGCCTCCATGCGCCTGCCTACCCTGCCGATTCCGGTGCTCTCCCAAATCCCGGTCATCGGTCCGGTGCTGTTCCGGCAGACGATCCTGGTGTACATGATGTACGCGGCCGTGGCGGTGCTGTCCTTCATGCTGTTCCGCTCCCGCTGGGGCCTGCGCATGCGCGCCTGCGGCGAGCACCCGCGGGCCGCGGACACCGTCGGCATCAACGTCATGCGCACCCGCGTGAACAACCTGATGCTGGGCGGCGCGCTGGCGGGGCTGGGCGGCGCCTTCTTCACCATCGGCTCCGGCCTGGCCTTCACCAAGGACATGTCGTCGGGCAACGGTTACATCGCCCTGGCCGCCATGATCCTGGGTGCCTGGAACCCCATCGGCACCCTGTACGCCGCGCTCCTGTTCGGCTTCGCCACCGCGGTGGGGCAGACGCTGTCCGTCATCGGCTCCCCGATCCCGGCGAACATCATCTTGATGATCCCCTACATCGTGACCGTCTTCGCCGTCGCCGGCTTCGTGGGGCGCGTGCGCGCCCCTGCCGCCGAGGGGGTGCCGTATCCGTGATCGGTGCCGATAGCCGCCCGGCCGCGCCCGTCCGGGCCGCTTCCGACCCCGCCGCTGCGGTCGTCGATGCGGACACCTGGGCGCGGTTGCGGGCGTTGGCCACCGAAGCCATGAGGTGCGCCTACGCGCCCTACTCCCACTTCCGGGTGGGGGCGGCCGCCCTGGTCGAGGACGGCCGCCTCGTGTCCGGCTGCAACGTGGAGAACGCCGGCTACGGGGTCACGCTGTGTGCCGAGTGCGGGCTGGTATCCGAACTCGTGCGCACCGGCGGCGGCCGCCTGGTCGCCTTCGTGTGCGTCGACGGCGACGGGCAGGACTGCTCCCCGTGTGGTCGCTGCCGCCAGGTCCTCGCCGAACACGCGCACCCGCACATGCTGCTGGCCATGCCATCGGGGCTGATGACCATCGATGAAGTGCTTCCCGATCGCTTCACGAATGCTGATATCGCCCGGGTCACCGGCGCATCCGCACCCGTACCAGAAGGAGACCGGCCGTGACCGCATCCGCCAATCCCGCCCCCGCCGCCCCGGCGTCCGGCGTGGAGCCCTTTGACGCCGTCGACGTGATCGCCGCCAAGCGCGACCGCCAGCGGCTCACCGACGCCCAAATCGACTGGGTGGTCGACGCCTACACCCGCGGCGTCGTGGCCGATGAGCAGATGAGCGCCCTGGCCATGGCGATCTACCTCAACGGCATGGACCGCGGGGAGATCGCCCGCTGGACCGATGCCATGATCCGCTCCGGGCAGCGCATGGACTTCTCCTCCCTGGGGCGCCCCACCGCGGACAAGCACTCCACCGGCGGCGTGGGCGACAAGATCACCCTGCCCCTGGCGCCGCTGGTAGCCGTCTTCGGCGTCAGCGTTCCGCAGCTGTCCGGCCGCGGTCTGGGGCACACCGGCGGCACCCTAGACAAGCTCGAGTCCATCTCCGGCTGGCGGGCAGCGCTGAGCAACGACGAGATCCTGACGATGCTCTCCGCCTCCGGTCCCGGCGCCGTCATCTGCGCCGCCGGCAGCGGGCTGGCCCCCGCCGACAAGAAGCTGTACGCGCTGCGCGACACCACCGCCACCGTCTCCTGTGTGCCGCTAATCGCCTCCTCCATCATGAGCAAGAAGATCGCCGAGGGCACCGGTGCGCTGGTCCTGGACGTCAAGGTCGGCTCCGGCGCGTTCATGAAGGAACTCGAACAGGCGCGCGAACTGGCGCAGACCATGGTGGCGCTCGGCACCGACGCGGCGTGGTCACGCGTGCCCTACTCACCGACATGTCCACTCCGCTGGGGCTCACCGCCGGCAACGCCTGGAGGTGCGTGAAGCCGTCGAGGTGCTGTCCGGTGGGGGACCGACCGACGTCGTCGACCTGACCGTGGCGTTGGCAAGCGAGATGCTCGACGCCGCCGGACGGCCGGTGGACGAGGCGGAGTTGCGCACCGCCCTGGGCGACGGGCGCGCCATGGACGTGTGGCGGGAGATGATCCGCCGGCAGGACGGCGATCCCGATGCCCCCCTGCCCGTAGCGCCGGAGACCGAAACGATCAGTGCCGTCGAGGACGGCGTGCTCACCCGCCTGGATGCGTTGGGCGTGGGGGTGGCGGCGTGGCGACTGGGCGCCGGGCGCGCCCGCAAGGAGGATCCGGTGCAGGCGGTCGCCGGCGTGGAGATGCACGCCAAGCCGGGCGACACGGTACGCGCGGGGCAGTCGCTGCTCACGCTGCACACCGCCACCCCGGAGCGCTTCGCCCGCGCTCGCGCCGCGCTGGAGGACGCGATCGCCGTATGCCCGGCGGACTCGCCCGAGGCGCGCGCCGCCGTGGCCCGCAGCCGCGCCGGCGTGGTCCTGGACCGGATCGTCTGAAGGCGCGCCATGGACGTCCGCACCCGCACCGCCGCATGCGCGCCCCGGGTAAGCGTGGCGAACTCACGGCTGCGCGTGGGCGGACTCACCGCCGCCGGTGACGCCATCACCCTCACCCAGTGCGATGCCACCACCTGCGGCGCCACCACCATCCTGGCCGCCCGGCTCCTGCTGGGCCTGCCGCTCGACAAGGAGATTTCGCTCCCGGACGCCGAGGCGGCCCGCCCCGGCCGTGCGCTGCAGAAAGTCCTGGCCGCCCGCCAACGCGCCCTGCAGCGCGCCATGAACCGGCACGCCCGCGGTCCCCTCGGCCCGCTGCCGTGGACGCGGCATCTGGGCTCGACTCCTTGGGCGGTGGCCGCGGAGCTGACGCGCGCTCTGCGGCAGGTACGCCCCGACGTCGGGGAGAGCGCCGTGACCTGGGTGGGCGACGGCGGCGTCGGCTGGGACGACGTCGTCGCGGAACTGCGCACGCGGCTCGCCGACGGCGTTCCCGCCATCCTGCTTACCGGCGGCCCCCTGCTCGGGCGCGCGGACGCCTCCGGACGGGTACAGCGTGCCCTGCACACCGCCTTGTCCGTACCCATCCCGCGGCACTACACGCTGGCCGTGCCCTGGCCATTGATCGGCCGCGCCGACCCGGGCCCCGGGCACATCCACCTGTACGAGCCTGCCTCCGGCACGGTGCGCGCGCTGGACCTGCTCGCCCCACGTGCGCGAAGCGGGCCGGGCCCCCGCGAGCTGGGCGGCTGGCCCCGTGTGCTTGCCGTGATTGCCCCACCACTAGCCTTGACTGAAGAGAACTGACGAAAGGAACGCCATGTCCACCCGCGCGGAAGTCGCCTCCATTATCGACCACACCCTGCTCAAGCCGGAGGCCACCGGCGCGCAGGTCGCGGAGCTGATCGCCCAGGGTGCCGAGCTCGGCACCTACTCGGTGTGCGTCTCGCCCAACCAGCTGCCCGTCGAGGCACCCGTCGGGCTGCATGTGGCCACCGTCTGCGGGTTCCCCTCAGGCGCACACGCCACCGCCGTCAAGGTCGCCGAGGCCGCCGACTCCGTCGCGAAGGGTGCGGACGAGGTGGACATGGTGGTCAACCTCAAGCTCGTCAAGGAGCACGACTACGCCGCGGTCGAGGCGGACATTCGTGCCGTTAAGGAGGCCGTGGGCGGCAAGCTGCTGAAGGTGATCATCGAGTCGGCCGTGCTCACGGACGACGAGATCGTCGCGGTCTGCCGGGCCGCCGAGGCCGCTGGCGCGGATTACGTGAAGACCTCCACCGGCTTCCACCCCGCCGGCGGCGCTTCGGTGCACGCCGTGGAGCTCATGCGCGCCACCGTGGGGGACCGCCTGGGCGTGAAGGCGTCCGGAGGCATCCGAACTGCGGCTGATGCACTGGCCATGATCGAGGCCGGTGCATCCCGGCTGGGCGTATCCGCCACCGTCGCCATCCTCGAAGGCCTGCCCGCCTGAACTCGCCGCGACCGGCACTGGTACCGGCTCCGCCGAACGCTTGCGCGGCGTCGCCCACGCCAGGTGGGCGACGCCGCGCGTCATGTCAACCGGTTTCGGCGTGTCACTGGTGCCGACTTCGGTGCTGGTGCTTTGCGGGCGTGGGCGCTCAGATGCCTCAGATGTCCAGGACTACCTCAGATACCCAGGACGCCGCGCAGGTCGGCCTTGATGTCCTCCAGGCGCTTGGCGGCGGCGCGGCGCGCCACCTCCACGGGCTCGTCGACGGCGACGGGCATGACCACCTCGCAGTAGCACTTGAGCTTCGGCTCGGTGCCCGAGGGGCGCACGACCACGCGGTCGTTGGCCGCAGTCTTGAAGATGAGGCCGTCCGTGGCGGGCAGACGCTCCCCGTTTCCGTTGTTGGCTCCGTCCATCAGGTCGAAGACATCCACCACGGGCGAGCCCGCCAGTGACGCCGGGGCCCCGCCGGCGCGCAGCCGCTCCATGGCGTTGGTGATGAAGTTGCGGTCCTCCACCCGCACGCTCAGCGGGCTGGTGGCGTACAGGCCGTGCTCACGCGCCAGCCGGTCCAACAGGTCGTCGAGTGTGCGTCCCTGCTGCTTGAGTGTGGAGGCCAGCACCGCCAGGCGCACGGAGGCGGAGATGCCGTCCTTATCCCGCACCGCGGCCGGGTCCACGCAGTAGCCCAGCGCCTCCTCGTAGCCGAACACCAGGTTGGGTTCGCGGCTGATCCACTTGAAGCCGGTTAACGTGTTGCGGTGCGCGAGTCCGTGGGCCTGCGCGATCTTGCGCAGCAGACGGGAGGAAACGATGGAGTTGGCCAGCACGCCGGTGCCGTTGAAGGCCGCCAGCTCGGCGGCCTGCTCGCCCAGCAGGGAGCCGACCTCATCGCCGGTCAGCTGCCGCCAGCCGCCGCAGACGTGTGCATCGGGGACGGCGGCCGAGCAGCGGTCGGCATCAGGGTCGTTGGCGATGATCAGGTCCGCGCCGACCTCGCGGGCACGCGCAAAGGCCAGGTCCAACACGCCGGGCTCCTCCGGGTTGGGGAAGGTGACGGTTGGGAAGTCCGGGTCCGGGTCGAACTGCTCGGGCACCACCACGACGTCGTCGAAACCCGCTCGGGACAGCACCTCCCGGCAGATCTCCCCGCCCACGCCGTGCATGGCGGTCAGCACAATCTTCAGCGGGGCGACGGCCTGGGTGCGGGCCGCCTTGACCGCCCGCTGCACGTATTGCTCGACCATGTCCGCGCCGATCGTCTCCCAGCCATCCTCGGGCATGGGCACGGAGGCGAGCGGGCCGACGGCGGCGATCTTCTCCGCAATACCGGTGTCGTGTGGCGGGACGATCTGTGCGCCTTGACCCGAACCGGTTACCGCGCGCCCACCCAGGTAGACCTTGTAACCGTTGTCCTGCGGTGGGTTGTGCGAGGCGGTCACCATGACGCCGGCGTCGGCGCCCAGACGGCGCAGAGCGAAGGCGAGGACCGGTGTGGGGCAGTGGGTGTCGAACAGGATGGCGTGGCCGCCCGCGCCGGTGACGACGGCGGCGGTGTCGCGGGCGAAGCGGGCCGATCCGTGGCGGGCATCGTAGCCGATAACCACGCGGAACCCGTCGCCCAGCATGTCATGCAGGTAGGCGGACAGTCCGGCGGCGGCGCGAATCACGACGACGCGGTTCATGCGGTTGGGGCCACCGCCCAGGCACCCGCGCAGCCCGGCGGTGCCGAACTGGAGTGTGCCGGAGAAGGCGTCGGTCAGTGCGGCGGTAGCGCCAGCATCGCCATTACGGTGAGCGGAGAGCAGCTCCGTCAGTTCCCTGCGGGTGTCGGGGTCCGGATCCTCGGTGATCCAGGCGTTCACGGCGGCGTCGAGTTCATCGGCGGCCGCACGCTGGTGCGCATCTGTCATGGGGCGACCGTACCGTGTTGGCGTCTGCGCAGGCCCCGCCAGTGACCGCTGTCATGGGTGGTGGTGAGCACATCGGACGCACAGGAACCAGACTCGCCCTGT
Source organism: Actinomyces ruminis (assembly GCF_002154335.2). GTDB lineage: Bacteria > Actinomycetota > Actinomycetes > Actinomycetales > Actinomycetaceae > Actinomyces > Actinomyces ruminis. The sequence goes on from NZ_MTPX02000037.1 coordinate 33,991, forward strand.
GTGCTGCCGCGGCCTCCGGGTGGGATGCTGGATCATGCCCCGTATGACTAAGGACACCAAAGGCGGCAACAAGCCACGCGTAAAGAACGGCTCGCGCGAGACCTACCGCAAGGGCCCGGTGATGCTCCGCGGCGCCCAGATCCCTACTCGTACCACCGACGCCCGGCTGCTCGACCGCCGCGGCGACACCGACTGGCTGCACGCCGATCCCTGGCGCGTGCTGCGCATCCAGTCGGAGTTCGTGGAGGGCTTCGGCGCACTGGCGGAGGTCGGTCCGGCGATCAGCCTGTTCGGCTCCGCCCGTACCCCAGCCGGGGACCCGAACTACGTCCTGGCCGAGCAGATCGGGGCGGGACTTGCCGACTCCGGCTACGCCGTCATCACCGGCGGCGGTCCCGGCATTATGGAGGCGGCCAACAAGGGGGCGCGTGAGGCGGGTGGCATCTCCGTGGGGCTGGGCATCGAGCTGCCCCACGAGCAGGGCATGAACGATTACGTTGACCTGGGCGTGAACTTCCGGTACTTCTTCGCCCGCAAGACCATGTTCCTGAAGTACTCCGACGGCTTCGTGATCATGCCGGGCGGCATGGGCACGCTCGACGAGCTGTTCGAGGCCGTGACCCTGGTGCAGACCCAGAAGGTGCCCTCCTTCCCGATCGCCCTGGTCGGCTCACAGTTCTGGGGCGGGTTGGTGGACTGGCTGCGCGACACGCTGGTGCAGGCGGCCACGATCGACGCCGACGACGTCGCCCTGCTGCGGGTGGTCGATACCGCCGAGGACGCGGTCGACTTCGTGGTCGACGCCGCTCGCACCATGCGCGCCAACGGGCTCACTCGTACCCCCGACCGGTCGGAGTGGACCGCCGAGTAACGCGGGCGCGGGCCGCTAGCGGCCGCCGTGAGGCCACTGTGAGGGGGCGCGTAGGCGGCCCGCCCTGGGCAGGCCTGCAGGCGTGGACTCAGCCACGTTTC
>NZ_MTPX02000063.1 GCF_002154335.2 Actinomyces ruminis
CCCGGCCCCCTCGCGACGCAACTGCACCAAGTAGCGTCCTGACCGTAGCGGAAACCGGAGGCGCGCTCGGCGTCCACGGCGACCGGCCCGACGCCCGCATCCAAGGCCGCGGCCGCCCGGACCAGCGCTGGCGGAGTATCGGTCACCGGGGGCAACCCCTCAGCGGGCCGCCGATAGGCGACGATGGCGTCGGCGGGCACCGGGGCATCGGTGGTACCAGGAACGGCGGCCGGACAGGGTGCGGGGGCGCCGGTCATCGCGCCGCCCCCGCCAGTCCCAACGGCACGGCGCTCTCCGGCTCATGACCTGCGGCCAGGTGAATCAACTCGTACCAGGCCTGCAGATGTGGGCCGAGATCGGGTGTGGTCGGTGTCCAGGAGGAGCGGATCTCCACCTGGGCGCTGGCGTCGGTTAGTTCCAGGCCACCGAAGGTATCGGACAGCACCCGGGTGACGGTGCCGACCAGTGCGTGTCGGCCGGCACCGGAGTGCTCCAGCGCATCGGTCAGCCAGGACCAGGCCGCGGCGCCGAGCAGTGGGTCCGCGCCGATGGCCTCATCCACCCGCGCGCGCACCATCACCACCAACCGGAAATCGCCATCCCAGGCGGGCTGCGTCGCGGGATCGTGCAATACCACGAAGCGTCCGGAGGCCAGCGGCGTGCCCGCCTCCGTCTCCACCGTCTCCGCCGTCAGGGCTGCGGCATAGGGGGCGAGCCGGGCCGGGGCGGGCACCTCTTCCAGGATCAGCCCACGCGGTCGGGCAACTTCGCGCAGCGAGAGCAGAGCGGTGCGGAAACGCTCCGGCATGGACGATGCGGCCGACTCTGGGGCCGACGCGCGCGGGATATCAGCCACCGCCCCAGGCTACCGGCCGGGACGCGCGCACCGCGCTGCCACGCCGTGCGCCCGACGTCGTCGGACACGTCTCAGGCGCTAGCGCACCGCAACCCCCTCTCCTGGTCTATCGTGAGACCGGCCAGGCGGGCGCAGCTCGCGGTGGCGACACCACTAGCCCCAAGACAGGACAGGAACACACTCCATGACCTTGCCCGACAACGCCACCCCCCGCGCATCCGGCGGCACCATGCGGCGCATCGACTGGGAGACCTTCCGGCGCATTGCCGCCGACGCCGAAACCACGCTGCCCATCGAGCAGAGCGCCGCGTGGGACGCCTTCGACGCGGCCATGGACGGACGCGAGCCCTGGGGACGACTGGTCTACTCCGCCGCCGACGGCACCCCCCGCGCCTTGATCTCGCTCACCCGGATGTCCGTGCGCGGCTTCCCCTACCTGTGGGCCCGGCACGCCCCGGTGTGGCTGGGGGCTGAGCCGACCGCCGCGGAGGAGGCCGAGCTGCGGGAGCTGCTGGTTCAGGGCGTGCGCTTCCACGACCCGGCCATCGTCTTCGTACGCCTGCATTGCACCCACCCGGCGCCGGAGCTGCACGAGTTGCTGCAGACCATGGCCTACGACCACACCGTGATTCTGAATGTGGACCGGGCCGACGACGAGGCCTTCCTGGCGTCTTTCAAGCCGCGTGGGCGCCGCGACGTGCGTAAGGCGCTGCGCAACACCGAGTTGACCTACCACGATGAAACGGACCGGGCCGAGGAGGTCTTCGGAGAGCTATACCAGATCCTCCTGGAGACCGGCGACCGAGACGGCTTCCACGCGGCCCCGGAGGACACCTACCGGACCATGCTGCGCACGCTGGGTCCCGACCACTGTCGTTTGTATGTGGCCCGCCGCGGTGGTCGGGAGGCACTGGCCTGGAGCATCGACACCATCTGGGGCGATGGCGCCGGACGCTACTACGCCGCCTCGACCGCCGAGGGGCGGCGGGGACGGGCCGCCGACGCCCTGCTGTACAAGGAGGGCTGCTGGCTGCGTGAGCGCGGCGTACGCACCTGGGACCTGATGGGTGCCGGTTCCGAACGGACTCCCGAGTTGAACGGCGTCGGCTCATTCAAGGGCAAGTTCACACCGGAGGGGACTGTGGCCATTCCCGGGCCATGGGACGTGCCGGTGCGTCCACGCGTGTACGCCGGGCTGGTGAAGGCGTTGGAACTCAAGCACCGCGCAGAGGCAGGAGTCGCCGTCGTACGCGGCCGTATCGGCGCGCTGCGTGGCGGCGTCGACGACGCCGCCACGGCTCAGCAGTAGCCGGCCGCACCGTGCGCGTGCAGCGGGCTCCGGTTCAGGGCTACCCGCGGCGTGGGCGGGCCAGCACCACCACCGACTCCTCGCCGACGACATCGGCCAGGCGGCGCGTGCCGCCGGACACCGGCGCGTCGGCGAGCACATCGGTCCACTCGCCCGGTGGCAGCACGATGGTGTGGTCGCCCCAGCCGCCGAGTCGTTCCAGGCGGCGGCCCAGACGGCGCACCAATACGACCACATCGGCCTCATCGTCCAACAGGCGGGCGTAGGCGAAGGCACAGGCGGTGGTCATCGGCAGCGGCATGTAACCGGAGCGTTCACCGACGAAGGTATCGGGCCTTTCGGCGCGCAATCGGCATAGCCGGCTGGTCAGGCGCAGTTTGGCCTCATCCAGCGTCTCCTCGCCATGCAACCCGGAGTGATCCACTCGGTCGAGGGCGGCCCGCAGGCCGCCCGGGGAGTCATAGTCGACCGGGCGGCGGTTGTCCGGGTCCACCAGGGAGGTGCGGGTGATCTCACTGCCTGGTAGATGTCTGCGACTCCGAGCCAGGTGAGTGTCATCGCCTTGTTAGCCAGGATGGTGTCTCGCACGGCGCGGGCGGTCAGTGCGGCGAAGTCGTTGAGTTCCTCGGCCACGTCTGCGCGTGCCAGCAGGGCGGTTGCGTAATAGGCCAGCTGGCCTTCGCGCTCGGTGTCCGGCGCCGTCCACGTAGTCCACGACTTCTGCTCGCGGGCCGCCTTGATGAGGTAGGCACCCAGCCGCTCGCCGTTGATCGGATCTGCTGAGGCGGGGGCCCAGGTTCCCCACAGGGTCTGCCACAACAGGTTCTCGGTGGCCCCATCCAGATCGGCGGGACGTATCCCCGCGGTCAAGTCGCGCAGCCGATGAACTACCTCGACCCATTCGGCGGCGTAGGAGGCGAGCACGTCGATGCGGGCGCGCACGTCCTCGCTCCGCTTGGTGTCATGGGTCGTGGACGTCACCATGGTGGCGGGCCAGCTGTGCTGTACGCGCTGGGCCCAGGCGTGCGCCTCATCGGCGGGCAGGGCGAAACCGGCGGGGTCGCCACCCACCTCGGTCAGGCTGGTCAGGTGCGTCCACCGGTAGAAGGTGGTGTCCTCCACGCCCTTGGCGGTGACGGCGCCGCACACCTGCTGGAAGCGGGTGATGATCTCAGCGCGCTCGGGGGTGTCTGAAGGCTCACCGGCGCCGACCTGCTCGCCCAGCAGGATCGCCACCACCAGATCGAGCGTGGGGAACTGGTCGGGCGTCAGGCGGGCACGCGCCCGTTCGGCGGTCTCCCGCAATACTGCGGCCTGCTCCGCATCCGTGTGTCGGCCCGGAAGCACGTAGGCCCGATAGCGGTCCGCGGCCACCAGCAGCTCCACCACGCAGGCGCGCAGGTCCCGGAAGGTGTGGTCGGACAGGTACAGGTCCCGGGAGGCGATCGCATGCAGCAGGTCCACCAGCCGGTTCACCTCGGAGGCCAGCGAACCGGCAATGATCTCCCGCTTGGCGTCACCGGACACGCGGGCGTAGTCGATTGGCACGTTCCCGGTCAGCTCCCGCATCAGAGCGCCGAGAGTGCGGGCACCAGCGGGATCGACCTGCAGCTGGTCGATGCGCCAGGCGGCGTCATAGCCGGTGGTGCCGGCGGCACGCCAGGAGTCCGGCAAGAGTTCGTCGGGCGCAAGGATCTTCTCCGCCGCGACCCAGGCACCGCCGGTGGACTGGGCGAGGCGGGCCAGGTAACCCTCCGGGTCGGCCAGGCCGTCGGGGTGGTCTACCCGCAGGGCGTCGATCGTCCCGGCGTCGAGCAGGTCAAGGATGAGGGCGTGGGAGCCGGCGAAGACCTCCGGGTCCTCCACGCGCACGGCCGCGAGTGTGGCAATGTCGAAGAAGCGCCGGTAGTTGAGCTCCTCGTCGCCCACCCGCCAGTAGGCCAGCCGGTAGTGCTGGCGACGCAGCAACTCCGGCAGGTCCAGGGCGTGGGTGCCCTCCGCCAGCGGGAAGACATGGTCGTAGTAGCGCAGCACCCACTGCTCGCCCCGCTCCGGCTCGGTGGGGATGGCCATGCGCTCCACGGTGAACTCGCCGTCGGTCAGGGCCTGTCCGATGCGCTGGCCGAGCACCGGCATCAGCAGCTTTTCGCCGCGGGGGGCGTCGAACCAGCTGGCGTACGGCGAGTCCGCGCCGTCGCGCAGCACCGACCACAGGGGTGGGTTGTGCCATACCGGAGTCGGCACCGACATGTGGTTGGGGACGATGTCCACCACCACGCCCATGCCGGCGGCGTGGGCATCCCGGGCCAGGGCCTCCAGGCCCTCCCGGCCGCCCATTACGGCACTGATGTGGGTGTGGTCGACGACGTCGTAGCCGTGGGTCGAGCCCGGGCTGGCCGCCAAGACGGGGGAGAGGTACAGGTCGGTCACGCCCAGCTGCCGCAGGTACGGCAGCAGGGCGCGCGCAGCTTCGAAGGTCAGGGACTCTCCCAGTTGCAGCCGGTAGGTGGTCACCGGGGTGCGCTTGCCCGGGCCGGGGAAGTGGCGGGTAACGTCGTTGGAGTTCATGCGGTGTCTCCTGCCTGGCCGGCAACGGTGCCGGTCGACTCGACTGGTTCCGGCACTGCCGACTCGACGGGCTCCGCGGCCGCGGCGCCGTCGGCGGGGGCTGCCTCGGCTGCGGCCTGGGGGGTGGCCGGTTCGGGCTCGGGGATGGAGATCAGGAACAGCATGGAGTGGCCCTCCACCGTCACCTCCTGACCGGCCTCCCACTCCTCACCGGATCCGGTGGCCACCTGCTCCGGGCGCGGGGCGGTGCGCGGAGCCGTGTCGAGCACCGTGCGCCAGCGGGGGGAGTGATCCGGCCCGGGCAGGGTGAAGACGATGTCCTCACCGGAGGCGTTGAACAGCGCCAGGAAGGAGTCGTCGGTGATGCGCTGGCCGCGCTCGTCGGGCTCGTGGATCGCATTTCCGTTGAGGAACACCGTCATGGCCCGGGCATACCAGGTGTCCCAGTCCTCGTCGGTCATACGCGCGCCGGAGGGGCTGAGCCACTCGATTTCGCCGAGCTCCGACTCACCGCCGTGGCCGGCCTCGCCGGTGAAGAAGCGACGCCGACGTAGCACCGGATGCTGCTTGCGCAGGCGAATCATGTCGCAAGTGAATTCGAGCAGGTCCTCCTGCTCCTCGGTCAGGTCCCAGTTGATCCAGGTGATCTCATTGTCCTGGCAGTAGCCGTTGTTGTTGCCGCCCTGGGTGCGGCCCAGCTCATCGCCGTGGCAGATCATGGGCACACCCTGGCTGAACATGAGGGTGGCGATAAAGTTGCGTACCTGTCGTCCGCGCAGGGTCAGCACGTCGGAGTCATCCGTGGGGCCCTCGGCACCGCAGTTCCAAGAGCGGTTGTCGCTGGCGCCGTCGGCACCGCCCTCCCCATTGGCCTCGTTGTGCTTCTCGTTGTAGGAGACCAGGTCGTGCAGGGTGAAACCGTCGTGCGCGGTGACGAAGTTGACGCTGGCCACCGGGGTGCGGCCGGAGCGCTGGTACAGGTCGGAGGAGCCGGTGATACGGGCCGCGAACTCACCCAGGGTGGAGGGCTCGCCGCGCCAGAAGTCGCGCACGGTGTCCCGGTACTTGCCGTTCCACTCGCTCCACAGGGCGGGGAACTCGCCCACGTTGTAGCCGCCCTCGCCTACGTCCCAGGGCTCGGCAATCAGTTTGAGCTGAGACAGGATCGGGTCCTGGTGGATGATGTCGAAGAAGGCAGAGAGCTTGTCCACCTCGTGGAACTGGCGGGCGAGCGTGGAGGCCAGATCGAAGCGGAAACCATCCACATGCATCTCGGTGGCCCAGTAGCGCAGTGAGTCCATGATCAACTGCAGCACCGCCGGCGAGCGCATGAGCAGCGAGTTGCCGGTGCCGGTGGTGTCGAAGTAGTGGCCTGGTCGCCGTCGACCAGCCGGTAGTAGGCGGCGTTGTCGATGCCCCGGAAGGAGAGCGTGGGGCCCATGTGGTTGCCCTCGGCGGTGTGGTTGTACACGACGTCGAGCAGTACCTCGATGTCGGCCTCGTGGAAGGCCTTGACCATGGACTTGAACTCCTGCACCTGCTGGCCGTCGGTGCCGTGTGCGGCGTAGGCGTTGTGCGGCGCGAAGTAGCCGATGGTGTTGTAGCCCCAGTAGTTGGCCAGGCCCTTGTCCTGCAGGAAGGTGTCGTTGACGAACTGGTGCACAGGCATCAGCTCGATCGCAGTGATGCCGAGGTTCTTCAGATGGTCGATCACCGCCGGTTCGGCGAGGCCGGCGTAGGTGCCGCTAAGGTGCTCGGGAATGTGCTTGTTCAGCTTGGTCATGCCCTTGACGTGGGCCTCGTAGATGATCGTGTTGTGGTACTCGTGGCTGGGCGGGCGGTCCCGGCCCCAGTCAAAATAGGGGGAGACCACCACCGAGCGCATCGTGGCGGGTGCGGAGTCGTCTTGGTTGCGCACCGACGGATCGGAGAAGTCGTAGGAGTACAGCGCCGGCGAGCCGTTCACCTGGCCGGACATGGCCTTGGCGTAGGGATCCAGCAACAGCTTGGAGGGGTCGCAGCGGTGACCGCGCGCCGGGTCATAGGGCCCGTGCACCCGGTAGCCGTAGTGCTGGCCGGGCTGTACCGACGGCAGATAGGCGTGCCACACATCCGCGTCCTCCTCGGTCAAGGGAATGCGGGTCTCGGTGCCGGCGGCATCAAACAGGCACAGATCCACAGCCTCTGCAACCGAGGAGTACAGGGCGAAGTTCGTCCCGGAGCCGTCGTAGTTGGCGCCCAGTGGGTAGGGGCGGCCCGGCCAAACCGACAGTTCGGGCATCTCCGGGCGTTCTCCCTCCGGCACCGGCTGAGCCCGGGTGGGCTGGGGCGCGGATGGCGCTGCGGACGACGAAGAGGCGTCGGCAGAGGCGTTCTTGGAACTGTGCATGAGCACAACTGTGCCACGGATTGACGCCCCCGCGGCGGAAACCGAGCGCCGTGTGCGAGGGTGAGCGAGGTCATCCCGCATAGGGACCGAGATGATTTGTCAGCGTCCGGACCGCTCTGCTAACTTTTCTCGCGTGCCTCACATGAGAGGCCGGACATGCGGATGTGGCTCAGTTGGTAGAGCATCACCTTGCCAAGGTGAGGGTCGCGGGTTCGAGTCCCGTCATCCGCTCGGGCGATTGGCGCAGCGGGAGCGCGCTTCCCTGACACGGAAGAGGTCACTGGTTCGATCCCAGTATCGCCCACGCGTAAGGCCTCGGGCGGTTCGGTCCGAGGCCTTTTGAGCACCTGGGGCCATCGAATCGGACGTGCTGCTTCAGCGGGTTATCGGCGCGAATGCGCGTGGTTCGGGCGTGTCGTGGGCTGTTAGCCGGCTCGTCCGGCCCATCCCTCGCGTTTCCGAAGGCTTTCTTCGGGTTATCGGTGCGAACCTGTTGCTTCAAGCCGGCGTGTTGGGGGGATGCCTGCCGGCGACCTCCCCGGTTTGGACCGCTGTCCCCTGTTTGGACCGTGTAAGTCCATTTGGACCGCTTGCCCCTGTTTGGACCGCCGTTGTGTGCCGCGTGGGCGGTCCAAACCGACGCAGGGGGTCCAAACCGACGCAAGGGGTCCAAACCGACGCAGGGGGTCCAGACTCGGGGCGGTGCAGCGCCATGAGCGCCTGGAGGTGCACCTGCCCCGCCGCGAGCTGGTCCCGACCTTCCCCGCCGTTGCAGAGAAGAACCCCGGCCCTGCGCACGCAATCGCGCCGACAGTTTCAAGTGTGCGGGCGTTGCCGGCTCGGCACCTGTTACGACGGTTCGTCAGGTAGGACGACGGTTCGTGCGTTTGGGGCGACGATTCGCCATGAACCGAGACGGTTCGTGCGTCTACCCCCCGAACCGTCGCGAGAAGTGCCGAAGCGTCGGTGCTGGGTGACGAACCGTCGCCACAACCCACGGACCGTCGGCGCTCGATTCAGCGCCCGCGACGAACTTCAAAGCGAGCGCACCCGGCCCGAGTCGATGACTCCTTACCTATCCTCGTCCGGCTCAGGCGCGGTGGCGCGACCACTTCTGGACCAGACGGACGGCGTCGGCGGCGTGGGCGTCGTCGAGCTCGGTCGGCAGCGCCACCACACGCGCCGAGACGTCCCGCGTCACCGGCAGACTGTCGGGCGTGGCAGGCGCGCAGAACGCGGCCTCGTCGTCTACTCCCGGATATAGCAGTGGCCGACCCCACCTTTCCGCGAACACCCCGATAGCGCGCATGCCGGAGATGAGCCGCTCGGCCTCGGCGGTGTTGGGAAGCAACAGCGGGAAGCGCAGCAGGGGCGATGGGTCGCCGCGCAGTACCCCGTCGGGGACGGTGACGCCGGCGAGCTCGGGCAGGGCTTCGCGGAAGCGGCTGACCACCCGGATTCGGGCGGTGTCGGCCTCGGGCAGGCGGCGGAGGGCGGCGGTGGCGGTGCGGGCCACCCACTCGGAGGGCGCCATCGGCTGGTAGGGCAGCCGACCGGCCTCCTCGGCGCCGGCCACAGCCGGTTCCAATAGGCCGGTGCGGGTGGCGGGCGGCGCGGGCGGGCGCCGAGACGGCGCGTGGCAGGCGAGCCAGCACGCGGGCCTGGTTGCGGTACATGCGGGCGGCGGCGCCCAGGCGGTGGCTCAGGTCCGGCAAGGCGCCCAGCGCGGCCCGCAGCGCGGAGTCCAGGGCGGCGTCGCGCCCCGCCAGTTCAGGGTTGATCCAGACCGCCCCACCGAAGTGAGTCGGCAGGCTCTTCTGCACGCCGAAGGAGTGGAACGACACGTCGGCGAGCGGCCGATCGTCGTCCCCGCACGTGAGGCGGGCGACGCAGTGAGCGGCGTCCTCCATGACGACGGCGCCGCGGTCGTGCGCCTGCCGTGCCAGCTGGACGGCCTCATCGCGTCCCGGGATGCCGAAGGTGTGCTGGATCACCAGGCCGCGAAGGGGAAGGTCTGGGTCGGCGGGGTCGGTGGCCGCGGCAACGGCGCTGGGGGACAGCGCCAAGGTGTCGGCGTCGATGTCGGCATAGCGCGGGGTGAGCCCCGCAGCCATGATGGGCACCACCGCCGTGCAACAGGTGAACATCTGGGTGAGGACCGCCCCGTCGCCGTGCGTGGCGCGGATCTGCTCCAGGGCCACCTGCATGCCGTAGCGTGCCTTGAAAACCGGGTACCAGTCCTGCGCGCTGGTTCCGCTCAGGCGGGCCAGTTCGGCGCGCAGCTCCGGGAAACGGCTGTCGGGTTGAGTCATGGCGACCTCCTCCACGTGGCCCGCGGTGGGCAGCAGCGAGTGTAGGTGAGTGTAACGGTCGGCAGCCGGTACCATCCGCTAGCAGGCCCAAGAGGGCTGCCCCCAGTTTCAGGAGCACGCTTATGAAGAAGTTCCAGCCGGTCATCGTCGGCGGCGACATTGGCGCCTACGCGCTCGCCCGTGAGTTCAATGACGCCTACGGGGTGGTGCCCGTGTTGGTCACCAAATACGACCCGCTGGCGATCCGCGACTCCGCGATCGTGACCCGCCACCAGTGCGACAGTGCCGACGACGCCGAGGGACTGGTGGCGGAACTGGAGGCTCTGGGCGCGCGCCTGACCGCACAGAACCCCGGCGTGCCGCTGTTGCTGCTGGCCAACACCGACTGGCGGATCCGGGTGCTGGCCGAGCACCGGGAACGTTTGGAACGGTTCTACCTGGTGCCGATCCCGTCGCTGGATACCATCGACCTGGTTAGCGACAAGGAGGGATTCGCCCGCGTCGCCGCCGAGCAGAACCTGCCGGTGCCGCGTTCCTGCTACCAGGATCTGTCGGGAGCCGACGCGCCCGACTGGCGCCCGGCACCGCTGCCAGAGGACCTCACCTTCCCGCTGGTGGCCAAGCCGGCGGACTCCTCCGCCTACGAGACGCTGGAATTCGAGGGCCGCAAGAAGGTCTACTTCATCCGCGATGCGGCCGCGCTGGAGGACCTGTGGCGCACCCTGGCGGACGCCGGATTCCGCAGTCGCTTCGTGGTGCAGCAACTGGTTCCCGGGGATGACACAGCGATGTATTCCGTGACCGCGTACGTCGACTCGCGCGGCCAGGTGTCAATGAACGTCGCGGCCCGAGTACTGCTGGAAGAGCACGCCCCGGCGACACTCGGCAACCCCTGCGCCATGATCACCTTCGACGCGCCGGAGCTGTTCGCCGCCGCCGAGCGCTTCCTCACCGCCACCGGCTACCGGGGCTTCGCGAACTTCGACATAAAACAGGATCCGCGCACCGGTCAGTTCTTCTTCCTGGAGGTCAACCCGCGTATCGGGCGCAACAGCTTCTACTGCGTGGGCGCGGGGGTGAACCCGATGGAGGTGCTGGTCGCGGATGTCATTGATGGGGAGCCGGCCGCACCGGCCCGTTACACGGCTGGTTGCCTGTACACGTTGGTGCCCGGTCGTCTCCTGGACCGCTACGTGCGCGACGAGACCCTGAGCCGGCGCGTGTGGGAGTTGCGCCGCTCGGGCCGCGTGCTCAACCCTCTGAACAATCCCAAGGACGCTGCTCCGCGACGCCGGGCCTACCGGCTGGCGGGCGAGCTGAACCAGTGGCGCAAGTTCCGGCGTTTCTACCCCGAGCCGACCGACACCGGCTTCTGAGCCGGAGGGCTGTTGCAGCACTCGGTATGATCCGGTGCGTGCGGGCACCAGTACAGCCCGCCTGAGCTGATCGATTGATCAAAAGGAGTCCCCGTGTCCAACCAGCCCCCCATCGATATCGTCCTCGACGGCGCCACTCACAGCATCGGGGCGGGCACCACGGGGACCACGCTGTTCGCGGACGCCCGCGAGGTGGTCGCCATGAAGGTGGACGGCGAGCCCTGGGACCTGGACCGCGCCGTCCCGGCGGGCGCCGTCGTCGAGCCGATCACGCTGGACAGCGAGGACGGACTGAATATCCTGCGCCACTCGGCCACGCACGTAATGGCGCAGGCGGTCCAGGAGCTCTTCCCCGATGTGAACCTCGGCATCGGCCCCTTCATCACCGACGGCTTCTACTACGACTTCGGGGGCATCGACGCCGTCACCCCCGAACTGCTGCGCGAGATCGAGAAGCGCATGAAGCGCATCGTCAAGGAGGGCCAGGCCTTCCGGCGCCGCGACATCACCGAGGCCGAGGGACGTGCGGAGCTGGCCGACCAGCCCTACAAGCTGGAGCTGATCACCACCAAGGGCGCCGGCGCCGAGTCCGCCTCCGTGGAGGTCGGCGCGGGTGGCCTGACCATGTATGACAACGTCCGTCGCGACGGCACCGTCGCCTGGAAGGACCTGTGCCGCGGCCCCCACCTGCCCTCTACGAGGCTCATCGGCAACGGCTTCGCCCTGACCCGTTCTTCGGCCGCCTACTGGAAGGGCGACCAGAACGGCGACTCCCTGCAGCGCATCTACGGCACCGCCTGGGCCAGCAAGGACGACCTGAAGGCCTACCAGACCCGTATGGCCGAGGCCGTCCGCCGCGACCACCGCCGGCTGGGCGCGGAACTGGACCTGTTCTCCTTCCCCGAGGAGATCGGCCCCGGCCTGGTGGTCTTCCACCCCAAGGGCGGCATCCTGCGCCACGAAATCGAGCAGTACGTGATCGACCGTCACATCCAGGCCGGCTACGACCTGGTGCACACCCCGGAGATCTCCAAGGGCGGCCTGTTCCACACCTCCGGTCACCTGCCCTACTACGCGGACACCATGTTTCCGCCCATGCTCGCCGATGAAGAGCGCGACGCCGAGGGCAACATCACCAAGCCGGCCAGGAGTACTACCTCAAGGCTATGAACTGCCCCATGCACAACCTCATCTTCCGCTCCCGCGGGCGCTCCTACCGGGAGCTGCCCCTGAAGTTCTTCGAGATGGGCCGCGACTACCGCTACGAGAAGAGCGGCGTGGTGCATGGGCTCACCCGCATGCGCGGCTTCACCCAGGACGACTCCCACACCTACTGCACCCCCGAGCAGGCGGGGGAGGAGATCCGCAAGCAGATCGAGTTCTTCCTGTCGATCCTGAAGGCCTTCGGCCTGGAGGACTTCTACCTGGAGCTGTCCACCCGCGACGAGGACGGCGCCAAGAAGGACAAGTTCATCGGCTCCGACGCGACTGGGAGGCCGCCACCCGCACCCTGCAGGAGGTGTGCGACTCCACCGGGCTGCAGCTGGTCCCCGACCCGGGCGGCGCCGCCTTCTACGGCCCCAAGGTCTCCGTGCAGGTCAAGGACGCCATCGGCCGCACCTGGCAGATGTCGACCATCCAGTACGACTTCAACCAGCCCGAGCGCTTCGACCTGGAGTACACCGCCGCGACGGCAGTCGCAAGCGGCCCATCATGATCCACGCCGCCAAGCTCGGCAGCGTCGAACGCTTCATCGGCGTGCTCACCGAGCACTACGCCGGCGCCTTCCCGGCCTGGCTGGCACCCGTGCAGGTGCGGCTGGTGCCCGTGGCGGATGCCTTTGACGCCTACGTCGACGACGTGGCCGCCAAGCTGCGCGCCCAGGGGGTACGCGTAGAGGTGGACCACTCCGACGACCGCTTCGGCAAGAAGATCCGCAACGCCTCCAAGGAGAAGGTCCCGTTCACGCTGATCGCGGGCGGCGACGACGTCGACGCGGGGGCGGTGTCCTTCCGCTTCCGCGACGGCTCCCAGACCAACGGCGTGCCCGTGGACGCGGCGATCGCCCACATCACCCGCGTCATCGCCGAGCGCATCAACGAGCCCGCGGGGGAGAGGCTCGCCCGTGACTGACACGACCGATCAGGCAGCCGGGCAGGCCGACGCGCCCGAGCCGACCGGCTCGGCGCCGGCGCAGGCGGGCAGGCACCCGCACTGACGCAGCTGGAGGGCACCGTGGTCGACGGCGTGCGCATCCAGGCCCCCTTCCAGCCGGCCGACACCCCCGACCCGTTCGGGCGGCTGTGGACCCCGCACCGCATGGTCTACATCGGCGGGCAGGACAAACCCGCCGATGACTCAACCGACCAGTGCCCCTTCTGCGCCGCCCCGGGCCGAGCCGACACGGACACCCTCATCGTCCACCGGGGCCATACCGCCTACGTGCTGATGAACCTGTACCCGTATAACACCGGCCACCTGCTGATCTGCCCCTACCGGCACATCTCCGACTGGACGCAGGCCACCGCCACCGAGCGCACCGAGATCGGCACGCTCACGGCCCGCGCCATGGAGGTGGTACGCGCCGTCTCCCACCCACACGGCTTCAACCTGGGCATGAACCAGGGCCAGGTTGCGGGTGCCGGGATCGCCGCCCACCTGCATCAGCACGTGGTGCCCCGCTGGACCGGTGACGCCAACTTCATGCCGATCATCGGCAAGACCAAACCCGTACCCCAACTGCTGGGAGACCAGCGCGACCAACTCGCCGCGGCGTGGGACAGCACCCCCACCGCACTGGACACGGACCGCCCGGACCCGGAACGCTGAGGAGCCGCATGCTCGGACAACACGGAAGAGGCATCACCCGTGCCCTGTTCACCGCCCCCGCCAGGGGGCTGGCCCGGATCGGCGTCACCCCGAATATGCTCACCGTCGCCGGCACCGTGGCGACCATCGCCGTGGCGGTGCTGACCTTGCCACAGGGGCGCTTCGTCCTCGGTCCCGTGCTGCTCGCGCTCGTGCTGATCGGCGATTCCTTTGACGGCATCCTCGCCCGCCTGACCGGCACCAGCTCCCCCTTCGGCGCGTTCCTGGACTCCACCATGGACCGTCTGGCCGACGGCGCCGTCTTCGGCTCCCTCGCCGTATGGGCCGCCCTGCACCTTCAGGCCGGGCCGCTGCGCACCTGGACGGTCGCCATCGCGGTGGCCACCGTGGTGCTGGCCGCCGCCGTCCCGTATGCGCGGGCCCGCGCCGAGTCCGTCGGTGCAAGTGCCGCCGTCGGCATCGCCGAGCGCACCGACCGGCTGATCGTCACGGCCGTAGGCGTGCTCGCCGTCGGTCTGGGTGCGCCGGCGTGGGTGCTGACCGCCGCGCTGGCGCTGGTCGCGGTCGGCTCCCTGATCACCGTCATGCAGCGGGTGACGACCGTCCACCAGCAGCTGACCGGACCGGCCGCGGTGACGCACCCATGAGCATCGGCATCGAGGACCTGTACCGCCTGGCCTGGCGGCACGTGCGCAAGCTACCCGCGTCGGTTGGATACGCGTTGTCGGCGGCGGGAGCCGACGCCGCCTGGGCCTGGCATCGGCTCCGCGGGGGCGACCGGGGCGTTGGACAGCTCGAGAAGAACCTGGCGCGGGTACTACCGGGCGCCTCCGCCCGCGAGGTGCGTCGCGCCTCCCGCGCCGGTATGCGCTCCTACATGCGCTACTTCTACGAGGCCTTCGCCCTGCCCGGCATGAGCCTGGAACAGATCAGGGCCCGCGTGCGCCCCGACATCGACCCGCGTATCTATGCCGACCTCGAGCGGGGCTCCATCGTGATCGCCCTGCCCCACATGGGCAACTGGGACCTGGCCGGAGCTTGGGCCAGCCAGGAACTCGCCCAGGTGCTCACCGTCGCCGAGCGGCTCGATCCGCCCGACCTGTTCGAGCAGTTCGTGACCTTCCGCGAGTCCCTGGGCATGAAGGTCATCGGCCAGGGCCGCGGGGAGAAGGTCTTCGATCGGCTGGTCGAGACCGCCGGGCAGGGGCACTACGTGGTGGCTCTCCTGGCCGACCGGGACCTGTCCAGCTCCGGCATCCTGACCGACCTGGCCGGACACCCGGCACGCGTGGCCGCCGGGCCGGCCGCCCTGGCGGGCAGGCTGGGGCTGCCTCTGTACAACGCCTCTCTGCACTACGAGCGCCTGGACGGCGAGCGGCGCCGCCGCGCCGGGTCCCGCTGGGGCATCGTGCTGACCATTCACCCGGTGGACGCGCCCGCCGGCCTGGTGGGGCGAGAGCGGGTCACCGCCCTGACGCACGCCTGGGTAGACGACCTCTCCGGGCGCCTGGCCGAGCACGCCGTCGACTGGCACATGCTGCAGGCGGTTTTCGATGCCGACCTCGATCCGGAGCGCCTCGCGCGCCGCCATGCCGCCGAGGACGCCAGGCAGGCGGGGGGCGGCGCATGAGAATCGGGATCGTGTGCCCCTACTCGCTGGACGCCCACGGCGGGGTGCAGGTGCACGTCATGGATCTGGCTCGCGAGCTGATGCGCCGCGGACACGAGGTACAGGTGCTCGCGCCTGCCTCGCAGGACCTGGAACTGCCGGACTGGGTCACCAGTGCCGGCGACTCCATCGCCATCCCTTACAACGGCTCGATCGCCCGCCTCAACTTCGGCACGGCAGTCGCCCGCCGCGCCCACCGTTGGCTTGCCGCCGGCGACTTCGATCTGTTGCACATTCATGAGCCCATCACCCCCAGCGTCGGCATGCTCGCCCTGCAGGCGTCCGATGGGCCGGTGGTCGGCACCTTCCATGCGGCCATGGATCGCTCCCTGGCCCGCGAACTGCTGTCCCCGGTGGCGGTGCCGCTGGTGGAGAAACTCACCGCCCGCATCGCCGTCTCCGAGGAGGCGCGCCGCACCCTGATCCAGTACCACGGCGGCGACGCGGTAGTCATCCCCAACGGCGTATACGTCGGCCCCTTCGCGCAAGCCCCCAAGGATGATGCGCGCTTCGCGGGCACCGCGCAGGCCCCCACGATTTCCTTCCTGGGCCGCTTGGATGAGCCCCGCAAGGGCCTGCAGGTGCTCGCCCGCGCCATTCCCACGGTACTGGCCGCCATCCCGGACGCCCGCTTCCTCATCGCCGGTCGCGGCGACGCCGACAAGGAGCGTGCTGACCTGGAACGCTTCGGCGACCAGGTGGCGTTCCTCGGCGGCATCTCCGACACCGACAAGGCCGCGATGCTCGCCTCCTGCTCCTGCTACGTGGCCCCACAGACCGGTGGGGAGTCCTTCGGCATTGTGCTGGTTGAGGCGATGGCCGCGGGCACGCACGTGGTCGCCTCCGATCTGACCGCCTTCTCCGACGTCCTCGGCGACGGCGCCTACGGCGCCCTGTTCCGCAACGGCGACAGTGACGACCTGGCCCGCGCCATCATCGATACCCTCACCGACACGGCCGCCGCCGACGCGCGCCGGGCCGCGGCGTCCGCCGTGGTGGGTCGCTACGACTGGTCCGCGGTCACCGACGCGGTGCTGGACGTGTACGACATGGCCCTGTCCACGGCCCACACGCGCGTGACCATTGCGCCCGGTTCGCGCACGATGGTGGGCAGGCTGCGCGACGCCCTCGAGGACTGACCGGAGGAGTAAGGCGATGCTCAGACCGCTCATTGGCGCGGGGCCCTTGCTGGCGGCCTCGCCTCCGCACCCGCCGGGTGGGCCACCCACCTGGCTGGTGCCCGCCGTCGTCGTGCTGGTCGCGGCCCTGGTGTTCTTGGCTATTGCCTGGTCGGCGTACGCCAAGGCGTTGCGCGTGGACCGGCTGCACCGGCAGGTGCTGGGCTCGCGCGCCACTTTGGAGGCGCAGCTGGTTCACCGGGCGCAGGCCGCAGTCGACCTGGCGACCTCCGGTCTACTCGACCCCGCCTCCGCGCTGCTGCTGTCGCAGGCCGCACATGACGCGCTCGACGCCGAGGGCCCGATAGTCGACGACGGCCTGGACACCGACACCCCCGCCCAACTGGCCGGCGCGGCCACCCGCAGCCGTGCCCGCATCGAGTCCGACCTGTCCCGCGTGATCCGCACCGTCGTCGATGCGCCCACCCGCGTCGAGCTCGGCGTCGACCCGCGGGGTCAAGAGGCCTTGGACCGACTGGACAGGGCCGCCTACCGAATGGTGCTGGCCCGCCGTTTCCATAACACGCACGTAGCTGAGGCCCGGCGCCTGCGTGCCGCGCTGGACGTGCGCGTACTGCACCTGGCCGGCCACGCCCCCCTGCCACAGACCTTCGACATTGACGACTCCACCGATGTGCCGACCGTATCCGGAAACACGCAGGCCACACCATGAGCACACATCCTTCCTTCTCCGGGCCCGGCAACTCCTGGGCACCCCGGCCCGGGTATCGACGCAGCTCCTACCCGGCCGTCAGCCCCGCGCAGCCATCCTCCGCCCCGGCATGGACCCCCCAGGCGATGGTGCACCGACGCCGCGGCACCATCGTCAGCGCTATCATGGCCTGCCTGGGCGCGTTAGGGCTGGCGGTGATGCTGTGGATCATCTACGCATCCACAGCCACAGCCGCCTCCGAACTACTGGTCCCCATCCTGCTGGCGCTGGTACCGCTGAGCATCGTCCTGGTCACGGTCGGCTGGATCGACCGGTGGGAACCCGAACCACCCGGCGTGCTGGCGGCCGCCTTCCTCTGGGGCGCCGGGGTGGCCACCATCGTCTCCCTGGTGATCAACACCTCCGCCTCCCTGCTGGTGTCAACCACCACCGGATCGGTGTCCGGCGGCCAGTTCGTCTCCGCGGTGGTCACTGCACCGATCGTGGAGGAAACCACCAAGGGCCTGGGCGTGCTCATCATCTTCCTGCTCTGGCGGCGCACTTTTAACGGAGCCGTGGACGGGATCGTCTACGCCGCGGTGGTCGCTGCCGGCTTCGCCTTCGCGGAGAACATCCTGTACTTCGTGCAGTACTCCGACGCGCTGCTGATCACCTTCCTGATGCGCGGGATCGCCTCGCCCTTCGCCCACGTAACCTTCACCGCCTGCACCGGCCTGGCGATCGGGGCAAGCGTGCGCCTGCGGTCAAGCCTGGCGTGGATGTGGACCACGCCGCTGGGACTTGCCTGCGCCATCATGCTGCACTCCTTCTGGAACGGCATACTCGCCAACGATCCCTCCCTGTACTTCTTCGTCGCGATCCCCTTCTTCATCGCCGCGATCGGCCTGGTGCTGTGGCTGCGCTGGAGTGAGCGCATGACCATGCGGCAGCGGCTGGCGGACTACCAGCGCGCCGGCTGGTTCTCACCGGCCGAAGTCACCATGATCACCACCGGCGCCGGGCGTGCGGCCGCCCGCCGTTGGGCCAAGAGCCGCGGGCCGGCGGCCGCCCGGGCCATGCAGGCGTTCTTGAAGGCGGCCGCCGCCCTGGCGCAGCTGCGCCAGCAGGCGATCGACGGGCACGCCGACACTGATTTTGCGGTACAGGAATCGGCGTTGCTTGCGGCTATAGTTGAGCAACGCTATGCCTTCACCCGATAACGTCGACGATCTGCCTTGGCCCGTCCCCACGCTCACCGCCGACGGGCGCGACCCCCTGCGAGTCCCGCCGAACTGGACCCAGCTACTTGACGCCTCCGAGTGGCGCCTGAACGCCGTGGGCTTGCCGTTCCGCCAGGCTGCCCGGGTGATCGCTCTGCGGCAGGGACCCCGGCCGGCCATCCTGCTGGTGGTTGGCCACGACTTCGGTGACACCACCCACTCGTGGGGATTCACTCCGGGCGGTGGCCTGCTGTCCGGCGAGACGCCTATCGGAGGGGCCCGCCGCGAGTTGGCGGAGGAGACCGGCATTCACCTGGCCGAAGCCGCCCTGACCGGCCCGGTGGTGGAACGCCGGGCCCTGTTCACCTTCAACCAGGTCACCTGCCGCCAGGACGAACTGTTCTACCTGACCTACCTTGAGGCGGGCGTGGGTGTGGACAGCTCGGGCTGGACCGACACCGAGCAGCAGCTGCTGGACTCGCTGCGCTGGTGGGAGCTGGATGAGCTGGATGCCGCCGTTGCCGCCGGCATGACCGTCTACCCGCGCATGTTGCCGGCACTGGCCCGCGAGCTCATGGACGGCTGGGACGGCCGGGTGCGCCACGTGGTCGAGCACTAGAAACCGCGTGTTTTGACCAACGCTTTAGACTTGACGTAGGTATGTTCGCATACGGTCTCCCGACGTCCGCCGTCGGGAGGAACGGAAGACTGCAAGGAGAACACATGTCGGGTCACTCCAAGTGGGCCACTACCAAGCACAAGAAGGCCGCGATCGACGCCAAGCGCGGCAAGCTCTTCGCCCGCCTGATCAAGAACATCGAAGTTGCTGCCCGCACCGGTGGCGGTGACCCCAACGGCAACCCGACCCTGTACGACGCCATCCAGAAGGCGAAGAAGAACTCGGTCCCGGCGGACAACATCACCCGCGCCGTCAAGCGCGGCAGCGGCGAGGAGGCCGGCGGCGCCGACTGGCAGACCATCATGTACGAGGCTACGGCCCGGAAGGCGTCGCCTTCCTGGTCGAGTGCCTGACCGACAACCGCAACCGCGCCGCTTCCGACGTGCGCGTTGCCTTCACTCGCACCGGCGGCTCCCTGGCCGACCCCGGCTCGGTGGCCTACAACTTCACCCGCAAGGGCGTGGTGGAGGTCGCCAAGGGCGCTGGCGTGGACGAGGACACGATCCTCATGGCGGTCCTCGACGCCGGCGCCGAGGAGGTCGTGGAGGGCGCCGAGTCCTTCGAGATTATCTGTGAGCCCGGCGACCTGGTCGCCGTGCGCAAGGCCGTCACGGACGCCGGCATGGACTACGAGTCCGCGGAGTCCCAGTTCGTGGCCGGCACGACCGTGACGGTGGATGTAGACGGCGCCCGCAAGGTGATGCGGCTGATCGACGCCCTGGAGGACCTCGACGACGTGCAGAACGTCTACACCTCCGTAGACATCACCCCCGAGGTTGCCGCCGAACTCAACGCGGACGACGAATAAGCCTCGCCACCGCCGGGCAGAGTCATGAGCGAACCGTCCCCGCTGGCCACCGAGCGGGCTCCCGGACGGGGCGGCCGCCGTCGCGGAGCCGTCGCCGAGCAGCGGGTGCTCGGCATCGATCCCGGCATGACCCGCTGCGGGCTGGGCTGTATCGACGTCGACTCGCGGCGCCGTGCCCGCCTGGTTGAGGTCGGGGTGGTGCGCACTCCGGCCTCGGCCAGTCCGGAGCTGCGGCTGCTGACCATCGCCGACGCCTTGGACGATTGGATCGCCAGGCTGGCCCCCACCGCCGTTTCCGTCGAGCGCGTCTTCGCCCAGGACAACCTGCGCTCGGTGGTTCCCGTGGCCGAGGTGATCGGGGTGGCTATGGTGGCCGGGGCCGTGCGGGGCTGGAGGTCGCCCAGCACACCCCCAGTGAGGCCAAGGCGGCGGTAACCGGCTCCGGCACCGCCGGCAAGGCGCAGGTGCAGGCGATGGTGCGGCGCATCCTCGGCCTGGACGCCCCACCCCGCCCCGCCGATGCGGCCGACGCTCTGGCTCAGGCCATATGCCACGCCTGGCGTGGTGGCGGCACCGGTGTCGACGGCAGCACGGACATGGTTTCGGCGGGCGGCTCCATCCGGGCTTCGGCTCGCACTCCCGCCCAGCAGGCCTGGGCGGCCGCGCAGGCGAAGGCACGCCGTACCGGCGCCGTCGACCCGCGCCGCCTAAGCCGCTAGAGTCAGCCCCATGCCGAACAGGTGTTCGAGGTTCACACTGCAAGGAGTCCACGCCGCATGATTGCCTCACTGCGCGGAACCGTCATCGATGTTTCACTGGCGGCCGCGACCATCGAGGTCGGCGGCGTCGGCATGAGTTTCCAGGCCACGCCCGCCACCCTGGCCGGGCTGCGCGTGGGGGAGGAGGGGTTCGTCCACACCGAGCTGATTGTGCGCGAGGACGCCCTGACCCTGTACGGCTTCGCGGATGTCGATGAGCGCCGCTGCTTCCAGGTGCTGCTCGGTGCCAAGGGCGTTGGGGCCAAACTCGCGCTGGCGATCTTGGCCGTGCACACCCCCGACTCGCTGCGCCGCGCTGTTGCCGGCAACGACGTGGCCGCCCTCAAGCGCGTGCCGGGCCTGGGTCCCAAGGGCGCCCAGCGGGTCATTATCGACGTCGGCGACAAGCTCGGCCCGCCCACCGGCGCCCCACCGGAGCCCGCGCCGGTGGGCGCGGCGGGCGAGCCCAATCCAGATGTGGTGGCCGCCCTGATCCAGCTGGGCTGGAATGAGGCCACCGCGGCCCGCGCGGTTGTCGCCGTCGAGGCCGACCACGCCGAAACGGCGCCGGACGCCCCGTTGCCGGTGCCGGAGTTGCTGCGCGCCGCCCTGCGGCACCTGGGAGGAGGAGCCCGTGGCTGACTATCCGGCCGCCGGTGCCGCCCCGGAAGGGGCCGGCCGCATCGTCGGCGGCGGCGCGGACGACGCCGAACGTGCCGCCGAGGCCGCCCTGCGCCCCAAACGCCTGGAGGACTTCGTCGGCCAACAGGTGGTGCGCGGGCAGCTGTCCGTGGTGCTGCGCGCCGCCCTGGCCCGGGGCGCCGTACCCGACCACGTGCTGCTGTCCGGACCGCCCGGCCTGGGCAAGACCACTCTGGCCATGATTATCGCCAACGAGGTCGAGGGCGCCCTGCGCATCACCTCCGGCCCCGCCATCCAACACGCCGGAGACCTGGCCGCCATCCTGTCCTCCCTGGAGGAGGGGGACGTGCTGTTCATCGACGAGATCCACCGGCTCGCCCGCACCGCCGAGGAGATGCTCTACCTGGCGATGGAGGACTACCGGGTGGACGTCGTGGTCGGCAAGGGCCCGGGTGCCACGTCCATCCCGCTGACCCTGCCGCCCTTCACCGTCGTCGGCGCCACCACCCGCGCCGGCCTGCTGCCCGCCCCGCTGCGCGACCGCTTCGGATTCACCGGGCACCTGGACTACTACGGACCGGGCGACCTGACCCGTATCGTCGTCCGCTCCGCCGGCCTGCTGGGGGTCAGCATCGACGCCGACGCCGCCGGTGAACTGGCCCGCCGCTCCCGAGGCACCCCCCGCATCGCCAACCGGCTGCTGCGCCGCGTGCAGGACTGGGCGCAGGTGCACGGCACGCCGGGACGGCTGGACCTGGCCGCCACCCGCGGCGCACTGGAGGTGTTCGAGGTCGACGAATTGGGCCTGGACCGGCTGGACCGTTCGGTGCTGGAGACCCTGTGTACCCGCTTCGCCGGCGTGCCCGTCGGGCTGGCCACCCTGGCCGTCAGCGTGGGGGAGGAGCCCGAGACGATCGAGACGGTTGCCGAACCCTACCTGTTCCGGGAGGGACTGCTCGTGCGCACCCCGCGCGGACGCATGGCCACGCCCGCCGCCTATACTCACCTGGGTCTGCGCCCGCCCGAAGACGGCGCTCTATTCGCCTGAAGTCGCCGCGCGACGCGGATAAGGGGCGCGTGTCACACCGGCACACGCCTAACGTCCGTCCAGGCACCGCCGCCGGTGGCCTAGACTCGCACACGCCCGGCGCCGAGGCGACGGCGGGTTTCCCAACGAACGGAGTCGTTACGATGGACCCCATGCTTCTGATGCTGATCATCATGCTGCTGGCCTTCTGGCTGATGTCCAGATTCGCCCGCAAGCAGCAGCAGCGGATGGCGGACGAGCAGAACCGCCGCACCGAGGAAGCACTCGTACCCGGCACCTGGTACGCACCCGCGCCGGCTTTTACGGCACCGTCGTTGAGGTCGATGGGGACGTCGTCACCCTGGCCACCCCGCTGGGGGACGAGTCGCTGTGGATCAAGAGTGCGATCGTCGGCGCCGAGGAACCGCCCTTCGCCTCCTCAGAGGACGAGGACGCGGTCGCGGAGGAGGATGCAGACGGCCAGGACTCCGCAACCCCGGCCGCTGCGGACAGCGAGGACGCAGAAGACACGGCGAATGAGTCCCCCGAGGAGCCGGCCGAGCCGCAGCCCCAGGCCTGACGTCCGCGTGCGCCAACGCCGCGTGCCGGCTGCGGCGCCCACCGCCCTTCCCGAGGAGAGGACCAAGTGTCCACCAAGAAACTCAAGCATCCGGGCCGACGCCTGCTGACGCTACTGCTAGTCATTGCACTGGGCTACGTCGCCCTGGCGGTCGGTACGGCTACCGGGCGCACCCAGATGACGCCCGGCCTCGCTCTGGACCTGGAGGGCGGCACCCAGATCATTCTCACCCCCACCACCTCCGACGGCTCGGAGATCACCGACGAGGACATCAACCAGGCCATCGAGATCATCCGCCAGCGTGTGGACGCCACCGGCGTCTCGGAGGCGCAGATCTCCCGTCAGGGGGGCAACAACATCATGGTGTCCCTCCCCGGCACGCCCAGCGAGGACACGCTGGACCTGGTGCGCACCTCCGCGGTGCTCTACTTCCGCCCCGTGATCCGGATCCTGCAGGCGAATGCCGCCGCCTACGCCGACGCGCAGAACGAGTACGCCGCAAGCCTGGCCAGCGCCACCCCAACGGACGGCGCCACCGATGGCGCAGCCGACGCTGCGACCGACGGCGCCACGGCCACAGATACGGACACCGAGACAGACGCAGATGCCGCGTCCGCTGACGCCACGCTCGAACCGGTGACCACCGAGGAGATGGCCACCAGCCTGGCCGACGTCGACGGCGACGGCACCATCAGCTCCGACCCGCTGGAATCCACCAGCGACGACAACTCCTCTGACGCCTGGATCTCCGAGCAGCTGATCTACGACGCTTACATGACCGACTGCACCGCCGAGGACTCCCTCACCGGCGAGGCCCAGGACCCTGACATCGCGGTCATCTCCTGCGCACGGGACGGTAGCGGCACCATCTATATCCTCGGGCCCGCGGACATCGCCGGCACCAACATCGCCTCCGCCTCCTCGGGTCTGGAGACCACCAGTCAGGGCACCGCTACCAACAACTGGGTGGTCAATCTGGAGTTCGACTCCGAGGGCAGCAACCTGTTCGCCGACGTCTCCGAGCGGCTGATCGCCTACCGCGATGCCGCCGCCGGCTCCTCCGACACCACTTCCACCGACTCCCAGAAGGCCGAGTTCGCCATCGTGCTCGACGGGCTGACCATCATGGCCTCCGGCTTCAATGACAGCGTCACCACCGCCATCACCGACGGCCGGGTGCAGATCTCCGGCAGCTTCACCCAGTCCGAGGCGAACACCCTGGCCAACCAGCTGTCCTTCGGTTCCCTGCCGTTGTCCTTCACGGTGCAGTCCGAACAGCACATCTCCGCGACCCTGGGCACCGAGCAGCTGCGCAACGGCTTGATTGCCGGACTGATTGGCTTCGCCTGATTGTGCTGTACCTCGCCTGGCAGTACCGGGGCCTGGGGGTCGTGGCCGTGGCCTCGCTGCTGGTGGCCGCCGCCGGCACCTATCTGGTGATCGCCCTGCTCAGCTGGGGTATCGGGTACCGGCTGTCGCTGGCGGGCGTTGCCGGACTGATCATCGCCATCGGCATCACCATGGACTCCTTCATCGTCTACTTCGAACGCGTACGCGACGAGGTACGCAACGGGCGCACGCTGGCGGTGGCCGTGGACGAGGGCTGGCGGCACGCTCGCCGCACCATCATCGTGTCCGACTCGGTGAACCTGCTGGCAGCCGTGGTGCTGTACTTCCTGGCGGTCGGTGGGGTGCAGGGCTTCGCCTTCACACTGGGGGTGACCACCGTCGTCGACCTGGCGGTCATCATCCTGTTCACTCACCCCATGCTGGTGTGGATCCTGCGGTTCCGCTTCTTCGGCGAGGGGCACCGCTGGTCCGGACTGGACCCGGAACACTTGGGGGCCCGCTCCAGCGCCGTGTACCGGGGTGGCGCACTTGCCAGTGCGGTCAGCGCGGGCGGCTCCTTGGCTCGTCGTCGGGCCGAGGCTCGACGGGCCCGAGAGCAGGCCGACGCCGTCGAAGCCGAAGACGCGAGCGGAAAGGACGATGAGCAGGCATGAAGTCCCTCGCCCAGCTCGGTAACGAGCTCTACTCCGGCACCACCTCTTTCCCCTTCATCGGCAGGCGCCGCCTGTGGTACGCCATTGCCGGCATCGTCGTGGCGGCCTCCGTGGTGTTGCTCGCGACCGTCGGGCTCACCCCCGGCATCGACTTCCGCGGCGGCTCGGAGATCACCGTCACCGGCCTGGCCGATCCAGACGTGCGCCCCGCCAACGACGTCGTGGCCGAGCAGGGGCTGTCCTCCGGAACGTCGGTGACCACCGTCGGCTCCTCCTCTGTGCGCGTGCAGACCAACGAGCTGAGCAACACCGAGTTGACCGGGCTGTCTACCGCCCTCGCGGACACCTACGGCGTTACGGATGCCGACGTGTCTGCCACGACCATCGGCCCCACCTGGTCCTCGGACGTGACCAACAAGGGCATCCGCGGCCTGGTCATCTTCTTCGTGCTGGTGGGAGCCTCATCTGGGCCTACTTCCGCACCTGGAAGATGGCGGTGGCCGCGCTACTCGCCCTGTGCCACGACATCCTGATCACCGTGGGCGTGTACGCGGCCAGCGGCTTCGAGGTCACCCCGGCCACCATAATCGGTGTGCTCACGATCCTCGGCTACTCCCTGTACGACACCGTGGTCGTCTTCGACAAGGTCCGGGAGAACACCGACGGCTTCGAGACACAGACCCGCTCCACCTATGGGGAGCTGGCCAACCTGGCGGTCAACCAGTCGCTAATCCGCTCCATTAACACCTCCGTGGTCGGCGTGCTGCCGGTGGCCTCCCTGCTGGTGGTGGGCGCATTCATCCTGGGCGCCGGCACCCTGCGCGACATCGCCCTGACCCTGTTCATCGGCATGATCGCCGGCACCGTCTCCTCGCTGTTCCTGGCCACACCGCTGCTGGTGGATCTGCGCAGCCGTGAGCCTGCCGTCAAGGAGCAGGCGGCCCGGGTCGCACGCGCCCGCGGCGAGCGCCTGGCCGCAGCCGGCGACGACCCGGAGGCGCTGGCGGCCACTCGCCGCCACGCCCGCAGCCGCCCCCGTCATCCCCGGACGCCATCTCGGAAACTCCGCCCAGCCCAAGAGGAAGAAGAAGCGGTCATGACCATCTCACCCGCCCTCCCGAAGGAACTCACACAACTCGTACTGGACAACCTCCGGGAGATCCCAGACTTCCCGGAGCCCGGCGTGCTGTTTCGCGACATCACTCCGCTGCTGTCCAACGGGGAGGCCTTCGCCAACCTCATCGATGGTCTGGCCGCCCACTACCGGGGCCACATCGACGCCGTAGCAGGACTGGAATCGCGCGGCTTCATCCTGGCCGCACCACTGGCCGTGCACCTGGGCATCGGCATGGTGATCGTACGCAAGGCCGGCAAGCTGCCCGGCCCGGTACTGGGCATCGACTACGAGCTCGAGTACGGCACCGCCCGCATGGAGCTGCGTCCCGAGACCGTGGAGGAGGGCTCTCGGGTGCTGGTGATCGACGACGTGCTGGCCACCGGTGGTACCGCGGCCGCCTCCATCGACCTGCTCGAGCAGGCCGGTGCGAAGGTCGAGTCGATCTGCATGCTGCTGGAGCTGGCCGGGCTGGGTGGACGCGAGAAGCTCTCCGGCCGGGACATCGACTCCGTCGTCATCTTCGAATCCGCCTGACCTGGTGCGCGGCCGCATCAAACACGGCTGACCCGGCTATGATCCGGGTATGACGACGGACACGCGCAACGGGACCGGCACCGCCGATGAAACGGTCGTGCCGGGTTCGCGCGTGCGCAGCCGCCTGGCCTGGTTCGGGGCGCGCGGCCACTCCACCCCGCCGGCCATCGAGCCGCTCATGCGGGCACTGCGCGCCAACCACCCGAAGGCGGACACCAGCCTGATTGTGCGCGCCTACCGGGTTGCGGAGAAGGCGCATGCCGGGCAGATGCGTAAGTCCGGGGAGCCGTACATCACTCACCCGGTGGCGGTGGCCACCATCCTGGCCGAGTTGGGCATGACACCGCAGACGCTTGCGGCCGCGCTGCTGCACGACACGGTGGAGGACACGGACTACACCCTGGAGCGGCTGCGCGCCGACTTCGGCGATGAGATCGCACTGCTGGTGGACGGCGTCACCAAACTGGACAAGGTCCAGTACGGGGATGCCGCCCAGGCGGAGACGGTCCGCAAGATGATCGTGGCCATGTCCAAGGACATCCGAGTGCTCGTCATCAAGCTGGGAGACCGGCTGCACAACGCCCGCACCTGGAAGTACGTGCCGGAGGAGACCGCCGCCCGCAAGGCCAAGGAGACCCTGGAGATCTATGCCCCGCTGGCCCATCGGCTGGGTATGAACACCATTAAGTGGGAGCTGGAGGACCGCTCGTTCAAAGCCCTGTACCCCGGCGTTTACGATGAGATTGAGCGCCTGGTGGCCGAGCGCGCTCCCGCCCGCGAGGAGTACCTGCGGCAGGTGCGCCTGCAGATCGAGGAGGACCTGCGGGTCAACAAGATCAAGGGCATCGTCACCGGCCGGCCCAAGCACTACTACTCGATCTATCAGAAGATGATCGTGCGGGGGAAGGACTTCGACGACATCTACGACCTGGTGGCGGTGCGCGTCATCGTGGACACCGTCCAGGACTGTTATGCGGTGCTGGGGGCGCTGCACTCCCGTTGGACCCCCATGTCCGGCCGCTTCAAGGACTACATCGCCGTCCCCAAGTTCAACCTCTACCAGTCGCTGCACACCACCGTAATCGGTCCGGGCCGCAAGCCGGTGGAGATACAGATCCGCACCCATGAGATGCACCGCATGGCCGAGTACGGGGTGGCCGCGCACTGGAAGTACAAGGAGGACCCCAACGCCACCGGCCCCAGCCCGCTGGGCGGCGCCCCCGGCGACTCCGACGCCGGCGAACTCGGCTGGCTGCGGCAACTGGTCGACTGGCAGAAGGAAACCCAGGACCCCGCCGAGTTCCTGGACTCCCTGCGCTACGAGATGTCCGGGGGGCAGGTGTACGTGTTCACCCCCAAGGGAGATGTGCTGGCCCTGCCGAGCGAGTCCACCCCCGTTGACTTCGCCTACGCCGTGCACACCGAGGTGGGCCACCGCACCGTCGGAGCCCGCGTCAACGGCCGGCTGGTGCCGCTGGACACGAAGCTGGAGAACGGTGACACGGTTGAGGTCTTCACCTCCAAGGCGCAGGGCGCCGGGCCCAGCCGCGACTGGCTGAACTTCGTGGGCTCCACCCGCGCCCGCAACAAGATCAAGTCCTGGTTCTCCAAGGAACGGCGCGAAGAGGCGATCGAGGACGGCAAGAACGCCATTGCCCGCGCCATGCGCAAGAAGGATCTACCCATCCAACGGCTCATGAGCCACGACTCGCTGATGAACGTGGCCGAAACCCTAGATAAACGGGACGTGGATGGCCTGTATGCGGCGGTCGGTGAGGGGCACATCTCCGCTCAGCACGTCGTCGACACCCTGGTTGCCTCCGTCGGCGGGGAGGCCGGTGCGGAGGAGACCCTGGCGGAGGGCGTGTTGCCCACCCGGGCGGCACCCGCCGGGCAACGGTCCCGCTCTGCCGGTGATCCCGGCGTCATCGTCGAAGGCATGGACGAGGGCGATGTGCTGGTCAAGCTGGCGCGCTGCTGCACCCCCATGCCCGGGGACGAGATCGTCGGCTTCGTCACTCGCGGCTCCGGCCTGTCGGTGCACCGTGCCGACTGCCAGAACGTTGAACAGCTGCGGCAGCAGCCCGAGCGCCTGCTCAAGGTTCACTGGGCCGAGCACGCCCAGAGCGCCTACCTGGTGCAGCTGGAGGTCGAGTCCCTGGACCGTGGCGGCCTACTGGCGGACATCACCCGCGTCCTTGCCGACAACCACGTCAACATGATCAGCGCCAACGTGAGCACCTCGCGCGACCGCGTGGTGGTAGGCCGGTTCGTGGTCGAGCTGGCCGAGGCCAGCCACCTGGACCACACGTTGGCCTCCCTGCGACGCATCGATGGTGTATTCGAGGCGCGGCGGCTGACTTCATCCGCCAATCGGAACCAGCACGAGCGCGCGGCTCAGATTGATGCCTGAACCCCCTCCGCCGCTGCCGGCGCATACAGTTCGTCGATCAGACGACGGGCTCGTCGCAATCCCCGCATGCCGCCGCCGCGGCGGGCCAACAGCGCCGGCTCCAGGTCACGGCGGGTAAGGCCGGCACGGCGGGCGCGCAGCACCGCGTCGACCGCCACCCCGGGCGGCGCGGTGCGTGCCAGGTCCACGACCGCCCGCGTCAGCCGCAGGCACAACACCCCCTCCAGAGTGACGACGTCGGCAGCGGGCGCGGTGCGCAGAAGGTCAGGGCTCGCGGGCACCGGCCCACCGGTGTGCACCCACAGGGCGGTACGGCCGGCCACCACACGGTTGGCCGGCAGCCGCGGGGCGAGGGCTTGGGCGCGGGCGGCCGGGTTACCGAGCAGATCCGCCGGCACCGCCTGCCCGAGCACGCTGACCAGCATTCGCTCGTCCAAGCCATGGCAGCGCAGCAGCGCCAGCTCCCGGGGCGGCAAGGCCTGAAGAATCGGCTCGACGGGACCATGAAGCAGGTGCGCCAGCACCGCCCGTGCGGGCACAGCGCCGGTCCGGGCGCCGGGGTGCACTCGAGTCTCAGCTCCGGCGACGACGACGGAGA
The DNA here is from genome assembly GCF_002154335.2 of Actinomyces ruminis. GTDB lineage: Bacteria > Actinomycetota > Actinomycetes > Actinomycetales > Actinomycetaceae > Actinomyces > Actinomyces ruminis. Next base: position 29,518 of record NZ_MTPX02000063.1, read on the forward strand.
CTGGGGAGCGGAAGGGGCCTTGGGCATGCTCTCATCCTTCCCGCGTCTGGGCTCCGGCACCAGCGCCCGGGCGCGCCCTGTGGAAAACCTTGCGCCAGCCAGGGTCGCCGGCAGTGTCGCTTGTGATGGGAGGAGCATTGTCCCCGCTGACGCGGAACGGGTCGGTCTCCGGACGCTTTGCCGGCTTATGGCGGTGTGGTAACTTTTTGGCGTCGGTCATGTTCTGCGCGGCGCACTAGCGGCGTGCGGGTGTGGCTGTGTTCGATTGCCCGGGTCCTGGCTCGGGAGAAGGGACTCTGAGCCACTCATGTCATACAGTTTCTACGCAGGCGCAAGCGCTGACGGCGATGATGAGGACGGTTCGTCCGATCTGGTGGATAACCTGAAGAAGCAGGCAATTGAGAAGGTCAGGGGACGGGCGGGGACCGTGCAGGAGGTTCTTGCGAATGATCCGCAGGTTCTGGCTTCGACGTTGGTTGTGGGCGCCGTCGTGGCCGCGGGTGGCGTACCGTCTTCTTCCTATGGCGCCGCGGGTGGTTTGAGCGCGTTTAGCGGGCAGTTGGGCAAGGTGTGGTCTTCACCGCTGGCCGATGACTTCGGTACTGATATCGATACGAGCGTTACCGCGGTGCGTGATGTTGCGGACGACATCTATGAAAAGGCCAATAACGCCTGGTGGGGTCAGGAGGATCGGGTTCCCAAGGGTAGTGATGAGGCCAATTCAGAGTGGAGGTGATCTGTTGGTTCGCGTAGGCACGGTTTGCTCGCACCGCGGTGCTGCGGGTGCGGTGCGCGTCAGATGGATTAGGGGTGAGTGAGGTTGACGTATGTGAGTATGGACGCTGAGGGGGTGCAGGGTTTCATTGATGCTCTGCAGTCCTGGGTGGATGATGCCGAGGTTGAGCGTTCTGAGTTGTACAACCTCAGTAATAGCTGGGATGAGGAGCCGGTGGAGGGCGTTGAGGAGTTGCTGTCGATCAGCACCCCCTACGCGTTGGGGTACGCCCCAGTCGGCTCTGGAAGTGCCTTTGCGGCGTTTGGTGGTCGGCCTGCGAGTATGGCGGATGCGATTAACACTCTCCAACGGCTCGTTAATGATCTGCAGACCCGTCTGGACGAGGCGATTGCCATGAACGACAGTGGCATCACCTTCTCCGCCGAGGAGGGTGTTGTCTGCTACTACCTGCCTGATGGGGTGGAAGACACCCCGGAGAACGTCAAGACCTACAACAGCCAGTCCATTGCCGACGCTAAGGCTGATGCCACGGCGCTGGAGCAGGCACTGGCCAGTAAGGACGGGACCGCGGAAGACGGTCGCACCGTCGAGGAAATCGCCGAGGCCATGGCGAAGAAGCAGGATATTGACATCTACGGTGCTGCGTTCGTAAACACCGTGGGAGTAGATACTTTCCTGGACATGGTCCAGCAGGTGCAGGCGGATAACACTTACTCTACTGCGAGTAGCGGCACCTCGCAGTATGCTCATCCGAAGGCCGAGGATGAGGCGGCGACCGACTCGGTTGTCAATACGATGGGTCATATACTTGCCGCGGCTTCTCACCAGAGTGTCACGGGTCCTGGGCTTGCGGCCGCGTTGGAGACGGCGGTGACCGAGGACGGTCACAAGGGGCGGACCGCGGCGATGAATGCGCTTCTGTCGGTGGAGGGGTTGCACTACAACGCGGGTTTCCTGGTTGATTTGGCGGATCGGATGGAGGAGCTGCCGTATGACGGAACCCGGCCGACCTATCCCATGCCCGCCAATAAGGTTGATGACTACGGTCCCGTGTACACGCGTGCGAGTCTTGACCCGCTTGAGGGCGTTCTGACCGCGATGGGTACGAATACCGAGGCGGCGCTGGAGTATCTTGCGCCGGAGGATGGAGGAGCGGTCGATGCCGCAGGAAACTGGGTCCCGAGTCAGGCCTCGGCGGACCGCTGGGAACTGCTTACCAACCGCACCTGGGACCCTGACAAGGGTAGCGAGGCTTTGACGACGGCGATGGCCGGGGCCTCCGCGCAACGCATGCCGTCTGATGATTCAACGGACGAGCGCGCCGCGTGGGCGACCGGTGAGGCGATGACTTATCTCAGCGGTCTAGATGAGGATGCGTTCACGCAGACGGGTAGGGACAACGTCGCCATTATTCTCGGCAACTCCATGGCGGATATTGAGGACGTCATCAACGGGAATGCGGACTCCTCTGGGGCGGTATTTGTTGGGGATGCCACGCGGCCCGCCGTGCTGCCCGGGAACCACGAGTCAGACATCCGCGCACTGACCCGCTTGGTCGGTATGGAGGAGAGCTCGCTGTCGATCCTGTCCAACGCGGTGGGCCGCTACTCCACGGCACGCAACCAGGCCATCCTCGACGAGTACCCCGACGCCACTTTGGGTGACGGATCGGGGATGGACGAGGCGTTCAAGACAGCCAGCAGGAATGACGGGGCACTCCTGGGGTTCATTGAGCAATCCGCAGTCAGCGCGCTGACCGGTCATGGTGAAAGTGAGGCACATGCCAACGAACTCGCCGCCTCCACTGTTCTGGGTGCCTTCGGTGCGGGATTGTCGGTTGTGCCTCATCCGGCTGCCCAAGCCGCGTCGGTTGTGGTCACCGCTGCAACTCCGGGATTGACCGAGCAGATGAGCCAGTTCGACCTGACACAGGTCGAAGATGCCGAAGACTTGTCCGACGCCGCCCAGCAGGAGGCCTTCCAGGCGGCCATGGCGCAGATCTCGAACGCGGGACGACTGCCCGACGCCGCCTATATCGACTATAACGGGAAGGATCTCGGCGATCTCTACGACTGGATGGACGACGACCATCAGATCGACCTGACGATGTTGTTGTCCGACTCCACCTACAGGAAGCAGTTCAACCACTGGATGGAGAGCCCCGACGTCCCTTCGTCTGATTTGGAGATCCAGTTTGGTGCAGGTATCGGTCATGGGCACGATAAGGTTGCTGACTAGGCGGGTGTTTGAGTGATTTCATCAGAGTTGTCTGAGCGCCTGTGGGGCTTCGCTAATCGTTTGGGTGCGCCTTTTGTAGTGTCTTTGGCGGTCGTAGCGTTGACGCTGGTGGGTCGTTTGGCTTGGTGGGGGTACCAGCAGCTACCTCCTCCGCGTCCCAGCGAACCGTATTGTTTGGTGCTCAGCGACGAGGATGTTGCCCCGATCCTAGGTGAGGCGGTGAACGTATTCGGGCTTGACGAACAACTGACCGACTACTACTGGACTTGTCGAGTGGATGGCAATAATGAACAACGGCTTTACATTGAAGCTGCGCCAGATGCAGATGACGTGTTCGTCAACTACAAGGCGATAGGTGTGTCGGTGGTGGATACGGTGTCTGCGATGCCTGGGGCTCGTGTTCGGTCGGTTGGGGATGCGACTGTGTTGTCGTGGGTACAGGGAGGGGACGCGTACGCCGGCTGGTTCGAGGGAACTGCGGCTGTGATCTTCTCGACCATGGAGACTAATGATGAGGCTATTGCTGTGATGCATACTCCTTTGCTGGAGCAGATTGCGATTGAGCGTGGTGCGGAGCTTTTGGATGATGTTGGGTTTACGACTACGCCGTCGCCTACGCCGGATCCGTATTGGACTCCGTGATGCTAGCG
>NZ_MTPX02000061.1 GCF_002154335.2 Actinomyces ruminis
CGGCGAAGCCGACGTCGCGGCCGAAGGTGAGCACCCGCACCCGGACGGCATCATGCCCGGCGGCCGGGACGACGTTGGGCGCCTCCTCCTCGACGACGTAGACCTTGGCGGCGGCGAAGCCGACGTCGCGGCCGAAGGTGAGCACCCGCACCCGGACGGCATCATGCCCGGCGGCCGGGACGACGTTGGGCGCCTCCTCCTCGACGACGTCGACAACGGTGCGTACCAGCTCCAGGGTCTGCTCCAGTGTCACGGCGCCGGTCAGCGCGACCGGGGCGACATTGAAGATGCCGGAGGGATCCACCTCGGCGCCCCGCTCGCCAACGGAGTCCACGAACATGGTCACGCCCACCCGCGCCACCTTCTGGATCTGGTCGCGCGAGGCGGCTGACAGCGTGCGATACCAGGGGTGGGCTGCACTGATGCGATCCAGGGAGTGCTCGATGAGCGTGTTCTGCGCCTTCCGCAGGGCCGTGACGGCCGGGGCGCTGAGCTGGTCCATACGCCGATGCTAGCGGGCCTCGCCACCGGGCTGAATGCGTGCACGACGGCGCTGCGCGGCACCCGGGCGCGGGCGGGCCGGTAAGGTCGGCAGGGTGCGGGGCGGGCGCCGTCGACTCCCCGCGGGGTACCCCGGTCGACGACGGTGAGCGCCCCGTGGCGCGGACGGAGGAATCATGAAGCCAGCACCCACAGCCACCCGTACCGAGGAGGACCTGCTGGGCACCCGGCAGGTGCCCCTGGACGCCTACTGGGGGATTCACACCCTGCGCGCCACCGAGAATTTCCGCATCTCCAAGGAGACGGTGGGTGATCAGGAGGACTTCGTGCGCGGCATGGTGGAGGTCAAGCAGGCCTCGGCCCTGGCCAACAAGGAACTGGGCACCGTTGCCGCGGACATCGCCGATGCGATCGTGTGGGCCTGCGAGCAGGTGCTGAAGGCGGGGCGCTGTCTGGACCAGTTCCCGATCGACGTCTTCCAGGGCGGCGCCGGCACGAGCGTCAACATGAACACCAACGAGGTGATCGCCAATCTAGCGCTGGAGCACCTGGGCTTTGCCAAGGGCCGCTACGACATCGTCAACCCCAACGACCACGTCAACAAGTCCCAATCCACCAACGACGCCTACCCCACCGGCTTCCGGCTGGGCATGTACCGAGCCATAAACGGCCTGGAGATGGACCTGTGTGATCTGATCGACGCCCTGTTGGCCAAGGGCAAGGAGTTCGCGGACGTGCTCAAGATGGGCCGCACCCAGTTGCAGGACGCCGTCCCCATGAGCCTGGGCTCGGAGTTCCGCGCCTTCGCCGAGCTGCTGGACGAGGAGATCCCCCGGCTGATGAACAACTCGGCACTGCTGCTGGAGGTGAACCTGGGGGCGACGGCGATCGGCACCGGGCTGAACACCCCGCCCGGCTACCGGGAGACGGTGGTTGAACACCTGCGGGAGGTGACCGGGCTGCGGGTCACCGGCGCCCATAATCTGCTGGAGGCCACCGGCGACACCGGCGCCTACGTGTCCATGCACGCCGCCATCAAGCGCCTGGCGGTGAAGCTGTCCAAGATCTGCAATGACCTGCGGCTGCTGTCCTCGGGGCCGCGGGCGGGCCTGGCCGAGATTCGGCTGCCGGAGCGGCAGGCCGGCTCCTCGATCATGCCCGCCAAGGTCAATCCGGTCATCCCCGAGGTGGTCAACCAGGTCTGCTTCAAGGTGATCGGCAACGACCTGACGGTGACGATGGCCGCCGAGGCCGGGCAGCTGCAGCTCAACGTCATGGAGCCGGTGATCGCCCAGGCGTGCTTTGAGTCCATCCGCCTGCTGCGCCACGCGCTGGTGACGCTCAAGGACCTGTGCGTGGTGGGTATTCAGGCCAACGCCGAGGTGTGCCGCCGCAACGTCCTTAACTCCATCGGCATCGTCACCTACCTCAACGAGGTGATCGGCCACCACAACGGCGACCTGGTGGGCCGCGAGTGCGCCCGCTCGGGCCGCAATGTGCGCGAGGTGGTGCTGGAGATGGGACTGCTGGACGAAGCCACACTCGACGAGCTGCTCAGCCCGGAGAACCTGATGCGCCCCCGCTACCGGGACGCGCACTACTATTCCGGCTCCGACCCGGATGTGCGCGCGGTGGCGGAAGCCGAAGGCGATGCGGCGACGCCGGCAAGCTGAGATTCGCCGACGCCGCCGCACGGTTCATGACCGCAGTGCTCAGGCCTCCCCGCCCTGAGCGCCGGAGCGGCCCGCGGACACGTCCTCGAGCCGGTAGCGGGCGATCGCCTGCGCGAGCACGGCGCGATCCACCCGCCCCTGCGCGACCAGCGCCTGCAGCGCCTTGACGACGACGGACTCGGCGTCGATCAGGTAGTGACGGCGGGCAGCGGCGCGCGTGTCGGAGAAGCCGAAGCCGTCCGCGCCCAGGGTGTGGAAGTCGCCGGGAACCCAGGCGCGGATCTGGTCGGGGACCAAGTGGTCGAAGTCGCTGGTGGCGATGAACGGCCCGGAGGCGTCGGCCAGCGTGGCCGTCAGGTAGGGAACGCGCGCCGGGGAGTCCGGATGCAGGAAATTGTGCCGGTCGGCCTCCAGGGCCTCGCGGCGCAGCTCGTTCCAGCTGGTCACCGACCACACGGAGGCGCGCACGCCCCACTCCTCGACCAGCAGGCGGCGTGCCTCGCGGACCCAGGGCACCGCCACGCCGGAGGCGAGCAACTGCACCTCGGGCCCGTCGCCCTCGGGCGCGCCGTCCAGCCGGTAGATGCCCCGCAGGATCCCCTCAACGTCGACGCCGTCCGGCTCGGCGGGCTGGGAGATCGGCTCGTTGTACACGGTCAGGTAGTACATGACGTCCCGGTTGCGTCCGGTATCCGGCCCGTACCAGCGCTCCAGGGCGTCGCGCACGATGTGCCGGATTTCGTAGGCGTAGGCCGGGTCGTAGGTGACCACCGCCGCGTTGGTGGCCGACAGCAACGGGGAGTGGCCGTCCATGTGCTGGGTGCCCTCACCGGTCAGCGTGGTGCGGCCCGCCGTCGCCCCGATGATGAAGCCGCGGGTCAGCTGGTCTCCGGCCGCCCAGAACTGGTCGGCGGTGCGCTGGAACCCGAACATCGAATAGAAGATGTATACGGGGATCATCGGCTCGCCGTGGGTGGCGTAGCTGGTGCCGGCCACCTGGAACAGGGCCGCGGAACCGGCCTCGTTAATGCCGGTGTGCATGATCTGCCCAGCGGTCGACTCCCGGTAGGACAGCATCATCTCCGCGTCCACCGGCGTGTAATTCTGCCCCTGGGTGTTGAAGATCTTGCGCGTGGGGAACAGCGACTCCAACCCGAAGGTGCGCGACTCGTCCGGGACGATCGGCACGATGCGCCGCCCGATGTGCTCGTCCTTGATGAGTTCCTTGAGCAGGCGTACGAAGGCCATGGTGCTGGCCACCTGCTGCTTGCCGGAGCCGCCCTTGAGGATCTCGTAGGAGGCCTCGCCCGGCAGCTGCAGCTGCGTGCCCGGGTCGCGGCGCTCGGGCAGGAAGCCGCCCAGTTGCCGCCGGCGCTCAAGCATGTACACCAGCGCCGGGTCGTCGGGATCGGGCCGGTAGTAGGGCGGCAGCTTCGGGTTCGCCTCGAGCTCGGCGTCGGAAATGGGGATGTGCAGGCGGTCGCGCAGTCCCTTCAGATCCTCCAGGCCCAGCTTCTTCATCTGATGCGTGGCATTACGGCCGGCGAAGTGAGAGCCCAGCAGGTAGCCCTTGACGGTATGCGCCAGGATGACGGTGGGCTGTCCCTTGTGCTCGGTGGCGGCCTTATAGGCGGCGTACATCTTGTGATAGTCGTTGCCGCCGCGCTGCAGGGCCCAGATCTCCTCATCGGTCCAGTCCTCGACGAGCCTGGCGGTGCGCGGATCACGACCGAAGAAGTGCTCGCGCACGTAGGCGCCGTCGTTGGCCTTGAAGGTCTGGTAGTCGCCGTCGAGCGTCTCCATCATCAAATGCTCCAGCGCATGGTCCTTGTCGGCCGCGAGCAGCCGGTCCCAGCCGCGGCCCCAGATCACCTTGATGACGTTCCAGCCGGCGCCCTTGAAGCAGGCCTCCAGCTCCTGAATGATCTTGCCGTTGCCGCGCACCGGGCCGTCCAGGCGCTGCAGGTTGCAGTTGACCACAAAGGTGAGGTTGTCCAGCTGCTGGGAGGCGGCCAGCTGCAGCATGCCGCGGGACTCGGGCTCGTCCATCTCCCCGTCGCCCAGGAAGGCCCAGGTGTGCTGCGCGGAGGTGTCCTTGATGCCCGCGCCCTGAAGGTAGCGGTCGAACCAGGCCTGGTAGATGGCCTCGGCGGGCCCCAGCCCCATGGATACGGTTGGGAACTCCCAGAAGTCCTCCATGCGCCGCGGGTGCGGGTAGGAGGGCAGGCCACGGCCGCCGGCCGGGCGGGAGACCTCCTGCCGGAAGCCGTCCAGATCCGCCTCGCTCAAGCGGCCCTCGAGGAAGGCGCGGGCGTAGTTGCCGGGGGAGGCGTGCCCCTGGAAGAACACGTGATCGCCGCCGCCGGGGTGGTTTTTACCGCGGAAGAAGTGGTTGAAACCGACCTCGTACAGGGTGGCGGTGGAGGCGTAGGAGGAGATGTGCCCGCCAACGCCGATGCCGGGCCGCTGCGCGCGGGTGACCATGACGGCGGCATTCCAGCGCAGCCAGCGGCGGTAAGTGCGTTCGACCTCTTCGTCGCCCGGGTAGTACGGCTCGTCGATGACGTCGATGGTGTTGACGTACGGGGTGGTGGTCTGGGCGGGCACGGTCACGTTCTTGCGGCGCGCCTCCGCCAGCAGGTTCAGCAGGATGAAGCGAGCCCGGGGGCCGCCCCGCTGCTCGATGAGGGCATCGATCGAGTCTCGCCACTCAGCCGTTTCCTGCGGGTCATTGTCACCGACCTTGTGCAGCAGGCCGTCGATCAAGGGCGGGTTGTCGTTGGTGGGGCTCACGGAGATTCTCCTTCTTCGTATCCGCTACCAGCGGGCCTAATCTATGCGGTCCGGGCCCGGTGGCACACCCCCAATCGGGAACAAAGTCCCAGGTGAGGCGTGACGTCGAACACTTCATAATACGTGGGGATTCATAGAGGGTCGGCACTGAGTGCAAGGTCGTCCGCGCCATTCGGGCGTGTGCACTTGCACCGAGCGGGTCCGGTGCGATGGGCTATCCCTGTAGTCATTTCGGCGCGTCGCAGCCGCAGCGAGAAGCGGGCCATCCAGCCCAGGCACGGAATGGAGAGGACAACAGTGACGAGCACAGCGGCCGGAGCCTTCGGCTTCGCCCCCGGTCTCATCATCCAGGAGTTCGGATACGACGAAGACGTCGACGAGTCCCTGCGCCAAGCCGCCGAGGCGCAGACGGGCACCGAACTGGTCGACGAGGACTTCGAGGACGTCGCCGACTCCGCCATTATCTGGTGGCGCAACGACGACGGCGACATTGACGACCTGACGGACCTGTTGGTCGACGCCCAGACCAACCTCGATGGTGACGGCCTGGTTTGGGTACTCACCCCGAAGGCGCGCACCACCGGCGCGGTCGACGCCACCGAAATCGAGGAGGCGGCCCGCACCGCCGGCATGCACGCCACCTCGGCCGCCTCCATGGGTGAGCATTGGAGTGGCATCCGCATCTCCAGCCGCAGGCACTGAACACGCCGCGGTTGGCGTAGAGTATGTGCCCGCGCCACCGGTGAGCACGCCGGCGGCGCAAGCGGACCTGTAGCTCAGTTGGTAGAGCAACGCGTTTACACCGCGTAGGTCGTCGGTTCGAGCCCGGCCGGGTCCACCGCTTAAGGCTCTTCAGGAGTATGTGTGTTTCGTTTGCCCCAGCCCAAGCACTACTGGCGGGCGGTGGGTGTCGTCATCGGGGTGCTGACAGCCGCGGAGCTCGCCTCCTGGACGGCCTCCCACTGTCTGCTGGGTGAAGTCGACGCCGCCGGGGCCGTGCCCGGGGGAGAGGCGGTGGTGGTGCTCGGGCACGCCGACCTCGGCCCGACCGCCGGCAAGGATAACCGCCGTCGTCTGCGGGCCGGACTGCGCAGCCGGCGCCTGCCCGACTCCCGGCTGATCCTTTCCGGCGGGGCGGTGGCCGGGCCAGTGCCGGAGGCCGAACTCATGGCCCGGTACGCAACCGGCCGCCTCGGCTACACCGGGCCGCTGGAGCTGGAAACAGGCAGCCGCTCCACCTGGGAGAACATCGCCGCCGTCGCCCGATGATCGAGGACGCCGGTCGCATCATCATCGTCTCCGAGCCCGTGCATGCCCTCAAGGCGCGCCTGTTCCTACGCCGGCAGCGTCCCGATCTGGCGGCCCGGCTGGCTCGGGCGCGCGACTACCGGCCGGGGGAGGACCTGCTGCACAAGCCCGCCTCGGTGGCACTGGGGCTGGCGGACCTGGGATTGTCGGTGTGGGTGCCCGGTTGGGCCCGCAACTCCGCTACCGGCCTGGCCGGGGTGCGCCGCCTACTGGCATGCGGTCAGCTCAAGTGCTCCAGGAAGCCGGCCAAGCGATCCAGTCCCTCGCCGATCTCCTCCAGCGAGGCGGCGTAGGACAGGCGCACGTGCGTCTCCGCGGTGCGTACCCCGAAGTCGCGCCCGGGCGTCAGCGCCACATGCGCCTCCTCCAGCGCCCGCATGCAGAAGTCCCAGGACGACAGGCCCGTGTGGGAGACATCGAAGTAAATGTAGAAGGCGCCGTCGGGCTCCACCGGCACGTCCATGCCCAGCGTGCGCAACCGGTCCAGTGTCATCCCGCGGCGCTCCACCAGCTCCACTCGGCGCTCCTCACACAGTGCCAGCGAGGCCGGGGTGAATGCCTCCAAGGCGGCGAGCTGAGCCGGCGTCGGGGCACACAGGAAGTAGTTGACCGCCAGGTTGCGGGCCGGAACGACCAGCTCCTCCGGCACCACCAGCCAGCCCAGCCGCCAGCCCGTCATCCCGAAGTACTTCGAGAAGCTGGACACCACGATCGCATCCGGGTCTGTGGTGAGCACGCTGCGAGCCGGGCGCCCCTGCGCATCCGGATCCGCCAGGCCCAGGTAGATCTCGTCTACAATCCGCCAAGCCCCCCGCGCGCGTGCCGCCTCGCACAGCCTCCCCAGTTGATCGTACGGGATGGAGGTGCCGGTGGGGTTCGACGGCGTGGCCATCTGGACGGCGTTGGTGTACGGCGTCCAAGCGGTCTCCATGTACTCCAGACTCAACTGGTAGCGGGTCTCCGGGAAGGTGAGGGCCAGCACGACGCGGCCGCCGAAGGAGTCGACCAGCTCACGGTTGCACGGATAGCAGGGGTCAGCGATCACGACGTCATCGCCTGGCTCAGTGGTCAGGGCGGTGGCCAACAGCAGCGCAGATGAGGCGCCGGAGGTGATCAGAATGCGCTCCGGATCCACGACGGCGCCATGGTGACTGCGGTAGAAGTCCGCGATTGCCTGGCGCAGCGAGAGCAAGCCCTCGGCGGGCGTATACGGCAGATCCTGCCCGGCAACGTCACTGAGCGCCTGGCGCACCGCCGGTGGGGCCCGAAACTGGGCTCACCCAGGCTGAGCTTGGCCACCGGCTCGCCCCGCGCCTCGAGTTCGCGGGCGCGCGCACCGATACTCATGGCGTGAAATGGCGATGCGGAGGCGGCGCGCTGCGCGGGTTTCATGGTTCTCTTTCAGGACATGCGTGCCAGGACGGACGCGCGGCAGAAGTAGATCGGGATAGCTAAGGCTAAGCCCGCCTGGCACGGGATGCACGGGCGGCGGGGTGGGAACTTCGCCACCCCGGTGCTGATAAGCTCTACGCCGTCGGCCCTTCCGCCGACGCCGAAGCGGCTCCCGCACTGGGGGCCCTTATCACGCCCCCTTAGCTCAGTGGTTAGAGCAGCGAGCTTATACCTCGTCCGTGCCTGATAAGCACATGGTCCTGGGTTCGAATCCCAGAGGGGGTACCGGATTGCAGATGCTGGCCCCTGTGGTGGAACGGTAGACACGGCGACCTTAAAAGTCGCTGCCTGAGGGCGTGCGGGTTCGATCCCCGCCAGGGGCACCGCCCGCTAATCTGACCCCATGACTCAGTCTCCCGACGCCGCCGCGGCGGCCGCAACCAGCGGAAACCTGACCGTCGGGGAGGTGGAGGCACTGCTGCGCGCGGCCGCCCCGCCGCAGCTGGCGGAGTCGTGGGACTCCAACCGACTGATCTGCGGTGACCCGGACGAGCCGGTGCACAGCGTGCTGCTGGCCGTGGATCCGGTCGCCGCCGTCGTCGACGAGGCCATCGAATGCGGGGTGGACATGATCATCACCCATCACCCCCTGTACCTGCGCGGCACCGACCACGTCTCCGCGACCGACCCGAAGGGAAGGTGGTGCACCGCCTGGTGCGAGCCGGGATTGCGCTGGCGAACGCTCACACCACGCTAGATGCCGCCCACGGAGGGGTGGCCGCCGCACTCGCCGAGCGGGTCGGCCTGCAAGACACTCGTCCCCTGGAGCCCAATCCCGCGGACCCGACCCAGGGCATCGGGCGGGTGGGCAAGCTCCCGGAACCCACCCGGCTGCGGGACTTCGCCGCCGCCGTCGCCGCCGCGCTGCCGGACTGTGCGCCCGGGCTGCTGGTGGGCGGCGAACCGGACGCCGTCGTCGAGACGGCCGCCGTCTCCGGTGGCGCCGGTGACTCGCTGCTGGCGGCCGCCCGCGCCGCCGACGTTGACGTGTTCCTGACCGCCGACTTGCGGCACCACCCGGCCAGCGAGCACCTCGAGGCCGGCCGGCCCTACCTGCTGTGCGGCACGCACTGGGCCACCGAATGGGTCGGGCTGCCGCCGCTGGCGGCCCGACTCGAGGCGGCGGCGCACGCGTGCGGGCATAGACTCTTCACGCAGGTGTCGCAGATCGTCACCGACCCGTGGGCGCTGCGTCTGAGCACCGGTTGCTGAACCGGCGCGGATGCAGCCCTTCAGAATTCGATACTTACCCCGACTGACCAGCGAAGGATCAAGCCGTGACCAGCGCCCCCCTCAGCCAGCAGCGCCTGCTCATCGACCTGCAGAGGCTCGACTCGCAGCTCGCCCGCCTCACCCACGAGCGCAAGCACCTGCCCGTGTTGGAGCGCATCGAGGCCACGGTGCAGCAGCTGAAGGTCAATCGTCGTCGCGCGGTGGTAGCCGCGGCCGCCCTGGATGAGGCGCAGGCCAACGCCAAGACGCGCGAGGAGGAAGTGGAGCAGGTGGTGCGTCGGGCGCAGGTGCTGCGCGAGCGGCTGTCCTCCGGCGCGGCCGCCGCACGCGATCTGCCGGCGATCCAGTCGGAGATCGACCAGCTGGGGCGACGTCAGGCGGTGCTGGAGGAAGCACAGATCGCCGCCATGGAGCAGCTGGAGGCCGCGCGCGCCGAGGTGGATGCCGCCGCCGCGGAGGAGACGGCGATCCGCGCCGGCGGGCGCGAGCTGACGGCCTCCCGCGACGCCGACTTCGCCAGACTCGACGCCGAAATCGCGGACGCCCGCGGCAAGCGCGCCGATCTCGCCGCGACGATCGGCGACGCGCTGCTGGCCGAGTATGAGGCAGTGCGCAAGTCCACCGGCGGTTTGGGGGCCGTGGCCCTGTACGGGCGCCGCGTCGAGGGCGGCAGCGTGGAGATCAGCCCGCAGGAGCACGCTCGGATCGCCGCCGCGCCGCAGGACCAGGTCATTCACGCCGAGGAGAACGACGTGATCGTGGTCCGCATGGAGGACTGAGCGCCGGGTTCGCCGGGCCGGGCTACCCCACGGGCGAGCCGGTCGTCTAAAATCGCCGCTGCGGACGAGCCGACCGGGCGGCCGCGGTACCGCCGGGAAGCCGGCGGATCGAGGAACGTCCGGGCTCCACAGAGCAGGGCGGTGGCTAACAGCCACCCGGGGTGACCCGCGGGACAGTGCCACAGAAAACAAACCGCCGGCATCTGCCGGTAAGGGTGAAACGGTGGGGCAAGAGCCCACCAGCGTGACGGGTGACCGCCACGGCTAGGTAAACCCCGCCCGGAGCAAGACCGCGCAGCAGGTGCCCGCCGTCAGGCGGAAAGAGCTGCTCGCCCGAGCCTGCGGGTAGGTCGCGTGAGGCCACCGGCAACGGTGGTCCAAGATGGATGGTCGCCACCGCCATGCCGGTAACGGCGGGCGGCAACAGAACCCGGCGTATAGGTCGGCTCGCCCGCGCCCCCACCTGGAGCGGGCGTTATCGCGCACGGCGGTGCGCCTCTGGTTTTCCCTGCCCGCAACGACGGCGACGGCGGTCCCGCCGAGTAGCGGGGCCGCCGTCGCCGGTGTAGTAACCGAGTCGGAGCCGGTCAGCTGGTGTCAGAAGGACTTCGCGTCCATGTACCGCTCGTCATTGCCGTAGTAGCCCTTGACGGCGAACTCGCCCCTCTGCTCCTTGGCGTCTTCCTCGCTGAGGATGAACGTGATGTAGCCGGTGGCGCTACCCCCGTCGCGCGGCATGTCCTGCTGCCGGAACTCGCTGTCGACGTACACGTAGGTTGCCTCGGTGGAGTTGCCGTCCTTGACGAAGTCGACCGTCAGGTCGTAGGAGTCCATCTTGCCCTTGCCGTGGTACGTAACCGTCACAGGGACACGCATGTAGACATTGCCGCTGCCCGGGTCGTCATACAGGTACTTGCCTGCCTCGGACTCGATGTCCGACGTAGCGTCCCACTCGACCGAGCCGATCTTGACATCGAAGGACGCGTCCGGGTCATCCTCATAGTCACCAGCCTCGAAGGTGAACGTGTCACGCTCCGGGTCGGCCGGGTCATCCATGGTCAGGCCGACGTCCGACGACGAGCCGGAGTTGTCCGAGTCGTCGTCATCGTCGGTGGTGTCATCAGTGGTGTCATCAGTGGCGTCATCGGTGGCCTCGTCGGTGGCGTCGCCTGACGGGTCGTCCGAGTTGTCACTGCCGCGGGAGGAGGACACGGAGGTCGGACGAGCGACGGGCTCGTCGTCGCCGCCGGTCAGTGCCACGATCAAGCCGATCACCAGTGCCAGCACGACCACGGCGATGATGGTCCAGAACCACCACTGCTTGGTCACCGGCTTCTGGCCGCCGGGAGTGCCGCCCTGACCGACGTCGATCGGTTGCCAGCCGGCGGCCTGCGGGGAGGCACCCGGGTTTGACTGCTGGTTGTGGTACGGCGTGGGGGACTGGGCGTAGTCCATGCTGGCCGCGTACGGACTGGTGCTGCCGGCATAGTCGCCGGAAGGAGCCGATGCCGACTGGCCGGTCGGATCCGCCACCGGAGCGGATGAGCTGGAAGGCGCCTGGCCAGGGGCCCAAGCGGCCTCGGCGGAACCGGCCTGCGGGGTCGAGCCGGCGGAGGCGCCGGGGGCGGAGTCCTCGACCCACAGCTGCCAGCCCTCGGGGGCTGGGCCCCAGGCGGGATCGGGCTGCCAGCCTGGGGGCGGGGTGAACCCTCGGGGGGCGCCGGCCAGTTCGGTGGCGGGTTGAAGCGCAGTGCCATCAGTCAATACCTCCGGGAAGCGGGGATGCGGTTTGTCACGCGATGCCGCGATCAACGGTCGCGGACGGATCACAGACGTGAATGTACACGCGCATCGGTGATTTCAGTGCATCTGTCTCAGCCCCGGGGATGGGTAGCACTACCCCAAATACGGCTCAGGGGAGCGTGAGGATGTCGGCGCCGTCCTCCGTGACCACCAGCGTGTGCTCGAACTGGGCCGTGCGCGATCGGTCCTTGGTAACCACCGTCCAACCATCGTCCCACTGCTCCCAGTCCTCGGTGCCCAGCGTGAGCATCGGCTCAATGGTGAAGACCATGCCTACCTCCATGACGTTGTCGAAGCGGGGGGCGGAGTCGTAGTGGGGGATGATCAACCCGAGTGGAAGGCCTCGCCGACGCCGTGACCGGTGTAGTCGCGCACCACCCGTAGTCGAAGCGCTTGGCGTACTTCTCGATGACCCGGCCGATCACGTTGACTTCGCGCCCCGGCCTGACGGTCCTGATGCCGCGCTCCATGGCGATGCGGGTGCGCTCGATCAGCAGCGCCGTCTCCTCATCGACCTCGCCTACCGGGTAGGTGGCGTTGGTATCGCCGTGCACGCCGTCGAAGTACGCCGTCACATCCAGGTTGATCAGGTCCCCCTCCTGCAGGACGGTGGAGTCGGGGATGCCGTGGCAGATCACCTCGTTGATGGAAGTGCAGATGGACTTCGGGAAGCCCATGTACCCCAGGCAGGACGGGTAGGCGTGGTGGTCGCACATGTACTCGTGGGCGATCCGGTCCAGCTCGTCGGTGGTGACCCCAGGTGCGATCGCCTTGGCGGCCTCCGCCATGGCGCGTGCCGCAATCCGCCCCGCGGCCCGAATCCGCTCGACCGTCTCGGCATCCTTGACGTCCGAGGCGGTGACCCGCTCCGGGCCGTCGTGGAACATGTACTCGGGACGGGCGATGGTGGCGGGCACGTGCCGTTCGGGGGTGAGAACGCCTTTGGTGAGGGTGCCGCGCGGCGCCCGGTCCGCGAGCAGGGTGGTCGCTGTAGTCATGGCGCCAGCATAGGAGCCATGCGGGCAGTGGATCCCACGCCAAACTGTGCACTGCCATACGATTGCTGCATGGCGATGATCTACTTCGTGCGGCACGGCCGTACCGTCCTGAACGAGCAGCGCCGCACGCAGGGGCGGTCAGATTCGCCGCTGACGCCGGAGGGTCGCGTGGGCGCCGAGATCTGCCGGGACTACCTCGCCGCCGTCCCCTTCACCCGCGCCTACTTCAGCCCCCAGGGGCGCGTGCAGGAGACCGGCGGCATCCTGCTGCAGGCCCACCCCGGCATCACCCCGGTGAATCTCACGGGCCTGCGCGAGTACAACTACGGCATCTACGACGGCGGGCCCGACCCGGTCATGCACGCCGCCCTGCCCGCGGAGCAGCACCTGCCCGCCGTCCTGGCCGGCGTGCACCCCGGCGCGCCCGACGGCATCACGGCCCGCGACTACCTGGCCGACGTCGACGGCGCCATCGCCCGCGTCATGGCCGACCTGCGTGCCGCCGCCGAGGCCGGGCACGACGCGGAGAATGTGCTGGTGGTCTCCCACGGTATGACCCTGATGACCATCATGGCCCGCTGGGTGGGACCGCAGATCTATGACATGGGGCCCATGGCCAACTGTGCGGTGACCACCGTGGAGGTGACGCCGACCGTCGTCGACGGCGCCCCACGGCTGCTCGCCTGGGCGGAGGACCCCGGCGACCAGGGGGTCACCTACCCGGTGCGGGACTTCAGCGATGCCTTCGCGGGGGTAGTGCCCGTGCCCATCGATTGGGAGCACCCGGAGGGGCTGCCGGCTCGGCAGCCGATCCCCGGGGCGACCGAGGCATGACCTCGGCGGATACGCCGCCCTTACGCCTTGAAGCTCTCGGCCGAGCCCGGGAAGGAGCCGTTGTGCACGGCCGCGTTGTAGTCCTGCGCGGCCTGCTGCAGGGCCCGGCCGACCTCGCCGAAGCGCCGCACGAAACGCGGGGTCCAGTCGGTCATGCCGGCCATGTCCGTCCACACCAGCACCTGGCCGTCGCAGCGGACTCCGGCGCCGATGCCGATCGTGGGCACCGGAACCGCCTCGGTGATCCGCGCCGCCACCGGCTCGGGCACCATCTCCAGGACGATGGCGATTGCCCCGGCCTCCGCCAGCGCCGCCGCGTCGGCCAGTAGTGCCTCCTGTGCGTCCTCCCCGCGGCCCTGCACCCGGAAGCCGCCGAGCTTGTTGACCGACTGGGGGGTGAAGCCGAGGTGCCCCACCACCGGTATGCCCGCGTCGGACAGGAGCTTGATCGTCTGCGCGCGGGGTCGGCCGCCCTCGAGCTTGACCGCGTTGGCCCCCACCCGCATGAGTCGCACCGCGCTGGCCAGGGCCTGCTCCGGGCCGGTCTCATAGGTGCCGAAGGGCAGATCCGCCACCACCAGTGCCCGAGTGGCGGCGCGGGCCACCGAGCGGGTGGCCACCACCATCTCGTCCAACGTCACCGGCATGGTCGAGTCATAGCCGAGCATCACATTGCCCAGTGAGTCGCCCACGAGCAGCATGTCGGTGCCGGCGGCGTCGAGGATGCGGGCGGTGATGGCATCGTAGGCAGTGAGCATCGTCAGCTTCTCGCCCCGCTGCTTCGCGCCGACCAAGTGATGGACGCGCACCTTCTTGACCTGCGCAATCTGGCGCTCCGTTGCGGCCGGAGCGGTGACCTCGGCGGGGGCGGCGTCTGCGGATGACTGGTCAGCGGAAGTGCTCATGCCCGGAGCCTACTCGCCGGGGCTATCCCTTAACGGCCACGATGGGCAGCGGCGCCCCGGCGGTGGCGCTAACGCCCATGAGTGTCAGGGTCTACGAGTCCTTGTCCCAGCTCACCGGGACTTGGAGCCCGCCGTTGGCGTATGTCCACTGGAACGAGCTGAGCATGTCGTCCTCGTCGACCTCGGCCGGGATTGACAATGCCATCCCGCCGTTTTCATCATCGCGTAGGAGCAGGGTTTCCTCTGCGTTGTACTCGGTGATTGTGAGGTTGCCACCCGTGAGAGACCAGTTGCCGGTCGTGGACGAGGTGATGTCGGGGCAGGCGGCGTCCACGGACCAGGTGCCGTCGTCGTTGACCGTCAGTGTGACGGTTCGCTCGCCGTCCTCTTTTCGTTGAAATTCCAACGATTCGTGAATCCGGGTTGAAGTTGCTACGACGCTCCCGTGTGCGTCGGAGGCCATGGCGCACGCAGGAGATCCGCCCGTTCCTCGGCCCCGCGGGGAAAACCGCGTAATCATGCGGATGACGTAATCAAGTCCGATCCTTGAGCGTGTGCCGAAGCGAGAGCCGGTACGAACTGGACTTCCCCGCCTATGCGCTGCGCCGTCTTGAGGTCACTGACGAGACGGCGGTCCTGGGGATGCTCCCGACCGGAGTCATCGGCGTGAATGTGTATGCGTGATCGGGATATTTCGTTGAGATGGTCGGGGAAAGCCAGGTCTTATCGGGGGTGGGGCATGACCCGGCACGCCTCCCGGCGACACAGCCGAACCACACATATTCGTGCCGATAACCAGTGTCGTGCGGGGTGTCGGTGACGCTCACCTCGCCTCTATGTACTTACTGCACGACCTCGGGCCGCGTTCCACGACCTTGGTGTGTGTTGCACGACCTCGGGGTGGTCGTGCAACACACACCAAGGTCGTGCAGTGTCGCCGAGGGTCGTGCAAAGCACCGCCTCCGCACGTCGTCGAGCTAAAGCGCACGTCCGCGCCGATAACCCGCGAATGGTCGTGCCCAGCCACGCCCGCCGCACCGGCGCGCGAAACTCGCGCGACTCAAGCAGCCGATAGGCTGGACCGCGAAGCACGCGGTGGCGGTGCCCTACCGGACGCCCCTACCCGCACCACGCAAGGAGGCATCGCCAGCATCATGGACAAGCAGCAGGAATACGTGCTCCGCGCCATTGAGGAACGCGACATCCGCTTTATCCGCCTGTGGTTCACCGACGTGCTCGGGCAACTCAAGTCGGTTGCCATCGCCCCCGCCGAGGTCGAGGGCGCCTTCGAGGAGGGCATCGGCTTCGACGGCTCCGCCATTGAGGGACTCACCCGCGTGTTCGAATCCGACATGCTGCTGTCCCCGGACCCCTCCACTTTCCAGATGCTGCCCTGGCGGGAGGAGGTCAACAGCGTCGCCCGCATGTTCTGCGACGTACTCACCCCCGACGGCGAGCCCGCCCGCACCGACCCGCGCGCCGTGCTCGAGCGGCAGCTCGCCCGCGTGGCCGACGCCGGCTTCACCTGCTACGTGCACCCCGAGATCGAGTTCTACCTGGTGGACCGCGACAGCGACGGACGCATCATTCCCACCGACCACGCCGGCTACTTCGACCATGTGCCCGGCGGAACCGCACACGAGTTCCGCCGCCACGCCATCCTCATGCTCGAACAGATGGGCATCTCGGTGGAGTTCTCCCACCACGAGGGCGGTCCCGGCCAGAACGAGATCGACCTGCGCTTCGCCGACGCACTGTCCATGGCCGACAACATCATGACCTTCCGCGCCGTGGTCCAAGAGGTCGCCCTGCAGGAGGGCTGCGAGGCCACGTTCATGCCCAAGCCCTTCGTCGGCCAGCCCGGAAGCGGCATGCACACGCACTTCTCCCTGTACGAGGGCGATCACAACGCCTTCCACGACCCGGCGGGACAGTACCAGCTGTCCGCCACCGGACGGGCGTTCGTCGCCGGCCTGCTGCACCACGCCACCGAGATCTGCGCAGTGACCAACCAGCACGTGAACTCCTACAAGCGGCTGTGGGGCGGGGACGAGGCCCCCAGCTACGTGTGCTGGGGCCACAACAACCGCTCGGCCCTGGTGCGTGTTCCCATGCACAAGCCCGGCAAGGCCCAGTCCGCCCGCGTGGAGTTCCGCGGCATCGACTCCTCCGCCAACCCGTACCTGGCCTTCGCGTGATTCTCGCCGCGGGCATGAAGGGCATTGAGGAGGGGTACGAGCTTCCCGCCGAGGCGGAGGACACCGTGTGGGCCCTGTCCGAGTTGGAGCGCAAATCGCTGGGTATTGGCGCACTGCCCACCTCGCTGAAGAGTGCCGTGGCGGCCATGGCCGAATCCGACCTGGTGGCCGACACGCTGGGGGAGGACGCGTTCGAGTTCTTCCGCCGCAACAAGCGCCGTGAGTATCTGGCCTACGACGCCCAGGTCACGGACTTCGAACTCAGCCAGTTCTTCCCGAAACTGTGATGACCCGTGCCCACCAACCGTGAAGCGGCGCACGAACAGCGGGGGGCCCGCCCCGGCGCACCCACCGACCGCGGCGGCCCAACCCTGACCGGGCGCGGTCAGTGGCCCAGCACGCGCGCCCGGCTCCTGTGGGCGGGCTTCGCCGAGGTCGAACGCGCCTACGGCCTGCTCACCGACCCGGCGCTGGCCCCCCTGCTGCCCGCGGTTCCCCCGGCGCCCGCCGCCGACACCGCAGAACTGCCCGCCCTCGACTCCGCGCGCCAGCGACTGGTGGACGAGCTCGGCCGCACCGCCGACCCGGACCTAGCCCTGCTCGCCCTGGTCCGTCTGGCGGAGGCCTCCACGGTTATCGGCGGTTCGGAGCCCCCGGGCACCGCACCCACCGCCGAGCCCGCTGCCGGGCCGGATGCTGCACCGGCCGATGCTGACGGCGTGGGCGCCCCCGCCCGCACGTTGGCCCGGCTGCTGCGCCTGGAGCCCGATGCCGAGCCCCAGGATGCCGGGGCGGCTCATACGGAGGCCGCCGACCCCGACGAAGCGGAGCTCAGCGCCCACCGCCGCCGTCTGCTGGCCGTGCTCGGCGCCTCCCAGGCGCTCGGTGACTTCCTGATCTCCCATCCCGAGCACGTGGAGGCGCTCGCCCCCGCCCACGCCTGGGACGCCCCCGGGCAGCCCGACGCCGCCACCACCCTGCACGACGCCGTCGATGCGGTACTCGCTAACACCCCCACCCCCCTTTCCGAGGCGCTTACCGGCCGCGCCATCAGCGCCCTGCGTGTGGCCTACCGCGACCGTCTGCTCGCCATAGTCGCCGACGACCTGACCTCCGAAAGCCCGCTGGCGCACCTGCCCACGGCATGCGGCGCATGAGTGACCTGGCCGACGCCGCCCTGGAGACCGCCCTGACCATCGCTCGGGCCCTCTTGGGGCCCGCCGCCGCGGACGTGGCCATGGCGATCATCGCCATGGGCAAGACCGGCGCCCGGGAGCTGAACTACATCTCCGACGTCGACGTCGTCTACGTGGTCGGTCCCGCCTACCGGCACGACGCCGACCAAGCGGCGGGGCCGGTCGACGCTGAACCGGACGAGGAGACCGTCCTGCGGGTGGGGGCGCAGCTCGCCACCGAGATCGCCCGCATCACCTCCGCGTCGGGCGCCGAGCCGCCCCTGTGGCCGCTGGATACCGCGCTGCGTCCCGAGGGCAAGGACGGGGCGCTGGTGCGCACCCTGGACTCGCACCTGACCTACTACCAGCGCTGGGCCTCCTCCTGGGAGTTCCAGGCGCTGCTCAAGGCACGCGCTTGCGCCGGCGACCGTCAACTCGGCGCCGCCTACGAGGCCGGCGTCGCGCCACTGGTGTGGTCGGCCAGCCAGCGTGAGAACTTCGTTGACGACGCGCGCGCCATGCGTCGCCGGGTCGAGACCGAGTCCGCACAACCGGGCCCCGACGACCGCCGCATCAAACTCGGCCCCGGCGGCCTGCGCGACGTGGAGTTCACCGTGCAGCTGTTGCAACTGGTGCACGGCCGCGCCGACGCGCGCCTGCGGGTACGCGGAACCCTGGACGGGCTTGCGCAGCTGTCCGCCGGGGGCTATGTAGGGCGCGCCGACGCCGCTGAGCTGGCGGACTGCTACCGGATGCTGCGGCTGCTGGAGCACCGCGCCCAACTGCTGCGCATGCGCCGTACCCACGACCTGCCGGCCGCCGAGGCCGACCTGCGCCGCATCGGGCGGAGCATCGACCGCAGGCGCCTGAAGGACGCCGACGCGGTGCGCGAGCTATTCCATCGAGTGCGTCGCCGGGTGCGGGCCCTGCACGAGGAGATCTACTACCGGCCGCTGCTGTCCGCCGCCGCCAGCCTGACCACCGAGCAACTCACCCTCACCCCGGCCGCCGCGCGCGAGCGTCTGGCCGCCTTCGGCTACCTCGACCCCGACGGCGCGCTGCACCACATCCAGGCGCTCACCGAGGGCGTCAGCCGCCGTGCGGCCATTCAACGTCAGCTGCTGCCCGTGATCATCGGCTGGATCGGGCAGGGCCCCGACCCCGACCATGGGCTGCTATCCTTCCGCCGCCTGTCAGAGTCCATCGGCGGCTCCCACTGGTACCTGGCCATGTTGCGGGATTCTCCGGTGGCCGCGCGGCGCCTGTGCCAGGTGCTTGCCGGCGCCCGCTGGACCACCGACCGCCTGGCCGAGCGTCCGGAGTCGATCGCCTGGCTCGACGACGACGCCGAATTGGCCGCCCGCCCACCCGGCGCGATCTGCTCCGAGACCGAGCGGATACTGCGCCGTCGCTCCTTCACCGCCACGGACTCAGCCGGCATCGAGCAGCAGGCCGCGGAGGCAATCCATGCGGTCATGGGGGTGCGCACGCGTGAACTGATCCGCGCGGCCCTGGCCGATTCGCTCGATGGCGTGGATCCCGGTCGCACCGCTCGCATCCTCGGAGACGCCACCGAAGCCGTCCTGGGGGCCGCCCTGACGGTGGCCACCGGCCTGGTGATCGCCCAGCGGGACGGGCTGGCCGCCGTCGCCGCCGGCCCGGATGCCGAGGGTGCTTGGCCCGGCGCCGCCGCCCGCCATGCGCTGATCGCTATGGGCCGGCTGGGCGGGCGGGAGATCACATACACCTCCGACGCCGATGTGCTGTTCGTGCACGAGCCGCGCCCCGGCGCCGAACCCGGCCTGGCCGCAGCCGAGGCGGAGGCGGTCGCCAAGTGGGTGACCCGCCTACTGGCCCAGGCACGCCCCCACCCGCTGGAGGTGGACACCGGACTGCGTCCCGAGGGGCGTCAGGGGCCGGTCTCCCGCTCCCTGGATTCCTACGCCGAGTACTACCAGCGCTGGGCGTCGGTGTGGGAGCGGCAGGCGCTGCTGCGCGCCCGACCCTGTGCCGGTGACCGCGACCTGGGGCGGCGCTTCGAGGCGCTGATCAACCCGCTGCGCTGGAGTCCGGACGGGCTCGACGATGCCGGGCTGCGGGAGATCCGTCGTCTGAAGGCACGCATGGAGCGGAGCGGCTGCCGCGCGGAGCCGACCCCAGCCGGCACGTCAAGCTCGGACCGGGCGGTCTGTCCGACGTCGAATGGTCGGCCCAGGTGCTGCAGCTGACTCGGGCGGCACAGGTGCCCGGGCTGCGCACCACCTCCACGCTGGAGGCCCTGTCCGCCGCCACCCAGGCGGGATTACTCGGCGTGGACGAGGCCGGCAAGCTCACCGCCGCCTGGGTGCTGGCCTCCCGGGTGCGGGCCGCCACGGTGCTGGGCACCGGCCGCGAGGGCGCCAGCCGGGTGGAGGTACTGCCCACGGATCCGCGTGAAATCCGTCTGGTCGGCCGCCTGCTGGGGCTGTCCGCCGGCAGTGAACGGGACCTGGAAGACATTTACCGGCGCACTGCCCGCCACGCCCGGCGGGTGGTGGAACACGTCTTCTTTGACGACGCCGCTCCCGGCCGGCCGACCGCGCCCCCGGCCCCGGCGGGCGGTAGTCCGGCGGGACCGCGCGGGAGCGGGCGGGTCCACGCGGGCAGTGCCGGCGTCACGGGGGACAGTACCGGGGCCGCCAGGCCGCGTCCCCCCAGACGCCCCCGCGGTGCCGGCCCCTACCCCTGGTCCTGAGCCGGTGCGACATCGACCTCGGTACGCGAGCCTGGCAGTATAGGCCCGTGAAGCTTCTGCTAGTCCGCCACGGTCGCACTATTGCCAACGTCGCCGGTGCTTGGACACCGCCTTCCCCGGCAACTCCCTGGACGCCGTCGGGATGGAACAGGCCTCGCTGCTGCCGGGTCGCCTGGCGTCCAGCGGAGACCTGGACGCAATCTCCTCGCTGTGGGTGTCCCCGATCCAGCGGGCCCGCGAGACGATCGCCCCCATTGAGCAGGCCACCGGCCTGGCCGCCCGCATCCGCCCCGGTCTGCGCGAGGTGTTGGCCGGCGACATCGAGATGAACACCGACCTCCGCTCGGTGGCCTGCTACACCGACACCACCCGCTCCTGGATGGTGGGGCGCACGGCGGCCCGCATCCCCGGCAGCCCGGAGGACGGGGCAGATACCTTCGCCCGTTTCAACGCCGTCGTGGAGGAGATCTACAACTCCACCCGCACCGGCGGTACCGCGCTGCTGGTGGCCCACGGCACCGTCCTGCGCCTGTGGACGGCGCTGGCCGCGGCCGTCGGCGGGGGAGTGGACCCCGCGTGGATTGCGGACCACCCGATGCGCAACACGGCGGTCAGCGTGGTCGAGGGTGACCCCAATGGTTGGCGGCTGGTCGACTGGGACGAGGGCACCTGGCGGGCCGACGCCGTCGGCTGAGCCGAAAAGAGCGCCCCGGAGCGATGCGGAGCACGTGCCTCCCGATGCCGGCGCGCCGTTTACAGCACGGATGCGAGGAAGGCCTTGGTGCGTTCCTGGGTGGGGTGGTCGAGCACGTCGATGGGGTTGCCGGACTCGCACACGATTCCGCCGTCCATGAAGACCAGCTGATCGCCGACCTCCCGGGCGAAGCCCATCTCATGGGTAACCACCACCATGGTCATGCCGTCCGCAGCCAGATCCTTCATCACCTGGAGGACCTCTCCCACCAGCTCGGGGTCCAGGGCGGAGGTGGGCTCGTCGAAGAGCATCAGTTCCGGGTCCATGGCCAGTGCGCGGGCAATTGCCACCCGCTGCTGCTGCCCGCCGGACAGCTGCGAGGGGTAATGGTCCAGCCGGTCACCCAATCCCACCCGCTCCAGCAGCTGAACGCCGCGCGCGCGGGCCTGGACAGCGGGCAGGTGGCGCACGTGGAGGGGCGCCTCAATGACATTGCCCAGCGCAGTCATGTGGGGGAACAGGTTGAAGCGCTGAAAGACCATGCCGATCTTGGAGCGCTGCGCGGCTCGCTGCCTGTCCGTCAGGGCGTGCAACTGCACGGTGCCGTCGGGGCGCTGCTCTTCCCGCATGCCGATGAGTTCTCCGTCCACCCACACGCGGCCGGCGTCGATGGTCTCGAGCTCGTTGATGCAGCGCAGCAGCGTGGACTTGCCGGAGCCGGAGGGGCCCACCAGCACGGTCACCGAACCGGGCGCGACGGTCAGGTCGATGCCCTTGAGCACGTGCAGCTCACCGAAGAACTTGTGCAGTCCGGCGATACGGACCTTGGGCGTGCCCACCGGGGCGGTCTGTGCGGAAGCCGAGTTCGAGGTGCTCATGGGGTGACCTCCAGGAAGGGGGAGTCCTTGGTGGTGTGGGAATCGAGGATCGCCTGTTGGCGGGCGGACATGCCCCGCAGTCCACGGGACTTGGTGGAGCCGTCGAAACCGCGGCCGTAGTAGCGCTCGATGAAGTGCTGCCCCACCATCAGGATCGAGGTGATGATGATGTACCACAGGGCCGCCACAATCAGCAGCGGGATGGTCTGGTAGGTGTAGGAGGCATAGGAGTTGGTGACGAAGGTTAGGTCCAGGGTGAAGGGGACGGCCAGCACCAGCGAGGTGGTCTTGAGCATGGAGATCGTCTCATTGCCGGTGGGTGGCACGATCACCCGCATGGCCTGCGGCAGGACGATGCGGCGCAGGATCTGCCCCTTGCTCATGCCCAGGGCACCGGCCGCCTCGGTCTGCCCGGGGTCCACGCTGGCCAGGCCGGAGCGGACGATCTCGGACAGGTAGGCGCCCTCGTTAATGCCCAGTCCCAGGACGGCGGCCACGAAGGGGGTGAACACGGCGGTGGTGCGGAAGGTGAGCAGCTCCGGCCCGAAGGGAATGCCCAGGCTCAGGTACTCATAAAGTGCCGAAAGCGCGCCCCAGAACACCAGCTGGGTGTAGATCGGGGTGCCGCGGAAGAACCACAGGTACGCCAGTGACACCCCGCGCAGCACCGGGTTGGATGACTGCCGCATCACTGCGGTCGTCACCGCCAGCACGATGCCGATCAGCATGGCCAGGAAGGTCAGCAGGAGGGTCCAGCCGACCGCGCGCACCACGTGCACCTCGCGGAAGAAGAACCACACGGTGCTCCAGTGGAACTTCTCATTGGTCAGCAGCGCGTGAACGAGCATGGCGCCGAGGACGGCGACGACGGTGGCGCTGATCCAGGTGCCCGGGCGGGGCACCGGCTTGACCCGGTTCAGTTGCACCGGTTGGTCGGCGCCGGAGGCAGCCGTTGCAGAAGCGGGTTGGGAGGGCTGGGGAGGTCGCATGGTGGTGATCACTGCTCCACGTTCGGGTTCAGCTCGGCGGTTGTGAGTGCGGCGTCCTCAATGCCCCACGCATCCAGGATCTCCTCCCAGATGCCCTCATCCATGAGGTACTGGACGGCCGCCTGGATGGCGGCGTTCAGCTGAGGATCGTCCTTGGTCAACACGATGGCCTGGGGCAGTGCCTCCTCGATCTCGCCGACGGTCTCCACGCCCCCGTCGGTCAGCTCGACGGCGTAACCGGCCACGGTCGAGTCGGAGTAGACGGCGTCGATCACGTGCCCCATCAGGCCGGTGGTGGCCTCGGACTGGGTGGAGTAGGAGCGCACCGAGATGGCCGGCAGTCCCGCTGCGGTGCAGGCGGCGGAGTCGGCGTTCATGGTCTCCTCCTGGGCGGTGCCGGTCTGCACGCCAATGGTCAGCCCGCACAGGTTTAGATGATCTGAGGGGTCTACCCCCTCCGGGTTGCCGGCCACCACGTTGAAGCGAGATCCCACGTTGATGTAGGCGATCATGTCCATGGCCGACTCGCGCTCGGCGGTCACGGTGAAGGAGGAAATACCGGCGTCGTACTTGGCGCCTACGGCGGCGATGATGGAGTCGAACTCGGCGGTGTGCGTGGTGGAGTCTACGCCCAGTACGGCGGCGATGGCCTTGGTCAGGTCGACGTCGTAACCGATGGCGGTGCCGTCGGTGTCCAGGAACTCCGCGGGTGCGTAGTCGGTGGAGGCGGCCACGTCGAGCACGCCGTCGGCCAGGGCGCCTTCGGGGAGCATGTCGATGATGTCCTGCTGCGCCTGAATACCGGAGGTGTCGTAGCCGGTGAAGGCGGCGGTGTCGCCCTCCTGGGTGGCCTTCCAGTCGGCGGCGTTCGTGCAGGCCGTGAGCGCCGCCGTCGCCGACAGAGCCAGGCACAGCCCGGCGGCGACGCGCGCGCTCAAGGTGCGGGCGGATCTCATGCGGCTCCTTCGTAATCGGGATTACGGCCGCCGCCAGGATATCCACATCAGAGCATAGATATGCAAACCGTGAGCGTGCTCGGGCGGGAGAGGCCGCTCACAGGTCGTAGTAGAGCTCGAACTCATACGGGTGCGGCCGCTGCCGCATGGGCGCGATCTCGTTGGTGCGCTTGTAGTCCACCCAGGTCTCGATCAGATCGGGGGTGAATACGTCGCCCTCGGTCAGGTAGTCGTGGTCGGCCTCGAGCGCCGCCAGAGCGTCGTCCAGGGTGGCCGGCAGCTTCTCGATGTCGTGGTAGTCCTCGGGCTCCAGCTCGTACAGATCCTTGTCGACGGGCTCGCGCGGCTCGATCCGGTTGCGGATGCCATCGATGCCGGCCATCAGCGTGGCCGCGAAGGCCAGGTAGGGGTTCGCCGACGGGTCGGGCACGCGGTACTCGATGCGCTTGGCCTTGGGGGAGGATCCGGTCACCGGGATGCGGATGCAGGCCGAGCGGTTGCGCGCCGAGTACACCAGGTTCACCGGCGCCTCGAAACCGGGCACCAGCCGGTGGAAGGAGTTGACCGATGGGTTGGTGAAGGCCAACAGGCTGGGAGCGTGGCGCAGGATGCCGCCGATGTACCAGCGGGCCAGGTCCGAGAGCTGCCCGTAGCCGCGCTCGTCGAAGAACAGCGGCTTGCCGTCCTTCCACAGGGAGTGGTGGGTGTGCATGCCCGAGCCATTGTCGCCGAAGATCGGCTTGGGCATGAAGGTGGCGGTCTTGCCGTTGCGCCAGGCCTCGTTCTTGACGATGTACTTGAACTTCATCATGTCGTCGCCCGCCGCCAGCAGCGAAGCGAAGCGGTAGTTGATCTCCTGTTGTCCGGCGGTGCCGACCTCGTGGTGGGCGCGCTCGATATCAAGGCCGGACTCGATGCAGGTGCGCACGATGCGGTCACGCAGGTCGGCCATCTGGTCGTTGGGGGACACGGGGAAGTAGCCGCCCTTGAAGGCGGTTTTGTAGCCCTTGTTGCCGCCCGGTTCATCGCGGCCGGTGTTCCAGGCGGCCTCGGCGGAGTCGATCAGGTAGCGGGTGGATGCCGGAGTGGTCTCGTACTGGATGGAGTCGAACAGGTAGAACTCGGCCTCGGCACCGATGTAGCAGGTATCGGCGATGCCGGTGGAACGCAGGTAGTCCTCCGCCTTGGCGGCGATCGAGCGGGGGTCCCGGGAGTAGACCTCATCGGTGAAGGGGTCCACGATCGAGAAGTTGATCACCAGCGTGCGCTGCTCGCGGAAGGGGTCCAGGAAAGCGGTGGTGACGTCGGGGATGAGCTTCATGTCCGACTCGTGGATGGCGGTGAAGCCGCGAATGGAAGAACCGTCGAACATGAGCCCCTCGGTGAGCGCCTCATCCTTGAAGGCGGCCACCGGAATGGTGAAGTGCTGCATCACGCCGGGGAGGTCGCAGAAGCGCACGTCAACCAGCTGTACGTCCTCCTTCTCGATATAGGCCAGCGCTTCCGCAGCATCACTGAACATGTGGTCCCTCCATCAGGGGTGTGTGTTGTTGGCCCGCAAGTGACCGGGCATGCGTATGCAGGCTAGGTGGACGCGGTGTCGCGGCGGTGCCGCGAATATGTCCGCCGTGTTTCGGCGGCGTGACCGGGACGGCTACGCATGTGTGGATCGGCGGTCCCGGGCGCCGGCTCAGCGGCCGCGGATGGCGCGGCGGTCGGGACGAATGTTGTTCGGGTCCAGATACTTCGGGATCGGCATGCCCTTAGAGGACAGAGACGACAGACGCTTGGACACCCGCTCGATTTCGGTGTTGGTCAGTTTGGTGGGCTTGGTGGGCAGACGCCGTAGTTCGCGCTCGAGGTGGATCAGGCGGGTCTGTCCCTCCGCAGTGCCCACGCTGATCACGTGCACCGGAACCGTGGACAGGATGCGCCGCAGCACCTTCTTCTCCTCCTCAATCAGACGCTGGGTACGGCCCGGCGCGCCCTCGGCCACCAGCACGATGCCCGGGCGGCCCACCAGGCGCCACACGAAGTCCTGGCCCTTGGGGCTGAAGGCGACCGGATCGGACTCCACGTACCAGCCGCGACCCGCCTGATCGAGTACGGCCTTGACCGCGCCGGGGCGGCCTTCGATCTGCATGTAGGAGGCGCGGCGGGTGGCCAGTGATAGAACCACCATGTCTGCCATGAGCGCCAGAAGCACCCCCATCAGCAGCCAGTACCACAGCGCCTGGCTGGTGACGGTGGACAGCACCACCGCAAGTGCCAACAGGGCAACCAGGATGCCGAGCAGGACCCAGCCGATCCACGGGAAACTGCGCCGCGAGATCGTGTAGGAGTCTTTAACGTTCTGGGCGACCTGGGCGAGGCGCCGCTTCTTCTTCGGCTGGGCGCTCTGGGCTGTGCTCACGCTCCCACCTTAGCCGACGACGGCGGGCGCCGTCCCTCAGGAGGCAACCCGGCCCGCCGGACTCAGCGTTGCACGGTCGGCCGCGGAACCGTCGGCGGGCCCGGTCGCGCCGGCGGTGAGCAGCGCGGAGGCCTCCTGGCGGGCCGTGCTCGGCTCGGCCAGGTCACGCATGTTTGCGGGGATTGCCCGGCCGGTGGCGCGCATCGCCCGGGCCCACAGCAGTCCCGAGCGATAGGAAGAACGCACCAGGGGACCACTCATGACCGCACCGATACCCAGGTCCTCCGCGAGCGTGGCCAGTTCGAGGAACTCCTGCGGCTTAACCCACCGGTCGACCGGGTGGTGCAGCTTGGACGGGCGCAGATACTGGGTGAGGGTGAGGATGTTGACGCCGACCGAAACCAGGTCCGCGATCGCTTGCTCGACCTCCTGACGGGTCTCGCCCATGCCCAGGATCAGGTTCGACTTGGTCAACAGTCCGGCTTGCGATGCGCGTGCGAGCACATCCAGGCTGCCGCCGTAGGAGAAGGCGGGGCGGATCCGCTTGAAGATGCGAGGCACTGTCTCCAGGTTGTGGGCGAACACCTCCGGGCGGGAGGAGAAGACTCCTGCAGTGACTCCTCCCGGCCCTTGAAATCGGGCACCAACAGCTCGACGCCGCATCCGGGCACCTGCGCGTGCACCTGGCGGGCGGTCTCCGCGTACAGCCAGGCACCGCCGTCGGGCAGGTCGTCGCGGCTGACCCCGGTGACGGTGGCGTAGCGCAGGCGCATCTCTTTGACCGATGCGGCCACTCGGGCCGGCTCGTCGGGGTCGTATTCGGTGGGCCGGCCGGTGGCGATGTCGCAGAAGTCGCAACGGCGGGTACAAATGCTTCCGGCCACGAGGAAGGAGGCCTCGCGGTCGTTCCAGCACTCGTAGACGTTGGGGCAGTTGGCTTCAGCGCAGACCGTGTGCAGGTCGTGACGGCGCACCAGGTCGCGCACGTCTTGGTAGGTGTCGGTCACCACGGCGCGGGTGCGCAGCCAGCCGGGCTTGCGCTCGATCGGTGTCTTGGCGTTGTGGGCCTCCACGCGCAGTAGGCGGCGGCCTTCAGGGGCGACGGCGTCGGGCACTGAAACTCCTCCCGTAGGACCTTGGGCCTTTAGTCTAGGCGGTCGGCCGGGCTGCCAGCCACGTCCGCCACCTGCCCGCCATTCCTGCGTCGCGACCGCCACGGGGGATACGCCGCCGCGCGTGTCTCATCTAGGCTGATCGGGTGCACGGTTTGGAACGCATCGACGTCGGACTGGGGACCCGGCTGGTGCCTTTTGATGAGGGCCTGGCGCTTCAGCGTGCCGTGCATGCCGAGGTCGCCGCCGGCCGGCGCCCCGCGGCCGTGCTCCTGCTCGAGCATGAGAGCGTCTACACCGTGGGACGCCGTACGCACTCATGGGAGCGCCCCGCGGGTCCGCTGGCCGGGCCCGAGCACGTGCCGGTGGTCGACGTCGACCGCGGGGGGAAGGTGACTTGGCACGGCCCCGGTCAGTTGACCGTCTACCCGATCATCCGCCTGGCCGAGCCGATCGACGTGATCAAGTATGTGCGCGCCCTGGAAGCGGCGGTGATGGAGGTGTGCGCCGACTATGGCGTGAACACCATGCGCGTGCCGGGCCGCTCGGGGGTGTGGGTACCGCCGGGCGCCGGGTCGACAGGTGGCGAAACGCGAGAGCGCAAGGTCTGTGCCCTGGGAGTGCGGGTGGCACGAGGCACCACCATGCACGGGATCGGCCTGAACGTCGACCCCGACCTGGCGGCCTTTGACCTGGACCGGATCATTCCCTGCGGCATTACCGACGCGGGGTGACGTCGCTGACGGTGACCACCGGCACCCACTACGCGGCGGCCGAGCTGGCCGGCCCGGTCATGGCGGCGTTGGAGACCCACCTGACCCCACTCATGGTCGACGCTTAAGGGTATCCGTTCGCCCGTGGGGCTGCGCGTCCGGTAGCCGCTCCTACCGGTCCGGGAGCGTCACTGGCATCGGTCTCGGCGGGTCGGGTGGAGCGGGTGTGACGGGTTATCCACAGGCGACGCATTGCCCCTGGCGGTGCCGGGCCGGCCCGGCGAACATGGACGTCATGGGCACCAACCAGTACCGCAGCCGTAGGCGGAGCGAGCCGGCAGCGGACCCCGACGCACTCTCGCCGCAACTGCAGGACGCACTCATAGGGGCCGGCCTCGCCGTCGGCCCGCCCCTGGGCGCCGACGCACCGGGCCGCCTAGCGCCGCGTCGCGGCCTGGACGCCGCCGGCCGCGACGTCGTCATCCACCTGCTGGAGCTGCCCGACGATGCCGCAGGGGCCCGCACGCTGCGTCGTCTGAACGAGCTGCGCGGGCTGGTCCACCCCGCCATCGCTGCCGTGCATGATGTCGTCTTCCTACCCGACGGGTACGCCGCGGTCACCGTCGACCTGATCGCGGGCGCCGACCTGGCGGTGCTGCTCGGCGCTCGTGGCGGCCTGACCCGCGTCGAGGCTGCGCGGGTGCTTGACGACGTCGGCGGCGCACTGGCACACCTGCACGCCCATGGCCTGGCGCACGGGGACGTCTCACCCGCCAACGTCATGGTCACCACCGACGGCGGGCTGGTGCTCATCGACCTGTTCGGCGGCATCCTCGAGTCCGGGACCGACCGTTGCGCCGCCCCCGAGCGGCGCAACGGCGGCCCGGCGACTCCGGCATCGGACGTATACGCGCTGGCGGCGCTGCTGCGCGAATGCGCCTCCGGCTCGGCGCTGCTGCGGTCCCGGCTTGAACGCATCCTGCGCGATGCCCTCGACGCGGACCCGAGTCGACGCCCGACCGCTCGTGCCCTGGCCGCCCGTGCCCCCGAACTGGGTCGGCCCGGCCGGCTGATCCTGCCCGAAGGCGCCCGCCTGGCCGCGGGCGCGGTCTGCGCGCCGCCGCCGCCCGCCCCACTCGTGTCGTCCCCACCCGTCGCACCCTGCGTCGCCGCCCGGGACCGGGGCCGACGACGGAACCTGAACGTGGACACCGCCGAGGCAACCGGCCGCGCGTGGGGCGACGCCGGCTGGCTGCCGCACTCGGCGGCCTGGCTGTGCTTGCGGTCGTCCTGGGGGCGAGCCTGGGGCTGCTTGGCGTCGGCCGGACCGCGCAGGTCGCCGTGCCCGGCACCGACGCGACTGCGACCGTCGGCGCCACGGCCACGGCGTCTGCTCCGACGCTCTCAGCCGAAGAGAGCCTGTTGGAGGTGGTGGTGGACCTGACCGGGAGGCGCGACGCCGCCCTGAATGCGGGCGACGCCATCGCCCTGGCCGACACCACGGTGCCGCACTCGCCGGCGGCCAGCGCCGACGCGGCCGTGCTGGAGGCGCTGGGAGCGGCGGGGGAGCGCGTAGGCGGCCTGGACACCGCCGTGCTCAGTGTGACCGAGGTGGACGTGCCGGAGGACTGCGAACAGACCTGGACAGCGCCCGGGCGGTGCGCATCCGCCAATCCCAACCGCCGTCTACCCGTACCGGGGCGGACGGCACCGTGCGCACCGTGCCGGCGCAGAGCGCGCGCGAGGTGGTGCTGGTGCTGGTGCCCGACCCGTGGCGCGTGGCCGAGGTACGTGCCGCGTAGACCACCGGTTCGGACCGCCCGCGCGGCACACAACGGCGGTCCAAACAGGGGAACGCGGTCCAAACAGGGAAAAGGGGTCCAAACTGAGGCAACTCATGTGGCGGCTACCGTCCTGGCGATGGACCCGAGGGTGGAGACCATGCCGAGGCGCGTGAGCCTCCGCGTCACCGGGTGCGCCAGCCGTCCGGACAGACGCCAGATTCGGTAGGCGCGGGTGAAGGTGAGCGCGCATCCGCCTGGGGCGAGCGCCAGATCGAAGCGGTCATAGGCGAAGCCCCGTCCGGGAGCGGGTCCGTTCAACAGGGTCTTGACCCAGACGACTGAATCCGGCGTCGGTTCCAAGCGCCTCCAGTGCAGGTCCGCATGGCGGCCTCCGGACCGTGAGTCGCTCCTAGTGATGATGCCGTCTGGACGGGTGGCGCGTATCTCCGCGGCGAGGACCGCCCAACTGGATAGTAGTGACGGGTCGGCCAAGACACTGTGCACCTGGGTCGGCGGTGCGGAGACGAACCGGCTCAGGCGCACAGCGGCCGACGGCTGCTCGGCAAGCAGCGTGCGGTCGACCGTGACGCCGGCACGGCGTGCGACTGGGCTCGGTCGGCGCAGTTCGTAGGCGGCAAGATCCTTGCATAAGCGGTCCGGATCAACGCCGAGTCGTACGAGTAGGCGAATCGGTACCTCGGTGCCCAGCAGTGCCCGCAAGGTTGACAGTGAGGTGTTGAACGAGGCTCGGCGGTCGCTCACGAGTTGCTGAGCTCGAGCGGACATGGGTATCTCACCGAGATCCGCCAATGGCGTGTTGCCGGCACGTTCTGGCAGGTTCTTCGGCATGGCGGAGACGTCGACGCCGATGGC
This sequence comes from Actinomyces ruminis, assembly GCF_002154335.2. Lineage (GTDB taxonomy): Bacteria > Actinomycetota > Actinomycetes > Actinomycetales > Actinomycetaceae > Actinomyces > Actinomyces ruminis. The sequence continues at coordinate 30,799 of NZ_MTPX02000061.1, forward strand.
GGCGAGGTCGGTGTCAGCCACGTCCCGTATTGCGCCTCGGGCGTCGGCCAAGGTCACGCCATGGGAGCCCAGTAGGGCTGCGGCCGCGCCGCCCTCAGCAAGCAGGCCCAGGAGCAGATGGTCCAGATCGACCTCGGGATGGCGCAGTCGACCCGCTTCGTACCAGGAACAGGTGATCAAGGCGAACAGATGTGTAGTCGTACTCATGGTCAACGGGACCTCTTTCGTGTAGGGGCCAGACCCGGCTCCACGCGCTTGGCGTATTTCTTGTGTACGGCCTGGCGGGTGACGCCCAGATGGTTCGCGATCTGAGTCCAACTCATACCGGCGTGCAGCGCGGCCTCGACCTGTGCGAGCTCCAGGGATTCGGTGAGTCGGCGTAATGCCGCTACGGCGCGCAGGCCGGCTACGGGATGGGCAGTATCCGCTGCGGCGGTGGCCACCTGATCGGGCGATGGAGTGGTTGAAGCAACCATGCAAGCAACCTACGTTGACAAGTGTGGGGACGTCAACCTCAGTTGCTAGATGTGGATGGCGCGCTCGGTCACCGCCCTCGCCGGGGCCGTTAGCCGCCCTCCTCAAGGAGCGGTGGCCTCGCGGCGGGCGCCTATCGATGACAATGGGGCCCGCACGCAAAGGTGCGGGCCCCAAGGCGGTCGCAGCGTCGGACGGCGCAGACGAACCATAAGTGAAGGCGCTACAGCCCCAGCTCGCCGGCGAAGTCGCCCTCCTCCAGGCGCTTCTTGACGGTCATGAGGTACCGCGACGCGTCCGCGCCGTCGACCAGCCGGTGGTCGTAGGACAACGACAGGTAGCACACCGAGCGCACGGCGATCACCTCGTTGCCGTCGGCGTCCTTGACCACGCGCGGTTGCCGGGTGATGGCGCCCAGTCCAAGGATGGCGACCTCCGGCTGGTTGATGATCGGGGTGTCGAACAGGGCACCGCCGGAGCCGGTGTTGGTGATCGTGAAGGTGGCGCCCGACAACTCTCCCGGTTCGACCTTGTTGTCCCGGGTGCGTGCCGCCAGATCGTTGATGCGCTTGGCCAGACCCGGGATGTTCAGCTCACCCGCGTGCTTGACCACCGGCACGTACAGGCCCCGCGGCGTATCGACCGCGATCCCGATGTGCTCGACGTCGTGGTAGGTCACCTGGTCATCGGCGATGGTGGCGTTCAGCTTCGGGTGCGCCTTGAGCGCCTCGGTGGCGGCCGCGACGAAGAACGGCAGGTAGGTGAGCTTGGTGCCGTTGCGCGCGAGGAACTCGTCCTTGGCCCGGGCACGCAGCGCGGCGATGCGGGTGACATCGACCTCCACGACCGTGGTCAGCTGGGCAGAGGTCTGCAGCGAGGCCATCATGCGCTCGCTGATCAGGCGGCGCAGGCGACTCATCTTCTCGGTGCGGCCACGCAGCTCGCTGCCCTCCGACGCCGGTGCGGGCCGGGCTGCACCCGTGGCGGCGGTGACTGTCGTGGGCGCGGGCTGGGCGGGGGCCTCCGGTGCCG
>NZ_MTPX02000022.1 GCF_002154335.2 Actinomyces ruminis
CTCCCAGGAGCCGCCCGCCGCCCACACCGCGGCTCCGGCCGCGCCCGAGCACGGCACCCGGCCCGGCGCGCCGGAGCGACGCCCGAGCTCACCCACACAACCCGGCTCCGCCGACGCCGAGATGATCCGCGCTCGCTGGGAGGAGGTGCTCGATGCGGCCAAGCGCTCGCGGCGGGCCACCTGGGCGCTGGTCGGCCCCAACTCCCAGCCCGGCGGCATCAATGACGGTGTCTTCCAGGTCATCTTCACCGGACAGGGGCTGGCCAACGCCTTCGAGGCCGGAGGCCACGGTCCTGTGCTCGCGCAGGCGATTCGTCAGGCGCTCGGCCTCAACCTCGAGGTGCACGCCGTGCTAGCTGGGCCCGGTGGGCCCGCCGGGCCGCGGGGAGGCCCCAGTGGTCCGGGCAACCCGGGTGGGTTTGACGGTAACCGCGGCTACGGTGCGCGGCCCGGCGCGGGTGCCAGCCCCGGGCAGGGCCCCGGAAACGACGGCGGGCGCACCCCTGCCGGAGCGCAAGATCATGCCGGCGCCCCGCATAGCCCCGCTCCCACACCGCTCCCCAGCGGCGACGACGGCTGGGGCGAGGTCGCCGTCCCCGGCGGTGGCCACGTCGCTCGGGAACAGGCGGCCCCCGCGGAAAGCGCTACGACTCCGGCACCCGTCACCTCTGCCCACCCCACTTCGCCGGCGCCGGTCGACCCGCAGCGACGCGCGCCAATGACAACCCCATGGGCACGGCCACCGCCGACGCGGGCCCCGAGAACCCGCACGCCCAGCCGCCGGCAGGCTCTGCGGATGGCGAGGCGACCGCCCCCGCAGACACCGACCCGATTACCCCCGGCAGCGCGGACCCGGCGCCCACACCCGTGGATGACACCGATCCTGACGCCGCCCCACTTGCCACGGTCCACCGGCTGCGGCCCCTGCCGCAGGTACCCAGTCCGGCGTCGCCGCCCGCGGCGGATTCTTCCGGCGCCGTCGAGTCGGCCCGGACCCCCGGAGCGGCGACCGGCATGTCGGCGGGTTCTCCAGATCCGGCTCCGGCGGATGCCCCGGAGGGTGCCCGATCGCACCGGCTGGCGCCGGTAGCCTGGGATGCACCGGCCCAGACCTTCTCCGATGGCGTGCCTCTGCCCGAGGAGCCCGGTGATCCCGATGGACCGGAGGACCTCGGCCTACAGCCGGAGCGTCGCGGCTGTCTGCCGCCCAGGCGGCCGCCAGAGCGGCTGCCCGCGGCGGAGCCCGCAACCACAACGGTGGAGCGCTGGACCCCCGCCGCACCGCCATCGAGGACGACCTGCCCAGCGAGGACGATGAGGACGCCGAGGAAGCCGGCGTCGTCGGGCTGGAAGTCGTCAAACGCCTCCTGGGCGCCACCGTTCTGGAGGAAGTCACCGTGACCCAGGAAGGACACTGACCTTGCCCGCTGCCTACGAAGGCGCACTTCAGGACCTCGTCGATCAGTTCGGCGAACTACCCGGAATCGGCCCTAAGTCCGCTCAGCGGCTTGCCTTCCACATCCTGTCGGCGGACGCCGAGAGCGTCGAGCGGCTGGTGGAGGCGCTGCGTGCCGTCAAGTCCCGCGTGCGCTTCTGCGTCACCTGTGGGAATGTCTCGGAGGAGGAGCAGTGCGCCGTCTGCCGCGATCCGCGTCGTGACCGGAGGGTCGTCTGCGTGGTGGAGGAGCCGAAGGATGTTGTCGCGATTGAGCGGACCCGTGAGTATCGGGGGCTGTACCACGTGTTGGGCGGGGCCATTGACCCGATCAATGGGGTCGGGCCGGATGATCTGCGTATTCGTGAGCTGTTCGCCCGGGTGGGGGACGGCATCGTGGAGGAGGTTATTTTGGCTACGGATCCTGATGTGGTTGGCGAGGCGACTGCTGCTTACTTGACGCGTATGTTGCGCACCATGGCCGTGCCCGTCTCGCGGCTCGCCTCCGGCCTGCCCGTTGGCAGCGACCTGGAGTACGCCGACGAGGTCACCCTCGGGCGGGCCTTTGAGGGGCGCCGTCGTGTTGATGAGGAGGGCTGAACCAGGGCGCATTGTCTGAGATGGTCACAAACGAGCTTTTGACACCGAATGACTGCTCACGGATCGTTGGAATCATGCGGTTTCGTAATCGGGCTGGGCGGCCGAATCGGGCGTTTGTGACCATTTGCGACAATGCGGGGCCCGTGGGGCGCGTGTGTGCTACGTGTCGCGGCGGATGAGGGCGAGGGCGTAAGCCGCGAGGCACAGACCCGCCCAGGTGGCGAGTACAAGCGCGGCGGCCGCGGGCGGCAGGGCGGTGACGTCGTAGCCGGGGGCTCCGAGCAGGCTGAGGGCGGCCTGGTCGGGGAGGAGGCGCAGGACCTGGGGCCATTGCAGGATGCCGGTGCCGACGATGATGGGCACGGTGATCAGGATTCCTAGGGCCGCGATCGCGGAGCGCAGCAGCCCGGCCAGGCCGAAGGCGATCACCGACATCAGCAGGTAGGCCGCGGCCCAGCGGGCGACGTCCAGCAAGACTTCGCCGATGCCCAAGTCGGCGGCGATGTCGATAGTAAGTCTGGCGGGGGTGACCGCGACGGCTGTGGTGACGGTGACCACGACCAGCATGCTGGCGGTTTTGCCCGCCATTAGGCTCGTCGATCCGGTACCGCCAGGAGCGTCATGCGGAGCTGCCCGCCCCGATGCTCGCCCGCGGCGGCGTAAACGGGAAGCACAAGGAAGGCGTACACGGGGGCGAACATGACCATGCCGAAGGAGGAGATGGAGGCCGGTTCGACTTGGTCGGGGTGGGTGTAGAAACCGACCCCGGAGACGTCGACTACGGCCAAGACCAGGTTCGCGCAGGTGGCGACCGCCACCATGATGAGCGTGGATGGGGCAGTCACCAGTTTGGTGACCTCACCGGCCACGATGTCGCGACGGCGGATGGGAAGCGGTCGAGCTGTGCTCATTTGGCGTCCCTACTGAGCACGCCCGCCACAGCGACGACGCAGGCGACCACCGCCCAACCGAGCAGCACGGCCGCACCCCAGGCGGGGCTGCCGGTCAGCGGGACGGCGACGTCGCTGCCGGCCAGCACCAGGTTCCGTGCGGCGCTGAAGGGTGTCAGCGCGTCGACGGCGGGGGAGACAAGCGCCAGCACCTGCGTCATGGTCACCATGACCAGCAGCACCGTGACAATGACGCCGACGAGCGTCTTACGCGCTATCAGGGTGAGGGCATAGATGAACACAGTGGTGGCAACCATGAACAGCAGGACGCGGGAGTCAGCCAGGAGGAAGCTCGGCGACCACACATCATCCACAAGTGCATCGGAGCCACGGACCGCCAGGTGGAGCAGCGCCTTGGCCACACCGATCCAAATGACGCCGAGGATCAGTACCTGGACCGCTACGGCAGTGAGCTTTCCTGCCAACAGGCGTCCGCGATCAGGGACGGCGAGCACGCTCATGCCGAACTGGCCGGTACGGAACTCGGCGCCGGCGATGACGGCGCCAAGCAGGGGCGTCAGGATGGCGGGGTTGAAGATGTAGGCGACGTAGTCGGTGAGGACAGACGTATCGGCGACGATCAAGAGACCGTCCACCTCACTGGTTCCGTCGCTACGGAGGTTCGCGACCAACTCCTGGTTGAAGACGAAAGACTGGAACTGGAACAGGAGGAGAATCGCGGTGAGGAGCAGCATCATGATCCAGACGCTGGGCAGGGTGAGGGCTTGGTGAGTTCCGAGCGGCCGACGGCGACCATGCGGTTCACCAACCTTGTCCGGGGTGAGCATCGGTGAGGGCGAAGAAGGCATCCTCAAGTGAGGTGTGGCCCGCAGTGATCTCATCCAGAGTGCCGTCGGCGATGATCCGTCCCCGGTTGATGATGACAATGTCGTCGACCGTTTGAGCGGCTTCCCCCAGAAGGTGGCTGGACAGCAGCACGGTGTTGCCGGCGTCGGCGTAACGGCGCAGGAAGGCTCGGATGGTACGGATACCCTCGGGGTCGAGGCCGTTCACCGGCTCGTCCAGCACCAGGAAGCGCGGCTCGCCCAGCAGGGCGGCAGCCAGCCCCAGACGCTGGCGCATACCGAGCGAGTACTTGCGCACCCGCGTCGTGCCGGCGTCGGCCAACCCAACCTGTTCGAGCACCTCGTCGACGCGGCGGGCGGGTATCCGGTTGGACTGGGCGATCCAGCGCAGGTGGTCGACCCCGCGACGCTCCGGCACGGCGGAGGCGCCGTCGAGCATCGCGCCGACGGTGCGCAGCGGCTGCTTCAGGGCAGTGTACGGGCGCCCGTCTATCAGCGCGGTGCCGGAGTCGGGGCGGTCCAGGCCAAGCAGGATGCGCAGCGTGGTGGACTTGCCGGCCCCGTTCGGTCCGAGGAAGCCGGTCACGCGGCCGGGCTTGGCGGTGAAGCGACCCGGTCGACCGCGGTATTGCCCCCGTACCTCTTGGTCACGTCAACAATCTCGATCATCCGGTGGATCTCCCTTCCGGGTCAGTGAGGCGGCGGTGTACTGCCGGCCACTACCGTTCCACCGAGAGACTCGGCGCCGCGTCGTGCAAAAGTCGACATTGACGGGTGCCAGTCCATCCCGGGTGCGCGCAGAGCCGGGTCAGCGGGACTCGTACAGCAGCCCCGCCTGGTGGGCGAGCACGGCCAGTTGCGTGCGGTCGCTGACGTCCAGCTTCGTGAACAGCCGACTCAGGTAGGTGCGCACAGTGGGCAGGGCCAGGTACAGCTCCTCGGCGATCTGCCGATTGGAGCGCCCCTGGGCTACCAGCCGGATCACCTGGAGCTCCCTCTCGCTCAGACGCACCTGGGCGAACGGGTGGTGCGAGTGGGATGGTCGCTGCTCGAACTGGCCCATCAGCCTTGCGGTCACCTCCGGCGCCAACCAGGCGTGTCCGGCGTGCACGGCCCGCACCGCGCTGAGAACCTCGGAGGAGGAGGCGTTCTTCAGCAGGAAGCCCGCGGCGCCTTGCTTCAGCGCGTCAGCCACGTACTCGTCCAGGTCGAAGGCGGTGAGCACGATGGCCCGTGTGTCAGACTCGACGATGCCGCGCAGTACGTCGATCCCGCTGCCGCCGGGCATCTGCATGTCTATGAGCGACACGTCCGGGCGCAGCGCGGTGATCTTTCGGATCGTCTCCGGGACGGTTCCCGCCTCGCCCAGGACGCGGAACCCGTCGACGGACTCGAACAGGCGCCGATAGACGCGGCGGAAATCGGCGTCGTCGTCAGCGAGGAACACGGTGATTGGCGTGTTCACCGTTCCTCCCGCAACGGTATCCGCGCCAGCAGCCGCGTGCCACCGTGCGCTAGAGAGGAAACTGCTAGGGAGCCGCCGACCGACTCGACCCGCTCACGCATACCCGCCAAGCCCGAGCCGGGCACCAGCCGAGAGGGTATGCCGGTGCCGTCGTCATCGACGCGGACGGTGAGGCTTCGCCGTCGGGTCTGACAGCGACCGTGCACGCCGAGGCCCCGGAATGCCGCACAACGTTGCTGAGGGCTTCCTGCACCACGCGGGAGACCACTGCCTCGAGCTCAGGCGCGAGCGCCGGGATGTTGAGCTCGGAGTTGACGTCGAGACCGCTCACCCGCGCCGCCGTGATCAGTTCCTGGAGTGACGGTGCAGCGGGGAGGGCCGGGTCGTCGGCGCGCAGGGTGCGCACCAACTGCTGGACCTCCTCCAGGGCGGCGCCTGCGCGTCGCTCAATATCCACCAGGCTCGCTCGCAGTTCGTCCCGTGTTGAGGAGATGCAGCGGGCGACGTCGGCCTCCGCCCGAATGACGCTGAGCGCGTGGCCGACGACGTCGTGCACCTCCCGAGAGATCGCCACCTGCTGCCGGGCGCGCAGGGCCGCAGCTCGTTGTTGCACGGCCTCATTGGCAGCGGCGAGCCTGCGGGACTCCGCGCAGCCGAGTAGCCAGGAGACCCCAAGGGCCAGACAGGAGGCCACGATGCGCTGCGTCATTGAACCCGTGGCCGGGGTGCCGAAGAGAGCCGCCGACAGGATCAGGGCGATGACGGCCGCGAGATGGAAGGCGTGCGTCCGGGAGCCGTACCTGACCGCCAGCGGGTACAGGCACCACGCCGCGGCGAGCATCGGATCTGTGGCCAGTCCCAGGCGCCAACCGATCGCGGTGGCGATTAATGCGGTTGCCGGGGCTGCGAATGGCAGCCGCCAGCGCATCAGCGTCGCCGCTGCGGTGACGGCGGCGAGCAGGGCGCCGATTGACCGGGACGCCGGATGAGCGGCGGTCAGCGCCGGGGCCCAGAACAGCCCGGCTACGACGGCGGCCGCTCCCGCGTTGATGACCAACGAGAGCGACGGCATACGCCAGAGCATTCTCGCGTCCATGTTGCGCAACCTACCGGTTTTTGTGATGACGGGCGTCATCCATTCGGACTACACAACTGCCGCATGCTCGTCGGCGGTTCAGGCCAACCGGATGCCGCGGGGGAGCGGACCCGCCGGGACCCGCAGGCGGCGGGCTGCCACCCAGGCTCCGCCCGCGCCGAGCAGCAACAGCAGCGCCGCGGTAGCTGGCCAAAACGCCACGTGGCCAGCCTCAGACTCGTCCCGTGAGTTCTCGTAGATGCTGTCGTCGCGGTCATCGGACTGCTCGGCGCAGGGGTTACTGACCGTTGTTCCTGAGGACTGCGGATCGCGCATCTCGTCGATTCCGCGGCCGAGCCCCTCCAGCAAGCTCTCAGAGTGGTAGCGGTTCAGCGGCGCGCGGGCCGAAACATCGCCCAGTGCCACGAAGGGATTGGGGACGAGCATCCACCAGATTCGCTCGGCGTGAGTGACCGTGGTGTGGTACCGGTAGGGATCCTCCCGGCACACCAGCTCGTCATCCGTGGAGGCGTCGTAGTCGATGCTGTAAGTGATCCGCTCCTGGCGCTCCTGCACTATGGGGGTGGCGATCGCGGTGGCCATGGGGGTGCCAACCGTCAGCGCCGCCACCAGTAGGTAGGTCAGCACCGCCGACGCCGAGGTGCGGGCCGTCAGCGCGGAGAAGCCCAGGCCGATGCCGCACACCGATCCCAGCGTGAACACCAGCAGTAGCAGGTGGCCCAGCAGCGCCAGCAGGGTCGCCCCGCCCACCGCGGTCAGTATCAGCAGGAATGGCAGCGCCACCGCTAGGAATGCCATGGCCGCCGCCCACGCCGCCAGCAGCTTCCCGACGGCGATCTCCTGACTACGCAGCGCCGTCGCCTGCAACAGTGCCAGGGTCGCGTCGGCACGGTCCCCGTTAATGGAGGTGGCCGACAGTGTGGGTGCCACGATCAGCCCGATCCCGAGTACGAAGCACAGCACCACGTCGTACAGGCCCGGCGCGAACTCCTCACGTTCCATGCCCGCGGAGACGGACAGTCCCGTCATGCCCACGAACAGCACCACGAGCACCAGCGCCCACACCAGCAGCATCACCCACCAGCGGGTCGACCGCACTCGCTGCCGCAACTCCAACACCATCACGGTGCGTATGCCCTGTCGACTCATGCCCGCTCCTCTTCCATTGCGAGGTACGCCGCCTCCAGTGCACCGGTCACCGGCGCGAAGGACACCACCTCGACTCCATCCTCAACGGCCTGCCGCAGTATGCGTGCCGCAGCGGCGTCGTCGGGCACTTCCAAATGCACGGAACCGTCGGGATCGAGGACGGCGCCCGGCGGTGTTCCCGCGCGCGCCCATGCGGCCAGCCGCTCGGGGTTCAGGGCACGCATCCGCCAGCTGGTGCGCAGCGGCGTTGGGCGCACCGGCACCACGCCTCCGGCCGCCGCAGTCCCTGCCCCGGACTCCGCACCAGGTTCTTCTGCGTCCTGGCCTAAGGCCGCAGCGGCTTCGTCGGCGGGGCCGGCGCCGGGCGGCACAACCGCACGCCCGCGGGACATGAAGACGACGCCGTCGACCATCTCCTCCAACTCGCCCAGCACGTGGCTGGAGACCAGCACCGTCGCCCCCTGACCAGCCAGGTCTCGCAGAATGCCGCGCAGATCGGCGCGTGAGCGGGGGTCCATGCCGGCAGCGGGCTCGTCGAGCAGCAGTACCCGTGGGGCGTGGACGAGTGCTCGCGCCAGACCCAGGCGCTGCTTCTGCCCACGCGAGAGCACCCGTGCCGGGGTGCGGGCCATATCGTCTAGATGCACCAGGGTGAGCATGTCGGCGGTGCGTTCGCGGGCGGTTACGTCGTCGAGCCCCTGGGCGGCGGCGAAGGTCAGCAGAATCTCCGTGCAGGTCAGCGAGTCCCAAGTGCCGAAGGCGTCCGGCATCCAGCCAACCGCCTGGTGCACTTGGCGCGGCTGGGTGACCGGGTCTAGACCCGCAACCTTGATCGTGCCCGTATCCGGACGCAGCAGTGCCGCCAGCATGAGCAGCAGGGTGGTCTTGCCCGCCCCGTTGGGGCCGACCAGGCCGGTGATGGCACCGGAGGGGGCTGACAGGCTCAGCCGCTGCACGGCCGGCGCCGACCCGAAGAAGCGTGTGACCTGGGTCGCCTCAATGCTCATGGGGGTTAATGTAACGGTTACGTCATGGGGTGGCGAGCTCGTCGCCCGGCACGGCGCGTGGTAGTCGGCATCGGTCGGGAGAGGGCAGGCTTTCCGCGCGTCGCCGGTAGGATTCAGTCATGGTTGACCAGCCGATCACACGCCTTGGCGTGACCAACTTCGGGCCCTTCGCGTCGGCCGACCTGACCTTCTCGGCTCAGATCAATGTCTTTGTAGGCACGAACAACACCGGCAAGTCCATGCTCCTCAAGCTGCTGTATGCCATGACGGCGGTGGCCTCGGAGAAGTCGAACCCGGTACGGCGCGGGGCGGGTGTCGATAGCTGGCCAGGGAACCTCCCTGACAAGCTGCGCGGCGTCTTCAACGTGGACTCGATCAGTTCTCTCACCACGCATGGGCAACGTCCGACGCGTCTTGGCCTCACGCTGGACGACGAAAGCGATCTCGTCTACGTGTTCTCGGACGACGAGATACCCGGTGACGCCAATGTCTTCCTCAACGTCAGCTTCCGCCGCCCCCGCGACTTCCCGGTCTTCATTCCCGCACACGAGATCCTCTCGGTTGCCCACGGACTCCGCTCGCTCTTCGCCACCTATGAGGTCCCCTTCGATGAGACCTGGAACGACCTGGCGACGCTGCTCTACCGCCCCCGCCTCAAGGACCGCTCCGACACGGAGATCGAGGACGTCATCGGTGACATCGTCGGCGGACGCTTCGAGGTCCGGGATGACCGCTTTGTCCTGTGTCGCGACACTGAGGGTGATTCAGGTTTCCAACTTGAGGCGCCGCTGGTCTCTGAGGGGCACCGCAAGCTCGGCATGATCCAGGTGCTCCTTGCCAACGGGGTCCTCAAGGATCAGGGTTACCTCTTCTGGGATGAGCCCGAGGCCAACCTCAACCCCGCTTCCATCCGGCTCCTCGCCCCGCTCATCGCCGGACTCGCCCGCCGTGGAGTTCAGGTCTTCCTCGCCACCCACAGCCTCTTCCTCCTGCGCGAGCTTCAGATGCTCGACGAGCAGGAGGCTGCGGACAACCGCTACTTCGGGTTCGACCGCAGCGACCGCGGCCTGGTGGCGGTAACTCAGGCCGATGACCTTGACGACCTGCCCGTCATCACGGCCCTCGACGCCGAGCTCGAGCAGTCCACCCGCTACCTCTACCGGTGACCCCCCATGGTGGAGCTCGAGGTCGACGGCGCAAGCTTGTCCTTCCCCGACGGCTGGGAGGCGAGCAAGTACGATGAGTGGCCGTTCTTCAGGAACACCCTCAGCAAGGTCCTGGACACCGCTGGCAAGGCGCTGCATGGCTGCGACATCGTTGCCTTGGACGGCGAACATCTGTGGCTCATCGAGGCCAAGGACTATGCCTACCAGGAGGCGAAGGTGCCTAAGGACCTGGTTGCTGTTGTTTCCGAGAAGGTCATGGACACGCTCGCGGGCCTGCACGCGGGAACCCGCGACGAGCACACCGAGCGGGAGACGTGCCGCAAGGCGGTGAGGGCCCGGAAGCTGTATGTAGCGCTGCGCATCGACTTGCCCGGCGCACAGCCGCACGCGAGGCGAGGTCGGCAAGCCGCCGCACAGCAGACGATGGCGAACTATCGGCAGGAGTTCCGCAAGTCGCTCCGCCGCGTCGTCAACGGCAAGGTCCACGTCATCACGGGCCGGGAAGACCCACCGACTGTTCCGTGGACCGCGAGATGGAGCGAACAGGGTCGTAATGCTCATCGGCAGACGTAGTAGAGCGCGCCATCGGGCAATAGGGTCGACGAGGAGGACTGAGAGCGGGGCGATCGGTGGCTGGCATTGTCCGAAATGGTGACAAATGCCGGACTCGGTGCCCGGATTGGTTTTCACAACCGCACGATTCCAACGTTTCGTGAGTCGTGAGCCAGCGCCTCGGGGTCCTTTGTCACCGTTTGTGACAATGCGGGCGCGATGGAACGGATTGGACGGCCCAGGCGCGGATCCACTCGACGGCGTGCTCGACGGGAAGGAATCGCATGCTGCGTAGCGGCGCATCCGATTGGTGGTTCGGGCCGACGCTGGAGGTGGTGTCGCCGGGCGCGGTGTCGGGGTCAGTCGTCGACATAGTCCTCACCGTACTTCTCAATGTAGTACAACTCCCATTGATCAATCGCGGTGACTTCGGGCGAGTCCAGCATGACGCTCATGGACTTGTCCGAGGCTACGAGGCTTACAGTGACTTGGTTGTTGAGTATCCAGTCGGTCTGAAGAACCTTAGTTCGGTTCCCGGTTTGTTTGCCGGTACCGTACAGCGCTGTGAGTGCGCCGGCGATGGCGTCGTAAGCCTGCCACAGCGATGAAGCCCAGGGGCTGTTTGGCTCGGCCCGCAGGTTGCGGGAGCAGAGTGGTATCGATACCCCGCTGCACTGGCCATCCAGACGTGTTAGGTATCCCCCGTCTTCGTTGACGGTGAGTTCTGTGGTGAATAGTTCGGGGTCTTGTGGGTTGGGTGTCCAGCCGAGTTTGTCGCGGGTGGCGTAGGCGGTCTCCCAGGTGATGGGCCAGTCGAGCTCGGCCCAGGCGCGGATCCACTCGATGGCGCGCTCGACGGGAAGTATTTTTATCTCGGTCATGGTGGGCGGCTTCTGCTGAGGCCATGTGCGGTGAGGCAGAGGTGTCTGTGGATGGGGGTGCAGGTGGTGGGGCGGAGGTGCCGGCTTAGTTGCCGAAGTACTCCGGGTACTCGACCGTCGGGTCGTGCTCGGCGTGGTCTACCCACGAGGCGCGAATCTCGTCGGCTGTGATGCCTGGTGTGAGGACGACGTGACCAGTGAAGAATGTGTCCGTGAGCCACAGAACAAGATTCGGATCAGGATTGAGAGAACGCACCCACGCGGCGACCTCGGCTACCCCTGGTTGGTTGAATGGCCCGGAGCAGGAAATGACCTTGTTCTCCGGAAAATGACATATCTCCACCTCATGTCCTTCGAAAACAGGGTACGCGTCGGCGTCGGAGTCCTCTGGGCTGAGGCCCGCTTGTACGATTCGGCATCTAGCCACTGGGCCCGTGCTGCGCGGATGAATGTGTCCTTGTCGGCAATTGTCAGGGTGGTGGGTCCCGGGGGTAGTATTGAATATCGCTCGCTCATGACTATATCCTAACTCCAATGTTGTGTTGTCAAGGAACTACCTTGATGATGAGTGGGAAGTCGTGCCCGAGTATGCTGCGGGCGCGTTGCCCGAGGAACTCTGCAGCTTTGTCGGTGTTGGTGACGATGGTAAGGCCTCCAAGGGGGTTGTTCGGGTTGAGTATCGCTTGGCCGTAGCGTCTTATCTCACGGTCGAAGTCCTTGTACAAGAATTCTGGCCTGCCGCCTTCGTATAGTGCTCCGGAGCCTCCTTTGGTGTGTTTGGCGTCGAAGGCTATGGCGATGTTGCCGTCGGCGGTCACGGCGTCGGCGATTATTGTTTCGTCTCCGACGCCTGTTGGGATGACGCGTTCGACGTCGGTGCCCAGGACTCGGTGCTGGTATTGGATTGCGGTGGTTGATGGTTTGCGCACTACGGGCTGCAAGTTATTAATCCAGTCGCGTACGCCCTGCTCGGTCCAGGTGTGAGTGGTGGTGCGGCTGGTTTGGTGTGTGAGGGTTTCGGCGTTGCGGCGTGCGGCGCGTGAGACCGCGACGCTTTCGGCTGCAGTGCGGGCTGCTTTGCGGGTGCCGAGTCCGAGGGCGGAGCCGGGTATGAAGGTCAGGGCGAAGTCGGCGCCGTCCAGCAGGAGCTGTTCCCAGGTGGCGTTGGCGGTGTAGGAGCGGGTGGCGGCGGCGGGGTCCTGGATGAAGGTGGCGATGCCGCGCCCGTGGGACAGGGCCCAGGTGCCCACGCCGACGGCGCCCAGCGCCGCGGCCACCGATAGGCCGCCCCAGGCCAGGACGAGGACGGCTAGGGCGGTGACCAGGATCTGGCCGAGCGTGCCCAGGGAGTCCCACCACTGGGCAAGGCCGTCCAGCAGGCCGGCGAAGAAGTAGGGCCAGTCGGGCTGTTGGAGCCAGGAGCCGATGTCCTGGGCGAGGGTGGTGCCGTACCACCAGCAGACCGCCAGCATCACCGCTCCGACTGCGAGTGCGATTAGGCGGAAGGCGTTGCGCGCGGCCGGCTCGGTGCCGGGGGTGGTCACGGTCATGGCGTCTTGGCGCACCCCGCGCACCTGCACGCCCATGGCCCGGCCCTCGGCCATGCGCGCCCTGCGGCTCAGGGCCCGGTCCCCGTACGCGGCGGCCATGACCGCCAGGTCCGACCAGCCGTAGGCAACCAGCCACACCAGGGCCTGCACCGGGGCCCGTAGGGCGGCCGGGGCCCCGGTCATGGGCAGGGCGGGTGCCTTGGGGGCCTCGATGGCGACGTCGCCGAACACGCCGGCGCGGTGGCGGCGGCGGGCGTCGACCAGCATGCAGGTGACGAACAGGGCCATGGAGACGGCGATCTGGGTGCGCCCCTGCCCGCGCACCTGCCAGGCCAGGCGTATCCAGGTGGGGATGGCGGTGTCCTGGTCGGCCCAGCCGGTCCAGCCGACGGTGGCGTTGTAGCAGGCATGATCCACGATCGCCGTCGTCAGCATGACCACCGGCGGCAGCCACGCCAGCATGCGCCACCAGGGCCTTGCGGTGCGCCACAGGGCCAGGCCCAGGGCGATGCCCATAGCCACGCCCATGGTGGGGATCTGGTGCCCGGTGGCCACCACCTCCACCGGGGTGTCCAGCTCCAGGAGGTTCTCGGCCCAACTGCCCCCGTGTATCAGGAACTGTCCGTCCGTCCAGGGGTTGAAGGTGTACCCACGTAAGTTTTCTCCCAGCAGCTGGGCGAGCATGCCCGGGGGCACCAGGCGGCGGGCGCCGTCCTCCGCGATTGTGAAACCCGCCCCGGCGGCGAAGCCCAGCAGCGCCCAGTCCACCGCCGCCAGACGCCGGATCCGGCCCGGCGCCAACAGCGCCAGGGCCAGCAGCGGCAGCAGTTTGCCCGGCTCCTCCACAAACGCTGCCAACGCGATGAGGGCGCCGTCATCGCTGGTGGAAAGCCCGATCGCCTCACCGATCGCCTGGGTGGCCAGCGCCACCAGGACCTACCAGGGCACGCTGATGCCCATCAGCAGCAACAGCGGACGCAGCCCCACGGTGCGGGTGCGCGCCAGCAGTCCAATGACCAGCAGGCAGCCGGTCATGAACAGCGCGGGCACCAGCCCGATCGCCAAGCGCGGCACCGCCACCAGCGCCACCACCCCCACCACCAGCACGGCAATGGAGGCCACCTGCTGCACGCGCACCACTGCGCGCGCGAAACCCGCATGGCGCGCCCACCAGCCCCGCCAGCCATCCAGCGCCCGCTCCCACCACTCCGCCGGCACATCCAAAACCGATAAGGCATGATCCGCGCCCACCGTCGCTGCCGTACTCGCAGTCGGCGCGACAAAATGGGCCGGCTGCGCCGCTTGCCGGCCTGGCGGCCTGCCGTACGAGGGCGACGCGGGCACCACAAACCCATACCCCTGCACAGAGTCGGCACGCACACCAGGACCGGCCGCGGACGGCATCACCCCATACCCCGACACCCGGTCAGGCGCCGACCCAGCAGCGGGAGCGGGCGTGCCGGAGGAATCCCCGCGGGGCGCACCGCTCGGCATCACCCCGTACGCACTCGGCGGCGTAGCAGCATGCCGACCCTGCAACGGCCCGGCCGAAGACCCTGGCGGCGGAGGCGCCGGGAGGTCCCCGCCCACCGCGGATGCGGAGCGGTCCCGCTGGGCGCCGTCGTCAACCATCAACCAGACCTTTCAGGAACCAACAGGGATAATGACGAAACCATAACGCTCGCCATGCGGCAACCTTAGGTGTGTCCTACCTGTGATGCAACCCTGGTCGGAGCCGATGCGTTAATCAATGCCTCACCCCTTCGGGCCCGACCCCGCGCCCACCTACCGGTCGCCGTGAGTTGCCGTAACACGCGGGCCGTATGCTTGGGTCAGACGCCACGCCGAGGACGCCGGGACGCCCCGCGCGGGCGCGCCCGCCGAGTCGGTGCTGGCAACGACCGTACCGGCAGCACAATGGCAGGAACCCCCACATGGCACTGGTCGTGCAGAAATACGGAGGCTCATCCGTCAGCGACGTTGAGGCGATTCGCCGCGTCGCCAGGCGCGTCGTCGCCACCCGCAAGGCGGGCAACACCGTGGTGGTGGTCGTCTCCGCCATGGGTGACACGACCGACGACCTGCTCGACATGGCCGGCGCCATCTCCGCCCGCCCGCCCGCTCGCGAGATGGACATCCTCCTGTCCGCCGGCGAGCGCATCTCCATGGCGCTGCTGGCCATGGCCATCGGCGAGCTGGGCGTGCCCGCCCGCGCCTACACCGGCGCCCAGGCCGGCGTGCTCACCGACTCCAAGTACGGGCGCGCCAGCATCGTCGGCGTGATCCCCGAGCGCATCGCCCGCGCCATCCAGATGGGGGCGGTCGCCGTCGTCGCCGGCTTCCAGGGCATCAACGAGGTCGAGGACGTCACCACCCTGGGCCGCGGCGGCTCCGACACCACCGCCGTGGCGCTGGCCGCCGCCCTGAACGCCGACGTCTGCGAGATCTACACCGACGTCGACGGCCTGTTCACCGCCGACCCGCGCATCGTCCCCACGGCCCGCCGCATCGAGCTCTCTCCAGTGAGGAGACCCTGGAAATGGCCGCCAACGGAGCCAAGATCCTGCACCTGCGCGCGGTGGAGTACGCCCGCCGTTTCGGTGTGCCCCTGCACGTGCGCTCCTCCTTCTCCGATAAGACCGGCACCTGGATCTACGACGGCCGCCGCGAGGGCGCCTTCATCCCGCCCGTGCTCCCAGGCGCCGACGACGACGTCCCCTCCGCCGCCGCCCCCGCCCCGCCGGCCAACACCGCGCCGGCGCCCGCCATGGACGCCATCACCGGCCGCGTCGTCGCTCCGGCCGACGCCGTGCCACCCGACAGCGCCTCCGTGGGTGCCGCTCACACCCGCGCCGTCACGCCCGCGCCCAGGCCCGCCCGCACCCGTCCGCTCAGGAGGATCACGTGGAAGCCCCCGTCATTTCCGGCATCGCCCACGACCGCAGCCAGGACAAGATCACCCTGGTCGGCGTGCCCGACATCCCCGGCGCCGCCGCCCGCATCTTCGAGATCGTGGCCCGCACCGACGCCAACATCGACATGATCGTGCAGGACGTGTCCGCCGAGGGCACCGGCCTGACCAACATCTCCTTCACCTGCCCCGACGGCGACTCCGCCAAGGCCCGCGCCGCCCTGGAGGCCGCTCAGGACGAGCTCGGCTTCAAGACGCTGCATTTCAACCCCAACATCGGCAAGCTTTCCCTGGTGGGCGCCGGCATGCGCTCCCACCCGGGCGTATCCGCCAAGCTGTTCGGCGCCCTGAGCGAGGCCGGAATCAACATCGACATGATCTCCACCTCCGAGATCCGCATCTCGGTGGTGGTGGACGACGCCGTGCTCGACGAGGCCGTACGCGCCGTCCACTCCGCCTTCGGCCTCGACGCCGAGGCCGCCGAGGCGGTCGTCTATGGAGGTACCGGACGATGAGCAACCAGAGCCAGCAGATCCCACAGGCCGGACCCGCCAATGAGTACACCGGCCCGGCCGACGGCGTGAGTATCGCCGTCGTCGGCGCCACCGGCCAGGTCGGCCGGGTCATGCTCGCCATGCTGGCCCAGCGCGCCTTCCCCGCCCGCAGCCTGCGCCTGTTCTCCTCCGCCCGCTCCGCCGGAAGCATGCTCGAGTTCCGGGGGGCGCGCATCGAGGTGGAGGACGTCGCCACCGCCGACCTGACCGGCATCGACGTGGCGATCTTCTCCGCCGGCGGGGCCGCCTCGCGCGAGTACGCCCCCCGCTTCGCCGCCGCCGGCGCCGTCGTGGTGGACAACTCCTCCGCCTGGCGCAAGGACCCGCAGGTGCCGCTGGTGGTCGCCGAGGTCAACCCCGAGGCGCTGGCCGACCGGCCCAAGGCATTATCGCCAACCCCAACTGCACCACCATGGCGATCATGCCCGCCCTGAAGGTGCTGCACGACGAGGCCGGCTCAAGCGCCTGGTCGCCTCCACCTACCAGGCCGTCTCCGGCTCCGGACGGGCCGGGGTGGCCGAGCTCGCCGGGCAGGTGCGCACCGTCGTCGAGCAGGGGCAGGACCTCGAGGCACTCGCCCTGGATGGGCGGGCCGTCACCTTCCCCGCGCCGGACGTGTACGTGGACACGATCGCCTTCAACGCCGTCGCCTGGGCCGGTAACGACGCCGGCGACGGCTCCGGGGAGACCGACGAGGAGCAGAAGCTGCGCAACGAATCCCGCAAGATCCTGGGGATCCCGGACCTGCGCGTATCCGGCACCTGCGTGCGCATCCCGGTGTTCTCCGGGCACGGCGTGAGCGTAAGCGCCGAGTTCGAGCGCCCGCTCAGCCCCGAGCGGGCCATCGAGCTGCTGCGCGCCGCCCCCGGCGTCACCTACGAGGAGGTGCCCAGCCCGCTTAAGTCAGCCGGCCGCGACGGCACCTTCGTGGGCCGCGTGCGCGCCGACGGCGCCTGGGACGACGGCCACGGCATCGCGCTGTTCGCGGTGGGCGACAACCTGCGCAAGGGCGCCGCGCTCAACGCCGTCCAGCTGGCCGAGCTCGTCGTCGCCGACCTGGCGGCCGCCTGAGCCCGCCCGTCCCCTCATCAAGACCGGCACTAGTGACCTGCCGAGACCGGCACAATCGGCGCCTCCGCTTCATTGAGGTCAGCAGGCGGCACCTCGCCGGCGTACAGGTACACGCCGACCCGCTCCGACAGGCCGGGAACGTCTAGCCGCAACTCCCGTGCGGCTGCACGCGTCAGTCCCTGTTGCTCGCAGAACTCGTAGCTGCACAGCGAGTCCGCATACAGGAAGAAGTCCTTGCGACCGTGGCCGCGCAGGTGCTCCATGAACCCGTCGTACAGACTGGTGCCGATCCCGCGGCTCCGACAGGCGGAATGCACCGCAAGTAGCGTGATCTCGTCGGTGAGGGCTGCGTTCCCGCCTAGCAGTACATCCTGGTGCAACTGGGCGTACCGGTGCTCGATGCCGAATGCCTGCATGAGCGTGTCCCGCTGCGGCATTCCCGCTGTCGCCAGCCAGGTCAGGCCGGCGAGCTTGTGAGCGTGAGCGAGCGGCCGGGCCGGAAGCGAAAGTTCGTCCTCGACCCGTCCCATAATGACGCCCATGACCCGCTCGGTGTCGCCCTCGTCGTCGTCGCCCTGTGTGGCGTCGTCGGTGGCGACGGCGACCTGCGCGTAGGTGGAGGCCAGCAGACGGTCGGACAGGAACACCTCCGCGGCGGAGCGCTCCAAGTAGGGGCGCGGTGCGTAGTGGCGAATGTGGAAGGCGTCGAGGATGATCGCCATGACGCCTTCGGCGTCCCGGGGTTCATAGGGGCGGTAGGTGATGGTGGACATCGTGTCTCCTGGCATCGTCGGAATTAGCGTTCGTCGCTGTGACGGTAGGTGGGCGGCCTGGGTGGGCGTGGGGAGCCGCCTTCGTGTTTCTGGTATCGCTGGGAAGGGGCGGCGCGCGGGCGAGGACAGGGAGGCTTGCCATGCCGGTTCGCCTTTGGCTACGACGCCGGTTCATCTATTAGGCACATACTTGGGGTACAACGCGCAGGAGATCGCCACCGCCACGCGTGCTGTACGTGGCGTCATCGTCCAAGGGCATTCCCGCGCGGCTGCACCGTTGCGAGAGGATGATAAGGACGTGGTCGTCAAGGCGGACAGGCTCGAACGACTCCTGCGCGAACTCCATGCCGCCAGTCGGCCGGTGTCGGTGCGAGCGCTGGCGGCCATGCTGCAAGTCACCGATCGCTCGATCCGCTCCTACGTCAGAGAGCTCAACGACGGTCAAGACGACGACCTCATCCGGTCTACGCCCTACGGCTACCAGCTTGACCGCCGCGTGTACCGAATCAGGCGTGAGAACGCGGCTCGCCGATCCGCACGCCAAAGCCTCGACCAGCGTGGCCGCCTGAACGAACTGGCCCGTATTCTCCTCACGGCATCCCAGGAATGCGAGGTGTTTGAACTCGCCGATCGGCTCTTCGTGAGCCCGTCGACGTTGGAAGCGGACCTCGGCCGAGTCCGCCTGCTCCTGCGTGACCACGAACTGACCCTGACGCGGCATGGCTCATACGTGCGCATAGACGGACCGCAGCAGCGGCGTCGACGGCTCATCCGCCAAATACTGCTCTCTCCGGGCGACGACGATCTGGACTCGGACCAGCAGCGCACACACCTGGCGCGGCAGCGTGAACTGACCCGCGGCGTCCGTGCCGTGCTCGCAGACCATGGCGTCGCTCTGAACGAGTACGTCCTACTCAACCTGTGTACGCACCTGTACATTGCCTTGAGGGGTACCCCGTCGACTTTGCCGGGCGTGCCGTCGACGACGCCGATATCTTCGCCACCGCTCGCGCGGTCACCGACTGGGTGAGACGGTGGGCCGAGCGTCCGCTACCGGATTCGGAAATCGATTTCATCGCTTCCTTCCTCGCGGTCTCCACCCACCGTGACGCCGACGGCGAGGGGTTGGACCCGGCGGTCCTAAACGTTGTCCGCGATTGTGTGCTGCGGCTCGACGAGCACTTCTTGCTGCGACTGTACGACGGCGACGAATCGCTGGTCGGCTTGGCCATCCATGTGCAAGACATGCTGGCGCGTTTGCGTACCGGGCAGCGCATTGACCGGCCGTTCGGCGTCGACTTCCAACTGGGCCACCCGCTGGTGCATGAGCTATCCGTCTACTTCTCTCACGCTGTGGAAACCGCGCTCGGTGTCGAGATTCCCTGCGCCGAGATGGACTTTCTCGCCTTACACCTCGGCTCTCGCCTCCAGCAGCTCATGGACGCCGAGCAGCAGGTGACGATAACGCTGGTGGTGCCCAGGTTCGGGTCGGTAGCCGACGATGCGGTGCGCAGGCTGAATGAAGGGCTGCACGGGCTGGCCGTCGTCGAGCGCCTGGTTACCGAGATAGTCCCGGAGGTCTCCCGCAGGCCCAGCGACGTCGTCGTCACCGCGGTAGAGCTCGACGTCGATCCCTCCGTTCCGGTAGTCCGCATCAGCCCGCTGTGCACCCGCAATGAGGTCGACGCCGTACGACAGGCGGTACTGGAGGAGCGACAGCGGGCCCAACGGCACCAGGTCTGGTCTGCGCTGGTCGCCTTCACTGATGAGCGCCTGTTCGTGCACACCAAGTCACAGCTCGACCGTGACGACGCCCTGCGCACCTGTCACTCGCTGCTGGCCCGAGAGGCCGCCGTCGACGACCAACACCTTGAGGATGTGTTCGACCGCGAGCGGCGCGCCTCGACGGCATTCGGGGGGCGATTCGCCATGCCGCACTCGTTGTACATGGACGCCGCCCGCACCGCCTTGGCCGTCCTGACGAGCACCCGGCCCATCCCATGGGGAGGCCACGAGGTCAACCTGGTCATCATGATGGCCGTCAGCCCTCGGGACCGCGCCGTCTTCCGTGACGTGCTTGACGAGCTGGTACGTATCCTGTCCGACCCTGCGGGAGTCGACGCACTCATTGGTGCCGGCACAAGCTACAGCCGCCTCATGGAGACCCTGCGAGAACTTGTAATCGGCTGACGTCCGGTGGGTCGACCCCGGTGTGGGCGGACGATGGTGCGGGCAGACGGGGCGTTAGTGGTTTTCCGGTCCCCGGAAGATTTCCTGGTGGAGATGAGCCCGCATTCTGCGCAGACTTGATCGTGTCATGCTTCTAGGTCCAATGGAGGAACAATGGCAGACGACATCCGTGTTCTCCTCGTTTGCGGCACCGGCGCCAGCAGCGGGTTTATGGCGGCGAACATGCGCAAAGCAGTCGCGGCGCACGGCTACAACATCAAGGTGACCGCCCGCTCCGAGAGCGAGATCAAGAACTTCATCGACGACACTGACGTAGTCATGATCGGACCGCACCTGTCCTACGTGTTCGATGACATCGACTCATTCGTGGGGGACGCCGACGTCACGGCGATCCTCATGCACCCGGAGTACTACTCCTCGCTCGACGGCGAGGCGGCAATCCAGCACCTGGTCGACGTGCTCAATGAGGACGCCTGATGGACGCCTCATCCACTGGCTGGAGACCAGCTTCTCTCCGCGCATGGCCAAGGTGAACAACAACGTCTGGATCGTGTCCATCAAGGACGCGATCATGCAGGTGCTGCCGTTCATCCTTGTCGGCTCCGTATTCGCCATGCTTGCGATCCTCAACGACTACTTCCCGTCACTGCCGAGTTTCTGGACGCCCTACGGGTGGACCATGGGCATGCTTTCGCTCCTGGTGAGCTTCCTCATTCCCTTCAACCTGATGGAGAAGCGCAACTTCCGCAAGCAGCGGCTTATTGCCGGGGGTTGCGGCACCATACTGTTCCTCATCATCATCACCCCGCAGGTGGTGCAGGACGGGGAACCGGGATTCGGCCACTCGGCCCTCGGGGCGGGCGGCATGTTCATCGCCATCCTGGCAGGCGTGGTGACTGGATTCATCATGTCCCTGTTCGGGCGGTTCAGCCTGTTCAAGGAGGACTCAGTAATCCCCGAGTTCGTGCGGGCCTGGTTCGACGCGATGATTCCGGTGGCGCTGGTGGTCACGCTCGGCTGGGTGTGCGTGGACCTGCTGGGGCTGGATGTTTACAACGCGGTGCTGGCGGTGTTCCGCCCGCTTGCGGGCGTAATTGAATCCCCTTGGGGCTTCCCGCTGATGTGCTTCATCTACTGCTTCCTGTACTCCATGGGCATCTCCACGTGGGTGTTGACCCCAGTCACCACCCCGGTGCTGCTGGCCGCCATTCAGGCGAATATGGCCGGCACCGCGCAGAACCTGGTCACGTCCACGATGCTGTTCTCCACCTACCTCTGGTTCGGCGGAATCGGCAACACGATGGCGCTCGTAATCATGATGTCTCGATCCAAGTCGACCCGGTTGAAGGCCCTGGGGCGGGCCTGCATCCCGCCGATGATCGCCAACATAAACGAGCCGGTCGTCTTCGGGGCCATCGCCTGGAACCCGGTGCTCATGATCCCCATGTGGCTGCAAGGCGTGATCCCACCGATCATCATCTGGCTATTCACCAAGACGATCCACTTCGCACCGATCCCGATGAACCAGTTCGAGCTCTGGTATACGCCCTACCCGTTGGCGACCTGGATAACTACCCGGTCCCTGACTGCCATGATTCTCATGCTCGCCGTCTTCGCTGTGTCCGCGGTCATCTGGTACCCGTTCTTCAAGGCTTACGAGCACCAGTCCCTGGAGAAGGAGGCCGCTTCGGTGCAGGCAGGTGCTGAGAGCGATGAGATGACCACGCCATCGTCATCCCGCACATCCCGGCCGCGCCTGAGGGTGCAGGCGACCCGCAGCATAAAAGCCGAGGCGGCAGCCGCATCTGCCGGCGACACCGCGGCAACGACGCGGTCTGGAGTGCGTCGGGGCGGTAGGAAACTGACCATTACGAGCAGTAAGCCTCGACCCGAAGGAGAGTGAAACATGGATCAGAGCATCATTGACGCCTCAATGCAGATACTCATCCACTCCGGTGACGCCCGCCGTGAGACCTACCGGGCCGTGGAGGCCATGGAACAGTCGGAGTTTGCCCAGGCTACCGCGCTTCTGGACGCGGCCGATGGCTGCATCCGCCAGGCCCACCAGGTTCACACCACTCTTATTCAGCAGGAAGCTGACGGCGAACAGATCGCCTATGCCGCTCTCTTCTCCCACGCGCAAGACACTCTTATGACCGCCTATAGCGAACTGCGTCTGGTGCGCAAGCTCCTTCCAGTATTCCGCTCACAGGAGGAGCGCATACGCGTGCTGGAGACTGCGGTGGCGATTGCATCGAAGACAAGGAATGAATGAAATGACTGACAGCAAGACCGAGGCGCTCAATGTGCCCACCGGCTTTCCCAAGGACTTCCTCTGGGGCGGCGCCATCGCGGCGAACCAGGCGGAGGGCGCCTGGCGGGAGGACGGCAAGGCTGGTGCCTGGCCGACATCAACCTCTATCGGGGCGACCTGCCACCCGAGAGACGCTCCAACAAGGAGATGACAACCGACCAGGTGCGGTTCCATATGCGCGATACCGAGGGCCGCTATCCCAAGCGCGATGGTATCGACTTCTACCACACCTACGCCGACGATCTGCATCTGCTGGCAGGCACGGGCATGAATGCCTTCCGCACCTCTATCAACTGGGCCCGTATCTTCCCCAATGGGGACGATACCGAACCCAACGAGGAGGGACTTGCCTTCTACGAGCGACTCGTAGACGAGATCCGCGCCCAGGGTATGGAGCCGGTCATCACCCTGTCTCACTACGAGATGCCGGTGAACCTGACCCTGTCCTACACAGGCTGGTATAGCCGGGAGACCATCGACTTCTTCGTTCGCTATTGCGAAGCGGTGATGCGACGTCTGGCCGGGAAGGTGCGCTACTGGATCGTTGTCAATCAGATCAACCTGATCACCCACGAGTCTTTCAACCATCTGGGCGTCGCTGCTGACAAGGTGGACAACCTGGAACAGGCCAAATACCAGGCCGTCCACAATGAAATGGTGGCGGCCGCCAAGGTCACTTCGCTCGGGCACGCAATTGATCCGAACTTCGAGTTCGGCGTCATGCTATGCCACGGTAACGCCGATCCGGCAACCTGCAAGCCCGAGGATGTGCTCGCCGCGCTGCAGCAGAACCAGATGGAGTACTTCTTCTCCGACGTCGCCTGCGTGGCGAGTACCCCGGCTACGTCAAACGGAGGTTGCACGATCTGGGTGTCTGTGTCGAATTCGGCCCGGAGGACGAGCAGGCTCTGCGCGACGGCGTCGCGGACTTCATGACCTTCTCCTACTACTACACCCGGATTATTGACGCCGAGGCCTGGGCGGGCGGTGACACGGATGGCTTTGCCAACCCGTACCTGCAGGCCTCCGAATGGGGCTGGGCGATCAACCCGACCGGGCTGCGGGTGGCCTTGAACCACTACTGGGACCGCTACCAGAAGCCGATTATGATCACCGAGAACGGGCTCGGCTCCAGGGACGTGCTGGAGGCCGATGGCGCCGTGCACGACCCCTACCGCATCGACTACCTGCGCCGTCACCTGGTGGCGATGCGGGAGGCGATTGCGGACGGAGTGGATCTGCGCGGCTACTTCGCCTGGGGCCCGATCGACATCGTCTCCTGCTCGTCCTCGGAGATGTCCAAGCGGTACGGATTCATCTACGTCGACCTCGACGACTACGGCCGCGGTTCTGGACGACGCATTCCCAAGGACTCCTATGCATGGTACCGGCGGGTGACGGACAGCAATGGGGAGGATCTCGGCTGACCTAACTACCACTGGCAGGCGGGAGGGGCAGGACCGGGCAGTGATCAGTCGCGCCCGTCACCCCGGAGGTGCACGGTGTGCGGGGGCGGTAGACACGCCTAACCGGCGTGAAAGCTGCGGCGGTAGGAGGACGGACTGGTTCCGGTTGCCTGGCCGAAAGCCTGACGCATTGTGACGACACTGCCGAACCCACACTCTTTGGCCACGCGTTCAATCGGCAGAGAGCTGCCTTCCAACAGATTGCGGGCTGCGTCGACTCTGCGGGACCTTACCCATGCTGCGGGTGTACTCCCCGTTGCGGTGTGGAACCGTCGAATGAGAGTGCGACTACTCATGTGCGCGACTTCGGCCAGCCGTGTCACCGATAGATCCTCGGTCAAGTTGGAGACAACCCACTCCATGACTCGGGCAACGGCGTCGTCCGCGGGGTCATTGGGAAGCGGCTGCTCGATGTACTGAGCCTGGCCTCCCTCTCGGTGCGGGGCAACTACCATCGTGCGTGCCACACTGTTTGCTGCCCGCGCCCCGAGGTGGGAGCGTACGAAGTGCAGGCAGGCGTCGATCGCCGACGCCGTGCCAGCTGATGTGAGTACGTCGCCGTGATCCACGTACAGTGCCGATTCATCCGCGATGACCGTCGGATACAGCCGCGTGAATTCGCTCATGGCGCGCCAATGCGTGACCGCGCGCCGCCCGTCGAGCAGACCGGCTTCGGCAACTGGGAACGCGCCCAGGCACAAGCCGAGGACTGTGGCTCCGCGCGCATGCGCCAGCCGCAGCATGTTGACGACATCAGCTCCCGCCGCGCGGCCGTCGTCGTACCACGAGGGGATGACGACGACGTCGGCCTGCGCCACACAGCGCGGATCGTGCAGTCCTCCAAGCTCGTAACCCTCTAGCGTGCGAACCGGTCCTGAGGTATCTGTGAACAGGACGGGACGCCAAGTGGCCAAACCCAAGCGGGACACCGTGCCGAACACCATTTGCGGTGACGCGAGGTGGAACATGGTGACCCCGTTGAAGGCGTAAATGGCGATCTGCATACAACTCCTTCCGTGGAGGCGGCAAGCCCCGGTGGCGTAAATCCATCGTAGAGCGGCATATGTGCCACTTGGCGTGGATGATCGCGGGCCTGACGATGGTCTGGCCGGGTGCGACTCGGCATGCCGAGCAATTGGTACCGAGCAAGGAGTAACGATGGAGACTGCACCTCGCCGCGCTCTCATCCTCGTGGACGTACAGGACGAGTACTTTGAAGGACCCCTGAAGATACGACACCCCGCTCCTGCGGGGTCGTTGATGCGAATCCTCCAGGTCATCGATGCTGCCAATGGCGCCGACATACCGGTGGTCTGTGTGCAGCATACGGGTGTCCCTGGCGCGCCTGCCTTTGATCCGGCCCGCCCGGGCCATCGGGTCCATGAGCGTGTTGAGGCTCTGAGACTGGCGTCCTGGAAGGACCTAGAGAAGCGACATGCCTCGATCTATGCAGGTACGGGGCTGGCGGACTGGCTGCTGGACCGCGCTATCGACACGGTGACTCTGGTGGGCTACCAGAGCAACAACTGCATACTCGCCTCCGCGGTCGAAGGAGAGGCACTCGGATTTGCGACGGAAGTGCTGTCCGATGCCACCGGTGCCATACATGTCGCCAATGACGCGGGGAGCATTGATGCGCGAACTCTGCACGAGGCGTTAATGACGTTGCTGCACTCGAACTGGGCAACGGTCCTGGACAGTGATATCTGGTTGCAGGCCGTGAGCGATGGCAAGAGATTGCCGCACTCCAACCTGGTGGTGTCTGCGCGCAGGGGTGCGGATCTGTTTGACAGCGTACTGTGAGCACCGAATGAGGCCGGTCGCCTGGATCGCTGTCGTGCCCCCCAGTGATCATGAGGGTGCCCTGGTGGGCTAGGTGCGCCCGCCACGTCTACCGATCTCGGCACGTAACGTCTACCGACCTCGGCGAGGGAAGGGGACACGCCGCCGGAATACCTCGGCATCTAGGACGGTTGTCCCAGGCGCCGGCGGGCAATACCGCCAGCCATCCGAATGGGAAGGAAGCCTCATGGCCCCCAAAGACATCACCGGCGCCGAGTTCAACCAGACCGTCCGCGGCGAGGGCATCACCCTCGTCGACTTCTGGGCCTC
Organism: Actinomyces ruminis; assembly: GCF_002154335.2. GTDB lineage: Bacteria > Actinomycetota > Actinomycetes > Actinomycetales > Actinomycetaceae > Actinomyces > Actinomyces ruminis. Next base: position 26,049 of record NZ_MTPX02000022.1, read on the forward strand.
CTGGTGCGGCCCGTGCCGCCGCTTCGCGCCGGTCTTCGAGAAGGCCGCGGAGAACAACCCGGACATCACCTTCGCCAAGGTCGACACCGAGGCCGAGCGCGACCTCGCCGGCGCGCTGGGCATCTCCTCGATTCCCACGTTGATGGTCTTCCGGGATGACGTGCTCGTCTACCGCGAGGCCGGCGCCCTGCCCGCCTCCGCCCTGGACTCCCTGATCACCCAGGTGCGCGAGCTCGACATGGACGAGATCAAGCGCAAGATCGCCGAGGAGGAGGCCGCCGGCGCCGCGCAGGCCTGAGATTCGCCGCGCCCCGACGACGTCGGCCCGTGGCACAAGCGAATCGGAGCGCCCTGGTCGCCGGCTGGGAGGCCGCCCGACGACGTTTTCGCCGCGTACGTCGTCGAGCGGCCTCCCGCCGTTTTGGGCGTCCAGGCGACATCCGGGTTTCCTCACAAGCGATAAGCTCTACCCTTCAGTATTGCGTTGATTGTAAAGTTATGCCCATGAGCAACCACGTCAAGAACCCAGCAGTCATCCCGACCTTCACCGCCTCCGAGACCCTGGCCACCGACCTGCAGCGCGCCCTGGTGGACATCACCGCCCTCAGCCTCGTCGGCAAGCAGGTCCACTGGAACCTGGTCGGCCCCAACTTCCGCGACCTGCACCTCAACCTGGACGAGGTCGTCGACATCGCCCGCGAGGCTCCGACGAGCTCGCCGAGCGCATGCGCGCCATCAACGTCTTCCCCGACGGTCGCCCCGGCACCGTCGCCTCGCAGACCACGGTCCCCGAGGCACCAGAGGCCGCCGTCATCACCGCCGACGCGGTCGACTACATCGTCTCCGCCATCAACGCCGTCGTGACCACCCTGCGCGACATCCACGACGCCGTCGACGAGGCCGACCCCTCCTCCTCCGGCATCCTGGAGGACTACACCCAGCGCCTGGAGCAGCAGAGCTGGTTCCTGTCTGCGCAGAACTACTCCGCGAACTGAGTCGCGCGCCGGCGCGCCTAACCTGAGCGCATGCCGCACGCGCCCACCGTCGACGTCGCCCGCCTGCAACGCCTCACCCGGCACTTCGCCACCGAGGCCGTCCAGGCCGGCGACGTCGCTGCATTCCCGCCACCCGCCGCCCTAGCCGACCTCCCCCCCCGGTGGAGCTGCGGCGGCCGTCCGGAGGAGACAGGCCGCGCTCGCCGCCCGGGGCGAGGACGTCCGTCAGCGCTCGTAGGGGCCGGGCATGAGCACCCAGGCGACGGCGTAGACCACCCACATCGGGCCCGGCAGCAGGGCCAGGGCGAGCGTCGCCAGCCGCACCAGCGTGGGGCTCACGCCCCAGTACTCGGCCAGCCCGCCACACACGCCCGCCAGCAGGCGCCGGTGGGACCGCCGCGGCAGCCGTGCGCGCCACGACTCGGTGCGCTGGGAGAAGGACTGCCGGCGGTCGTAGGGGTTGGTGGGACGCTGCTGTGTCATGGCAACAGCCTGCCCGCTGCGGACCGCTTCCGGTATCCGGGATGCCCCTGACGTCGCCTGGTAGTGCCGCCGCTCCGCCGAGGGGGTGCCCGCCTACGCCTCGGGTCGTGCCGCTGCCGCGGCCCGGGCGGCCGCAGGTGCCGCCGCCGCGATGCGCTCGACCTCGGCGTCACCGTGCGCGGCCGAGACGAACCAGGCCTCGAACACGCTCGGCGGCAGCGCCACCCCGGCCTCAAGGAAGGCGTGGAAGAACGGGGCGAAGCGCCAGGTCTCCTGGGCGCGGGCGGTCGCGTAGTCACGCACGCCCTCCGCGGCCGCCGCGGGCCCGAACATGATCGAGAACAGCGAGCCGGAGTACTGCACCCGGTGTGGCACGCCCTCATCCTCCAGGGCCGTGCTCACGATCGCCCCGATCTGGGTGGCGCGGCGGGCGACCGTGGTGTAGACGGCATCGTCGGCCAGGGCGAGCGTGGCTAGGCCGGTGGCCGTCGCCAGCGGGTTCCCGGAGAGCGTGCCCGCCTGGTAGACGGGGCCGAGCGGCGCCAGCAGGTCCATCACCTCGGCGCGGCCGCCCACCGCTGCCAGCGGCATGCCGCCGCCGATCACCTTGCCGAAGGTGAACAGGTCCGGCACCCAGGCCGCCCGCTTGCGCCAGGCGGCATCGCGGCCGTCCGGGCCGCCCGGCCAGCAGGGGGCCGGCCGCGCATGTTCCGATTCGGCCGCCTCGGCCGTCCAGCCGTCAATGGCCTCCAGGCCCCAGAATCCGGCGGGGCCCACCCGGAACCCGGAGAGCACCTCGTCGGCGATCATCAGAGCACCGTGCGCCGCCGTGACCCGGCGGATGGCCGCGTTGAAACCGGGCGCGGGCGGGACCACGCCCATATTCGCCGGCGCGGGCTCGGTGATGACGGCGGCGATCTCCTGGCCGCGCGCCGCGAAGCACTCCTCCAGGGCGCTGACGTCGTTGTAGGGCAGGACCAGCGTCTGTGCGGCCACCGCCTCCGGCACGCCCGCGGACCCCGGCAGCCCGCCCGTGGCCACGCCCGATCCGGCCGCCGACAGCAGGCCGTCGCTGTGCCCGTGGTAGCAGCCGGCGAACTTCACCACCAGGTCGCGGCCGGTGAAGCCACGCGCCAGCCGTACCGCCGTCATGGTCGCCTCGGTGCCGGTGGACACCAGCCGCAGGCGCTCCACCGGCGGCACCCGGCGCCGCACCGCCTCGGCCAACTCGGTCTCCGCGGCGGTGGGCGCCCCGAAGGACAGGCCTCGCGCGGCGGCTGCCTGCACCGCTGCCACCACCTCCGGATGGGCGTGGCCGAGCAGCGCCGGACCCCAGGAACCGACCAGGTCCACGTACTCGCGCCCCTCGGCATCTGTTACGTGGGCGCCGCGGGCGCGCGCCATGAAGGCCGGCACCCCACCCACCGAGCCGAAGGCGCGCACCGGGGAGTCCACACCGCCGGGGATCACGCTGCGAGCGGCGGCGAACAGGTCGGCATTGGTGGTTGACGGCATGAGAGCTCCTGAAGCGATCAAGATGGGCTGGCGGCAGCTTACGGCCTGGTGGCTGATCTACTCGCCCAGCCGCTCGGCCACCTCGCGGGCCCAGTAGGTCAGCACGCAGTCGGCGCCGGCGCGCACGATCCCCAGTAGCGACTCCATGATCACGCGCTCGCGGTCGATCCAGCCGTTGGCGGCGGCCGCCTCCACCATCGCGTACTCGCCGCTGACCTGATAGGCGGCCACCGGGACCGGGCTGGCGGCGGCGACGTCGGCCAGCACGTCCAGGTAGGGGCCGGCCGGCTTGACCATCACCAGATCCGCACCCTGCTCCACATCCAGCAGCACCTCTCGCAGGCCCTCGCGGCGGTTGGCCGGATCCTGCTGGTAGGTACGGCGGTCGCCCTTGAGCGTGGAGCCGACCGCCTCCCGGAAGGGCCCGAAGTAGGCGGAGGCGTATTTGGCGGAGTAGGCCAGGATGGTGACCTCGTCGTGGCCGGTGGCGTCCAGGGCGGCGCGGATCGCAGCCACCTGCCCGTCCATCATGCCGGAGGGGGAGACCATGTGCGCTCCCGCCTCCGCCTGGGAGACGGCCATCGCCTGGTACAGGGCCAGGGTGGAGTCATTGTCGATCTCGCCGGCGCGGCGGTCGCCGTCGGGGCGTACCAGGCCGCAGTGGCCGTGGGAGGTGAACTCATCCAGGCAGGTATCGGCGCATACGACCAGCGCATCCCCGACCTCTGCGCGCACCGCGGCGATCGCCCGGTTGAGGATGCCGTCCTCGGCCCAGGCCTGCGAGCCGGCCTGGTCGCGCGTGGCCGGGATGCCGAACAGGTCGATGGCGCCCACGCCCGCCTCGGCGCAGGCGGCGGCCTCGCGCCGGATCGAGTCCAGCGTGTGCTGCACGACGCCGGGCATGGCGCCGATCGGGTTCGGTGCGGTGAGGTCTTCGCGCACAAAGGCCGGCAGGATCAGCTGGCCGGGGTCGATGCGGGTCTCGGCGACCAGGCCGCGCAGGGCGGGGGTACGGCGCAGGCGCCGTGGGCGGACTTGCGGGGCGGCGGGCGCGGGCACGCCCCGCGAGGTGAGCAGCTCGGCGGCCGGAGAGGTGCCGGGGTCGCGTGGGTCCGGCATGGGCAGTGCGGTCATGGTGTGGGCCTCCTGGGGTTGGTGATAAGGGTGTTGAGCATGGCGTCGCGGATGCCTGCGGGGGTGGGGGCGGCGGCGACGGCGTCCACGCGCACTCCGCTGGCTCGCGCGGCCGCGGCGGTCGGCTTCCCGATTGCCACCACGTGTGTGGCGGGCGGGGGCGGCCCGACCGCCTCTACCAGGGCGCGCGTGGAAGAGCCGGCCACCAGCACTACCGCAGCGAAGCCGCCGCCGGCCCAGTCGGCGGCGAAGCCCTCCGGCAGCTCGGCGGCCGCCACCGGCACCATGGTGTAGGCGGCCACGGCATCGACCTCCCAGCCGGCGGCACTCAGGCCCGCGGCCAACCTCGGGGAGGCCAGGGCCGAGCCGGGCAGCAGCAGCCGACGGCGGCTCGTAGCGGGGCCGTGAGCCAGCTGGGGCAGTTCCAGCAGGGCGGCGCCGCTGCCCGCCGCCACCAGATCCGGCTCGCATCCGAGCTGTTCCCGCACGGCCCGCGCGGTGCCCGTCCCGACGACGGCGATGCTGGTGCTTTGCGGCGAGGCGGCGGCGCGGGCGTGCCCGCAGGCGTCCTCCGTCTCGCGGTCACTCAGGCGCTCAAGTTGAAGAACTCCAGGGTGCGGGACGAGGTGAGCACCATCCACGCGTACTCGCCGGCGGCCAGTGTGGCGGCGGCGCGCTCACGGGGGCCGGTGGGTCCGGGAACGGCCCGGGTGACTCCTACGCACTCCACCTGCGCGCCCGCCGCAGCCAGTGCGGCGGCGATGGCGTCGCCGGGCTTGACCCGCGGCAGCAGTATGCGCCGGTCGGACAGCGGTCCGGCGGCGCTGTCCGACCGGCTCATGGCGCCTCCCGGCGGCTCCGGCCGGGCAGCGCGGCGTGCAGGTCTACCAGTTCCGCCGCCCCGGCCTCCAGCAGTGCCCCGGCCACCGCCTCGCCGAGTGCGGCGGCATCCGCGCGCGCCCCGGTTGCCGACTCCTTCAGCAGCCGCGTCCCGTCAACCGCAGCGACGACGCGTCCAGCCGCAGCCCCTCGCTGCCGTCCGCGAGCGTCGCGGGCGCGGCCACCGCCCCCACCGGTGCGGCGCAGCCCGCCTCCAAGGCCCGTATAAGGGCGCGTTCGGCGGTCACCGCCGCCCGGGTGGTCGGATTGTCGAGTTCCGCCAGGGTGGCGGCCAGTGCGGCGGACAGGCCCGGGTCTCCGGCCGGGGCGTGCCCCTCGCCGTCTGGGTCGTTGTCACGGGTCTCCAGGGCCAGCGCCCCCTGGGCGGGCGCCGGCACCATGATCGGCACTGCGGCGTTCGGTGCGGACTCCGACGCGCCGGTTCCGGGCAGCGCCAGCACCTGGGTCGCGTAGCCGTCCAGGCCCAGGCGGCGCAGGCCGGCCAGTGCCAGCACCACGGCGTCCAGGTCCGGCTCGCGCACCGCTCCCAGCGGCCCGTCCGCACCCACCACCGCTCCGACCACACGGGACAGCCGCGTGGGCACATTCCCACGCACGGGCACGATCTGAAGGTCCGGGCGCATCGCCAGCAACTGTGCCCCGCGGCGCGGCGAGCCGGTGCCCACCCGTGCCCCACGGGGCAGGTCGGCCAGCATCGCCCCGCCCGCCGTGCACAGGGCGTCGCGCGGGTCCTCGCGGGCCGGCACCGCGGCGATCCGCAGCCCGGCCACGGGGGCGGTGGGCAGGTCCTTGCAGGAGTGCACGGCCAGGTCGCAGGCGCCGTCCAGCAGCGCCTCGCGCAGGGCGGCCGCGAACACCCCACCCCGCCGAGCCGGGTCAGCGGGGTGGCGTCGACGTCGCCGCGGGTGCGGATCCGGACCAGCTCCACCTCCAGGTCGGCCCGATCCGCCGGGAGGCGGCGGCCAGCGCCCGGGCGCCGTCCAGCAGCGCCTCGCGCAGGGCGGCCGCGAACACCCCACCCCGCCGAGCCGGGTCAGCGGGGTGGCGTCGACGTCGCCGCGGGTGCGGATC
>NZ_MTPX02000073.1 GCF_002154335.2 Actinomyces ruminis
CGGGCTCATGGTTGCTCCTGCGTCGTCTTCGAGTGGTCGGGCGAGGTGGGGGACTCCAGGGTGGTCAGGCGGTCGGTGTGCGCATTGCGGGTGGCCTCATCGGCGTCCGCAATGCCGCGCGGGGTCGCTAACCGCAGGCCGTGACGGATATGGGTCTGCCCCGGTAGACCCAGCTGCCACGGCACCGAGGCGACCACGACGCCCGGGGTGAACAGCAGGGCGGTCTTCAGGCGCAGTGCCGTCTGATTGTGCAGGGTCTGCTCCCACCAGTGCCGCACCAGGTACTCGGGCAGGAACACCACCACCAGGTCGCGTGGGGACTCGCGCCGCACACTGCGCACGTAGGAGACGATGGGGCGGGTGAGGTCACGGAACGGGGAGTCGAGCACCGTCAGTGGCACCGGCAGCTCGGCGTCCTCCCAGTCGCCCAGGAGCCGGTCGGCGGCGCCGTCACCGGTGTCGACGGTGACGGCCTCGATGGAGGTCGGCTGGGTGGACAGGGCGTAGGTCAGGGCGCGCAGGGTGGGACGGTGCAGACGGGAGGCGAGGACGATCGCGTGCACGTGGGCGGGCAGCAGGCGCGCCTCGTGCAGATCGGAGATGGCGATCTCCTCGGCCAAGCGCCGGTAGTGCCGGCGGATGGCGTTCATGACCAGGTACAGCACCGCCATGACGCTCAGCGTGATCCAGGCGCCACGGGTGAATTTGGTCAGCAGGACGATCACCAGCACGGTGCCGGTACCGGCCACGCCGATGCCGTTGACGATGCGGGAGCGGCGCATGCGGCGGCGGGCGGCGGGGTCGGTGGCGGTGCCCAGTTCCCGGTTCCAGTGGCGCACCATGCCGATCTGGGAGAGCGTGAAGGAGATGAACACACCCACGATGTACAGCTGGATCAGCCGGTTGGTATTGGCCTGGAAGCCGATGATGAAGGCGAGGGCGCCGGCCCACAGCACGATGATGCCGTTGGAGTAGGCCAGTCGGTCCCCGCGCTGAGACAGCTGGCGGGGTAGGAACTCGTCGCGCCCGAGGACGCTGGCCAGCACCGGGAACCCGTTGAAGGCCGTGTTGGCGGCCAGCACCAGGATCAGGCCGGTGACCACCGTGACCAGGTAGAACATGGGCGGGAAGCGGGCGAATACGGTGGCGGCGATCTGTCCGATCACCGGGTCCTGGTGATAGCCCTCGCCCAGTGGCACGCCGTCGTCGAGCAGCTCGGTGGCGGGGTTCTCCGCCATGTGCACATCGACGGCGCCGGCCAGATGCACCACGCTCATGAGCATGGCGGCGGCGATGATGCCGAGCAGCAGCAGGGTGGTGGCAGCGTTCTTGGACTTGGGCCGCCGGAAGCTGGGCACGCCATTGGAGATGGCCTCGACGCCGGTCAGGGCGGCGCAGCCGGAAGAGAAGGCTCGCAGGATGAGAAAGGCGCCGGCCAGGCCCGTCAGGCCCTGATCCCAGCCGGACTGGGCGACCACCTCGTAGCCGGCCGAAGGCGCCCGCCCGAGGGTGCCGGTGAACTCTTGGACGAAGCCAACCACGGCCATGACCCCGACGGCCCCCATGTACAGGTAGGTGGGCAGGGCGAAGGCCCCACCGGACTCGCGGCTGCCGCGCAGGTTGATCAGGGCCAGCAGGGTGACGATGCCGACGGCGATCTCCACCTTGTGGGCGGCCAGGGAGGGGACGGCGGCGACCAGGTAACCGGTGCCTGAGGAGATGGACACGGCCACGGTGAGCACGTAGTCACTCAGCAGAGCGGAGGCGACCAGCAGGCCTGCCCGGTGGCCGAGGTTGGTGGAGACCACCTCGTAGTCACCGCCCCCGGACGGGTAGGCGTGCACGGTCTGCCGGTAGGAGGCGACCACCACCACGAGCACACCCACCACAGCCAGGGCGATCCAGGGTGACAGGGCGGTTGCGGCCAGACCCGCCGCCGCCAGGGTAACGATGATCTCATCGGGAGCGTAGCCAACGCTCGACAGGGCGTCGGAGGCGAACACCGGTAGGGCGATACGTTTGGGGAGCAGGGTCTCGCCCAGCGCCCGGCTTGCCACCGGGCGACCGACGAGAAGCCGCTTGACGCGGTCGGCGAAGTCACGCACGAACGACGATGCTACGTCCGCCTCTCGCCCGGGCCAAGCCTCCCGCCCGCCGACGGAGTACCGTTCCCCCCGTGCACTTCGTCATCATGGGCTGCGGCCGGGTGGGAGCCTCCATGGCCTCGCAACTGGACCGCATGGGACATTCGGTGGCCATCATCGACCAGAACTCCGACGCCTTCAGACGACTGCCGGCCGACTTCAACGGTCGCAAGGTCAAGGGCATCGGCTTCGACCGGGACGCGCTGGAGCAGGCGGGCATCGACGAGGCCTACGCCTTCGCCGCCGTGTCCAACGGGGACAACTCCAATATCATCGCCGCCCGCGTGGCCCGCGAATTATTCGGCGTCGAACATGTGGTCGCCCGCATTTATGACCCCACCCGCGCCGACGTGTACGAGCGACTCGGCATTCCCACCGTGGCGACGGTGCGGCAGACGGCTGAACACATGATGCGGCACGTCCTTCCCGGCGGGACGGCGCGGGAGTTCATGGATCCGTCCGGCGCTGCGGGGCTGGTCCAGCCCGACATCTCCCCCAACTGGGTGGGTACCACGGTCGGCGCCCTGGAGGAGCGACTAGCGGTGCGGGTGGCCTGGATCTCCCGCGGTTCGGGGGTCGTCATCCCGCAGGCGGGAACCATCATCCAGGAGCACGACCGCCTGCACGTGGCGGCCACCACTCAGCAGTTGCCGGCCATGCAGCGTGCCCTGTCCCGTCCCCCCGCCCAGGAGGTTTAAGCATGAAGATTCTCATTGCCGGAGCCGGCTCGGTGGGTCGCTCGATCGCACGCGAACTGATCAGCCACGGTCACCAGGTCACTCTGATGGACCGTGCCCCCGACGCCATGCGCATCGCCTCCGTGCCGGACGCCGACTGGCAGCTGGCGGACGCCTGCGATCCGGGTTCTCTGGCCGACGCGGGCGCCGGGGACTGCGACGTCGTCGTCTCCGCCACCGGAGACGACAAGGTCAACCTGGTGGTCTCCCTGCTGGCCAAGACCGAGTACGGGGTACCACGCACGGTGGCGCGGGTGAACAATCCTAAGAACGAGTGGCTATTCGACGACACCTGGGGGGTGGATGTGGCGGTCTCCACCCCGCGTATCATACGGCCCTCGTGGAGGAGGCCGTCAGCGTCGGCTCGCTGGTGCCAGTGTTCACCTTCCACCAATCCGGCGCATTCATGCACGAGTTGACTCTCCCGGACGACTCCCCCGTGATCGGCGAACTGGTCAGCGACGTTGAGCTGCCGCCGCACACGGTGCTGGCCGCGATCCTGCGCGACTACCGGCCGATCCGACCGGGACGTGATGACCGCTTCGAGCGCGGCGACGAGCTGCTGTTCCTCACTGCCCGTGCGGGTGAGGCGGCGTTGAACGAGGTACCGGCGATCTTCACCGCCATCGACGAACCGCCGACCGAGTCCGGCGTCAGCGCTGCGGGTGGGGCTGCGGAACTGGCCTGAATGTCGGGTTGACGATCAGCCATACGAACCACAGGGTCAGGGCAAACAGCGGCAGGCCAAGCAGGAGCCGGGCGACGCCGAGGGCGCCCACGGCGGCCTCGCCGGCCAGGTACAGGGGCAGTTCCACCGCCAACCGCAGGGCGAACATGGCGACCAAGATACCGGTGCCGACCGCGTAGCGGCGGCGCGCGCCGGCGTCGGTGGGCCGGGATTCGCCGGCCGCGGCATGCCAGGCGTCCAGTAGCAGCCCGACCAGGGGGCGGCGCACCAGCAGTGAGCCGCCGGTAGCCGCCAGCCAGACGGCGTTAATCACCAGTCCGGTGGCGTAGAAGTTCGTGGCGCTGCCCGAGCGCCACGCCCACAGGGCGCTGATGACGGCAAGGGCGGCGCCGCCGAGCACCTGGGTGAGTCCCTGACGGCCGCACAGCCGGGCCACTAGGGCGACGGCGCTGACCGCCAGCGAGGCAAGCAGGGCCGGTGCGAGGGCGTGAGGGCGCACGGCGAGCACACAGACGAACACGAGGGTGGGGGCGGCGGACTCCAGGACGCCGCGCCAGCCGCCGACCGCGGCGGCCGCGTCGAAGCGGTCGGCATCCAGGGCGCCGAGCCCGCTGCGGGCGAGCGAGTCGGTGTCGGACCGTTCGCTCATGCGTCCTCCCCAAGGAGCTCGTACACGGGGTTGTAGATGCTGGGGCGGCTGTGGCCGGCCACCACCATGCCCTCGGCACGCAGGTGCGTGCCCGGGTTGATGCCGGCGATGGCGCGCCGACCGATCCAGATCAGATCCACCGAGCCGGTGCCGTCGTAGAGGCGGCCTACCAGCACGGGCTTGGCCGAGGCGGGTCGGTAGGTGACCGCGCGCAGCACCCCGGACACTCGGGCGCGGCTGCGGGGCGTCAGATCCTTAATGAGGGTCGTGCCACGTCGTGAGGCCGATGCCTGCTCGTCGGCGGCCGCCAAATCCTCGCGGCTGGCGCGCAGGAAACGTACCCGGTCGGTCAGTCGGCTGCCGAGCGGACGGGCGCGTCGCCTCATCGGACCTCCGCGATAGTCGGGCCGGGCTGCAGCGGGTCCAGGCCCGGTAGTTCCTCGGCCGCGGGCGCCTTAGTCACGCCGGGGGCGTGCAGCGGCAGTATCTCGCGCGGGGGCCGGGCGGCGCCATCCCGTACGACGACGGTGTTGGCGAAGACCTCGCGCAGGGGGCGGGCGGCGTCGGCGTCGGAGGCGGCGCGCCCCTGGAGGACACCGCGCAGGAACCAACGTGGTCCGTCGACGCCGATGAAGCGGGCGGCCACGGTAGCGGACCGCCCCTCAGGGGTGCGCACAGGCACCTGGGCGAGGATCTCGGTGCCCCATTGGCCGTCGACAATCTCATAGGTCGCCTTCGCGCGCGTCAGTTCCGCGGCGATGTCGGCGCGCAAGTCTTCCCAGATACCGGCGGTACGCGGAGCGGCGAAGGCACGCAGCTCCAGGGTCGATCCGCCCAGGATCAGGACCGCGGCGGAGGCCTCGGCGTCCCGGCCGGCGCGTTCCATCCGGATCTGCATCCCGTCGACGGCAGGCACGCGCAGGGACCCCAGGTCGATGCGGCCGCCGGGGGCGGAGCCGGCGGGAACGGCGTCGACATCCCAAGGTCCGGTACCGGGCTCCTCCGGCTCCTCCGGCGCGGGCTCCTCCTGGGCGTCTGCCTCACCTTCGGCGTCGTCGCGGTGACGGCGGGAGAACAGGCCCATCAGCATTTCCTCCTCTATCAGCCGGCGCAGTCCGTGCACACGGGCAGGCCAGTGTTGTCATCGACGTAGGCGAGAGAGCTGCGGTGGTGCACCAGGAAGCACTCCGAGCAGGTGAACTCGTCCTCCAACTGGGGGACGACGTGCACGCTCAATTCCTCCCGGGACAGGTCGGCTCCGGGGAGTTCGAAGCCCTCGGCGACCTCGTTCTCGTCCTCCTCAATCGCCTCCGAGGACTGGTCCTTCTGACGAGCCGTGAGCTCCTCGATGGAGTCCGCTTCGGGCTCGTCGTCGTTCTTGCGCGGGGCGTCGTAGTCGGTTGCCATAGCCTCGTCACTTTCTGTTGTGGACGGCTCTGCCTGGGGCTCCCGGGCAGCGTCGGGCTGCCGGGAACGGCTCCCGTTCAATGAACGTGCGCCGGCCCGGGGAGCCAGGGCACGCGCACCATAGCACCAGGAGACGGTCGCGGGAACCGACTGCTCGGACCAGCAGCAGCGGCTGTGGGCGAACAGGCGGGGGCTGCTGGATGCCACGCGGCCCCGCCTCCCGGACACGGGGCGGCTTAGATGGCACGCTGAGCCCTGTGCGGCCCGCCTGCCTCGGGCCGCAGGGGACTGTAAGGAGGCCCACGTCAATGATCGAACTCGAGCTGCTGGGCGCCAACGGCGACACCATCGTCATGACCGACGCACGCGGTGAGCGCTACAGCATCGTCGTCGACGATGCCCTGCGGGCCGCGGTCAGACGCGCGCGCCCCGCAGCCATGGCCGCCGCTCCGCCTCCACCCGCCCCGGGCCAGACCGTCCGCCCGCGGGAGCTGCAGGCACTGATGCGCGCCGGCGCCAGTGCGGAGGAGGTCGCCTCCGCCACCGGATTGGACGTCGACCACGTGCGCCGCTTCGAGGGACCGGTCATCGCCGAACGTCTGTGGGCGGTACAGCAGGCGCAGGCCTGCCGCATCGGCTGGGAGAAGGACTCCCCCGTACTGGGCGAGCTGGCCGTGGACCGGCTGGCCACGCGCGGTGTTGAACCGGACAGCCTGGAATGGGACGCGCTGCGCGAGGGGCGCGAGCCGTGGCAGATCATCCTGACCTTCGTGCAGGGCGCGCAGGCGAAGCGGGCGCGCTGGGAGCTGGACCTGACGGCCCGGTCCGTCTCGGCCCTGGACGACGAAGCCCGCTGGTTGACGGAGGCGGGAGCCGGACGCCGTCCGGCCATCTTCGACCAGGACTCCGCCGCACCCGGTGCCGCCTCCCCGGCCTCCGCAACGTCGGCCCGGACCTCAGCCGCGGCCACCGAGCCGTCCACCGCCACACCGGCCGACTCCACCGAGGCGCTGCTGGCGGACCTGGCCTCCAACCGTGGCCGCCGGATCGAGACGCAGGCGCCTGACGACGACGCCACAACGGAAACGGACAGCGCGGGTCCGGACACCCCCGCGCAGGGCCAGGCGCAGGTGGTCTCCATGTCGGAGCGGCGCCGTGCCCACACCGGTAACCACCCGGCCGGCAGTCGGCTGCACGCCGCCCCCACGGCTCCCACGCCCAAGCCGGAGGAGTCCGCCGATGACCCCGGTGACGCATCCGCCACCCAGGACGCCCTCCCGGAGATGCCGGCGGCCCCCACGCCTAAGCCCAAGCGGCGCCCCCGCCGCTCTGTGCCTTCCTGGGATGAGATCGTCTTCGGCGCCAAGCCGGAGTAACCGTCCGCCCAGGCGGGCCGGGGCGTGAATCGGCTGTCAGGCCCGTGCCAGCAGCAGCGGCACCGTCATTTCGGTGTCCGTCAGGGAGCCGTGCACGCCCGGCATGGCGATTGCGCTCTCGGAGTGGACGCGCGGATCGACCACCACCCAGTTGTCGGCCATGGCAACCAGCACGTCCCCCAGGACGCTTTCGGCGCGCTCCCCCACTGGACCGAGCAGGGCGGCCGCCTCTTGGCGAGTGCCTACCCACGCGGCCCGCTCCCCCAGCACGCCGCGCCAGCGGTCGGCAACCACCGCCGCCGCCTCCGGGTCGGAGTGTGGCACGTACAGCTGGCTGAAGCGCGGCTCCCCCGCGACGGCGACCACGTCGCGTGCCAGGGCGGGATGTGCGGTCAGGTCGAGGCGGTGAGCGGCGTCGGTGTCCACCATCCCGTGGTCTGCGGTCAGCAGCATGCGGGTACCCCTGGGCACCCGGCGCAGCAGCTGCGCCATGGTGGCGTCCAACCGTTCGAGCTGACGCAGCCACTGCTGTGAGCGCCAGCCATGGCGGTGGCCGGCATGGTCGAGTTCGCCGACGTACAGGTACACCAGGGGCACGCCGCGCTCCAGGGCGTCGGCGGCGAGCGCGGGCCGGTCCTCCATGCGGTCGGCACCCAGGTGAGTCGGGCCGCGCAGGGCCGCCTCGGTCAGCCCGGACCCGGCGAACCGCGCCGGGCCGATGGTTACCGCAGGCACCGTCGCTTGGGCACCGGCGCGTGGGTCGGCAGCGAGACGTTCGAAGACGGTGGGCACGTCCTGCCAGCGGCGCGGGTCCGGGGCGGTCCCCTCCCAGGTGATCAGGCACAGGTTTTGGGCGGCGTCCGGGGCGGTTCCGTTGGGCAGGTCGCGGCCCAGGCGCGGGTTGAGCACGCTGTAGCCCACCATGCCGGTGACCCCGGGCGGCGCGCCGGTGCCAGAGTGGTCAGTGCGGCCGCCGTGGTGGAGGGGACGCAGGTACGGGCCATGCCTCCACCGGGGTTGGCTGCGCCGTCCCCCAGCCAGGCGCGCAGGGTGGGGGCATGTCCGCGGCGCTCCTGGAGTTGCTGCCACCCGAGCCCGTCGACGAGTACGACGACGACCCCGGCGCGGGATCCGCCGTCGGAATCAGCCAGTCCCCAGTCGGTGGCGGCGGCCCGGGCCTCAGCGGTAGTGATTGCCCCCGGCGGTCCCGCCTGCAGCGTCAGCCCGGCGCCGACAGCGGCAGCGGCCAGGACTTGACGCAGTTGCGGAGTGCTCACGGGCGTGCAGCCGCCCGGGCGGTGGCGGCAGACAGGACCCGGGCGAAGTGTTCGGCGCGCGCCAGGGCCTCATCGCCCTCGACCCCGGCGGCCACGCGCACCACGATGTCGTCGGGGACGGACACGCCCGTGAGCCCGTGGTCGGCCTGGCATTCGGGGTCGCCGCAGCTGGCGGGCTCCAGGTCGATGCGGCGCACGGAGCCCCAGGCTAGGGCAATGGTCATCTCCGCAAGCCGGCCCCCACCATTGGCCGGCTCGGATACGCCGCGGGTCAGGCCCACGGAGTTGATGCGGGACACGGGCACCGCCTCGCTGGTGGCCAGTGCCCCCGGTAGGCCGTCCTCGCGGGAGGCATCGTCTACGTGGACGATCACCAGGCGCGTCGGGGTCAGGGCGAGGACCGTCAGGTGCCGGTGGACGCGTCGTCGAATACGGTCTCGGCCTGAACCAGATCCGCAAGTATCTGCTCCCCCGCGATGGCCGTGTTCAGGGTGCCAAGTACCAACTCGGGGTAGTAGCCGGCGCGGGTGACTTCATCGACCAACGACATCGGGGTGGGGACCTCATCCCCGGGGCGAGCCTGCGCAGTCCACGTCATGGGGCAGATCATGCCATTGATGCCGCCGGACCCGGGTGTCGTTGCCCCCTTGGCGAAGCACGGCGGGCCACAATGCGACCATGCCGAAATCCGCCCCGCCGACACCCCCGCCCACCGACCATCTCATCGTCGAGCAGGACCTGCCCACGGAGATGCGTTCCTCCTTCCTGGAGTACGCCTACTCCGTCATCTACGCACGCGCCCTGCCGGATGCCCGGGACGGACTCAAGCCCGTGCAGCGGCGCATCCTGTTCCAGATGGATCGGATGGGGCTGCGCCCGGACCGCCCGCACGTGAAGTCCTCCCGCGTGGTCGGCGACGTCATGGGACGGCTGCACCCGCACGGCGATGTGGCCATCTATGAGGCGCTGGTGCGGCTGGCGCAGCCCTTCACCATGCGGCTGCCGCTGGTGGACGGGCACGGCAACTTCGGCTCGCTGGACGACGGCCCCGCCGCCCCCCGCTACACGGAGGCGCGGTTGGCCGCCCCCGCGCTGGCGCTGACGGCGGATATCGACGAGGACACGGTCGACTTCGCGCCCAACTACGACTACACGCTCACCGAGCCGGAGGTGCTGCCGGCGGCCTTCCCGAACCTGCTGGTCAATGGGGCTTCCGGGATCGCGGTGGGCATGGCCACGAACATGCCTCCGCACAACCTCACCGAGGTGGTCGCCGCGGCCCGGCACCTGCTGGCGCATCCGGATGCCACCTTGGAGGACCTGATGGCCTTCGTGCCCGGGCCGGACCTGCCGGCCGGCGGCATGATCGTAGGCCTGGACGGGATCCGGGAGGCCTACCGCACCGGCCGCGGCAAGTTCTCCACCCGCGCCACGGCCCGCATCGAGAACATCACCGCCCGCAAGAAGGGCATCGTGGTCACCGAGCTGCCCTACCTGGTGGGGCCGGAGAAGGTGATCGCGCGCATCAAGGAGACGGTGGCCTCCAAGAAGCTGCAGGGCATCACCGATGTGGCGGACCTGACCGACCGTAAGCACGGCACCCGACTGGTGATCGGGGTCAAGAACGGCTACAACCCCGAGGCGGTGCTGGCGCAGCTGTACCGGCACACGCCACTGGAGGATTCCTTCGGCATCAACAACGTGTGCCTGGTGGACGGCCAGCCGCGCACTCTGGGCCTGCGCGAATTGCTGGACGTGTTCGTCCGCCACCGCCTGACGGTGGTGGAGCGGCGCACCCGCTTCCGCCTGGGCAAGCGGCGCGAGCGCCAGCACCTGGTCGAGGGACTGCTGATCGCCATCGTCGACATCGACGAGGTCATTCAGGTGATCCGCTCCAGCGAGGACGCGGCCACGGCCCGCCGGCGCCTGATGCAGGTATTCGACCTGTCTGAGCCGCAGGCCAACTACATTCTGGAGCTGCAGCTGCGGCGGCTGACGAAGTTCTCCGTGATCGAGCTGGAGAAGGAGCGCGACGAGCTGGCCGCCGAGATCGCCGAGCTGGAGGCGATTCTGAACGACGAATCGCTGCTGCGGGCCACCGTGTCCCGCGAGCTGGCGGCGGTGGCTGAGGAGTTCGGCACGCCGCGGCGCACGGTGCTGCTGGAGGCGGCGGGCACGGGCGCGGGGGCGCTCAACGGCGGTGTGGGGCACCCGGAGGTGCCGGCGCGGGCGCCTCCCAGGCCATGCGGCAGGCGGCGGCGGTCAGTCTGATGGCCGGTGCCGGTGAGGTGCCGCTGACGGTACCGGATGATCCGTGCCGGGTGCTGCTGTCGGCAACCGGCCTGGTGGCGCGCGTCGGCGGGGCGGAGCCGGTGCCGCGCTCGGGCGGACGACAGCGTCACGACGCGCTGGTCTCGCAGGTAGAGACGACGGCGCGCGGGCACGTCGGCGCGATCACCGATACGGGTCGGCTGGTGCGCATGGAGGTGCTGTCCACCCCGGAGGTGCCGCGGCTGGAGGGGGCGCCGTCGCTCGCCGGCGGCCAGCCGGCCCGGCTGCTGGCGGATGTCGAACCGGACGAGCGGATCGTGGGCCTGGTGCCGATCGGCGCCCCCGGCGATGACTCCGGCACCCCGATTGTGCTGGCCACTGCCGGCGGCGTCGTCAAGCGCGTCAAGC
Source organism: Actinomyces ruminis (assembly GCF_002154335.2). GTDB lineage: Bacteria > Actinomycetota > Actinomycetes > Actinomycetales > Actinomycetaceae > Actinomyces > Actinomyces ruminis. Next base: position 10,958 of record NZ_MTPX02000073.1, read on the forward strand.
CGGGCAGCGAGCCCAAGCACGGCGATGCCTGGGAGGTGATCTCGCTGGCCGACGGCGACCGCGTGGTCTTCGCCGGGGTGGCTGCGGACTCCGACATGCTGGCGCTGGTGACCTCCGATGCCCGTCTGCTGCGCTTCGAGGCCTCCAAGGTGCGCCCGCAGGGGCGCGGCGCCGGCGGCATGGCGGGGGTGTCCCTGCACGAGGGCGCCCGCGTGGTGGCCGGGGCGGCGGTGCCCATCGACCTACTGGCCGAGGCCGTGGTGGTGACGGTCGCGGACGGCGCGGGGGCGCTGCCCGGGACCGGCTCCGGCAGTGTCAAGGTCACTCCGCTTGACCGCTACCCGGCCAAGGGCCGGGCTACGGGGGGTGTGCGCGCGCAGCGGTTCCTGCGCGGTGAGGACGAGCTGGTGCTTGCCTGGGTGGGGGTCGGCCCGGCCCGCGCCGTGGGCGGCGGCGGTCAGCCGGTCGACCTGCCGGAGGCCGACGAGCGTCGGGACGCCTCCGGCACACCCCTGTCGGCTCCAATCGCCGGGATCGGCTGACCACTCATACGGCTAGCTCCTACCGCGGAAAGCACATCGGCTGTTCACAGATTAAGGCTAAACTGCTCGAAGGTTGGCGCGGTCGCATCTTTGCGCGATATTTGTTCTACATTATCGCCATCTATCGCGATTGGCCACGGTATAGCCAAGTCTCGATCCAGTGGAGTCAGCGATCTTCCGGACATACCTGCCGCCCACTCGCGGTCGAACATATACAGATACTCCGCCCCGCCGTCACTAACAGCCTGGAATCCGTTGCAAACTCCTTGCGGAACGAGCACCTGAACTCCCGGAACAATCGACAGGTGGTATATGTTTCCGAACGTGGCACTCTCTGGACGAACGTCTACATATGCACCAAACACCTCGCCGTGAGCTACGGTAACCAGCTTTCGCATATCTTCAGCATGTAGTCCTCGCACTGCCCCTTTAACCGTATAAGTCAAGTTCACCTGCGCCCACGACACGTCCCCTGGCAGTACGTCTTGATATTCTGATCGCCGGTATATCTCACGGACTTCCCCGCGACCTTCCGCCACACGTTTAACGCGGATAACGGTCAGCCCGTCGATCGTAGTACTTTCCTTCCGCATTGGATGAATCACAGGTTGCATGCCGCGGATTATATGCCGTACGACCCACATGCTGGAAGGTAACGCGGCCGCCCTGATGCAGTTTCGGGCAGGCCTATGCCTCCCCTTCTCACTGATTTCGAAGATTCGCGACGTCAGCGAAAGGAGGGCGGCGGATCTACAGGCTCTCGGGGCTGCGCAGCCAGGCGGCGTCGGCGGGGCGCAGGCCCGTGTAGCCGCGGTCGCGCACCCGCGCGGCGGCAAGAATGCCGATGACGGTGGAGGGATTGTGCAGCGAGCCGCGCAGGACCGCGTCCACGGCGTCGTCGAACCGCACCCAGGTGGGCTCGAATTCGGCCTCCTCGGCCTCCCGCGGGATCCGCTCCTCTACCGGCAGCAGCGTCAGCTCGCGGGCGAGGAAGGTCCGCGCCCCCTCGGTGGTGAACCCCGGTGAGGCATAGGAGTCAACCAGCACATCCCAGCGCGCGGCGGTGTAGTCGGTCTCCTCGGCGAGCTCGCGCTGCGCGGCGGCCAGCGGCTGCTCCCCCGGTATGTCCAGCAGCCCGGCCGGGATCTCCCACAGCATGGCCCGCACGGGGTGACGGTATTGCCGCACCATGAGGATCTCGGCGGCCGCATCCGCCTGTGAGGAATCGCTGCCCTCCCGCAAGGCCACGACGTTCACGGCATCGTGGTGCGCCACCGTCTGACGCCGCACCGGGGCGATGCAGGGATACAGGCGCCGAGGCTGGTCGTGCTGGAGACAGCACCGAGCTCCGAAGCGCTACCACTCAACGTAACGACACGGTACAGTAACGGCAGCTTTGTTCCGCGAACCCTGCTGGGAGGCCATGCATGTGCGATGACGCTGACAGCACCGATGGGGATACCCAGAAGAACCTCTACCGGGACGCTATCGGGGATCATTCCTCGGATCTCAATACGGCGATTGCCTTCTCCCTTACTCCGCCTAGTGGTTTCGGTCATGTCTGTACGAAGGTATGTCAGGACGTGGCAGCGGCCTGGAAGTCGCCGGCGGCGGAGGGCTGGATCGAGGGTGTCGACACGCTTGGCTCGAGTATCAAGACCGCCTTCAGTAACTACAAGGGTGATGTTGACGACGCATACGCCCAGGAGCCGGAGAACGTCGATGTCAACGACCCTGCGCAGTCTTGGAAGGCGGACTGGGAGTGACGCTGGGTCTGCCGCCCACTGGCGGTTGTTTCCTGGCCCTGTTTGAGGAGGATATGCGGTCATGACGTTGGTCACGGTCAATATTGAGGATCTACGTTCCGCGGCCACCTCTCTGTCCGGTCTTGCGGACAGTGTGGAGGACTTGTATGACACCAGCGTGTCGGAGGGACGCAGGCTGTACCTGTCGACGTCGTCCCTGGCGCAGGTTCCTGGTTACGTGGAAAGCCTGCAAGACGAGTCGACCTTCCTGTCGGCTAAGGTCGATTGGATCGTGCTGATCAACTCCGACAGTGAGGGCAACCTGCCCGAGTCCGGGGAGGTGAGCTACGAGGTCGATGGCGAGGACCCGGACACCCTGGAGGAGATGGAGACCGCCCTCGGCGAGGCCATCGCGTCTCTCGGCGCCGACATCGCCACCTCTGACTACGAGAAGGGCGATCCGCGCCTGGAGACCCTGAGCAAGTATCTGGACACCTGGGGCGGCAACGAAAACGTGAACGCCGCCCTGTTCAGCACCTTGGGCCCCGATGGGACGCTGGCGCTGACCGAGGCGGTGGGCAACCATGTGGGCCTGACCTACAGCGCCAGCGAATCCGAGAGCGAGATGGCCCAGAAGACACTCGCGCAGCTCAAGGACGGACTCGAGATCGCCACCAAGCAGTGGGAGCCCGACTACGCCCAGCAGTTCGGTGCCGACCTGGTGGAGGCAGCTGCGTACCCGGATCCTGACTCCTCTTACTACCGGCTTGAGAACCGCAATGAGTCCCTAACCTACCTCCTGTACGACACCACCGCAGGCAATAAGTTCATCCTGGGTACGGCGGAGAAGATGGATGAGCTACAGCACGAGGCCGACGAACGCGGCATGCCGAGCCCATGGAACTGGGGTACGCCGTCACGCTTCCTCCCAGCAATGATCAACGAGGCGGACGAGGCCTGGGCCCTGGACATTCCCTCGATCATCATGCACGACCTGGGAGGCCACCCCTACGCTTCCTACGAGTTCTTCTCCGGCGACGATGGTCGGGTCGACTACTGGGCGGGCCAGTACGCCTATGACAGCGGTGATCTGTCCGGTATCGCTGCCGCCCTGGACTCCGCCTCGACCTCCCCGTACCTTATGAGAGCCCACAAGCAAGAAACGGCCAGCATTGCCGCGCGCGGCCTTGAGGCCCTCACCGGCCGGGACGACTTCGGTGTCGAACGCAGCCAACGGGGAGTCGAGGGAGCCCAGTCACTTGAGCACATCCTTGAGACCTACATGGACTCCCTGGTCGACACTTATGCGGACTCACTTAGCAGACCCGGAGGAAGCGATCTGACCTACGACCTCACCACAGCAGCCGGCCAAACAATCGCCGACAGCCCCTGGTTCAGCGAGGAGACATTGGATGCGGTACTCGGAGTCGTCGGTCGCGACGGACAGGCCCTCATCGACCTGCGCACCGCCGTCAACAGCGCCGAACTCAAATCAGTGCCCCAAGGAACCACCCGTGACCAGCTTACTGTAATTGCAAATGACTGGGGCGCCACCGAGGGCAGCATAGCCAATGCCATTGGTACCGGCGCCATTGACGCGGAGAAATCAAACGATGAGTATGCGCAGGCCTGGATCGATCTGGCAGGCAAGCCCGCCTCCGAGCTAGCAGGCCTGGTCAAAACCTTCGCCCCACCGGGAACCACCAAGGGTGCTGGCTGGGCCTCGGACGCCTGATCAACCACCTCCAGGAGGAGGCAAGCAACACTTGGGCGAGCAATGCGGACGCAGAAACTGACAGGCAGGAAGTCATTGCTGACGAGGCTTACCGCTCCTACATGCGCAGGCTACTTTGGGCGGCTGATACCGCTGGCCTAAACGGATACCAAGACCCCAATTCCGGCCAAGAGCTGAACAGTGACAGCATCACCAGCGTTCAAGAGCCGGACGGCACCTACAGACTCATCACCCCGCAAGAATACGAACGTCTGAGCGACGAAGACAAGGCAACTGCGGACACCCAGCTGGAAAGCCTAGCGAAGAGCGCAGATGGAATGGGAACCGCTGGCGCCAACGTCAAGACCCACTTCGATCAGCAGTTCCAGGAACGCTACTCATGAGCCACACACATAGCTTTCGATCATTCTTGATTCTGGCGCTAGCGACAGGCATGTTAGCTGCATGCGGTCACGGTGGCACCGATCAGGAGGCGACCGCCACCCCGGAGCCAATCCCCGCCACCGCCCTGACACTCGCGGACATCCCCGGAGCAACCACACAGGCCGCCTACCACGGAATACGCATGGAAGTGCTCTGCAGAGGTATCGAAGAGGGCATTCGGAGTATTGCTCTGTCGTTAGAGCCGGACCACCCAGTCACCATCGGGTATGAAGTGGGTGATGCCACGGTTTATGAGACACTCACCCTCGGCCTGAACACTATATGGCCCAACGGGCGTTTCGCCGGTATTGCCAAGGATATTGCCGCTTGCGACGGCACTGAACTCACCACCCAGTACTGGCCCGAAGACATAATACAGTCCGGAGAGGGCGTCTTTCACGCCACTGCGGGTCTGCCGGACACTCTGGCGGGCTTCACCATCACCACGACCGGTGAGGATGGTGCCCAGCACCATATTGAGCGCATCTACGCCGCCGTCACCACCAACAACGGCGAGTACCCCGGCATTATCGTGCTGACCACCGTGTCCAACACCGACCAACCCGCAACACCAGCGCCCCTGGACCTGCTCGACGCCGCACTCCAACGCGCCGATGCGACCCTCGACCCCACCGCCATCACCACCGACCTCGGCCCCCACACCACACCCCAACCCACCAGCACCACCCAGCATTAGGTGCCGCAGGGCCTAGGCGGCGTTGCCGCGGGGCACCTGCACCCAGGACCAGGCGCCCGACCTGACCAGGATGCCACGCCCCAGGGGAACCGGCTGTCCCACCGAGCGGGGCAGCCGAGCGGACAGGGCTTCGCCGTCCTGGGAGGACCGCGGAGCCAGGATGAGTCCGGTCCGATTCCGCTTGATCAGGGTCATTAGCCCTCGGTACATCCCCGTCAACTCGTCCACACCACTGGCCACCAGTACGCCGCCGCTTTGGTCGCGGCAAGCCTTGACGTGCTCCTCGAGAACCGGCACGAGCGCGTGGTCGTTACCCAGCACGTCGTAGTCGTCCACCACGACGAGAGTCCGTGTGCCGTGGGCCTGCAGCAGCTCCCGCAAGTCATCCGCCTTGGCCGCAGAGTCAAGCACGGCCATGACACCGGGGCGCTCCCGGTATGCGCTCAACGGCGAGCGGCGGGCGAGTACGAGGATCACGGGGGCGCCGCCGTCCAGCGCGGTCTGCAGCCCGAAGCACAGAGCCGTGGACTTGCCCGAGCGCCGCGGCCCCGTCACCAGCACACCGTTGCCGATCTCATCCATGCGCAACGGAAGGACGGACAGCGTGTCGCCTCCCACTCCGAGCGCGAGCTCGCCCTCCCGCAACTGCGGTCCGAGCGCCAACGCTTCGGCGGTCGTAATAGCCAGCGGCAGCTCGTCCACGCGCGCGGGGCGGCGTGCCGCAGGGATCTCTCCCCAGCGCTGTCTGGATGCTTCGCCCTCCCGGTGCACCGCGGCCACCTGGGCGGTGCCGGCGGGGTCGGCGTCGAGCAGTACGAGCTGCACCTCCCGGGGGCTGACGCCGCTGCGGAAAGCGCGGCCGGGCGGCATGGACTCGGGCACGTCCCGGGAACGCATGCCGACGAGTTCGAAGTCCTCCGGCGCGGGCATGCGCAGCACAATCCGGTCCTCCAGCATCATGCCCATGCGACCGCGGAAGGTGCCGCGGTCTCCGGCGATGACCACGCGCAGCCCGACGGCGGGCCCTTCGCGCAGCAGCGTCTCCATCCGGTCCAGGAGCAGTCCGTTGTCAACCTGTTCGAAGCTGGCCTTGAAGCCGTCCCAGCGGTCCAGGAGCAGCAGCAGGTAGGGCATGCGCTCCGAGGGCGGGACCGCACTCCGCTGCTCAGCGACCGAAGCGAAGCCGCCGACGGCGAGCGCCTGCTGACGACGAGTGACCTCTGCGCTGAGCAGGTCAGTGAGTCGGCGCATCCGGTCCGGCTGGTCACGGGTGACCACGGCCCCCGTGTGTGGCAGGGACACCAAGGGCAGCAGCCCGCCACTGCCGGCGTCGATGCCGTAGATGTGGATGTCCTCCGGGGAGGCGGTGCGGGCGGCAGCCACGGCCAGTGCGCGCAGCAGGGTCGAGCGCCCAGAGCGCGCCGCCCCCGCCACGCCCAGATGCCCGGCACGGGTGTAGTCCCAGGTCATCAGACGCTGAGCCTGCTCGGAGGGGACGTCCTCCATCCCGAGGATCAGCGGAGGCAGCAGACCCTGTTCCAGGGGTTCGGCATCGGCCTGTGGGACAGTAGCCTCCGCTGCGTCCGTCTCCGACTGGGCAGTGTTCCGCCACTCCTCCAGCCCGTCCAGCGTCACGTTCTCCGGCAGCGGATCCAGCCACGGCCTGTGCGGAGCAGGTCGCCCAGTCTCTGCATGGGCCTGATTCATCGCGTTCACGAGGGTGGCAAGATCGGTGGGGACGGAGATGTCCTCCTCCAACTGAGGCGGAGCCGGCTCGGGACGCGACATCTCCACCAGGGACAGACGGCTGGCGCGCAGCGGCGCCTGCGGCAGAGCGCCCCGAGGACGCCCGCCGACCCGTGCGGCCTGGAACTGCCGCAAGCTAGCGTGCCCCAGCCGGGCGTAGGCACGGCCGGGTATGGACGGCGGGATCTGGGCGGAGGCCGCCGATTCGATGACGTCGTCGGAGTCCGCCTCGTCGGTTACACGCAGGGCAATGCGCAGGTTGGTGTTGGATTTGATTTCAGCAGAGACCACGCCGGCCGGACGCTGCGTGGCCAGTACCAGGTGCACGCCGAGGGAGCGCCCGCGGCGGGCGATGTCAACCAGCCCGGTGACGAAGTCCGGTAGTTCAGCTACCAGGGCGGCGAACTCGTCGATGATGATCATCAGCCGTGGCATGGCTCATCTCCGGGTTCCATCGCTGCCACGTAGTCCTCAATGTCCTTGGCGTCGGCGCGGGCGAGTTGCAGCTCGCGTCGGCGCAGCTCGGCCCCCAGGGATTCCAGCGCCCGGGCCGTGAGATGCCCATCGAGGTCGGTGACCATACCCACGGTGTGGGGCAGGCGAGAGCAATCCTTGAAGGCGGCGCCGCCCTTGTAATCGACGAGGACGAAGGTCATGTCATCGGGCGAGTTGCCCACGCACAAGGAGGCGATGAGCGTCTGCAGCAGCTCAGACTTACCCGAACCGGTGGTGCCGGCAACCAGCGCGTGCGGCCCATCAGCGCGGATATCCACTGCGAACAGCCCTTCCGCATCCTCACCAATGACGGCCCGGGTGGTGCGTCCCACCCGCTGCCAAGTCTGCAGTACGACTTGGGCGGATGGCTCGGGCATGCCGACGGCATCCAGAAACCTGGAGCTGGTCGGAATCGAGCCCTCGGCTCCCGCGGCGGATACGTCCCGGATCGGTGCCAGAGCACGGGCCACCCGCTCGCACCAGCCGACGGGAACCAGGTCAAGCACGACCTGCTCGACCTCGTCGCATCCGGTCTCGGATACCACTGCCGGGCCCGGTCCAGTGTTGACCACTGCACGGCACTCCTCCGGCAGTGCCGTTCGATCCACGTCCAGGCACAGCAAACGGATGCCCTGCTGCGGACCTTCACGCAGGACACGCACCATGCCGGGGAGCAGGCGCAGCGCCCGGGCCCCGTCCAGCACGACGAGCACACTTCCCGTTGCCTGTTTACCGTCTTTCGCCTGACCAGAATCGATCATCTCGAGCAGTTCATTAACGCGCCGCGCCACGGTCTCTTCATCCAGTCCGACGCGGGCCCGTGGGCCGGAGCCCTCAGGGTTGCGCAGGTGCGGTAGCCAACGCGCCCATTCCCACTCCGACCCGGATGCATCCGCCTGCTCCGGGTCGGCAAGTATGACCAGGCCCAACTCCGCTGGGGAGTGCAGCGCGGCGGCCTGGGCCAGCAGCCATGTGGCCGCCCGGTGGCGTTCCTGCCCGGCGACGCCGACGACGCCGAGCCTGCCGAGCCCGACCGTGACCGGGACGTCGGGGACAGTCCAGCGCAGCGGCTCCTCATACGAGGCGCGCGTGGGATCCTGTACTACCACCTCGCTGGGCACGTCCGCGGTACCTACACGCAAGTCCAGCCAGTCGGGATCACCGGGACGACGCTCCCACAGCCCCGAACGCGGGCCGGTGGCCCGCAGCAGGATCTCGGCCGGGTCTGGGCAGTCCCCGCGCCGCAATCCGCGTTCGTCCAGCAGGGCCCGGTGGGCGGCGGCCTCGGTGTCGGCCTTCTGCCGACGGTAGCGGCCCAGGTCCTCACGGTAGATGCGTTTGCGAGTGGAACGGCCCTGCATGCGGTTGGCCAGCATCAGGAGCGGTGACAGCACTACGAACAGCAGCGTCGCCGTTCTATGAGTGATCAGGTACATGCCACCGCCCATGATCAACGGCGAGATAAGCAGGGCGAGTGGGAAGGGCTGTTTGCGGGGCTGCTGCGGTTCGCGCGGCAGGGTGAACACCCGCTCGCGGGTTGGACGTGCCAGCCGCGGCGGACGGTTGAAGTCGATGGTGGGTGCGTCCGGCGTGGGGGTAGCCACGGCGTCCGCGGCCGGCACCGGGCCTATGGTCAACTGGGTGCGTCCGACGGCCAGCACTGCGCCGTCCTTCCAGATGGTGTCGGGCCCCAGCGGGCGCCGATCCAGCTCCAGGAACCTGCGGGGGGCGTCCGGTTCCTGCTCCTCCAGAGTCTGTACCGGGGCCACGTCGTCCTTCTTGCGGGCCTTGCGGCGCCGGCGCCGGCGTCTCTTCCCCGGCTCCGGCTCCTGTTTCAGACCGAGAACGAGTGGCCCCGGCAGCGCGTGCTTCCGTGCAGGGGCGGGGTCCATGAGCCGCTCCGCGGCGGCGTCGCGCGGGCTCAGCACCACCCGCCCGCCGGAGAACACGACCATGTCGATCAAGACGCCGGCCTCCTGCTCCTCCAGGCAGATGTCGGCTCCGGCGCCGCCGATCGTGTAGCGCCCCAGTCCGAGACGGCGCACCGCTCCCGCGCCCACGCCGGCAATTACGCGCACCTCAACTATGCCTCAGGCTCGTCCTCGTCCGCGACGGGTTCTCCCAGTCCCAGCGCCATGCCGTCGTGCACCGCCCCCTCCCCCAGCCTCGCCCGCGGATCCAGGCGGGTGGAGCCAGTCCATAGCGAGGGGACTGTACGGTTATCGGACGCCTCATCCTGTCGGTCGACGACGAGCTTGAGCGGCTGTTCGGGAAATGCGCGTCGGCGCGGTTCGGCCAGCGCGCGGTCAAGCGCGTCGGCGAGTTCGCCCACGGTGGAGTCTGGCTGCGCAGTAACGATGAAGTCATGCACTTGCGGTGCATCGATGGCAGGTGACTGAACGCTGAGTAGTACGCGCATGCGCTTCCAGACGGTCTCAGGCGGTGATTCGACGAATCGAAGTCCCGGGGGCCAGTTCCTCGACCAGAGCCGCGGTAGCCGGGTCCACATGCGAGACGTCTTCGACGCCGGCAAGGTCCAGCAGGGCGTCAATGCCAGCAATCAGCTCGCCTCGGCCGCGGTCGGCTGCCAGCCGCAGACGATCGCGCCACAGCCGCTGGTCCAGATCAACCACCTTCAAACCGGTGTCCACAGCGAGCGCCGCCCCGTCTGGGTCGGTGTCATGCAGTATTTGGGCGGCCCGATGGGCGGCATCGGTGATGAGTGCGTCAGCCTGGCGGGCGGTGCGCACGCGGGCCAGCCAGGCGTAGCCGCCGGACGGGAGCTGAGCGCTACCGGACCGCGTACCAGTCGCAGCGCCTCGAGCAGCAGCTCTGCCTCGCGGCGGGTATCGCTGTGTCGAGAGGCGGACAGCAAGGAGCGCAGCACGTCCCAGTCACAGACGACGTCGGGGCCGAGCACCAGCCGCCCCTCGCTGTCCTGGCGCACATGTGGGATGCCCTGGGAGTCGGTGCCAAGCCAGTCGCGTAGGCGCCGCACCGTGGCGGCCACCACGTCGCCGGTCACGCCGAGAGGCCAGAGCATGGCGCCGAGGGCCTCCGGGCGGATGCCCCGCGGGTGCAGGGCGAGGCAGATCGCTGCCTCGGTGAGCCGATCGCGGCGGTCCGGGTCGACCGTCCCCGGGGCATCGACGCTGGCAGGCCCCAGTACCAGGATCCTGATGACGGCCGAGCGCAACGCCACCGTGGACAGTGGAGCTGCGGCGGATCCGGCACAGGCGGACGGGAGTCATCGCCGGGAGGCGCGGGAGCCGCGGGCCCCAATAGGCCGGCAAGCGCATCGAGTTCCTCACCGGTTGCCCGGGTGGCGGTCACGGCTACGCCCAGAGGATCGATCCGCGCCATACCGGAGGCATCGATCTCAATGCGCCAGCGCGCGCCCCGGGAGGGTCCGGTCCTGACAAGGGAGAGGCCGCGTTGTCCCGGTTCCGTGGCTTCCTGACCGGAGGTCAGGACGAAGGTCTGCTGGGTGTGCCGCTGGCCGGTGAGGATGCTATCGGGCTCCATGGCCCGAACCTGCGAGATGTCGTCGAGGCTGGCCACGGCATGCAAGCGATCGCCGACGATGCGTTGCAGGACGGCGGGCAGTCCCAGGGTGTATGCGGGTGCACCCTGCGACCACGGATTGGTGCCGAGCTCGAGGGCGAGGGCAGTAATGAGTTCAGCAGCCATGGTGGGTTCTCCCCCAACCACCACATCGCCATCTACTGCCCCCAGGTTGATGAGAATGTCTGCCCCGTTCTCATCGCGGCCGATGGTCACCAGCCCAGGCAGGGTTGTGCCGCCGTCCACGCCGCCCACGGGCACCGCCGGCTCGTTTCCGACGGGAAGGCTCCAGGTGGCGCCGTCGTCGTCGCTGGTCCACGGGTGGGGCGGTTGTGGGAGCGGACGTGACAGGAGTAGCCGGCAGGACGCGTCATCCACGACGACGGCGTAGGGCTCGGGGTGCCCAGGCAAGGCGCCAAGGCCATGCAAGATACGATTCAATCGGTCGGAGCGTATCGGGTCGGCTCCCACCCGCATGAGGCGTTCGAATTCGAGCGCTTCCTCTCCCGGAGCCGCCAGTATGGCGCGGCGCCGCCGGTCGGCAAGGATAGCGGTGAAGGTGGCGGCCATGAGGGCGCCGATGGCGGGCAGCTGGGCCGGTGGCACGTCCGGCACCGCGGCGCCCACGTGGTCAGCGGCCGCCGCCGTGTCGCTTGCGCCCACCCCGGTGTCACTGCTAGCAGTACCACCGGGTGCAGTGGTATCCGCCTGCGTGGTCTCTTCGACGGGCACGGCGACGACGCGATCCACGTCCTGCGCGGATTCGGGCACGATCAGGTACCAGCCGGGTTGAATGAGCCGGGCGAGTTCGAGCGAGCGGCCGTCGGGCTGCACGCGACCAACGTTTAGGTCGTAAATCTGCTGGTACGCACGGCCATCGCCCAGGGTGCGCTCGGCGATGTCCCACATATTGTCGTGGTAGCGGCCCGCGGGAGGCTGAACCACGTAGACGCGCTGGCCGACGAGCTCGGCCCCGATGTCGGCCGGGAGCTCGGTATCACCGAGCATGTATCGCACCGTCCGGGCCTGTTCCTCCTGGTAGTCCACCTGGGCGCTCGCGCCAGCGCTGCCGGTAGCGGGGGGCACGTCCTGGCTGAGCGGCGCCGGTGCCGTGTCGGCGGAGACCTGTGTCTGCATGGCAGCGACCGGTGCGGGCTCGGGGACGGTGACCGGCGCCGCCGCGGCGGGAGCGGCGACGGCGCCCAGCACCAGTGCGGAAGTCACCAGCCGCCGTACAAGTGCCTGTGTGCCACCTGCCAGCGGTACATGAGCTGGCAGGCCGCGGCCGCGCAGCGCCGAAACCGCTTCGACGACGGTGCATGCCGTGAATTGCAACCAGGCAAGCCATACCACCCAGGTCAGTACGCCGAGCACGGTCTCGCCGGTGACCGCGCGGGTCAGCAGTGAGGCGTCCAGGTGTCGCGGCAACGGTGGCAGTCCCGCTTGCGACAGCAGCAGGCAGGGCAGGCCGATGATCACGGCCCCCAGCACTGACGCAGACAGGATCGAGCGCCATAACGGTTCGCGCTGCTCCGGGGTTGGCGCGCGGAAGCGAGCAGGTCCCGGCGCCGTGCGCTGAAGCGTAGGTGTCACATTTCCTCCTGGGTGATGCCGGCTGCGGCGTGGGCGTCACCGGTGACACTCACGTGCACGGTGCTCACGCCCACGAAGCGGAGCATGGTGGTGGGAACGTCCTCCTCCAGCGTGACCACCACGTCCTGCCCGGTCGCGGTGACAGTGAAGCGGTCCGCACCGATGCCGGTGGCGTTCAGGTAGCTGGATGCGGCTGCACGGGCCCCCGCCGAATCGAGGCCGATTCCGCCAGCACCGCGCAGTGACCCGGCGGAAACCCGTTGGGCGCCGGCACGGGCGGCCTGTTCTGCGGTGTCGGCCAGGGTGGCGCGAGCATTGAGCACCCTGCCGCCGTCGATGCATAGTCCCGCCAGGGCCATGAGCACCGCTACGACAATTACAGCGAATACCGAGGTGGAACCACGTTCCTTGCCACAGGCGTTCATCGGGTGCCCCGCCAAGTGTCTACCGGGGAGATGGAACTGGAGGTGACGGTGGTGGTTCCGGGCAGGAACACCAGGCCGAGGTCGGCCAGCCGCACCTGGCAGCTGACAGTCACCTCCACGGAGCCGCCGCGGGAGAAGCCGGACACGTCCGTGTAGGAGCTGCACTCGGCGTCGGCGGTATCGGCCACCGCCAGGCTGGAGGCGGCAGCAGCTGCCGCCGTGCCGGCGGAACGCTCCATAGAGGCGGCGCGCGCGGCATCACGGGCAGCAGCCTGGGTCATGCCCTCGGCGGAGACCCAGCGCCCCGCGGCGACAACGAGCATGACCACCATGAGCAGGGCGGGTGCGATGAGGACCATTTCCACTGACATGGTGCCGCGTTCTCCACGCCACCGGCTGCGACGGCGCACACGTCTGCAACAGGTGCGCACGGCGATCCTCATGCGTCCTCCTTAAAGGTCTCGATCGGTGCAGTAACGGAGGCCTCAACGCCGGGGGCGAGCCCGGCGACAATATCCATGGAGGCACCGGTCACGGTGACCCGAGCCTCGTCGCCATTTATGTCGATGTGAACGTCAACATCGGTCAGTGCACGGCCGCTGCCCACTCGCATGGCATAGCGGACGCCGTCGACCTCCGCCTGAGCGAGTTCCGCCGGCGTAGTACCACCCTCACGCACTATCCTGGCCGTTTCCCGGGCCGTGGAGATGGCCACCTCATGGCCGTACCAGGACAACGCGACCTGCACGGTGACGAGGATAATAAGCATGAGCAGCGGGAAGAAGACCAGGAGCTCCACCGAGGAAGCCCCGGTCTCCGCCCGCAGTCGTCTGCGCAGCCGTGCCAACACCACGATCAGTCGCCACCACCCAGGCTGGGCACCTCCAGGTTGGAGGAAGCATCCTGGACCAGCCCGTAAATAACGCGTCCGACCAAGGCGGCCAGGACGATGAGGAATCCAGTGATAATCACCCATTCGACCGTGGAGGCTCCCTTCTCACCATCATGGGAGCCAAGACGGCCTTGGACCGTGTCGGCAAAGTCACCGACGATGATTTGAAGCGCGCACATAAGGTGGAGCATGTTCGTTCCTTTCTACAGGGTTGTTCTTCTGGTTGTGTTCTTCTTGAGGGATCGGGTCATGCCAGAAGCATCACGTGCCGCCAATGATCCCGGCGAGGGCCGGGTAGACGAGGAACACGATGAAGCCCATGGCGATGATGAGCTGGGCCACCAGCATGGATTCCGAACTCTCCCCCGCCTTGCCCTCGGCGTCGGCCAGCTCGCGCCGCCGCATGCTGGTGGCACGTGCGGCCAGAGACTCGCGGATCTTGGCACCGTCCTCGGCAACGAGCGCGAGCGCGGCCGCCAGGTCACACAGCTCGTCGATCCGCAGTTGGTCCCCGAGGTTTCCCATGGCAGCCCAGGGGGTCTCACCGCGCAGGCGAGCCGCGGCCAGGGCGTCGCGGATGCGAACCATGGCCGGGTCGTCGGACAGGGTCGAGGCTGCGTCGAGGGCCTCGGGCACGCCCCGACCGGCGGCCAACGACATCGACACCAAGTCCAGGTAGGAGCCCACCACGTGCCGGAAGTCGCGGCGCGCCTCGTCGGCTTGTCCACGCAACCGGGCAGTGGGCAGGAGCAGGGCCAGCAGGCCGAGCACGAGGCACGCCAGGACCGGGGTCTCCCAGGAGGTGATCGTCCCGAGCGCGGTTGCCGTCCCCACCAGGACCAGCGGTGCCGTGAACGCGACCAGCCCGTACATCAGCGACGTCACCAGGTGCCGTTCCAGGGACCTGCCCATAACGGCAAGGTTGGCGTTCAAGGAGCCCAGGTCGATTCCGGTGCGCCGCAGTATCGCGGCCGCACGGAAGCCAACCACGTCGAGCCAGTCGGGTAGGGCGTGTTCAGTGGGATTGAGACGTCGAGCGTCACGACGCAGCCTGCTCTCATCCTGCAGCGTGTCCAACTCAGCTAGTGCGGGGGCGGGCTGTACCCGTGGCGGAGCGATGAGCAGCGCCAGCAGGAGCACCCCGGCACCACTGACGGCGCCACCGACCAGGATCCAGATGCTCATGCGGCCTCCCCGTTCGTGACGGTCAGGAAACGGCGTGGGAGCACCACGCCGGCAAGGCGCCGCATCCACATCAGGCCCACGGCAAACAACCCGACCACCACCAGCAGGACCAGCTGGCCCTGCACGCTGGCGTAGGGCTCCACGAAGCTGCGGTTGAACAATGCAAGCCCCAACATGACGACAACGGAGAACACGACGACGATCTGGGCGGAGCGCCGGGTCCCGGCACGGGAGGCGGAGACGCGCTGACGCATGTCCAGTTCGGCGCGGGCGGTGTCGGCCAACGAGCCGAGCAGTTGGCGCAACCCGGGGCCGCGCAGCCGGGAGTTCATGATCAGCGCCGATACGATCAGGTCCGCCGTCGGGTCGTTCAGATCATCGGCGAATTGGCGCAGTGCGGTGGCCAGGGAGACGCGGACACGCATCCGGTCGGCCAGCAAGGCCAGATCCTCACGGATGACCGGTGCGGCGGCATAGACGGTCGCCGGGATGGCCTGCTCCAGGCCGACGGCGCCCGCGATCGTGTCACGCAACGACTCCGCCCAGGTCGCCAGCGCCTCGATTTTGGCGGCCGCCTCCCGCTCCTGACGGGCACCGCCGAACAGCAGCGGCCACACCATCACCAACACGCCGCTGGCCGCCGCCAGCACGATCCAGCGAGTCAGCACCAGCAAGGCGAGGGCGACGCCGCCCGCCAGGATCAGCCGACGCAGTGGCCGGCTGGCGAGCAACTGCCGTGCGCCGCCAGCTCCCGGAATGCGGGCAGGTAGCAGGTCAACACCCAGGGCGAAGGCGATCAGCAGGAACGCCCCGGCGCCGATCAGGCGCCGGCCAACAGAGCGGGCATCACGGTCGAACTAATCACCGTGCCCCCTGGCTGTAGGCGGCCGCCGGGTCGTAACCGGCTTCAATCAGATCAGCGATGCATTCGATGGGCGCCGCCGGCTGAGCGTGACCGGAGCCGTCGTCGGCGAAGATCTCGCTGGACAGCACCCGTCCGTCGACGCCATTGACCTCGCGCACGGAGGCCACGTAACGGCGCATGGAACCGCCCTCGCTGAACCGGTTCTCGCGGGTGAGGAAGATGACGAAGTCGACCGCGCCCGCGATCAGCAGGTTGGTGGCGTCCTGCGGCAAGTGCTCGGCGGACTGGATGGCGTAAGTGGCGATGCGATTGAACACCTCCGCCGAAGAGTTGGCGTGGATGGTGGATAGTGAACCGTCGTTGCCCTGGCTCATGGCGTTGAGCATGGTGACGATCTCGTCTCCCAGCACCTCGCCGACGATCACGCGCGAGGGGTTCATGCGCAGGGAGCGACGCACCAGATCGGCCATCGTAATGGCGCCGGCGCCCTCGGAGTTGGGCAGACGCTCCTCGAAGGCGACCACGTTGGGGTGCAGGTCAGCGAACTCCCCCAGCCCGAGCTCGAGCGCGCGCTCGACCGTAATGAGTCGTTCTGATGGTGGGATCTCATTGGCGAGCGCGCGCAGGAAGGTGGTCTTGCCGGCGTTAGTGGCGCCGGCAATCATGATGTTCTTGCGGGCGCGCACCGCGGCCGAGCAGAAGGCGGCCAGCCGGGGGCTGAGGGTGCCCAGGCCAACCAGCTCATCCAGCCCCACCTTGTCCAGCCGGGCACGGCGCACCGAGACGGCGGGACGGGAACACACGTCCATGACGGCCGAGAGGCGGGAGCCGTCCGGCAGCCGCAGATCGAGCTGCGGGTTGGCCGAGTCGAAGGGGCGAGAGGCGAGCCCGGAATAGGAGCCGAGTACCTGGACCAGTTCGACGAGCTCGTCGTCGGAGTCGGCCACCGGCGCCCCGCGCTCCTCGCGTCCATCGGCGTACTGGATGAAGACGTTGTCATAGCCGTTGATGTCTACGTTCTCCACGTCGGGGTCCTCCAGGAGGGGCTGGAGTCGCCCGACACCGAACAGGGCGGCGTGAATGCCCTGGGACACTTCTTCCTCCGCCTGGGCATCCAGAGGACTGCGTCCGGCGGCGATCTCGGTGCGCGCGTACTGTTCGAGCACACGGCCGATCAGAGCTCGGGCGAACTGACGCTCGTCCTCAGGGGTCATGGGCGGGATGCCGGAGGTCGCGTCGTCGTGCCGCTGCTTGGCTAGCAGATCAGCAACCTCCTCACGCATGGTGCGCACAATGTTCTGGTCCACGCTCATCGTTGTCCCCCCACTCCTGTCAGCCCGGCGGCCAGATTCCGGGCGGAGCGCACCAGCAGCGTGCGGCCTAACGGCCGGGGACGGCGTCCCGCCAGAGAATCAGCCGCGTCGTCGTCGTGGGCGAGTACCCCCACTACGGGAACGTCCAGACCGCCGGAGTGCAGCAGGCGGCTCAGGGCGTCGGCCTCATGGCGCTCCTTCCAGGGAACGACCAGCAGCACGCCGAGTTCGGGCCGCTCGGCACGGTGCGCCGTCTCCTCGAGGATCCACCGCAGGCGCTCCCGGAGGTGCCCATAGTGGTCCACGCCGGGGCGAGCGACCAGCAGCAGGCGATCAGAGGCGAGCGCCACCGCTAGGCTGGGGGCGCCTGGTGTGAGTCGCCCGACGTCGGCGATAACGTCGACTGTGCCACGCAGACTCTGGGCGACGGCCGACCAGCCGGAGCCGATTGCTGCCGCCTGGTCGGGACGGGCCAGCCCGATGAGTACCTCCAGTCCGCCGTCGACGACCGTAAGGTGGTCCTCCAGGGAGGTCGCCGACTCCCTCCGAACCGCCGCAGCCAGTGACACGAGCCCCCGCGAAGAATCGACGGGCTGGCCGGACTGGGCGCGCAGCCGGTACATAAGATCCGAGCCGGCCGGGTCCAATTCGGCCAGCCGCACGTCACGCGGCCAGATGGCGGCCAACACGTGCGCGGCGGTAGTGGCGCCGGGCGAGCCCTTGGCGGAGGCGATGGACAGCAGCATCAGCCCTCCCCGATCGGCTGGTTGGAGGCGGTCAGGACTACGGCAATATTCCCGCTTGCACCGGCGGCGGCAAGCGCGGGGGCATCGGCGCTGTCGACAATCAGGGACAGCACGCATCCGGAAGTCCAGTCGTTGTCCGATCCGGAGGAAGAAACCGCGGTCAGCACCTGCGCACTGCCCACAGTGATAGATCCGCCGCCGACATCGACAACGTCCACCACGTCGCCCGCGGTAAGTCCGCCGGCGGGGAATCTACCGCTCTCGAGCGAGACGCCAACCACCTGCGTACCGGTTCCGGGCAACGACGAGTTCAGCAGCTGGGACGTATCGAACAACTGCCCCTTGGCGATCTCTACGCGGGCCGTACGCCCGACCAACTGCTCGGCCTGATTCGCCAAAATGAGTGTGTCGAGCGTGGAGGAGACCGGCGTGGATATCAGGTCATCCTCGGTGATGACCTGTCCCGCCTGGACCGTGCGGGCGGCGACAAGCACCTCGACCCGATGATCCGCGCGGGTCGCCAGCAGCCCGGCAAGCAGGGCCCCGCCAACAATCAGCAGCACTGCAAGCGCAGCCAGCAGCGGCCGCCGTTCCCGGGGCGCAGAGGGCAGCCGTGACGCCGCCCGCTCACGCCGAGCGCGGGTGGACGACACACCGCGAGCATCGCGGTCACGACGCCGGAGAACACGCCCGTCCTGGGGCTGAGACATGTTGGAAACCTCGCTTGGGAGAAGGATGAGACAGCCGTACGTTACCTCGAGTCCCCCCGTCACACCACGACAACTTTGTGAGCACGTTTGAGGCAATGACAACACTTCCAGCAAGTTGAGGATGCAGATCCGCAGAATCTAGCCACATCCTCGAAGTGACGCCGATAGGCAACCGACGCCTCACATGGGTAGTTCTGCCCAAACCACTTGCACCGACACCCTCGGCATGGAAACCTAACAGCTGCTCGGTACGCGAGCTTCATCACGTACCCATCTCTATCAAATCATGTGACAGAGATGCATCCGCACCCGAACCTTAGGAGTTACTAGTGGCAACTACCACCGCAGATCTCGACACCCTCGAAACTCTCTACAACACCCTCAAGGCCGATGTGGACTCCGCCCACTCGATCCACTCGGACACGGACACGGCACTGCAGAACGCCAACTGGGAGAGCCCCAACGCGCAGTCCTTCCGCGCCGCCTGGGACGAGTTCAAGCCCAAGCTCACCGCCTTCGAGGCTGTCCTTGCGGACGCTGCGACGGACGTGGCGCGCAACCACAACAACATCGCTGCGGCCAACGGCGTGACTGACGCCGCAGATCTCGCTGACGTCGCTTCGTACGACGCCTAAAGTCGTCTCGCAAGCGACAGACGTGGGGGCGGTTGGCGTCCGGGTTGCACGATCCGGCACGTCGACCGCCCCCGCCCATTAAGACCATCCTTCCAAAACGCACACGTCCTCCGAAGTCCACACCACACACAACCTGCGACCCAACTCTCACACTGCAGAGGCTTTCAATGACGTCAAGCCACCCCATCAGTATCGGCCGGGCTGACATACAGCCACCATCATCCACCCCTCGCCCCCGCCGACGCCGCCTGCCGGCAGGCCTGCTGGCCCTACTGCTGGCAAGCACACCCCTGGCGGCGTGCTCGTCGGGCTCGGATGAGAACAGCCTGGATATCCCTACTTATGACCCGGAGGCTGCGGCGTCTGCTGAGGCTTCAGAGTCAGCGGCCGCTGCCGAGGCGTCTGCGTCGGCTGCGGCTTCTGCTGAGGCGGCTGGTGTGGTGACTGCGGAGTCGCTGTCCACCGACCGCTACGAGGTTACCTCCATCCCTGAAGACCTGGATGAGCTGCAGACCGAGGTTCTCAAGGCGTTCGTCAACTACGACCAGGTCACCTGGAACATCTGGTTCACCGGCACCGGCGTAGAAAACGCCGAGCCGCTCACCACGCAGGAAGAGTACCAAGTGATTCAGGGCAGTTACGATGCACTTGCTGGCGGAAGAATTGATGGAACCGTGCGGCTCGCGGTAACTTCTGTCGCCCTGGCCGCTCCCTATGGTCCTACGTCGCAGGCCGAGATTCGACTCTGTGACGATCAGTCGGGTCTTACCGTCTACGATGCTAATGGCAATGACGTCAGTGTACCGGAAACAACTCAGGGACGCTACGACAAACTCATCCAGATGACCTATGAGGAAGGCGTATGGAAAACAGCCAGCGAGGAAACACTCTCAACCAACGAGTGCTGGGCGGAATGATGAAATACGGCCACCGAATCGTCAGTTCGCTTGTCGTGGTACTTACGTTCATCCCTTGGATCTTCGTTTCCTCGCCCGCATCGGCTGCAGGCGAATGGAGCACCGGCGGTTCGTCTTCTGGTTCAGTGTCTACGGGTGGGGATGGTTCGGTGACGATGACGGTCACAGCGACCTCCACGTCGGCTGCTTCGGATGGGTCGGCTGGTTCTAGTGGTGGGGTAGCCACATCGTCGCAGGTGGTGACCGCCGCAGTGCATCCGGTGTGCTGGTACGAGCAAAGTGGCACCGGGGCGGATCGGGCGGAGTGGATTGATTCGGGGAAGGCGGCGGAGTACATCCGCTTCAACCACATTGGTTCGGTGGAGGAGTACAAGACTCATTTCCCCGACTACGAGTCGTACGCCGACGACACGGAGGGCTACTGGTACATTCCGTACTGTGAGTCCCGGTACATGGCTGACGATGATGAGCGTGACTTCCGTGAGATCGCAGACGCCTACATCGCCGACCACGACCCCGTGTATGTGCCTGCCGGGCAGGCTCCCCCGGAGCCGGCGATCGATGGGGCGACTCTGGCTCAGGCGGCGTGGGATGCGGTGACGATTCCTACTGCGACGATCAGTTATAACCCGATGTATGGGGGTGTGGGGGCGACGTTTGTGGGTATGGATACCTGGGTGTGGGCCACCGGTGAC
>NZ_MTPX02000010.1 GCF_002154335.2 Actinomyces ruminis
AACTCTCCAAACAAAACAAAAACCAAACAAAGAAACCAACAAAAAACCAACAAAACAAACAAACACGACACACTATCGAGATCCCAAACAACACACCCAGGAGAGTATCGGAGAGCCGCTTGGCTCACCTCTTCCCTCAAGGCCTGGAGCAGATTAGCCGGGTCATGCAACGCTCGTCAAGCTCAGAAACGGTGATCCCGCTCTCTTCCGAGTACGCCGTCGACATCGATGATGTCGCAGCCCGGCTATTCATTTCTCCGCGCCGCCGTGCTTACCCGTGGGCTCGCGCCGCAGCGGGGAGTAATTTAGGCATAGTCGCCGGGATGACGTCAAACGGATCGACAGTGACGTCCAGCACTCACGACTGCTTGACCTCGCCGCAGTAGGGTCCTCATATGGCTTCCCGCTCCCCCGACACTCGCTGTGAGCGCTATGTCGTGGACTACGACTGGTTGTGGCGGCGGCGCGATCCAACGGACGTGGCAACGTTGAGGGTGCTCGTCTCGCACCCGACACCACGGTTGGCCGAACACGCCCTGAGGCGGTTTGTCGCGGAGCTCCCCGCCGACGCCAGGGGCGTGCGGGGCGGTGGAGGTTGGGCTGTGTTCCCGGTAGGCGGCGGACCGTCTGACACGGCCAGCGCTGTCGACATCGTGTCCGGGGGCGAGGACGTCGCCGACGGCATCCAAGCCGGCGCGGACGCCGTCTTCAATGCTTTGGCGCGGGTCGACGGCATCGTCCTGACCTGGCACCAGCTCCAGACCGACGCCGCTCCCGGTACCCCCGACGTCCACATGTGCTCACGCACGTCCCAGTAGGAACTCCCACTCACGCCGGATGAGCCCGTCCTCGATGACGAACACGTCCAAGGATCGCTCACCGTCGTCATTGACCAGCATCGTCGCAATCAGTCGCCGTCCGCGATCACTCATCGTCTCAATGCAGTGGAACGTCGTCGTGGAGTTCGCGTAAGCGGACTTGATCTCATGCAGGTACTGCTCTTTCCCAAGGATCTTGCGCTCGTGGCTACCGTCGTTCAAAGTCCACTCGACTTGGGGATGCAGGAACGCGGCATACGCATTCCAGTCCCGCGTGTTCTCCGCAGCGAAAAAGCTAGCCATGAGCGACTCCAGCTCACGGTCGGACGACGTCCCCACGTTGTGATCCTATAAGCAGATGGCCGGAGCGCCTTGCCCGACATACGCCACCTGGATAGGCTTTCGTGCCCCGGCAGCGAGGCGTTCAGACTCGACCAGTGCCAAGGCATTGACCAGCCGGGCAGGTCCAGGAGCCTACGTGGACACTCGTACAGTCCTCGAGATCGTCGGATGGATCGGATCCGGCCTCGTCGTCATCTCGCTCGTAGTCGCTAATCAGCGTACCTTCCGCGGTCTCAACCTCACCGGTTCGCTCATCGCCACCGCGTACAACGCGATACTAGGAGTTTGGCCCGCCGTAGGCATGAACGCCACCATCGCACTCATTGACCTCTACTGGCTGCTGCGGCTACGCGGCACCGCTCCGCTCACAGCCGGCGTACCGACACCTACCCACCGCGACGTCGAGCGTCCCTCGGCGGAGGAGGTGCTCTCGAGTTGAGGCACCGACGGCGTCGACGCAGGCGCGCGCAGGCCGCATTCGAGCTATCGGTGCGGGTGTGCGCGCGATCGGGGTTGCTCGTTGAGATGGTGGGGCAAGGCCGGGCCGGTTAGCGGTGAGGCATGACTGGGCATGCCCACACTGACGGACCGCGTTGTGTGGTGTGCGGCTGTGGATGATTCCCGGCAGTGCCGGACACCCACGCTGGAGGCGCTAGGACTGCGGGGGGCGACCGCAGGCCCAACTCGAAGCACCCCGCGACCAAACCGGTGGAGGACCTCGCCGTGTTCTTGTCGCAAAACACCGGTAAGCACGCCCAGGCCCACCCGACCGGGCCGACGTCGCCGGTGGTGACAGGGCGTTCAGTCGCCGGACCGCCAGATGCCGGGACCCTCCCCGACCCCACCCTCCGCCCGGCCAGGCGCACCTCCAGCCCAGCCGCTCATGGCGCCGCGCCACCCCGAGTTTGGACCGCCCACGTCGGTTTGGACCCCTTACGTCGGTTTGGACCCCTTACGTCGGTTTGGACCGCCCCAGTTGCACACAACGGCGGTCCAAACAGGGGCAAGCGGTCCAAACAGGGAACAGGGGTCCAAACCGAAAAGGTCGCCGGCAGGCATCCCCCCAACACGCCGGTCTGAAGCACCACGTTCGCGCCGATAACCCGACAACCCCGCAACACACCCGAACCGCACACACATCAGCGCCGATAACTCCAAGACAACAAATCGTCCCGCCCGGGCAACCGGACGGGACGAGTGAGTTCCACTTTGTGGTGGAGCTAGGGGGATTCGAACCCCCGACCTTCTCATTGCGAACGAGACGCGCTACCAACTGCGCCATAGCCCCTGAGCACGGTAGATGGTAGCACCGCAGCCGCGGCGGCCCGCAAGTCGGGGCACCGTGAGCCATGCCACCGACCGGCCACACCACCGGCTATTGGCCGTCTGACTCGATTCAGGCGCCGGCGCGACGCCGCTCCAGCACCGCCTCCAGGTCGATGGGGTGGAACACCGGCTCATCCGCCCCCGCCTCGGTGTCGGCGATGGGATAGGCGCGCGCGCTGCGCGGACGTTCGGGGACCGGCGCGGAGTCGAATGATTCCTCCGCGGGCGGCTCATAGCTGCGACGCGGAGCGCGGGCGGCCAGCGTGTAGGTCGGCGCCGGAACACTGACCGGGTGCCAGCCCTGCGGCGGCGTCGCCGGAGCCTTGGCCTCACGGGCACCAGGCGCTTCCGTCCCGGCAGACTCGGTCTCCGCAGTGGGCTCACCGATGAAGGCTTCCGCCGGAGTCTCCTGACCGCTCAGCTCCGGTTCCGACTGAGCACGGGCCGCCTCCGCCGGCTCTTCGCGTTCGACCGCGTCGGCCGTCTGTTCCGCGCCAGTCTCCTGCGCAGCCTCGTCCTGAACCGGGACCTCGGCGTCCGTACGCGACTGCGCCCGCTCAGCCGCCTTTGCGGACGTATCCGCAAGCAGATGACTCTCGGCGGAGCTGCCGGTCAGCGCCGTCAACTCCCGTTCGAGCGCAGCAATACGACGACGCTCGCGCCGGTCAGCGGCCGCCGAGGCGCGTGCCGCCCGCCGTCCGGCGACTGCAGACGCGCCCAGCAGCACAGCGGGAATGACGACAGCCCACCACGGCATCGCGGAAACCGCGGCGACCACGACGGTACCCGCCGTGACACCGAGCAGGATCAGCGCCACCGTGGCACGGTGGGAGGCGGCCACCCGACGCCGTTCGCGAGCGCGTTCATGCGCCTGACGCAGGCGCGCGAGCTCACGTTCCTTGCGCAGCGTCCGCACATTCCTGACTTCGGGCCTATTCATCGCCCTCACCTCCGGTCGGCGTCGAAAGATCATGGCGTGCCCACCACCGCAGCCCTCCCCGCAGACGGCTGCGCTCCCCGTGGCCAGCAGCCGCAGCCCCGAGGAGTAGCGGTCCTCCGCATTGGCCATGCTCATCGCCTCGCGGCGCCCAACCAGGAACGGCAGTAGGTACACGACGAGAACCGCGACGAGTGCAACTAGCGCCCACGTTTCGATTCCCACCTCTTAACCGTAAGGGGCCCGGGCGGCGTAATTCGGAGGCGGCCGCGGCGTGTTGGCGCCGATTGTGGTCGTGATTCCGCCGGCAATTCCGGACCGAATTCCCCACCCACGCCACCTAGGCAACAGCTTTCACATTTGCCCCAGACGCCCCACGAATCCGCCTGCCGGGGCGTCCTCCGCGACGACGGCGAAGGTGACGTGGTCCGCCCACTGCCCATTAATGTGCATCAGCCCCCGCCGCACGCCCTCGGCGCGCAATCCGAGTCGCCGGCACACGGCCAGGCTGCGCGCATTACTCGGACGCACGTCGATCTCCACCCGGTGCAGGCCCACCCGGTTGCCGAGGAGATGGTCCAGCACCATCGCTATCGCCAGGGTCATCACCCCGCGTCCCTCCCACGGAGCACCGATCCAGTAGCCCACGCTCGCGCATTCCAACGCACCCCAACGGATGGAGGACACCGACACTTGTCCTGCGAACGCGCCGTCCACCTCCAATGCGAAAGGCATCGCCTCACCGCGGCGTGCAAGCCGGTTCTGTACGCGCGCATAGTCGCGGAAGCTACCGAGAGCATCGGGACTGTCCGGCGGCAGCGTCGCCTCCCACGGGGCCAGCCGGGCGTCGTCGGCCAGCCGCAGCCGTCGCCAGGCCGACTCGTCGCCTGCACGGATGGGGCGCAGCGTCACGGCGCGTGGTCCGCGCGCCAAGCCGCGCTCGCTCACCCCCGACTCGGTCAGGACCACCGGCCAGGGGAAGCGGCGCCCACCCGGGCGCAGCAGCCTGCCGAGGTGGTCGATCGCCGTCGGGAAGCGGGATTCAAGCATCGAGCAGCAGACAGTGCAGCGTGTCGCCGGCGACGACGGTTTGGGTGTCTTCGGGGACGACAGCGATCGCGTTCGCCCGAGCCAGCGCCAGCAGACGAGTGTCCCCGGCTGTGCAGTCGGCTCGGCGGTGTAACCGCGCGCCGGAGACCCGCTCAGGTGCACGGGCACGAACTGCCGCTTGCGGGCCGGCGAATGCCAGCCGGACGCGAGCGTCGCCGGCACGGAGGCACGGTGCAGGTCCTGCCAGCCGGCGATTTGCCGCAGCACCGGGCGGATGAAGGTCTCGAAGGCGATCTGCGCACTCACGGGGTCCCCGGGCAGGCAAAAGATCGGCGTGTCCTCGATCGTGCCCACGCCCAACTGCCGCCCGGGCGACATGGCTACGGAGTCGAAGCGCACCGTACCCAGCGGCGTCAGCACGTCCTTGACCGTGTCGCCCTGGCCCACGCTCAGGCCGCCGGTGGTGATGAGCACGTCGGCGCGCACCAGCTGGTCCTCGATGGTTTCCGCCAGTGCCCCCAGCTCATCGGGCACCGCCGCCACGCGGAAGGCCTGACCGCCGGCGTCGGTTACGGCGCACGCCAGGGCGTGGCCGTTGGCGTCGAAGACGTCGCCGGCCTCGCGAGCTCCGTCGGGCTCGACGAGTTCGTCGCCGACGGAGATGATGACCACGCGCGGTGCCGGGTGCACCTTGACCCGGTGGCGGCCAATACCGGCGAGCAAGGCGATCTGACGCGCCGAAATGCGCGAGCCCTGCGGCAACACGGTGACGCCCGCCCGTACGTCCTCGGCCCGACGGCGCACGTTCTCTCCGGCGGTGACCGCCGCCCGCACCTGTACTTTGGACTCGCCGCGGTCCGTCTCCGTCCACGGCACCACGGCGTCGGCGCCCAGCGGCAGCGGGGCGCCGGAGTCGATGAGGATGGCCGCGCCCGGCACCAGGCGAGTGGGGCGCATGTCACCCGCGCGCACGGCATCCATCACCTTCAGAGTGGCGGGGTTCCCAACGGCGGCGTCGGCGACGGCGGCGGCGGCGACCGCGTAACCGTCGAGCCCGGCCAGGTCTACGGCGGGCAGGTCGATGTCAGCGACGACGTCCTCCGCCAGTACGCAGCCGACAGCGTCCAGCAGCACCACGTCCAGGGGGGCCGCGGCCCGGGCGATCTCCAGGCAGGCCGCCAGGTGCTCAGCAACAGTGCGCATGTGGGGTTCGTCCTCCTCCTGCCCGGGCCGTGATTCCGGGCCAACCGCCCCCAGGCTACCCGGCCACGCCCGGCGGCCCGGCAGCGAACCGGGTTCCGGACCATCTGCGACAATGCGGTTATGAGCACTCAGGCACGCGTCCTGCCAGACACCAGCTCGCTGGCGGTCGACGACGCCAAGGAGCAACTGCGCCGCGTTCTGCGCGAGCACCGCGCCACTCACCACCGTCATCCTGAGCACGGTCATAACGACACCTGCGAGCGGCTCACAACCCACATCCTCCAGGCCATCGCCGGCATGGACACGGTGGCCGCCTACGTGTCCGTGGGGAACGAACCGTGTACCCGTCTGCTGCTACAACAGCTTGAGGATTCCGGCACGCGGGTGCTGCTGCCGGTGCTCGGTCCGCACCTGACACGCTCCTGGGGCTACTTCCGTCGGGTTACGGACCTGGCAGAGCGGTCTCCGGGCCGCCCGCCGGAGCCGAGCGGCGAGGTGCTGCCCGCCGCTGCCATTGCCGACGCCGAGGCCGTGATCGTGCCCGCACTCGCCGTCGACCGCTCGGGCCGGCGCCTGGGACAGGGCGGCGGCTGGTATGACCGGGTGCTGCCGCTGCGCCGCGCCGGCGTGCCGGTTTGCGCGGTGGTGCACGACGACGAACTGGTGGCCGGGCCGCTGCCGGCCCAGGCGCACGATGCGCCCGTCGACGTCGTCATCACCCCCGACGAGTGGTTCCTGCTGGAGGGCTCGGCCTTCGCCTGCGCCCCCGCGCCGACCGACCGGGACTGACCCCTCGCCGCAGCCGCTCCGCCGCCGCAGTCCACAGGTGCGGCTGGCGACACCCCCACATGAGCCCCATTCACAGGGCCGGCGCGCGCGTTGGCACGCCGTGCCACTTTTGGGTCATGTCTCGTCTTCGCCATCACCCCAGCCGCACGTCTCGTTCCGACCGCTCTGCTCAGCGCGGTGGGCGCCGCCCGGCGCGCCCGTCCCTGCTGCTGTGGAGGCAGCGCCACCTGGTGGTCGCCGTCTGTCTGGGGGCCGCCGTAATGGCCGCGCTCGGGGTGCTTCGCCCGGCACCGGAGGGCATGCAGGACGTGATAGTGGTGGCTCGCCCCGTAAGCGCCGGCGCGGTTCTGACCGAGGCCGACATTGAGGTGCGGGCGGTGTCCCAATCCGCTCTGCCGGAGGCCGGCCTGGCCGACATGGGCGTGGTGGGTAGCCGCGCCGCGATCGCCCTGGAGGAGGGCACGGTGCTGACCACGTCCATGACGAGTGCGGCCCTGGCCACCACGCTGACGCCGTCGGAGCGGCTGGTACAGGTGCCGATCGATGTCGGGGCGGAGCTGGCGGAGCCCGGAGCGCGGGTGGACGTGGTGGCCGAGCGCAGCGCTGCGGCCGCAGCCGGCGACGGGGGCGGTTCTTCTGCCGTCGTGTGTTCGGGGGCGCGCGTAGTACTCACGCAGCAAGAGGGCGCGGCCTACCGGTGGACCGCGCAGACGAAGGTCACACTGGTTACCCTTGCCGTCCCGGCAGTGGACGCTAATCTAATCGTAGGTGCGGCCACGAATGGTGCGCTAGGCATCGTGCTGAGCCCATGACGTCGCCCGCCTCCTGTCATGCGGTTGCGGCCCGCCCCCCGGGCTGCTGGCTCGCTCCCGCCCCACGACTTCCGCGAGCGGCACATCTGTGCCCTCGCCCCACACCGAAAGGCATCCCATGTTCAAGGGATTCAAGGAGTTCATCGCCCAGGGCAACGTCCTGGAGCTGGCCGTCGCCGTCATCATCGGCGGTGCCTTCTCTCCGATCGTCGAAGCCGTCACCAAGGTCATCATGGGCATCATCGGCGCTCTGGTGGGCAAGCCGGACTTCGACTCCGTGCTGGAGTTCTCCATCAATGGCTCCAACCCGATCCAGCCGGGCACGATCATCACCGCCGCCGTCAACTTCCTGCTCGTTGCCGCGGCCGTCTACTTCTGCATCGTCGCGCCGATGAACAAGCTCAACGCGCGTCTGAAGCAGGAAGAAGAGGAGGCCGCCGAGCCGACCGACGTCGAGCTGCTGACCGAGATCCGCGACCTGCTCAAGCAGCAGGGCTGAGCCGATACCCGCTCCCCGAAGTCGGCCGCGATGCCGACACTCGGAGCCGGCCAAAACGAAGTGGCGTCCGTCTTGCGATGGACGCCACTTCTGCTTGCCCTGACGCGGCTGGCCCCGCGGCGGGCGAGTCAGGCCCAGTGGGGTGGCACCTCACGCAGCAGCCGGGCGTCGTTGGCGTGATCCGAGTCCGCACGCCCGTCTCCCCCGCGAGAGCGTGCATCGGTGAGCGCGTCCACGCCGCGACGCCGCAGCGCCTCCGCCTGCGCCTGCGGCGCCTCGCCCCGAGCCACTCGGGCCGCATCCTGTGCAGACAGCGCGACGACGCGCCGCCGCCCGCGCCGGGCACCGGCCTCGGCTCTCGCGTCAGGCGCCCCGGCCGCGTCTTGGGTGGGCGAATTGCTCATGGCTCAGCGACTCCGCCGCACCGCGTTGGTCAGCACAGCGTCGATCCCGGCGCCGTGACGGGTCAGGGCCAGCACTTCGCGCAGCTGCTCGACCTCCTCGGCCTCACCGCGCTGCACCCCGTCGGAGCGGATCCAGGCAACGAGCTCGTCGAGCTGGTCGTCGGAGTAGGCCTGCAGCGGCAGTCCCTGCGCGATCGGCGGGCGCTCGGCGCGCACAGGCCCGTCAAGCAGGGTCTGGTGTGTGGGAGCCGTCCCCTCCGCCTCACCGGTCGTGCCCGACTCCTCCGTCATCTCGACGGGCTGGGCCGTGCCTTCCACCACCTGCTGCGGCAGGGCGGCGGCAGCCTCTGTGCGGGATGCGAGCACCGCCAGCACCTGCGCCTCGATCTTGCTCGCCTCCTCCTCCACATCGACGAACACGCCCGCGGAGTAAGCCATGTGCACGCGCCAACCGCGCTGCTGGAGCCGCTCCACCCAGTGCCGGTCACGCCGGCGCAGACTCGGCTCCGCGACGTACCGCTCGTCGTCGGTGAGCACGGCCACCAGCAGCTCGCCCGGCAGGTCGGGGTGGCCGATGGCCAATGGGATGCGCACCCCGCCTTCAATGCCGTAGCGGGGCACCACCACCAGCCCCTTGCGCCACAGGTGCTCGGCCAGTTCGACGAGCAGCCGGTCCGGGACGACCTCCTCCTGCTGCGGGTACTGCGCACCGGAGTCGGCGGCGTGGACAAGCACCTCGCGCAGCAGTCGGGCGCCGGGAGCATGCAGGCGCTCGGCGTCGATGTCGTCGGGCCCCAGGCAGGACACGACCTGGGTACTGCCACGCGAGGCGCATAGCGCATCCACCAGGCAGACCATCCCTCCGACGTCGCTGACCTCCCCGAAGTTGTGGATCGTGCGCCCGTGTGGAGTCTTGGCGTAGCCGACGGAGACGATGATGTGGTCGCGGCGCAGCGAGCGGGCCTCCCCCAGGTCGACGACGACGAAGGGCTCGGACACGCCCGTCTCGAAGTAGTCGGCAAGGGCCGGCGAGCCGGCGACGGCGGCGGCCGTGGCGCGGCGAATCTCCTCGGCATGCCGGGCATTGAGCGCGATGACTCCGAGGGACTGCTCGGGGTGGGTCAGCGCGTGGTCGATGATCAGATCGACCACCCGATTGACTTCGGCGGGGACCGACTCGACGGCGGTGTGCCCCGGAGCGGGCATGCCGCGGCCGTCGACCAGGGAAAGCGACAGGCGGGAGCGGCCCGGCGGCGCCGGGATCGCCTCAACGACGTCGTCGTAGCCGTTGGTGGCAAGGAAGCCGGCAATCTCCGCATCCAGGGTGTTGCGGCCGGTCGGCAACGTCACCCGCGGCAGCAGCGGGCCGAGTTCGGAGGCCAGCCCGGAGGTCGAGCGGCGGGGATCGCCGACGACGAGCACCTGCTCGGCGCGCACGAAGGCGGGCATGACTCGGGAGACGGGCACGTGGGCGGAGGCGTCCAGGATCGCCAGGTCCACCACCGCGTCGGCGGCGAACACCTGCGGCACCAGTGTGGGCGGAATGATCCACACGGGTTTGGCGATCATGGCCAGCGGGTGGGCGGAAATGATGTCGCGCAGCGGCACCCCCTCCTCCAGGGACAGGGCACGGTACAGGCTGCGGGCGGAGTCCTTATCGGCGTCTACGGCGTCGCGGACGCGACGAGTGCAGGCCTGGGCGACGGGGCCGGCCAATGAATCGGCCTGGGAGGCGTCCAGCTCGCGCAGGGAGACGGCGAGGTCGCTGAGGGCGTCGGCGTCCAATCCGCCCAGATCGGGGTCGTCCTGCATGATCTGCCGAGCAGGGAGTACCACCAGCAGTAGGTGAGCTCGTCGTCGATCTGCGCTGGTTCCACATTGCGCGCGGCCAGGTCGTCCAGCAGCGGAGTCAGGCCCAGGTCGCTGAGCGCGGTGACTACGCGATTGATCTCGGGGAGCTTGTGAACGGTGACGTCGTCGGCAGCCAGGATGTGGGCCCGCTGTTCCAACTCGGTCAGCGGCAGATCCAGCAGGACCGGTTCCGTCCCGACTATCGGCTGCAGCGCGGCGGCGGCGTCGCGGGCGCGTTCGGCCACGCGCTGCATCTGGTCCAGGCCCTGCGGCAGATGCGGCCAGCCGCCCTCGGGGTCGTAGCGGCGCCACACCTCGCGGCGCTGCTGCACCTTGACCAGCTCCCCGTGCAGGTCGGTCACTTCCCGGCCTGGGCGCACCAAATCCCGGGCTTGCTTGATGAAGCGGCGCCGGGCGGCGTAACCCATCTCCACACTGTGCTCCTGGCGCCAGTGCTTGGAGGCAGTGGCGATCACCATGTCGGCGGCAGAACGTTCGAAGACCTCGGGCAGAAAGACGTCCAGGGAGTCGCGCACGCCGTCGAGCATTTCCAGCTGCTCGCACCACTGGCCCAGCGTTTCGGCGCGGGTGATGCCGGTGGAGGTGTGCACCGCCTCAATATGCTCACCGATGGCGGGCAGCAGTTCGTCGGCGAGCCGGGTCAGTCGGGCCAGCGCGTCGGTGGCCTCGTCGACGTCGGCCACGGCCATGCCGTTCCAGGCCGAATCCGCCAGGGCGGAGGTGAACAGGCCGAGTGCGTGTGCCCGATGCAGCAGTTCCGAGGCGCGCCGACGGCCGTCTGCGTTCAGACGCTCCAGGTGACCGGGGGCGACGCGGGCGGTGGTACGAGCACGCCCGGAGGTGAGCTCGGCGAGTTGCTGCAGCGCGTCGTAGGCGGAGGCAGCCCAAGGTTCGCGCTGCCTGTGCAGGGCGGACACGTAACGGGAGAGCTTCTCACGCACGGAGGTCAGCCGGTTGCGCATGCCAACGATGGCGGTCACGTCCAGGTCGGGGACGTCGACGCCCATGGCAGTCTTGATCTCTTCCGCGGCGTGACGACGCCAGGCGGGATCCTCGGTCAGGTCGATCACGATGGAGCCCAGCCCGAGTTCGCGCAGGGCGTCGGCCACGGCGTGCCCGTCGGCGCTGGTAGCGGGCACGTGCAGCACGGTGCGCCCCAGAGCAGCGGCGTCGGCCATGATGGCGGCGAGCACGGCGGCGACATCGGATCCGGGAGGCGCATCCAGCAGCAGGGATGCACCGGAGCCGACCGCCTCGACGGCGTCGAGCTGGGCGGGGTCGAGGTCACCCACACCGCGCTCGCTTTCGGGCGCCCGGTCGGCGGGGTTGGGGTCGGGCAGGGCCACATCCAGGGCGGCCCGAGCCTCAGCGTCACCGGCTAGGGCGGCCACGAGCGCGGAGGTGCGAGCGCGTTCGACGGTGGCGTCAAAGTCCTCCACCAGAGCCTGCCCGGGGTGGACGAAGGCGCCGACGACGAGCCGCTCGTGGATCTCGAAGCCGGGCAGGAATTCGCGTCCGAGCGCACCGATTCCGCTGAGCGCGTCGCGCGGGGTGAAGCCCTCGTCGGCAAGAGTCGCACGCGCGACGACGTCGACGTCCACCGTGCAGCCGTGGTGGCGCAGCGCCCGGGTCAGGACCGGGTTGACTTCGATCGACTTGTCCAGGGTGAGGGCGGCATCCGCACCGGCGCTGGACAGGCGCACCGGCCGCAGTAGCACGGGGGCGCTGACGGTACGCACGGCGACCGGACGGGCGGGGGGCTCACCGGTGTCCGTCTCGTCGGCGGCAGGCACTGCGGAGGGGACCGTTTCGGGCGCGCCCGCGTCGGCCATGCCATCGGCGGACGCGTCGTCCTCAACGCTGGTCACGGCGTTGGGCTCTCCCGCGGCGGCGAGGTCGTCCGCGGCATGGGCATCCGCCGGACCGGGCGCGGGGAAGGCGTCGTTATCATCCACTGTCACCGGTTCGGTCCAGCCGGCTACGCCGATGGCCAGGTATACAGGAGCAACGCCAAAGCGGCGGGAGAGCTGGTCCGTGCGGCTAGCGAGTTCACGCAGGGACTGGCGGGCGATGCCGAGTGCGACGCGCTCGCGCACGAGACTGCCCAGGTGGGTGGGGCGGCCGGCGTATAGCTGGGCGAGACCGGAGGGGTGGGCGGCAGTCAGGTCAACGATGCCGTCACGGTCCGAGAAGGCGTCGAGACTGGAGGTACCGCCGAGGTCGGCCAGTTCCTGGCGCCAGTCGTCGAGTGCCGCGTCGATACGGGCCCGACGCTCGGCGTCCGACACCGGGGTGTCACCGGAGTGCGTGATCGCGGCGGATTCCGCGGGCAGGCCGGCGCCCTCGGGGTCGCGCGTCTGCGCTCCGGCGTCGTGCCGGCTGCGGCCCAGAGAGAACAGTGGAGGCGTCATATTTCCTCACGATATCCGCCCGGCCGCGGCGGGCGGCGCCGACGCACCGATGGTGCGGGGATCTGCGCCGCTGTCCTCTACGAAGTCATGCCGGCACGACGAAACCCTGCCTGCTTAATGGGCTTGTTTGTGGGTGTGGGTGTGGTGGGTGCTGCCGGCCTGGTGGGTTGGGTGCTGGTGTGGGTGGTGTGCGCCCGGGCGCCCCGCCGTGGGGCGGAATGCACCGAGCAGACACTTACATTCTCTACGTCCGAATTCGGCACAAAGGCCGTCGGAGACCGCCGGGACCGACTCGGAAACCGCATGATTCCAACGTTCCGCCTGAGGCTGCCGGCGACGTCGGAGCCGTTTGTGCCGATCCTGGACACTTTTGGCCGCCGCGCACGGGAACGAGCGCCAACGGCGAGCCGCCGCGGGCGGCCCGGCCCCTACACCACGCACCCGAGGGCACGCCAATATCAGAATCGTCATCGCCAACATCGTCGGCCCCCTACCCACGCACACGATGCCACCCCGGACTCCGACACCATGCCCCCAGAGCGGGAAGAGCTGGTTTGGTCCCGCCCGGGATTCTCGGCTCTGCGCCAGGTGCGCTGGCTGGCGGCGGTGAGGCCAGCCGGGCCCGGCGCCCGCACCTTCCCGGGCCCCTACTTGGACCGCGAATCTGTGGTTGGACCGTCTGGGGGTGCGTCTGGGGCGATCCAAGTGCAGCCCGGCGGTCCAAGCAGAACCCCGTGCGGGGCGGCCGACCGAACCGCAAGCAGTCACACACTCCAGACATCGCACTAACCCCCACCTCCACACCCCAAACACGAAGAGCCGTTGAATGTCAGACCGCACACCTACCATCGATCCATGAGCGTTGTCGACAATTCCCAAAGATCGAACGCCTGCGGCGGCCTGGAAGTGGACTTCTACTGGTACCACGGTGGAGGTGGCACGACCGACGATCACATCGCCCTTGCGGTCGACGCTCTCATGGCAGCGATCAAGACGCCGGCTTGTCGGCTTTGGAACCCTTACAACGAGCGCTTGACTCGAGCGATGTTCAAGAAGCGCTTGGAGAAGGCCGCACAAGGGAAACTCCGGCCGCCGCAAGAGTTGAAGTCCCTTCGCGGAGCTGACATCCTGTTCGAGATTCGCTGGACCGATGTGAACGTCCACGAACGTCCAACCGACGGACCTGAACGACACATTACAGTCGAAGTACGGCTGATACACGCACAGCCGTACGACGCCCTCGGGCTCTGCATCCTCGGCCTCCATGCACACGAGAAGACGATCATCATTGACGATGAGAAGGCTACAAAGGATATCCAGGACGGTCAGATCGACATTGCCGAACGGCGCCTCCTCAGCGGACGCAGCGAGTGTTGGGGCGTTACGCGACGGAGGTAACGCCCATACGGGTTGCCGGAGGCCACGCCCCATCATAGAGTTCGCTCTATGACTACCGTCAGCGACGCGGTCCTCGACCGCCGTGCAGATCTGCTGGTCGAGGCAAAGGACAGCCTCCTTGAGCAGCTAGTCCAACAACGCAAGAGCCACCACTACAGCCAGCAAACCGTGGCAGATCGCATGGGCGTCAGCCAGCCGACAGTCGCCGCATTCGAGCGGTATGACGCAAACCCGACGCTCTCATCCATCATCCGCTACGCCATGGCCGTCGACGCCGTCCTAGACATGAAGGTCGTTGATGACTGTGGCGACGGCGTACCCGCCACTTGGCAGATGACCGGCGCAGCCCAGGCAACCATCCAGCGCCCGCTCGCCCTCGCAAGAAAGTTGCCGTCCCCAGCGGCTGGAACGTCACACAGGAACTGGCCCATGCCTAATAAGCCGACACTGCAAGACGCCCAGGAGATGCTGGAGATTGCAGAACTTCAGCTTGTCGACATCCACTTCGACCGCCTCTCGATAGAGACCACGCCGTCCTCAACTCAGCCGAAGGACACCAGTGACGAGTCGGAGACGCGGCTTGAGGTCGACTGCTCCCTTGCCAGCCGCCAAGAAGGCAAGCAGTTCGGCGCCAGGTTCGAGTTCCTAATCAAGGCAGATGACTGGACCGCAAGCATCGCCGCCATCACGGAGTATGTAGGATCCCAGGAGTTCGAACTTTCAGAGGAAGCACCGTTCGACTTCGCCTCCAGGGTTGCCCTAATGGCTGCGTTCCCTTACGTTCGTGAAGCCCTCGCAGACCTCACCACACGCGTGACCGGCTCCGCGGTGCTCCTCCCATTGATCCGACTGGGCGAACTCAACTTCCGCCCCAACCAGTAGCCGGGTGTCCTAGTTGGTCCGCAGCTGACGGCTGCGGTTCATCGGCATGAACGTGTTGCTTTAGGCCGGCGTGTCGAGGGCGCCGACCTCCCCTGTTTGGACCGCGTTCCCCTGTTTGGACCGTCCGCCTGCGGTTGGACCGTCTTAAACGCACTCTCAGACGGTCCAAGCGCAGAAACGCGGTCCAACTGAAGGAACCCGGTCCAAACCGAGGAGGTTGACAGCAGGCCTCCCCACGACACACCGGCCCAAAGCGCCAAGACCACCCCGATCACCTGGAATACGGGCGGGCCGGTTGTACCAAGGGCGCGCCTCCCCGCAGCTGGGCGGAAAGACGGCTGGTGCCCCCGGCGCGATTCGAACGCGCGACACCCGCTTTAGGAGAGCGGTGCTCTATCCCCTGAGCTACGAGGGCCGACTGAGGGACGGCTGCGATCCTACCCGATCGCAGCCGTCTCCATTTGGGGCGCCGGTTTGAGCGCCGTCCAACCGCGTTGCGCGATCGAACACCACCCGCGGTCAGGCGCGCGACCAGGGAGTGGTCTGAGTGCGGCCCACACGCACGTCCTCGTCCCGCGTGCGGGCAGGAACCACCATGACGGGGCAGGACGCGTGCGAGAGGACTCCCTGGCTGACCGAGCCCAGCAGCAGCCCGGAGAAACCACCACGGCCGCGGGAGCCGACCACCACCAGGTCAACAGCGGTGGAGAACTCGGACATCAGCTCGGCGGCGTTGCCGTCCAGGGCATGGCGGCGTACTACGACGTCGGGGTGGCCCTCGGTGGCTTCGACGATGGCCCGGTCCAGGCCGGAGCGCACATCGGTGAGGACCTGCTCACGATCGACGGCGGCCGGCAGCCACGCAAGCGCGCCCGCGCCGGAGGCCATGGGGACGGCGGCGATAGCGGTCAGCTCGGCGCCCCAGGCCTCTGCCTCGCGCACCGCCCACTTCAGGGCCTTGCGCGCCGAATCGGAGCCGTCTACGCCGACGACAATGCGGCGCACGGGGGTGAAGGCGGAGCCTCCGTGTGGCGCGGGACCACGACGGCGGGGCAACGGCTGTGCGCCGGCAGAGCCGAGGAGACGGTTCCGAGCAGTCGGTCGGCGAAGCCGCCACCGCCACGGGTCCCCACAACGGCGAGCGTGGCATCCTCGGACAGGTCGACCAGCACGCCGGCGGGGTCTCCGGTCTCCAGGGAGCTGGTCACGGTTACGCCCCGCCCCTGGGCGCGGGCGACCGCCTCGTTGACGACGGCCTCTGCGCCGGAGCGCACGGCCGAGTCGTCCAAAGCGGCGTAGCGCCATCGAGCGAGGCGGTGGTGAAGGAGGGCAGGGAGTAGGCGCACAGGATGTGGACGCGCCAGCCGCTGCAGGCCGCGCGGTTGACCGCCCAGTCAACCGCCTCCAGGGATTCGGGTGAGCCGTCAACTCCGACGAGGACGACCTTGTCTTCAGCCATGGGTTGTGCCCCTTTCATTCGAGCATCGGGTACTCGACCCGACTCATTGTGCCCTGCGGGCGGGCGTGTTCCAAAACACGTTTTGAAGATAGCACGTGGGGGCGGTCGGCACAGTGGCCGGCCGCCCCCACGTCAGGAAGCGGTTGAGCGCACGACTCAGCTCACACGCACGTACTGCGGAGAGCCGTACACGGCGCGGTAGGAGACACCGACGCTCGGGTTACCGGCGTCGATCATCATGCCGCCGCCGGCGTAGATGCCGACGTGACCGCCGTAGTAGACGATGTCGCCCGGCTGCG
Organism: Actinomyces ruminis; assembly: GCF_002154335.2. GTDB lineage: Bacteria > Actinomycetota > Actinomycetes > Actinomycetales > Actinomycetaceae > Actinomyces > Actinomyces ruminis. The sequence continues at coordinate 16,502 of NZ_MTPX02000010.1, forward strand.
CCTCAGCCGCGGACACGATCGTGCCGGCAGCGCCTTGGGCATACGAGGTGCGCGGCAGGGAGATGCCGACCTGTGCGTAGACGTACTGGACCAGCCCGGAGCAGTCGAAACCACCGTTGGCAGGGCTGTTGGAGCCATAGACATAGGCCATACCCGTGTACTGCATGGCGATGGAGACGATCGAGGAGCCGGAGGCGTTGGCGGCCACAGCGGTGGCCGTGGTCTCGGTGGTGTCGGCAGTGGCCGTGGTCTCGGTGGTGTCGGCGGCGACCGCGTCGGTGTTCGCGGTGTCCGCGACAGCCTCGGTCTCCTCGACGACCTCGGGTTCTTCCTCCACCTCAATGACCGGGGCCTCGGCGGTCGGGGCAGCCACGTCCTCAACGTCGCTGGGGACGGAGACGGAGGCGGCGACCTGCACGGCCTCGTTGGTGGAGACGGCGGTGCGCGCCTCGGCGGCGAGCGCACCCACACCCTGAGTCTCAAGCGAGCCGGCGGACTGCGCGGCCTCATTGGTGTTCGCGGCGGAGGCACCGGAGGCAATCATGCCCAGGGCCAGACCCGAGGATGCGGCCACTGCGAAGCCACGGCGGGCGACCGGAGCGACTGAGGTCATCGGGGTCAACGGCCGGGCGGCCTTGCGATGCCGAGCCGAGGTGCGTGTTGTCATGTAGTGGTTCTCCTCTGAGATGCCGACGAGGTGAGCTGTCGGGTTCGGACTGGAGACGCCCGGCCCGCATCTTGCGGGCTTCACCCCAAGGCTCCAGACGATGCCGGAGCCGTTTTTGGTTCCCCCGTTCCTGCCTTGGTATGTGGGATTTGGCTGCCAGGACCGAGCGGCAGGATTGGGCCTCGTTCCCAGCGCCGCGAGCAACTCGTGCCCGCAACGGTGAACACGTTACCCGAAGACCCCGTCCCTCGTCACGGCGGGATCACACACACCGCCGTGAAACACCGCACACGCTAGTTGCGGTGCACAGGCTTGCCGCCGCAAGCACATACCGTGCAGGCACAAACTCGCCCCGCTTCCCGGGGGCGGGTGCGGGGCGAGTGCGGTCAGCTGACGCGCAGGTAGGTCACACCGGAGTAGACGGCCCGGTAAGCCACGCCCTTTGAGGGTGTGGCATCCACCATCATGCCGTTGCCTGCGTACAGGCCGACGTGGCCGGACCACCACAGGATGTCTCCGGGCTGGGCCTCGTCAGCAGAAATCGGCGTACCGATCGCACGGATCTGACCGGACTGGTGCGGAATGCTGATGCCGTACTGGGCGTAGATGTAGGACACGAGGCCGGAGCAGTCGAAGGAGGACGGGCCAGACGCACCCCAGACGTAGGGAGTGCCGATGTACTGCATGGCCAGCGCGACCATGCCCTCACCGGAAGAGGTCGTGGAGGCCACCTGGGTGGCTTCGACCGACGTCTCCTCGGCGTCGGCGGCCTCCTCGGCCTCGACGGTCTCCTCGACCTCGGGCTCTTCGACCACCGGGGCGGTGGCTGTGACGGTAGCGGCCTCGACGACGTCTTCGCTCCAGCTCGTCTCCGAGCCGGTCGAAATAGCGGCGTTGGTGGTGACGACCTCGCGTGCGTCGGTGGCCAGTGCGGCCACCCCAGCCTGGCTGAGTGCGCCGGCTGAATCGGCAGCATCGGCGTCATCGCTGGCCGCGTTGGCGCCGGAGGCAATCATGGTGAGGGCCAGGCCGGAGGATGCGGCGACGGCAAGCCCGCGGCGCGCAACCGGGGCGGCGTCCGTCAGGGGCGTCAGCGGACGCGCGGCCTTGCGGTGGCGGGCCTTGACGTTTGTAGACAATGAATTCTCCTGCAGAGCCGACGAGGTTAGCTGTCGGGTTCGGGCGGGAGACGCCCGGCCCGCGCGATGCGGGCTTCACCCCAAGGCCGCACATGCCGGAGCGTCGCGGCCGGAGAAATGGTTCCCCCGGGCCTGCCGGAAAAAAGTCGTTGGCGGAGGCGACTCGCGCCGGCAGGCTTAGGCTCCGCGGGCGCCTCCGCAGCCGGGGGGTGCCAGCTGCGGCCTCTAAGTTAATGAAGATCCCCCGGCCATGGGTAGTCTTCCCCGCCGTCGTACGCTGTGGAATCTCCCACGGCGGGGTCGCGCGGGCAACACTCGCGGCCCACCGCACCGCTGCGGGCGGCCGGCCGTACCGGCTCAGCGCTTGAGGAAGAGGTGCCTGGTCAGGGCACTGGGCAGGAGGGCGGAGGCGTCGTTGTCCTGACGGGTGATCCGGATGCCACCGACCGTGGTGGTCAGTCGGACCGACGTGCCCGCCCCAATGGCGGCATCCTCGAGTTGAGCGATCACCACATCGTCGGCTTGGACTGGCTCTCCCACGCGAGAAACGACGGCGTCGGAACGCCCGTCGCGGACCAGGCGTTCGGCACTGATCTCGTCATTTGCAGGGGCAGGGCGGGCGGGAGCGCGGTCGGGAACCGGGTTGCCGAAGGGGTCGGAGGTGACTTCACCCAGAATTGCAGCCAGCCGATCCTCAACCTGCTCGCTCATCACATGCTCCCACCGGCAGGCCTCGTCGTGAACGAGTCGGCGGTCCAGGCCGATCACGTCCAGAAGCAGTCTTTCAGCAAGCCGGTGCTTGCGAATAACTTCGGTGGCCCGGCGTCGCCCCTCGTCCGTGAGCTGGAGAGAGCGGTCATCGGCAACCCAGATCAGGCCGCTGCGCTCCATGCGGGCGACCGTCTGCGACACGGTCGGTCCGGAGTGGCCCAGGCGCTCAACAATGCGTGCGCGCAGCGGCAACACGCCATCTTCCTCAAGCTCGTACACGGACTTCAGGTACATCTCGGTAGTGTCGATTAGCTCGCTCATCTGGTGCCTCCTGCGATGACCGCTGACCGATGCAGCGCACCTGGCCGCAGCCGGGGCGCGGGGTGTGCGCGCGTGCGCAAACAGGATATCGGTCCCCGACTCCCACGCCGATGCCGAGCCCGACCACCGAACCCGCGCGCTACTGCGCAGCGCTGGAAGCGCCCGACGCGTCCGGGTCCCCAGCCCCCTGCACGCCGTCGGCAGGGGCGCCGTCGGCGGCGCGTTCGCGCGGGCCAATGGTGGACAGGAATGGACGGGTGGAGGAGTAGGCGAAGTCGATGTGCCAGTGCCGCCTCGCCCAGATGCCGGCGACGACGGCGGCCAGCACCGCGGCAATCCCGCCGGCCAGGATGGCAATCCGCGGCCCCCACTGGTCCGAGACCCAACCCATGATCGGCGCACCGATCGGTGTGGTGCCCAGGAAGAACATCATGTAGATGCTCATGACGCGCCCGCGCATGGCCGGCTCGGTGTTCAACTGGACGGTCTGGTTGGCGCTGGTGAGCACTGTGAGCACGCACAGGCCCACCGGGATCGTCGAGACGGCGAACAACTGGTAGTTGGGCGTCAGCGCCATCAGGATCGTGAACACGCCCAGGAAGAAGGAGGCGACCACCAGGGTGCGTACGCGCGGGGACTTGCGCCGCGCCGCCCACAGGGCACCGGCCAGGGAACCGACCGCGAATATCGAGGACACGGTGCCGTAGGCATCGGACTCCATGTCGAAGGCGGAACGCACCATGGCCGCCATGGTCACCTGGAAGTTGAGAGTGAACATCGAGACGACGGAAATGACCGCGATGATCACGATGATGTCCGTGCGGTGACGGATGTAGGCCAGGCCCTCACGCAGCTGCCCCTTGGCGCGGCTCGCACGCGGGACGTCGTACAACTCCGCCACACGCATGGTCGCCAGTGCCAGCGCCGGGAACAGGAAGGTCAGGGCGTTGACGAGGAAGACCCAGCCGGGGCCGATCCAGGCAATGACCAGGCCGGATGCCGCGGGCCCGAGGAGCCGGGCGGCGTTGAAGGAGGCGGAGTTCAACCCGACCGCATTGGCCAGATTCTCGGCTGGGACCATGCGCGCCACGAAGATCTGGCGGGCCGGGGAGTCATAGGCCGCCGCGAGTCCCGTGGCGAAGGCGGCCAGGTACACATGCCACAGCGCCGCATGCCCGGCAAGCACGTCGACGGCCAAGGCGAGCGAGACCACCCCCATGGCGGACTGGGTGACGATGAGGAACTTGCGCTGGTCCACCCGGTCCGCGATCAGTCCGGCGTGCGCGCTGAACAGCATGGCGGGCAGGAACTGGAGCGCCGTCGTGATGCCGGTGGCGGAGGCGGAGTCGTTGGTAAGGATGCGCAGCACCAGCCAGTCCTGGGCGACGCGCTGCATCCAGGTGCCGGTGTTGGCGACGAGCGCAGCGAAGAACCAGATCCGATAGTTGTGGAACTTGAGTGACTCGAAGGTGCTGCTCACGGTGGGGAGATAGCTCCAGTTTCGCGATGTGACGACGGGCGCACCGCTGAGATGCGCGCTTTTTTGGGATCGGTTAATTGTACGTCTGTACAGCTGCCACAGACAGGGGGCGACGACGTGACCGTAGCCGCGTCGTCGCCCCTCCGGGTGACAGCTTGCGAAGCGTGCCGCCGTCAGCCCACGCCGATGATCGCTTTAATGGGCTCGAGCGTGAAGTAGACGACGAACAGCACCGAGGCCACCCACATCAGCGGGTGGATGTCCTTGACCTTGCCGCGAGCGAGCTGGACGACCAGGTAGGAGACGAAGCCCGCCCCGATGCCGTTGGTGATGGAGTAGGAGAACGGCATCATGATGATGGTGATGAAGGCGGGCAGGGCGATCTCCGGCGTCTTCCAGTCGATGTCCGTCACCTGGGTCATCATCAGGAAGCCGACGACCACCAGCGCCGGGGTCGCGGCCTCGTAGGGCACCATGGAGACGACCGGGGCGATGAACATGCTGGCCAGGAACAACAGTCCGGTGACGATGGAGGCGAGGCCCGTGCGGGCCCCCTCCCCGACGCCGGCGGCCGACTCGATGTAGGAGGTGTTGGAGGAGACGCCGCCGGCGCCGCCGGCGATTGCGCCCAGGGAGTCGACGACGAGGATCTCACGGGTACGCGGCGGGTTGCCGTTCTCATCCAGCAGATCGCCCTCGGCGCCAATGGCGACCATGGTGCCCATGGTGTCGAAGAAGTCGGCGAGCATGAGGGAGAAGACCAGCAGCACCACGGAGACGACGCCGACCTTCTCCACGCTGCCCAGGAGACTGAACTGGCCCAGGGTCGCCAGGCTCGGCAGTTCGATGGGGGCGCCCTCCAGGGCGGGGATGGACAGGGACCAGCCGGTGGGGTTGGTCTCCGCGTCGAAGGCGCCCAGGTGGGCGAAGCCCTCGATGACGGCGGCCAGGACGGTGGAGGCGACGATGCCGATGAGGATGGAGCCGCGCACCTTGCGCACGTGCAGCACCAGGATGAGGAACAGGCCGAACAGGAATACCAACACCGGCCAGCCCTGCAGGGAGCCCCCCAGACCGAGCTCCAGCGGCGTGCCGCCGGCGCGCACGACCTTGGCGTCCACCAGGCCGATCAGGGCGATGAACAGGCCGATGCCCACCGAGATGGCGGTCTTGATGTCCGGCGGCACCGCTTTGAACACGGCCTCCCGGAAGCCGGTGAGCACCAGCACCAGGATGATGATGCCCTCGATCACCACCAGGCCCATGGCGTCGGCATAGGTCATGCCGTTCATGCCGACCAGGGTGTAGGCGATCATGGCGTTAATGCCCAGGCCGGCGGCCAGGGCCATGGGGTAATTGGCCACTAGGCCCATGAGGATCGTGACGACACCGGCGACGAAGGCGGTGCCGGCGGCGATCTGCTCGGAGGTGCCCAGGGGTGCGATCCCCTCGTGGGGTGTGGACAACACCAACGGGTTGAGGACGAGGATGTAGCCATCGTGAAGAACGTGACGATTCCGCCGCGTACCTCACGCGCCACCGTCGAGCCGCGCTCGGTTATGTGGAAGAAGCGGTCGAGCGCGCCGCGGGAGTCCGCCGACCCGGCCGCTACGGACGTGGTGGGAGATGGGGTATGTGTGGTCACGTGGCGTGATTGTCCCAGACGCGGCCGCAACCACGAAACACCGGCCACCCCTTGGGACGCGAGTGGCGACCGCGCCCGGCGGGCCCCGCCCGCAGGCGCGGAGATTCAAGAGCGCGTCGGCAGCGAGGCCTCCAGGGCGGCAAGGGCGTCAGCAGCGGCGGGTGGCTGCGCGGCGTCATCGTGGTGGGCGTGCTCGAGGGCCAGGTCGGCGACGGCGTCACGAGCGGAGGCGGCGCGTCGCGAGGCCACGGTGGCCTCCGACTCCTGCTCCGCCGCCTCCGGCGACTGGGCCGAGGACTGGTCGGGCCCTGCGTCCGCCGTGGCGTCCGGGGTGGCGGCAGGCTTGCGGGACCGGCGCAAGGCCTTCCGGGTGGACTTAGCGGAGGCGGTCGTCTCCGGGGCCTCGGCTTCGCCGGCGGTCCGGTCCTGCTGCACAGTCTCCTGGGCAATGAGCTCGTCGCGGCTGTGCCCACCGCGCAGGTCCGTGCCATTGGTGGCCAGCGGCTCCATGGCCGCCTCGTCCAGGCGCGACGGCGCCACCGGCCACTCCGGCCCCTGATCCGGCAGGTCGGTTTCGGAGTGAGCGCCGCAGCCGTGGTCGAGGGAGACCACGCGTCCGTCGTCGGCGGCCCACTCGTTGGCGCATACGCCGAAGGTATTGCGCAGGCGCCCGCTCATGGGTACCAAGAAGCCACAGGTGGAGCAGGTGGCGTGGGCCTTGCGTACGCCGTCGGCATCGGGGCCGTGGTCACCGTCGTACCAGCGCTGGGCGGCACGGCGGTAGCCTCGGCGGACAGCACCCGGGCACGGCCCAGGTCGAGCTCATCCAGGGCCACGGTGTCCCCGTCCTCGCCGGTCGCCTCCCAACCGGGCTCGAGGCGCTCGTCGGTCTCGCGCCGGGGCAGCCGGTCGGAGCGGGAGGCGTCTCCGGGCTGCAGCCGGTCCGCCCACGGCACCCAAGCGGGGGCGAGCAGGGCGTCCTCACCGGGCAGCAGCTCGAGTTCGCAGATGGTGGCGGTGCGTCCACGGGGCGGACGGGTCATGGTCACGGCCCAGCGCCAACCGCGGTAGCCGGCCAGGTTGCATTCGAACAGGTGGGTGATCAGCCGCTTGTCCAGCTGCCGAGAGGCGGCGTACAGGCCGACGCTGACCGGCTCGGTGATCTCGCCCAGGGCGGCCCGGGCGGCCTCGATGGCGCCTTCGGAGGTCAGCACCCGGTCCTTGGCGGCCGTGGCCTGCTCAGCCGGAGTGGGCAGGGCGCCGGGGCGGTCGTCCGCGGGCTGCGCCGGCTTGCTCGACGTGTTCTTCGACGTTTGAGTCGCTGCGTCAGTCACGGCTCAAGTGTAAGCGGCCGGTCCAGTCGTCGCCCTCTCGGCGAACCCGCCCGTGCCGGCGGTGCGTCGGGGCGCGGTTCCTTCAGCGCACTTCAGCCGACACGATCCGGTGCACAGCGACTGTCAGTTCCGTCTCCCGGCCAAGGTCGGCCAGGCGCACCCGGCCGGGTTCGACGGCGAGCACCCGCACGGTGCGTTCCTGCACGGTCCCGTCGGGTCCGGCCAGGCGCAACCGTACCCGCGCTCGCGAGGCCTGTGCCTGACGCAGCAGCGCCAGCGCGTGCACTGGTCGGTGGCCGCCATCGGGTCGGCGCCCGCGGCGCGGCGGGTCTCCTCCCCCGCGCGCAGGCGGCCGACCAGGGTGGCCAGCTCGCGGCGTCCGGGACGGCGGCGGCGGACCTCGTGCTCATTTCCCGGGCGGGCCGGTGTCGGGGCTGGGGCGCACCGCCCCGACCCGGGACGCTCGGAGATCAGCAGCCGGCCCTGCTCGTTCTCCAGCACCGGCGCCAGGCCGGTGGCACGCAGCTCGCGCAGCACCACTCCGGCGGGCGCGGTGGACAGGATGACGCCGGGCGCGACCTGATCCAGCCCCAGGCCTTTGAGCGCGGTGTCGGCGACGATTCCGGCGGCTACGGCCGGGTCCGCCACGCGCAGCACGCTGGCTACCTCGCGTACACGCACCGCCCCGTGGCGGCGGGCGGCGTCGTCGATGAGGACCGTAAGCGTGCTGGGCAGGGGGGAGGGGCTGAAGCGGGACAGGGCCTGGGTCAGTTCAGCGGCGGACCAGCCGCCGTCCAGGGCACGGCGCACGGACTGGGGGGTGAAGCGGACGGTGAGCGCCCCGCCGCGGGACTCGACCTCGCTGCTGCGTTCGAGGGCGGCGCCGAGCTCGGGAGTGGGACGGCCCGGGACGATTGCGGTCAGGTCCGACTGCACCAGCAGGATGTCAACCGGCTCGGGCAGGTCGGCGGCCAGCGCCCGCTCTAGCGCGGTCAGCACCGTCTCTTGGCGACTGTCGGCGACGTCGGCATCAGCGGCGGGGGCGGAGGCTTCGGGGCCACCGGTATGCGGACGCAGGCACGCGGCCAGGGCCCGTCCCGCACGGCTCAGGGCGCCGCCGCCGGTGAGACCGAGCAACTGCGCCTCGGCGAGCACCGCCGCCACCGCCCCCTCGGGCAGGGGCCGACGCGGCCGCGCGAAGGTGAGGGCGGCGTGCACCCAGTCGGCATCAACGGAGGTGCCGGCGGGCAGGGAGTCGAGCAGGGCCAGGATGCGGCGGCGCAGTCGACCCGCCCAGGCGCCTCGACGTCGGCGCCCAGAACGGGTCGCAGAGCGCCGTCGTCGGCGCGGGTTCCGACCAGCCAGGGGGTGCGGGCCGAGTCGGCCCAGGCGGCCGCGAGCATGGCCCATTGCTCGGGCAGTTCGGCGTCCAGCCAGGCGGGGACCGTGTCCGCCGGCACCCAGGCGGCACCGGACTCGTCCAGGCCGAGAAGTTCGGCGCCGGCGGCGAACTCGATGACGCTGGCGGCCGCGCCGCGCTCCAGCCCGAGGGCGGCGGCGGTTCGGTCCAGCGCCCGCACGCCCACACCACCGGTGCGCAGGATCTGACCGCCCTCGCGTCCCCAATCGGTTAGCAGTTCGCGGGTGAGGCGAACGACCTCCTCGGCATGGTTGACCGCCTCGGAGGCGATGGTGCCCGCGGGCAGTACTTCCAGGGCGTCGGTGGCCGGAGGCGCGAGCGGCTGACGGTTCAGGCGGCCGCCGCGCAGGGCCAGGCCGACCTCACGCGGCAGGATGAAACGGGTGCGTCCGGCGGCGTCCACGGTGTGTTCGAGCCAGCCGCGCTCCACCAGCGCGGCCGTGCCGGCGGAGCGGCGGCCGGGGCTGAGGGTGCCGACCGGAGGGCCCCAGGTCAGTGCCCTGAGCACGGCGAGACCCGGGAGCGGGTCGGCGGCCTGTTCCAGGGCGGACAGCGGGGGCGGGAGCTCTTCGGCGGCAGGCGGGTCGGCCGCGGCGGGGCCGAGTCCGAAGGGGTGCGGGCCGAAGGTATCGACCAGCCGGGTACGGGGCCGGCTTCTATGACCAATGCCAGGCAGGTCAGCACGCCCAGGCGGCCAGCGACGTCGTCGGTGCTCAGTCCCAGAGCGGGCGCCACGGTAGCGGGGTCGGTGGACCGCAGGGCAACGGTTGCCTCGGCGACGGCGACGGTGACGGCATCCAGATCACGCAGGGCGGCGTCCACACTGGTGCGGCCACCGGCGCGCACGGCCAGGGCGGTGAATGAGGAGGAGGGCGGAGCGGCCAGGTCGGGGCGCGCGAGTAGGAGCGCGGCAACGTCGTGATCGGGCAGCGCCGTCAGGTGCGCGGCCAATTGTTCGACCGTGGCCCCGGCCGAGGGTGCGGGGGCCCGACCAACGTCTGGATGCTGCGTGCTCATCCGGATAAATCTACTGCGGGCGGCGCTCCGCTGCCGGTGAAGGCGTCTTCTGGGTCACGGCGGGCAACGCTCCCGGGCTGCGATACTCCCGCTCATGTCAGATTCCGGCTACTCCCCCGCCCTGCCCGACGGCCCCTGATCGTCCAGAGTGACAAGACGGTGCTGCTGGAGGTCGCCCACCCCGACGCCGGCGACGCCCGCCGCGCCATCGCCCCCTTCGCCGAGCTCGAACGCGCCCCGGAGCACATTCACACTTACCGGATCACCCCACTGGCCCTGTGGAACGCGCGGGCCGCAGGCCTGGACGCCGAGACCGTCATCCACGTGCTCATCACCTACTCGCGCTTCCCCGTGCCGCATGCGCTGCTGACCGAGATCGCCGAGACCATGGGGCGCTACGGACGGCTGCAGCTGGTGACCGACCCGGCACACGGGCTGGTGCTGCACGCCACCGACGCCCCGGTGCTGGCGGAGGTCATGCGTTCCAAGCGCACCAAGGGACTGCTGGGGGCGCGCCTGGGGGACGCGGACGTGGTGGTGCACCCCTCCGAGCGCGGGCACCTGAAGCAGGTACTGATCAAGCTGGGGTGGCCCGCGGAGGACCTGGCCGGCTACGTCGACGGCGAGGCGCACCCGATCACGCTACGGGACTCGGCGGCAGACGTGGCCGCAGGGGTACCGGATGCCTTCACGCTGCGCCCCTACCAGAGTGAGGCGGTGGACGCCTTCTGGGCGGGCGGCTCCGGCGTCGTCGTCCTACCATGTGGGGCCGGCAAGACCCTGGTGGGGGCGGCGGCGATGGCCCGCTCGGCCACCACCACTCTGATCCTGGTGACCAACGCGGTGTCCGCCCGCCAGTGGAAGCAGGAATTGATGCGCTTCACCTCCCTGACCGAGGACGAGATCGGCGAGTACTCCGGTGCACGCAAGGAGATCCGCCCGGTCACGATCGCCACCTACCAGGTGCTGACCACCAAGCGGAAGGGCGTCTACCCGCACCTGGATCTGCTGGACGCCCGCGACTGGGGGTTGATCGTCTATGACGAGGTGCATCTGCTGCCGGCCCCGATCTTCCGCATGACCGCGGACCTGCAGGCGCGTCGGCGGCTGGGGCTGACGGCGACGCTGGTGCGTGAGGACGGCCGGGAGGACGAGGTGTTCTCGCTGATCGGCCCCAAGCGCTACGACGCCCCTTGGAAGGACCTGGAGCACCAGGGTTGGATCGCCCCGGCCGTGTGCACGGAAGTGCGGCTGACCCTGGACGCCGGGGAGCGGATGGCCTACGCCACCGCCGAGGCCGACGAGCGCTACCGCCTGGCCGCCTCCACCCCCGCGAAGCTGCGGATCGTGGACTCCCTACTGGCCCGCCACCCCGGGGAGTCGGCGCTGGTGATCGGCCAGTACGTGGACCAGTTGGAGGAGTTGGCCGAGCACCTGGGGGCGCCGCTGATCACCGGGGCGACCACGGTGCGCGAGCGCCAGCGCCTGTATGAGGCCTTCCGCTCCGGCGAGGTCAGCACGCTGGTGGTGTCCAAGGTCGCCAACTTCTCCATCGATCTGCCCGGCGCCTCGGTGGCCGTGCAGGTGTCCGGCTCCTTCGGGTCGCGGCAGGAGGAGGCGCAGCGGCTGGGGCGGATCGTGCGGCCCAAGGCCGACGGGCGGCAGGCGCACTTCTACACGGTCATTGCCCGCGACACGGTGGACCAGGAGTTCGCCGCGCACCGCCAGCGCTTCCTGGCCGAGCAGGGCTACGCCTACGAGGTGATCGACGCCGAGGACCTGGAGGGGCTGCAGGCCTCCAGGTAGCAGCCACCGACGCGCTGGGCACGGCGGGCGCGGGCCTGCCGCGCCAGCACCCGGGCGAGCGCCCGCCCGAATGCCTGGACCACCGGTTCGGCCCGCTCCGCATCGGCGCGCACGCGCCGCCCGGCGGCCAGTGCCTCGACAGGAAGATCGGCGTCGGTGAGGTCCTTCAGCTCCCCCATGTCGGCTACCGCTCCCAGCTTCCACGCGGTCACGCGTGACTCCACCCGGGCCATCCGGGCGGGGCGTGGACTCCGGATGGTGCTGCAGCGCCAGCAGGCGGCCGACGCGCCAGGCCTGCACCGGCGCGCCCGCGGAGGAGGCCAGCAGCGTGGCAGTCTCGGGCAGGCTGACGACGCCGTCGTCGTGGGAGACGAGCACCGGCAGCCGCGTGCCGTCGTGGGTGGAGATGCCGGCGCGCACGGCGGCCCGCACCGCCTCGTCGACGATCTCGGAGAAGAGGGGGTCGGTGGCGGCGGCGTCGGTCAGCTCCAGGTCCACCACGCCGCGCTCGGTGCCATGAGGGGAAGGTGTGGCGGTAGTTCCGCCGACGGCCTCGGCAGCAATTTGCGCGCCAGGCAGATGGCCACGGTCGGCACACCCGCGTCGACGACGTCGCGCAGCAGTCCCCGCAGCGGAGTGATCCAGGGGTGGTCGGCTTCGGCGTGGGCGCTCATGGGCCCGCCGAGCACCACCAAGCCGTCGCCGAGCTCATCGAGGGTCGGCAGCGGATCGCCGGCCTCGGGGCGCACCATACGCAGGGTGAGCCCCTCGGCAGCCAGCCATTCGCGCAGGCGGCCCAGGGGCGCCTGCGGCTCGGGCTCGATCACCGTGACGATCGGGGCGGTGGATGTGCGTGCGGCGGGGAGAGCTGCGGCGTCGGCAGGGACGGTGGCGTCGGTCATGGGGACAATTGAAGCCGCGAGCATGGTCAGTGCAAGTCCGACGCCGCAGCTGTGAGCCGTAAGACGTACGGTCTGACTCCCCCGCGACTGGTGGAAGTTACAGGCCGAGGCCGGTGGGCTGGGCGCGCCGGGGGCGAAACCGCTTGCCGTGGCCCTCTTCACCAGGAACGATGGCCCTGATGCGATCAATTGTCCGCCCGTCCATGCTCTCGTCCGCGTTCATCGGCACCGCCCGGCGCTCCGGACCCGTCGCGCGCGCCGCTCGACTTGTGGCCTGCGGCCTGCTGCTGAGCGGCGCTGCCACGGCGCCTGTCTGGGCGCCGCCTGCGCAGGCCGCCACGGAGACCGCGATTGGGTTCCCGACCGAGGTGTCGACGCGTATCGCCGACCACGTCACCGATGACGCAGGCATTCTTGACGACGACGCCGCGCAGCAGGCCGTGGACAAACTCGCCGAGGACGGCGTCGGCCTGTGGATCGTCACCATGAGCGATGATTCCCAGACCGCCGAGCAGTACGCCGCCAAGGCCTGGGCGGACTCCGGCCTGGGCACCGCCGACCTGCTGCTGGTGATCAACCTGCCCGCGGACGGCGTCAACAGCTTCGCCTTCGGCGGCTCCGCACAGAACTCGGTGTGGTCCGACTCCAAGCTCGACTCCGTGCGCAGCGACATCAAGCAGGCGCTGTCGGACGGGGACTACGACGGCGCCGTGGCCGTCATCGCCGACGCCGCCGGCTCCGGCTCGGGAGGCTCGGCGACGGCGCTGGGCCTGGGCCTGGCCGCCGTCGGAGCGGGCACAATCGGCGCCGTCGCCTACAACCGCAACCGCAAGCGGAAGAACGGCACCGGCAAGACCGTCCAGCCGGCCGAGTCCCTGGAGCAGCTGCGCACCCGCGCCGGCGCCACCCTGGTCAGCACCGACGACGCCGTACGCTCCGCCGCCGAGGAGCTGTCCTATGCGCAGGCTCAGTTCGGCCTGTCCGCCACCGACGCCTTCACCACCGCGCTGAACACCGCCCAGGAGCACGTCGCCCAGGCCTTCGAGCTGCGCGGGCGCCTGGACGACGTCACCGACGAGGCGGAGCAGCGCCAGCTGTGCCAGGAGATCCTGTCCCATTGCACCGAGGCCACCGCCGCCATCCAGGCGCAGGAGGCGGCCTTCAAGGAGCGGCGCGGCATCGAGGAGAACCTGCCCCGTTCCATCACCGAGACCGCCCAACGCGCCGATGAGGCGGAACAGGCCATCACTGCGGCGGACACGCTGCTGGTCACGCTGCACGCCTCCTACCCGGCGAGCGCGCTTAGCTCCATCTCCGAGGCCCCAACGCGGGCCCGCAAGCTGGTCGAGGCCGGCCGGGTAGCGCTGGAGCAGGCGCGGGCCAGTGTGGATGCCGGCAATCAGTCCACCGCCGTTGAGCAGGTGCGCATCGCGCAGGCCTCGATCGCCCAGGCGGGTGAACTGGCCGAGCAGGTGCGCGGCGTACGTGAGCGCCTGGAGCGGGCCAACACCGACCTGGACGCCGCCATCGCCTCCATCTCCGCCGACCTGGTCGACGCCCAGCGCTTGGCCGGACAGGTGCCCGGCGCGTCGCTGCAGCCGCTCGTGGCCGACGCCGAGGCTGCCGTGGCCGAGGCACGAGCCGCGGGCGGCACCGACGGCGACCCGCTGGCTGCCTTGGACCATCTGGCGCGGGCCGAGGCGGCACTCGACGCCGCCCTGGCACCGGCGCGCGCACAGGAGGAGAACGACTCGCGGGCCCGCGCTTCCCTGATCTCGCGCCTGGATCGGCTCAACTCGCAAATCACGGCGGTGACCTCCTACATCACCAGCTACCGCGGCGCTGTCGGCTCCTCCGCGCGCACCGCCCTGGCCGAGGCCTCCCGCCACGCCGCCGCGGCCACCTCCCTGCAGACCAGTGACCCGACGGCGGCGCTGACGGAGGTGGCCTCCGGAGAGTCGCTGGTCGCGCAGGCGCAGGCCCTGGCGGAGGCCGACGTGCGTGGCTCCGGCTCCTGGGGATCCGGCTCCGGCGGCTCATCCAACCAGGGCGGGATTGATCTGGGCTCGCTGGTTCTCGGCGGCATCCTGCTGGGCGGCGGCCGCAACTACGGCGGCTGGGGTGGAGGTCCACGCCCGCCACGCCCACCACGCGGTGGCGGATTCGGCGGCCCGCGGGGAGGCTCCTTCGGCGGCGGCCGTGGAGGCGGCTTTGGCGGCGGAGGCGGCTCTTTCGGCGGGGGCCGTGGGGGCGGCTTCGGCG
>NZ_MTPX02000064.1 GCF_002154335.2 Actinomyces ruminis
CTACACCGCCTCCGATGGCGCTTCGGGCTCGATGGACACTCACACCACCAGCACGACCACCACGATCCCGGTGGCGGAGATCCAGACGATTATTGTCCGGCCCACCGACGAACCATGAATTCCCTGACGTCTCCTACGTATTCAAGTTCAAGAAGGACCGACCGACTAGACTCGCCGCGCACCGAGTTGGTTCTAAGGGGAGGACATGACGATGACCGGGAAGGCGGCCGAAGGCACAATCGGGGACGTGCCCGGGGGAGAGGTGTTGTCGGACCGGGCGGCACCCGCGGCTCAGCGGATCGCTGACCTGTCCAAGGTCTCCGGGCGCCCCAGCAAGTCCGTGCTGGTGGAGGACTGTGAGCCGCTGCTGAACGCGCTGCGGGCAGGACTGCGTTTCTCCGACGTGTACGTACTTGACTCGACCCAGCCGCCCCGCGAACTGCTGGATGAATGCGCGAGCCGGGGCGTGCCCGTCACCATTATGTCCGCGGCCCTGGCCACCGATCTGTTCCGCTCGGACAAGCGCCCCGAGGTGTTCGGCGTCGCGCGGGTGCCGCACCCGGTGGAGCCCGAGCAGCTGGTGAAGGCCGAGGGCGATCTGCTGATCCTCGACGGGGTGCGGATCGTTGGCAATATCGGGGCCATTGCCCGTAGCGCCTACGCCTTCGGCGCAGCCGGGATCGTGCTAGTGAACTCCGGGCTGACCTCAATCGCCGATCGGCGCCTGATTCGGGCCAGTCGCGGCTATGTCTTCTCTGTGCCGGTGGCGCTGATGGACTGGCCCGAGGTGAATGCGCTGGCCACCGACTTCACCCGCGCCGGCGGACACGTGGCCGCGCTGGACGCTGGCGCTACGGGCTCGTTGGAGAAGCTGTCGGCCTGGGAGGGACGACTCGCCCTGATCCTGGGGGCCGAGACCACCGGATTGACGCCGCAGGCGCGCGCCCTGGCGCAGGCGACGGTGAACATTCCGATGAATCCGGCGGTGGAGTCACTCAATGTGTCTGTCGCCGCCGGTGTGCTGCTGCACCGCCGAGCCTGGCGCAATCTGGGTTCCGCGTCCCGGTAACCGGCTGCGGTTCGCAACGCGCCAGCCAGCGACGCGAAGGCGGGCCCCTCCTCCACGTGAGGATGGGGCCCGCCTTCGCGTCGTGGGCGACGGTGCCGGGCGGCTCAGGCACGCGTGGTGCGACGCACCTGGTCAAGCCATGCCCGACGGGCGGTCAGTGCCGCCTCCGCCTGCGCCTGCGCCTTGGCGTCGCCGGACTCCTTGGCGGCGGCCAGGTCAGCCTCGAGTTCGGCGATGGAGTCCTCCAGCTGGCTGGCCAGTCCTTCGGCGCGGGCCTGGGTCTCCGGTCGGTGCGGCGCCATTCGGCCTGCTCGGCCCGGCGCAGCGCATCCTCGACGGCGCGCATGCGCGCCTCCAGGCGACGCACCGCGTTGCGCGGCACGCGACCTGCCTCGTCCCATGCCTCCTGGATGGGGCGCAGGGCCTTGCGGGCCGCCTTGGGGTCCTTGATCGGGAGCAGCGCCTCGGCCTTGGCGGCCAGCGCCTCCTTGACCTTCAGGTTGCCGGCGTACTCGGCGTCGGTGGCCTCGTCCTTGGCACGGCGGGCATCGTAGAAGACCTGCTGAGCGGCGTGGAACCTCTCCCACAGGGCGTCGTCCTCCTTGCGGGAGGCTCTGCCCGCCTTCTTCCACTCGTTCATGAGCTCGCGGTAACGGGCCGACGTGCCGGCCCAGTCCGTCGAGTTGGACAGCTCCTCGGCCCGCTTGATCAGGGCCTCCTTGGCGGCCTTCACCTTGGCCTGCTTGGCGTCCAGCTCGCTGAAGTACTGGCGGCGGTGGCGGTCAAAGGTGGTACGGGCATGGCTGAAGCGCTTCCACAGTGCATCCTCGGACGGCCGGTCCAGACGCGGGCCGCGGCGCTGGGCCTCCTTCCACTGCTCCAGCAGGGTGCGCAGTTCCGCACCGGAGGACTTCCACTGGGTACGGGCGGGATCCTGGGCGGCCACGGTCTCGGCGCGCTCCACGATCGCGGTGCGATCCTTCAGCGCCTGCTCCTTGGCGGCTGCGCGTTCGGCGGCGACCGCCTGGCGGCGTTCCAAGGCCACCGACTTCAGTGCCGTGAACCGGGCGCGCAGCGCCTCCAGATCACCGACGGCGGCCGGCTCCTTGAGGGACTCCTCCAGGTTCTTGATGGTGGAGTCGATCTCGCGGACCGACAGGTGCGGCAGCCGGGCCGCGAACAGGTCGACGTTGGAGTTCAGGTCCAGGTAACGGCGCACGTAGTAGGCCATGGCCTCGGCGATCGGCACACCGGGGAACTGACCGACTTCGCGTTCGGCACCGCCGTCCTGCACGTAGACGCGGCCCTCGCCGTCGACACGACCCCATTTGGCGGCGTCCATGGCGGCCTCGGGGTCAATCTCCGGCTCGGATGGCGCGGACTGCTGGGTGGCATCCGGCTGACCGTCCGCGGGCTGAGCAATGGAGGCGTTCTCGCCGTCGGGCGTCGGATGGCTCGCGGTGGCCGACGCGCTGTCGGCCGACTCAGAGGAGTCTTCTGTCTGCGAGGCGGGGGCAGTGGACTGTGCTGCTTGCGGCTCGGCCTCTGCCACGGGCTGCGTTGATGCCTTCGCCGTGGTCTCGGCTGGCTCCGGGACGGTGGGGGCCTCTGCGGGCTGTGGGTTGTCGGTGGTGGCCTGCTCGTCAGCGGCGGGCGCCGTCGACGTGGTTTGGGTAGCAGCCTGCCCGGGTTCGACCGTCGGCTCCACTGCGGGCGTGGGGGACTCGGCCTGGGGCTGTGTCTGCTCGGTCATTGCGCTCCTTCACGGATCTGACGGGGTGGAGCGAGGGGCCCCGCTCCGTTCCGTTCACGTCCGGCGCACGGCCGGACGACGACACGCCGCCGGAAGGCGGCAGTTGGTTCTGAGCCTACCCGTCGGCCGGGCGCGGCGAAACCGCCGCGGACACTCGCGAATCATCCAGCAGCGGACAGATGGGCGGAAGAGGCGTCGACTAGCATGCCACCATGCTCATAGAGCGCACTCTCGCCGCCGTCTTTGGATCGAACTGCTACGTCTTGGCCGCCGAGCCGGGTGGCTCCGCCTTGGTCATAGACCCGGGTGCCGGTGCTACTCGGGGCGTTATGGCGCTGTTGCGCTCGTACAACCTGACCCTGGGCGCCATCCTGCTGACCCATGGCCACGCCGACCATGTCTGGGATGCCCAGCGGCTGATCGACACCGCGGTGACCGAGGGGCGCGTGACCACCGGTTTGGCCGGAGCGCCGACCGATCCCACGCGGGTGCCCGTGTATATCCCGCAGCCGGATCTGTACCGCCTGGATGACCCGGACACGACCACTGGCATCAGTGTGGATGGCCGAACTTTTGCGGATCTGACCGGCACCCAGTGGTTGCGGCCGGCGGATGTGCGTCCCTTCCCGCAGGCCGGCTTCGGTGCCGCCGTCGAGCTGGTACCGGGAGTCGCGCTGCAGGCGGTGCCCGCGCCCGGCCATTCGGAGGGGTCTACGATGTTCTTCTTCAACGCGCAACTGGGTGACAACCAGCTCTTGTTCGAGGCGGAGGAGCTGGACGACCCGGCGGACATTTCCGAGCAGGAGTACCTGGTGGCACTGTCCGGAGACGTCATTTTCAAGGGCAGTGTGGGACGCACCGACCTACCCGGTGGCGACCAGTACCAGATGTGGGCGACGCTGCGACTGCTGGCCAGCGCCGTCGACCCGGCGACGGTGCTGTTGCCCGGACACGGGGCGGCCACCACCATGGCGCATGAGCACGAGGCCAACCCCTACCTGGCCGAAGCCAAGATCCGCGGCGGCGAGACCGGTGCGTGAGCGCCGGTCGGGGCGGGCACGGCGCATGGCTCAGCGAGACCGGTGCGTGAGCGCCGGTCGGGGCGGGCACGGCGCATGGCTCAGCGATACCGGTGCGTGAGCGCCGGTCGGGGCTTGAGCGCAAGGCCGCGCACCTGCACGGGGCTGCCAAGGTGGGTTATCGGCGTGAGCATCGTGCTTTAGACCAGTATGTCGGGGGATGCCGCCGGCGACCTGCTCGGTTTGGACCGCTATCCCCTGTTTGGACCGCGTAAGTCTGTTTGGACCGCCGTTGCGTGCTACGTGGGCGGTCCAAACCGACGTAGGCGGTCCAAACCGACGTAAGCGGTCCAAACCCAGGACGAATCGAGCAGGACCATGCCCCCGTGGGGACCGTGCGCTCACGGCCGACACATTTACCCGCAGGGGGTCAGCCCCGTCCCGGGTCAACCGCCCCGACCCCAAGCAACACGCCCGCACCGACAACTCGCCGACGTACCGGCTCCCATCCATCCTGAATATCGCGTCAGCCGATTTCGCCACGTCACTTGTGCCGGTCTCGCGGGTCTGACCGACCGCGGAGGCGTGACACAATGCGGCCTATGACAGCAGCCCAGGTCCGACAGGCACAATCGTCCCTATCCGGTTTCCCCGAGTGGCTCCCCGCGGCACGCATCGTCGAGACGCAGTTCATCGATACGCTGCGCCGCACCTTCGAGTTGCATGGATTCAGCGGGATCGAGACCCGTGCCGTCGAACCGCTGTCCGAGCTGACCCGCAAGGGGGAGACCAGCAAGGAGGTCTACCTGCTTTCTCGCCTGCAGGCCGACCCGGGCGAGGCGGAGGAGGCCGACCCCGCCAAGCAGCTCGGGCTCCACTTCGATCTGACCGTGCCCTTCGCCCGCTACGTGCTGGACAACGCCGGCACCCTGCACTTCCCGTTCAAGCGCTACCAGATCCAGAAGGTCTGGCGCGGAGAGCGTCCGCAGGAGGGCCGCTTCCGCGAGTTCATCCAGGCGGACATCGACGTCGTCGGCGACGGTTCACTGCCGCTGTACCACGACGTTGAGATGCCCCTGATCATGCACGAGGCCCTGAGCGCGCTGCCGATCCCAGCCGTCACCATCCACGTGTCTAACCGCAAGGTCGCGCAGGGCTTCTACCAGTCGGTTGGCGTCGGCGAGGACCAGCTGGCGGAAGTGCTGCGCGTGGTCGACAAGCTCGACAAGATCGGCGCGGGCCGGGTCGCCTCCGAGCTGGTTGACGTCGTCGGCATCACCCCCGACCAGGCGGACGCAGCCCTGCGGTTGGCAACGATTACCGGCGCCGACGCCGAGCAGGTGCACGCCGACGTGCTGGCCGCGCTCAACGGCGCCGCTCCCAGCGAACTGCTGACCCAGGGCCTGGACGAGCTGTCCGAGTTGCTGCGGTCGGCCGAGCGACGCCGCCCCGGCGCCATCATCGCCGATCTGAAGATCGCCCGCGGATTGGACTACTACACGGGCACCGTCTATGAGTCCTTCATGGCCGGGCATGAGGACCTGGGCTCGGTGTGTTCGGGAGGCCGCTACGACTCCCTGGCCTCGGACGGCAAGCGCACCTTCCCGGGCGTGGGCATCTCGATCGGCCTGTCCCGCCTGCTGGCGCGGGTGATCGGCGCCGGCATGCTGGAGGTGACCCGGGCCGTGCCCACGGTCGTGCTGGTGGCGGTCACCGACGAGGAGCACCGCGGCGTGTCCGACGCCGTCGCCGATGCGCTGCGCTCCCGTGGCATTGCCGCCGACGTTTCCCCGAGCGCCGCCAAGTACGGCAAGCAGATCCGCTTCGCCGACAAGCGGGGCATTCCCTACGTGTGGTTCCCCGGCGCCGAGGGCGAACCCGGCTCGGTCAAGGACATCCGTTCCGGCGAGCAGGTCCCCGCCGACGCAGCCACCTGGTTCCCCGCCGACGCCGCCGACCTGGCGCCGCGCCTGCGCGCCGCCGGTGAGGCGGCGGGTCAAGCGGGTGAGCAGGGCTGACTCGTGAGCGCTGACGCGGGGACCGAGCCGCCTCCTTCGTCTGGCACCCCCGGTATCGCAAGCGTCGAGGCCGCCCTGGACCGCCTGCGGGACGACCTGTCCGGGTTCGGCCTGCCGTACACGCTGGCGGGCGCGGACTCCGCCGCCCGCACCGCCCGGATCGTGCGTGACCAGCTCGGCGACTACGTCCTGCCGCGTCTGAAAGCGATGGACGCGCCCCTGCTCGCCGTGGTCGGCGGCTCGACGGGTGCCGGCAAGTCCGCCCTGGTGTCCTCGCTGGTACGCCGGCGGGTGGCCGTCTCCTCCGCCATCCGCCCGACGACGCGCCGCCCCCTGTTGCTGCATGCCACCGGCGACGGCGCCTGGTTCGACGGTTCCCGAGTGCTCGGTTCGCTCGCCCACGTGCGCGTCGCCGAGGGGGCAGAGCCGACGGCGGCGGGCATGCGCACGCCGCGCGAGGTCGAGGTTCGCTCCTGTTCCGCCCTGCCTTCGGGACTCGCCATCCTGGATGCGCCGGACGTGGACTCGGTGGTCGATGAGAACCGGGAGCTTTCCGCCACACTGCTGGCCGCCGCCGATCTGTGGATCTTCGTTACCACCGCCTCGCGCTATGCCGACGCCGTCGTGTGGGAGCACCTGCGTGCCGCCGCGGCGCGCGACGTGGTCACGGCCGTGATCCTGAACCGCGTGCCCGCCGGGGCCGGAGAGACGGTCGCCAATGACCTGCGTCGCGTCTGAATGCCGCCGGACTGTCCGCCTCACCGGTGTTCGTAGTGCCCGAAAGCAGGTTCGACCCGGATGGTTTCCTGCCGAATCGATATGTCGACCCGCTGCGGCACTGGCTCGGCACGCTTGCGGCCGACGCCGCAGCCCGGCGCGACGTGGCCCGGCGCACCCTGACCGGTGCGCTCGGCTCCGCCTCGCGGGAATGGACGGGGTGCTGGACGCGGTCCGTGCCCAGGAGGCCGAACGCAGTCGGCTGGTCAACGCCACCACGGCGATTCACACCGAGGCCCTGAACCGGGTCACCCAAGCCACCGAGGACGGCTCGCTGCTGCGCGGCGAGGTGCTCGCCCGCTGGCAGGAGCTGGTCGGCACGGGCGAGTTCCTGCGCGGCCTCGAGTCACAGGTCAGCCGCCTGCGCGACCGCGTCACCGCGGCGGTACTGGGGCGTCCCGCCCCCGCCGAGCGCGTCGAGGAGGCGATCGAGTCCTCGCTGACGACGCTGCTCGTCAATGAGGCGCAGCGTGCCCGCCTGGAGACGGAGCAGACCTGGCGGCGCGCCGGCACCGTCGCTACCCGCTGTCCTGCGCCATCTCCGCGCTGCCTACGGCACCTGAACGGGCGCAGCGGGCCGAGCAGCTGGTACGCGCCTGGCAGGGTGACGTGTTGAATCTGGTCCGTGCCGAGGGGGCGGACAAGCGCCTGACCGCGCGGCTGGTGTCCTTGGGAGTCAACGGGACCGGCGTCGCCTCATGGTGGTCGTCTTCGCCCACACCGGGGGCCTCACAGGCGTGGAAGTGGGGATCGCCGGGGGCGCCGCGGTGGTCGCGCAGCGGCTGCTGGAGGCCGTCTTCGGTGACCAGGCCATGCGTGATCTCGCCCGTCGCTCCCGGCTGGCCCTTAACGAGCGGGTGGCGGCCTTCCTCCAAGCGCAGCAGGTCATCTTCACCCGGGTACTGCCGGCTCCGGCGCCGCGGCCCGAGCAGCTTGCGGGGCACCTGCAGCAGGTCACGGGCGCCGTCGGGCTGCTAACCGGGGAGGGGGCGCCATGAGAATCCACCAGCGCACTCCGGCCGCAGCGGGCGCCGACGCCGCCGAGGACCCGCTGGTCGTGCTCGATCGCCTGGTCACGACCGGCGCCGAGCTCTTGCCGACGGACGTCCTGGAGCCCGCCCGCGCCCTGCTGGAGCGCGCCGGACAGCGCCGGCGCATCGCCCCGGGAGTCAGCGTGGTAGCGCTGCTGGGAGCGACGGGCTCGGGCAAGTCCAGCCTGTTCAACACGCTGTGCGGGATTGACGCGGCACCAACCGCAGTCACCCGGCCGACGACCACCGAGCCGCTGGCGGCGCTGCCCGCCTCACCTGCACCGGCGACGGATGGCGCGATGGGGCGGCTGTTGGACTGGCTCGGGGTCGACACGCGCGTGCGACTGCCCGACGCCCCGTCCTGGGGCCCGGCCGCCGTCGGGGTGGGGGACAACACCATCCTGCTGGATCTGCCCGACATCGATTCCGACGTTCGGCGGCACCGCGCCATGGCCGAGCGCCTCGCCGGCCTGGTCGACGTGCTGGTGTGGGTCCTGGATCCGGAGAAGTACGCCGACGCCGTCATCCACCACGAGTTCATCACCCCAATGGCCGCACACGCCGCCGTATCCGTGGTGGCTCTCAACCAGATGGACCGTCTGGACGAGGCCGAGCGGGCAGAGGCCACCCGCGACCTCACCCGCCTACTGGCCCGCGAGGGCCTGGACGGTGTGGACGTCATCCAAGTCAGCGCCCGCACGGGCCAGGGCGTGCAGGAGCTGCGCGCCCGCATCCGTGAAGTCGCCGCCGCCAAGGACGTGAGTCATACGCGGCTGGTTGCCGATGCGCGGGCGCTGGCAGCCCGCGCCCGGGACCGGCTGGAGCCTGCGTCCCCTGCGCCGGGACCCGTCGGACTAACCGAGCGTGAGTCTCTCAAGGCCTTTCAGGAGGCGGCCTGCCAGGCGGTGGGCACCGACCGGGTCGCCACCGCGGTCGCCGTCTCCATGCGGCTGGGCGCGGCCCGCCGCGTCGGCTGGTTGCCGGCGCGCTGGCTCTCGCGCCTGCGCACGGACCGTTGCGCGCCCTGCACCTCGGTCCCGACGTCCGCGCCCGCCGGAGTCCAGCGGCCACCGCGGCGCAGCCGGTCGCACGTACCTCCCTGCCCGCACCCGACGCGGCCGCCGCCGCGGCCCTGCGCGCAACCGCCCACACCTACCTGGCAGGGCGAACCCGTTGCTTCCGCCGGTGGTTCAAGAGCAGGTGTTCGCGCGCCTGAGCCCGAGGGCGGAGCAGCTTTACGACCGGCTGGACGCCGCCGTCGGGCGTACGGACCTGGAGCAGACCAGCCGCCCACGCTGGTGGGGGGCCGCCAATGCGCTGCAACTGCTGCTGGCGCTCACTGCGCTCGTCGGCGGCGGGTGGCTGCTGGTCCTGCGCATTATCAACCGCTACCTGCTGCTGACGGTAGACCCGCCGCGCTGGGGGCATGTGCCCTGGCCGACCGTGCTGCTGCTCGGCGGCCTTCTGATCGGCCTGGCGGCGGGGTTGATCGGCACGGCCTTGGCGCGGGTGGGTGCCGCACGCCGCAGCAGGCGCGTCAACGGGCGTCTGCGCCGGGCGGTGGCGGACGCCGTAAACGCGGCGCTGGTCGAGCCGTTGGAGGCGGAGATGGCGCGTTTCGAGGCGGTCCGCACGCTGGTGGAAGACCTGTGCTCGCCGCCGGGGCGCTGAGACTCCGGCTCAGTGCCCAGCGGCGCCGCTGGCCGCAGACGGTCCGGGATCGAGCGACTCGGCTGCGCGGGCGAGGGCCTCGCCGGCGCCCTCGTACAGGTTGATCACGACGTCGACGCCCGCTGCTCGCATCGTGGCGGCCTCGTCGTCGTAGCGCGCGATTGCCAGGACCCGGCCGTCGAAGTGGGAACGGTCCAGCCAGTCCAGCACGTGCACGTTGGCGCCCGGCTCGGACATGGCCAGCACCACCGTGGACACGTGTACGGCCTCCAGCCGTTCCCAGAACTGCTGGTCGGTGGCGTCGGCCTCCAGCACGTTGAAGCCCTGGCGCGTGAGCTCCTCAACCTTCGTGGCGTCATTGTCGATGCCGAGTACGCCCGACTCCCCGTCGGCGTACAGCCTGGTGTAGGTGGAGCGCCCTGCCCGTCCCATGCCGAAGACCACGGTGCACACGCCGTCGAGCCGCAGCGGCTGCTCGTCGGGGTGCAGGGTGCTGATCGCGCGGCGGGGGAGCCGCTCGGACATCCACTGCACCAGCGAGGCCGGCTTGTGGTTGACCATGGCGGACACGACGAAGGACAGCGCCAGGGCCAGGGAGACGGCGGCGGGCCACTGGGCGCCAAGCAATCCATGGTCGGCGGCGGTGCCCACCACGATGAGCGCGAACTCGCTGTAGGCCGTCAGCGCCAGGCCGGTGAGCACGGAGGTGCGGCGGCGCATGCCCAATCTGCGCACCACCAACGTGTAAATGACTGAGCGCACCGGCAGCAGAAGCAGCAGGGCGCCGGCAAAGGCGAAGGCGGCCGTCCCGGGAACACCGTCCAGGCCGATGGCGAGGAAGAACCCCACCAGCAGCAGCTCCTTGATGGTGAACAGGGCGCTGGACAGTTCCTTGGCTGCCGGGTGCGACGCCAGCAGCGCCCCCATGACCAACGCCCCCAGGTCCCCGTCGACCCCGACCAGGTCGAAAAGCAGATAACCCGGCAGCAGGGCCATGGACATGCCGAACAGGGCGCGCATCTCGCGGTGGTCGATGCGGTCGAGCACCTTGCCGAACAGTCGGGATGCCGGCCACAGCAGCACCAGGGTCGCGGCCCAAGGGCTGGGCAGCCGGCCGGAGACGATCGTCATGTATGCGACGGCGGCGATGTCCTGGAGTACCAGGACGCCGATTCCGATGCGCCCGTACAGGGAACCGGCGTCGTCACGGTCCTCCAGGAGTTTGACCACCACCACCGTCGAGGAGAAGGACAGCGCGAAGCCGACGGCGGCTATACCGCCCGGCGTGGTGGCGCCGAGGTTCAGACCCAGGGCCAGCAGCGCGGCGACGACGGCGCCGCTCAGCACGGACAGCACGGTCATGACGATGACGGCCGTGCCCACCACCTCCTTGCGGCGCAGCACCCGCAGGTCGAGCTTGAGCCCGATGGTGAACAGCAACACCGCCACCCCGAGGTCGCCCAGGACCTCAACGAACTCCAGGTTCGGCAGCGGCGAGGAGCCCAGCACGAAGCCGGCGGTGAGGAACCCGACCAAGGGCGGCAGCCGCAGCAGGGTCGCGGCGAAGCCGAACACCACTACAGCCAGCAGATATACGGCGGGGATCATGTCTGCTCCTCTCCGTGGTCGGGTTCCCGGCCGGCGGCGTCACCGCCCGTCGCGGTTACCGCGGAAACCGCCCTTGCGGCCATTGTTCCAGCCGCGGTTGCCCCAGCGCCCGTTCCTGTCATGGTTGCGGTCATCGCGGTCATAGCGCCGCTGGGACCCGCCCCGGTCGTAACGCGCAGACCTGCGGTCATTGTTCCGACCACCGCGGAAGCCGCCACCCGAGCGACCGCCACGACCCTCATCCCAGCCGGAGCCGGGCCCCTCGTCCACGCGGATGCGCAGCTCACGGCCGGCAAACGTGGCGTGCCGCATGCGTTCGAGCTGCTCCTCGCTCAGCGGCGTGTGGATCTCCACCAGCGAGAAGGACTGCAGAATGTCGATCTTGCCGATGTCGGAGCCGGAGATGGCACCCTCATTGGCCAACGCGCCGACGATCGCGCCGGGCAGCACGCGGTCACGGTGACCGACCTCGATGCGGTAGACGGTGCCGGAGCCCTCATCGTGATAGCGACGGCCACCGCGGCTGGCGCCGGGCTTGCCCTCGATCCGGTCCCCCCGGCGATTACGGCGGTCCCCCTCGAAGGAGGCGGACACGAAGGTGCCGTCGTCGTCCAGGTGCTCCTCGCGGTTACTGCGCCGCGGGCGCTCTCCGTCCTCGCGACGGCGGGGTCCCTCATCGCCCACGGCGAGGGCCAGCAACGTGGCGGCCAGCTCGTCGGCGTCGATTCCGAGCTCCTCGCTCTTGGCGGCCACCAGCTGGGCGTACATCTCCAAGCGGCCGCGCTCGCGCCGGGCGGCGGCGCGGTCCAGCAGCTTGCCGGCCCGGTGCTCGGAGACGTCGGCGGGGGAGGGCAGCGTGGTCTCCTCCAGGCGGGTGCCGGTCAGGCGCTCGATCTGGCGGAGCTTGCCCTTCTCCTTGGGGGTCAGGAAGGTGATGGCCTCACCGTGGCGGCCGGCGCGGCCGGTGCGACCGATGCGGTGCACATAGGCCTCGGCCTCGCGGGGCACGTCGAAGTTGACCACGAGGCCGATGCGGTCCACGTCCAGGCCACGAGCGGCGACATCTGTGGCCACCAGCACGTCGAGCGTGCCGGCGCGCAGGCGCTCCACCAGGCGTTCGCGCTCGCGCTGCGGCACGTCGCCGGAGATAGCGGCCGCCTGGATGCCGCGGCCGGCCAGCTCGATGGCCACGTCCTCGGCGGTGGACTTGGTGCGCACGAACACCAGGGCGGCCTCGGCCTCGGTAACCGCAAGCACACGTGCGGCCGCCCCGATCTTGTGACGGAAGGGTACGACCGCGTAGGTCTGGTGGACGGTGTCCACGGTTGAGGACTGGCGGGCGACCTCCACGCGCACCGGGTCGTCCAGGTGCTGGCGGGCGACCGCCTGAATGGCGGGCGGCATGGTGGCGGAGAACAGGGCGGTGCGGCGCTCGACCGGAATGGTGGCCGCGATCGTCTCCACATCCTCGGCGAAGCCATGCGCAGCATCTCGTCGGCCTCGTCCAGGACGAAGTACTTCACCTCATCCAGGGTCAGCGCGCCCTTCTCGATCAGGTCGATGATGCGTCCGGGCGTGCCCACCACCACCTGGGCGCCGTCCCGCAGCGCCCCGATCTGCGGACCGTATGGGGCACCTCCGTAGACGGCGACCACATCGAGTCCCCGGGAACGGGCGGCCATGTCGGTGATCGCTTCGGCGCTCTGGAGGGCCAGCTCGCGTGTGGGCGCCAGCACCAGAGCCTGGACCGCGCCGTCTCGGGCATCGACGGCGTCCAGCAGCGGCAGCCCGAAAGCGGCCGTCTTACCGGTGCCCGTTTGAGCAATACCGACGACGTCGCGGCCGGACAGCAGCACGGGAATAGCCTCGCGCTGGATGGGAGTGGGGGTGGTGAAGCCCATGTCCTTCACGGCCTTGAGCAGGTCGGCGGGCAGGCCCAGGTCGTCGAAGGTGGCGTCCTCGGGGGCGCGGACGGGCTCCTGCTCGTCCTCGTCCTGCACGTCGTCGACGAAGGGGGCGTGACCGTCGACGTCCTCCTCATCCTGTGCGGCATCGTCGTCGGCCTCGTCGTCGGAGTCGGGCTCCTCGGGGTCGGACTCGGGCAGGTTCAGGTCGAAGTCGTCGGCCTCATCCTCGTCCTCCAGGCCCTCGGGGTCTTCCGGGGAGTCGGAGGATGCGGGCGTGTCGAAGGAGTCGGCGGACCGCTTTGCGTCAGCGGTGTAGAAGTGGGGAGCGGCTACCTGTTCGTCGACGTCGGCGGGCGCGTTTGGAACACTGCCGCCGATCTCGGCGCTGAACAGGTCGTCGATGCCGAGGGCGGAGCCGAAGGTGTCGTCGTCGGAGGCGCCAAAGGGCGCAGAAGCCCCAGTCGGGGTGGCTGTCATCGTCTTTTCCCGTATCTGGTTCCGCTGGGGGAACCGGTCGCGGAGTGTGGGGGAAACCGGACGGCCTCCGCTCTTGCCGCGCCGCACCCACCACACTCGCCCAGCGCCCTGATGGATTCGAAGACGGGGACTTACGGGCTTCACGCACTAACTCACGGGATCACGCTCGGTGCCGCGCACTTGGTGCGGCAGAACGAGCCGTGAACGGGGCTCACAGCACGGATCACTCCTGTGTGCCAGTCTACGAGCGTTAGGTAACGATTCGAGGGCTCCCTGCTGTACCGCGCATCAGGTCACACGTGACTCCGGTCTCGCGGTACCGTCAGTGACGTCGCGGTGAATCGGCGCGGGTGGGTGAATCCGCCCACGCTCGCGGCATTTCAGTGTCGCGCAAGCAAATTGGACGATACTATCGAAACGCGTTGGGGTAGCCCACGCGCATTACTCTTGAGCCTCCCGAGGACCCGGTCCCCGTGAAACTCGAGAGCGCATGCGGGTTACGTCCCGTCGACACGACGACGGCGCTTGTGCCGCCGCGGTTCCGACCAGACCAAGGCCAACAGACAAGATTCCGAATAGATGACCCATCTCCCGCGCCAAGCCAAGTCAGCCCGCGCGGCCCACAGACCAGTGCTGCGGGCCGCGCTTGCGGTGGCGGCTGCGCTCGGAATGATCCTGGCCACCTCTGTCGGTGCCGCTGCCGTGGTCGTCACCGAGCATCCGCAGCCGGCACAGGCCCAAAGCGCCAGCGCCGCGGTGGCGGGCAACGCCCCGGCGTCGGAACGGGCCGCGGGCATGACCGTCACCGTGCTCAACCCCGGTGCCACTTATGTGTCATCCTCCAGTACCGACCGGCCGCTGCTGATGTTCTCCGGGTGGCAGGATGCCCAGGGACAGCCGCTCGGCAGCGCCGGCAGTGTGTCGGCCCCGGTGCAGGTGCGCCTGGTGAACAAGCTCGGTGCGGCGCAATCGGCGACCATTTACCCGGTGTTCACCAATGGGCGCGCGGACTACACACTGCCCCTGTGGCCCTTCACCCAGGCCGCGGACCCGCATGTGGACACCTTCACCCTGCAGTGGCGGCAGAATACCGGCCAGGACTGGCAGACCGTTGACACGTTCACCGTGGACGTGCGCCTGCCCGAGGCCGTGTCGGGATCAACCCTCAACTATGCGGACGGCACACTGACCGGGACGGGGTGGACCTTCGGACGCAGCACCAACATCGGCGGATCCTTCAAGATCGCGCTGGATGTCACCGACCCCGAGGGACATACGGAGTCGGTGACCGTGCTCGCCGAATTCACCGGCAGACAGTTCACCGTCTCCGCGGCATCCCTGGCGGCCGCCGGGGTGACGCTGGGGGCGGGGTACACAATCTCGGCCACGCCCGCCGACGGGGCTACGCCCATCGTCGTGCGCATCTCCGACTCGGGGGGCAATGAGCCGACCGCCCAGCCCAGCGGTGAGCCCACCGTTCAGCCCTCACCGGCCGCCTCCCAGGTCCCCACTCCGCAGGCGAGTGCCTCACCCGCCACGGAGCCAACGGCCACGGCCAGCACCGCACCGACCGCAGCGCCTGCGCCCACTGTTGCTGCCGCCGAGCCAACTCCGGCCGCTACCACGATCCCCGCCGCCCGGCCCACTTCAGCCGGTGCCGTCGATCCGCCGGACGCACCGGCCACCGGCGCGACTTCGAGCACTGGCTCAGCCGGTTCTACGAACTCCACGTCCGGGTTCGAGGCGTTTAACGAGGGCATTGACGTCGACCCGTTGATCGTGCAGGACCCCCCGGCC
This sequence comes from Actinomyces ruminis, assembly GCF_002154335.2. GTDB lineage: Bacteria > Actinomycetota > Actinomycetes > Actinomycetales > Actinomycetaceae > Actinomyces > Actinomyces ruminis. The sequence goes on from NZ_MTPX02000064.1 coordinate 15,128, forward strand.
CCCAGCCTGCCGGCCCCGGCCGCCGACGAGGCGGGAGCGTCCACCGGCGCACTGGTGGAAGCCGCGGCTGTCGACGAGGCCGCCCGGCCGAGCGTGGCGCCCGCCTCCCCCGTGCAGGATCCCGATGAACTGAGGCCCGAGAACGCCGGCTCCCTCTCGGGCACCCGCGAAGGCACCGCCATCACCCTGTTCCTGCCGTCGGCGAAGGTCAAGGCGGGCGACTGGGTGGCAGTATTCGTGTACCCCGGCGCCACCACCGGCGGGTGGGTCCAGGTCAACGCGGACAATTCGGTGTCGCTGGACATCTCCACGCTGGACCCGGGCAGTTACAAGATCGCGGTAAGTGACCGCGACTCCCAGCTGCTGGGCTGGGCCCAGTTGGAAATCACCGAGCCCGCAAATGAGGAGGACGGTGAACCAGCCGGCGTAGCCCTGATTACGGGCGAGGATTTGACCAATGACAGTGCGCTGGGTGCCGACGGGTGGAAGTTTGTCGGCGCGGCGGTACTGCTCGTGATCGGTGTGGCCTCATTCGTGCTGCTCGCACTTCCCACTCTCGGCAGCGCGAAGACACGACTCCGCAACCGATAACATGTATGCTCGTTACAGTCGGGTAACGGGAGGAGGTAGCCGTGCCACGCGCATGGTTGCGGATGCTGGTCGCGCTGATGGCAGCGGCCCTGGTCCTGCTGCCCACCGATGATGCAAGGGCCGATACGCTCACGGGCGACTCAACCACCGGCACCGCTTCGACCGTGAGTCCCTCCACCATCGCCGTCGGCGGCACCCTGAGTTACACGCTGTCGGGCTTCCCGGAGGGCGCCCACGTCGCCATCCTCATCGACGACGCCGACGTCGGGCCAGGCGGTCAGACCGGTGTGGTCGGTGAGTTGACCGTCGGCGAAGACGGCACTTACGCCGGCGCGGTCGAGCTGCCGACCTACGTGGCCAAGGGTGCCCACTGGCTGCGCTTCAAGGTGACGGCGGGCGAAGACATCCCGACGAACGCCGTGCGCACCCTGGATTACACCAACAAGAGCCCCTACTTCACCGTCGCGGACGTCACCATCATTGGCGGGGAGGCCCCGACCGTGCTCTCCGCGCCGGCCCCCACCGGAAGCGTTACCCCCTCGGCTACACCCACGCCCACCGCCACCCCCGCTGCTGCCGTGGCTGCCGGAGCTGCGGGCGGCACCAGCACCTCGGGGACTGGCTGGGCCTCCGCATCGCTGCCGGTGGTGACCACCGTGTTGCTCGCGCTGGCGGCGGTGCTGGCTGTGCTGACCGTGATCGTGCTGATCGAGCGGCGCCGCCTGCTCGCCTACGAGCACGAGCTCGAGTACGCCACCCGGCGCTGAAACCACATGCGGGCCCGGCGTAGTATCGCCGCCGGCGCCCGCCCGTCTCGCGGTGCGCCCCGCCGGGTGCCGGCTCAGCGCCCCCAACGGAAGGAAAACAGCATCGTGATGCGAACCCGCGACGCAGGTACTCTGCGCGCCGCCGACATCGGACAGGTCGTAACTCTCGCCGGATGGGTGGACCGTCGCCGCGACCACGGCGGCGTCGCCTTCATTGATCTGCGCGATGCCTCCGGCATCGCCCAGGTGGTCATCCGCGAGGAGATCGCCCACGACCTGCGCGCCGAGTACGTGCTCCAGGTGACCGGGGAAGTCTCCGCGCGTCCCGAGGGCAATGCCAACCCCAACCTGCCCACCGGGGAGATTGAGGTCGTCGTCTCCGACGTCGAAATCCTCAACCCCGCCGCGGCGCTGCCCTTCCAGGTCTCGGACCACGCCGAGGACTCCGGCCAGGTGGGGGAGGAGACCCGCCTGAAGTATCGCTACCTGGACCTGCGCCGCACCCCGATGCAGCACGCCATGCGGCTGCGCGCAAAGGTCTCTCAGGCTGCCCGTCGGGTGCTGGATGGCCACAACTTCGTGGAGATCGAGACGCCCACGCTGACCCGCTCCACGCCCGAGGCGCCCGCGACTTCCTGGTGCCCGCCCGCCTGGCGCCGGGATCCTGGTACGCGCTGCCGCAGAGCCCCCAGCTGTTCAAGCAACTGCTAATGGTGGCGGGAATGGAGCGCTACTACCAGATCGCCCGCTGCTACCGCGACGAGGACTTCCGCGCCGACCGCCAGCCGGAGTTCACCCAGCTGGACGTCGAAATGAGCTTCGTGGACCAGGAGGACGTCATCGCAGTAGCGGAGGACGTGCTGAAGGAGGTGTGGGCCCTGATCGACTATGACCTGCCCACCCCGATCCCACGCATGACCTACCGCGACGCCATGGAGCGCTACGGCACCGACAAGCCGGACTTGCGCTTCGGGCTCGAGCTGGTGGATCTGACCAAGTTCTTCAAGGACACCACCTTCCGGGTCTTCCAGAACCCCTACGTCGGCGCCGTGGTCATGCCGGGCGGGGCCTCGCAGTCCCGCCGCACCTTCGATGCCTGGCAGGAGTGGGCCCGCCAGCGCGGAGCCCGCGGCCTGGCCTACGTCACGGTCGCCGAAGACGGAGCCCTCGGCGGACCGGTTGCCAAGAACATCACCGACGCCGAACGCGCCGGCCTAGCGCAGGCCTCCGGGGCGAAGCCGGGCGACTGCATCTTCTTCGCCGCCGGCACCGTGGACGCCTCCCGCGCCTGCTGGGGGCCGCCCGCCTGGAGATCGGCAAGCGCTGCGGGCTGATCGACGACGACGCCTGGTCCTTCGTGTGGGTGGTGGACGCGCCCCTGTTCAAGCCGTCCGCCGAGGCCAAGGCCGAGGGAGACGTCGCCCTGGGCAAGTCCGCCTGGACCGCCGTCCACCACGCCTTTACCTCACCCAAGCCCGAATGCCTGGACAACTTCGACACCGATCCCGGCTCGGCTCTCGCCTACGCCTACGACATCGTGTGCAACGGCAACGAGATTGGCGGCGGCTCTATCCGTATCCACCGGCGCGACGTGCAGGAGCGCGTCTTCAAGGTCATGGGGATCGGGCCGGAGGAGGCGCAGGAGAAGTTCGGCTTCCTGCTGGACGCCTTCAAGTTCGGTGCCCCGCCGCACGGCGGTATTGCCTTCGGCTGGGACCGGATCGTCTCCCTGCTGACCCACGCAGACTCCATCCGCGATGTGATCGCCTTCCCCAAGTCCGGCGGCGGCTACGACCCGCTCACCGACGCGCCCGCGCCGATCACGCCCGAGCAGCGCAAGGAGGCGGGCGTCGACGCCGTGCCCGACGCCGACATCTGACAATCTGATTTGTTACCACGTCAATGTGTGTATTCTCAGGCGCATGTGAATAGTCTCGGCCGTCGACACGTCAGCGTCGACGCCCACGCGCATCACCGCAGACGCGTCGGCGCGCCCATTCCAACTGGTACAACCACCATAGAGGACCAATGAACACCGCAACTGTCATCTCCCGCCGTGCCTTCGGCATTGGCGCAGCCTCAACGGCCGTGCTGTTGTCCCTGGCAGCATGCGGTTCCAAGAGCGCCTCCGATGACTCGACCGCCGCAGGCAACCCCGTACTCGCCTACGGCACCGAGCCGCAGAACCCGCTGATCCCCTCCAACACCAACGAGGTGGGCGGCGGACGCATCGTGGACCTGCTTTTCGCCGGCCTATTCAGCTACGACGCCGACGGCGCCATCGTCAACGAGGTCGCCAAGGACATCACCACCGATGACAACCAGACCTTCACCGTCACCCTGAACGAGGGCTGGACCTTCTCCGACGGCACACCGGTGACCGCGGACTCCTTCATCAACGCCTGGAACTACGGTGCGCTGCTGTCCCATGCGCACCTGTCCAGCTATTTCTACGAGCCGATCGAGGGATTCTCCTACGATGAGGACTCCGAGCTGACGGGCCTGAAGAAGATCTCCGACACCGAGTTCAGCATCACGCTGACCGAGCCGCAGTCGGACTTCCCACTGCGCCTGGGCTACTCCGCCTTCTACCCGCTGCCGGAGTCAGCCTACGACGACATGGACGCCTTCGGCCAGAACCCGGTCGGCAACGGTCCCTACACGCTCTCCAGCTGGACCCACAACGACCGGGCCGAGCTGGTAGCCAATCCTGACTACGCCGGCCCCCGCAAGGCCGCCAACGACGGCGTCACCTTCGTGTTCTACACCGACTACGACGCCGCCTATGCCGACCTGCAGTCCGACGCCGTCGATGTGCTGGACGCCATCCCGGACTCCGCCCTGGCCACCTTCAACGATGACCTGGGCGACCGAGCCGTCAACCAGCCCGGTGCCGTCGTCCAGTGCTTCTCAATTGACGTGGACTCCGAGCACTTCAAGATGGACGAGGAGGGACGCCTGCGCCGCAAGGCCCTGTCCCTGGCCATCAACCGGCAGGAGATCTGCGACACCATCTACAACGAGACCCGTACCCCGGCCTCAGACTTCACCTCCCCGGTGATCGACGGCTGGACCGCGGACGTCGAGGGCAACGACGTACTCGCCTACGACCCCGAGGCCGCCAAGGAGGCGTGGGCCGCCGCCGACGCCATCAGCCCCTTCGAGGGCGAGTTCACGATTGCCTACAACGCGGACGGCCCGCACAAGACGTGGGTGGACGCCGTGTGCAACTCCATCAAGAACACCCTCGGCATCGAGGCCTCCGGGAACTCCTACTCCACCTTCCAGGAGTTGCGCAACGACATTAACGACCGCGCCATCACCTCCGGCTTCCGCACCGGCTGGCAGGCCGACTACCCGTCGATGTCCAACTTCCTGGGCGCCGTCTACGAGACGGGAGCCGGGTCCAACGACGCCCACTACTCCAACGCGGACTTCGATGATCTGCTGAACCAGGCGGCCAAGGCCACCGATGCCGACGCGGCGCTGGAGCTGTACAAGCAGGCGCAGACGCTCCTGTTCGCCGACCTGCCGGCGATCCCGCTGTGGTACCAGAACGGCTTCGGCGGATACTCGACCCTGGTCTCGGACGTCACGTGGGGTTGGAACTCCGTTCCGCTCTACTACGCCATCACCAAGGCCTGACACTGCTGGCCATCGGGGCCGGGCGGGCGCCGTCCGGCCCCGATGGCGTAACTGCCACTTACAGGAAGACTCACTATGCTCCGCTACGTTGGGCGCAGGCTGTTGCAGATGATCCCCGTGTTCTTCGGGGCCACTTTTCTGATCTACGCCATGGTCTTCGCTCTACCCGGTGACCCGGTGGCCGCCCTGGGCGGGGAACGCACTCTGTCGGACGCCGTCGTCGCCCAGATCCGAGCCGAATACCACCTGGATCAGCCCTTCATCGTGCAGTACCTGCTGTACATCAAGGGCATCTTCACCGGTGACTTCGGCACCACCTTCTCCCACCAGCCGTGTCCGAGGTCATGGCGCAGGCCTTCCCGGTCACCATCAAACTGGCCGTGATGGCGCTGGTGCTGGAAGCGGTCTTCGGGATCGTCATCGGTACGATCGCCGGGCTGCGCCGGGGCGGAGTCTTCGACGCCACCGTGCTGATCATCTCCATGACCGTGATCGCCGTGCCCACCTTCGTCATCGGCTTCGTGCTGCAGTTCCTCATCGGCATCAAGGCCGGCTGGCTGCCGGTGACGGCGGGCAGCAACCCGGGCGTCAGGGACCTGCTCATGCCCGCCATCGTGCTGTCGGCCGTCTCCTTCGCCTATGTGCTCCGGCTGACCCGCACCTCGGTGGGGGAGAACCTGGCCGCCGACTACGTGCGTACCGCCCGCGCCAAGGGCATCTCCGAACGCCGCGTGGTCACTCACCACATCCTGCGCAACTCGCTGATCCCGGTGGTGACCTTTCTCGGGGCGGACCTGGGCGCGCTGATGGGCGGAGCGATCGTCACCGAAGGCATCTTCAACATCCACGGCGTCGGCGGAACCCTGTACCGGGCGATCCTCCAGGGACAGGGCACGACGGTCGTGTCCTTCACCACCGTGCTCGTGCTCGTCTTCATCATCTCCAACCTACTCGTGGACCTGCTCTACGCCGCCCTCGACCCGAGGATCCGCTATGCCTGACACTCTCCAACCCGGCGGCGCACCCGCCACGACCCGTCCCGGCCAGGAACGCTTCGTCTCCGACGTCGACGAGACCGGCCTGGGGGCGGTGGACGCCGTCGCCGACGAGTCCGCACCGGCGTCGATGTGGGGGGAGGCGTGGAAGCAGCTGCGTCGCCGCCCCATGTTCTGGATCGCCGCGCTGCTGATCCTGGCCGCAGTGGCATTGGCGGTGGCTCCAGGCCTGTTCACCCGCACCGACCCCCGCTTCTGCGAGCTGAGTAACTCCTTGGCACCCGCAAGCGCCGGCCATCCCTTCGGCTTTGACAAACAGGGCTGCGACATCTACGCCCGCACCGTCTACGGCGCCCGCGCATCCGTGAGCGTCGGGGTGCTGACCACTCTTCTCGTGGTGATGGTCGGCTCCCTGATCGGCGCCATCGCCGGGTACTTCGGCGGCTGGTTCGACACCCTGCTGTCGCGCGTCACCGACATCTTCTTCGCCGTGCCCTTCATGCTCGCCGCCATCGTGGTGATGAGCATGTTCAAGTCGCACCGCTCGGTGTTCACCGTGGTGCTGGTCCTGGGGATCTTCGGCTGGCCGCAGATCGCCCGCATTACCCGCGGCGCCGTAATGTCGGTCAAGAACGACGAGTTCGTCACCGCCTCGACGGCGCTGGGCGCAGGTCGCTGGGCGACCATGTTCCGGCACATCCTGCCCAATGCTTCCGCCCCCATCATCGTCACCGCCACGGTGTCCCTGGGCTCGTACATCGTCACCGAAGCCACCATGTCATTCCTGGGGATCGGCCTGCCCGCAACGATCGTGTCCTGGGGTGCGGACATCTCCGCCGCTCAGTCCTCGCTGCGCAACGCTCCCGGCATCCTCTTCTATCCGGCCGGCGCTCTGGCCCTGACGGTGCTCGGCTTCATCATGATGGGTGACGTCGTGCGCGACGCCCTCGACCCCAAGACCCGCAAATGAGTGCAGCGAACGTGAAGACCATGACTAACACCACCGCCGCGGGCAAGCGCCCGGATCCCGAGCAGCCGCTGCTGGAGATCTGTGACCTCGAGGTGGCCTTCCGTTCTTCCACCGGCATGGTTCCGGCGGTACGCAAGGCGAACCTGACCGTCTATCCGGGCCAGTCCGTGGCCATCGTGGGAGAGTCCGGCTCCGGCAAGTCGACCACCGCTCATGCCGTCATCGGCCTGCTGCCGGGGACCGGTCGCGTCACCGGTGGACAGATCCTGTTCGAAGGACGGGATCTGACCTGCATCTCCGCCAAGGAGATGACCGCCCTGCGCGGGGCACGCATCGGGCTGGTGCCGCAGGACCCCATGAGCAACCTCAACCCGGTCTGGTCGATCGGCAGCCAGGTCAAGGAGACGCTGCGAGCCAACAACGTGGTGCCCGGCAGCGACCTGGACCGTCGGGTGACCGAGCTGCTCACCGAGGCCGGCCTGCCGGACGCCGCCCGCCGCGCGAAGCAGTATCCGCACGAGTTCTCCGGCGGCATGCGCCAGCGGGCCCTGATCGCCATCGGTATGGCCGCCGACCCGAGTCTGCTCATCGCCGACGAGCCGACCAGCGCCCTGGACGTCACCGTACAGCGGGTCATCCTCGACCACTTGCAGACCCTGACCCGCGAGCGGGGCACCGCCATGCTGCTGATCACCCATGACCTGGGACTGGCGGCCGAGCGTGCGGAACACCTGGTGGTCATGCACCGGGGGCGCGTCGTCGAATCCGGTCCCAGCCTGGAGATACTCAAAGACCCCAAGCACCCCTACACCAAGCGCCTGGTGCAGGCGGCCCCCTCACTAGCCTCCCACCGCATCGAGCAGGCACACGCCCAAGGAGTGGAGGTCACCGAGGACGAGCTGCTGGGCGCAGGCATGGGCCGAATGTCCACCGAGGAGGTGCTGCGCGTGGAGCACCTGACCAAGGTGTTCCCGGTGCGCGGCGCCAAGGGGAAGGCCAAGGCTCTCAAGGCCGTGGACGACGTCAGCTTCGGGCTGCGCAAGGGCACCACGCTGGCGTTGGTAGGCGAGTCCGGCTCGGGCAAGTCCACCGTCGCCAACATCGTCCTGAACCTCATCGACCCGACCAGCGGCAAGGTGTTCCACCATGGCACCGACCTGTCGACGTTGAACAAGCAGGAGCTGTTCGGCCTGCGGCGCGTGATGCAGCCCGTGTTCCAGAACCCCTACGGCTCCCTGGACCCGATGTACTCGGTGTTCTCCTCCGTTGAGGAGCCGCTGCGGGTGCACCGTGTGGGCACGCGCAAGGAGCGGGAGCAGCGGGTCGCCGAGTTGCTGGACATGGTGGCGCTGCCCCGTTCCGCCATGCGTCGTTACCCGGGGGAGCTGTCCGGGGGACAGCGACAACGCGTGGCCATCGCCAGGGCCCTGGCGCTGCGGCCGGAGATCGTCGTGCTGGACGAAGCGGTCTCCGCCCTGGACGTGCTGGTGCAGGCGCAGATCCTCCAGTTGTTGTCGAGCCTGCAGGCCGAGCTGGAGCTGAGCTATCTGTTCATCACCCACGACCTGGCGGTGGTGCGCCTGCTCGCCGACGACGTTGTCGTCATGGAGCAGGGGCGCGTGGTTGAGGCCGGGCCCAGTGACGAGCTGTTCGCCAACCCGCGCGAGGAGTACACCAAGCGCCTGATCGCGGCGGTACCCGGGGCGGGCATCGAGCTGTACAGTGAGCCGGCGGCCTGATCGGCACCACCAGGTTCGGAGGGTGTCATGACACAGTCCAGATCATCCGGCAGGGGAGCACCCGAGGCGGGCGGAATCCGGTGGCTGCCCCTGGTGCCGACCGTATTGGTGCTGATCGCGATCGGAACCGTCATCGGCTGGGGTGCCGGGCACTGGTTCGGCGCCAGCAGCCAAGCGGAAGCGACGCCGTCCACACCGGCCACGGAGGCTACCAGGCAGAGCCGACCAGCCGGCAGGCGGCCTCGAGCAATACTGCTACGCATAAGCCCCTGGCGCGGGAGGAGCAGGCCGCCTCGACGCCGCATTCCCTGACCACCGGCGCTGCTGCCCCGGACGAGTCCGCATTCCTCAACGGTGAGGTGATCGTGCCCGAGCAATGCGCCTGGAACAACGACGAGGGGAGGGTGACTCTGGTCGATGGCTTCGCAAGTGTGGACGAGGACGTTTACAGTATGAGCGTGACGGTCAGGCAAACCGCCGTGGTGACACTTGCGGACACGCCGTACCGGGCGGTGGTCTTCTCCTGCTGGGGCGGCGGGAACCTGGTCTACGACGTCATCGGCTTCTACGACGACGCCGCTGCACCGCCCGCCATTCAGACCGATATACAGTTCGCCGCCGGCCCTTACCAGAGCAACGCCATCAGCGCGGTCGAGGGTTCGCTCAAGCCGATCGAGGGCGGTTTCCATCTCCAGTGGGTCGGGGAGTTCCTGCCCACCGATGAGGCCTGTTCCGCCTGTGCCACCGGTGCGGCGGAGGCGGACTTCGTGTGGAACGGCAGCACTTTCGACGTCACCAACAAGGTGACCTGGCAGGAACAGGACTAGCTCAGCCCCGCATACGGCGTCCGGTCAGTATTCCCCAGGTGATGACGACGGCGCTGGCGGCCAGCTGTGCGAGCAGTAGTCGTGGCGTCAGGGGCGCACCGGCTGCCAGCAGACCGGTAGGCAGGCCCGCCAGGGCGGCGGCGTCGGGGCCGTTGACCAGCATCTCTACCGCGCCCGGCGGCAGCGACCCGACCGGTGAGGCAACCAGCCCCAGAGAGAAGTCCGGCGTGGGCCGGAATCCCGAACGCAACGCCGCCCCGGCCCAGCCACAGCCCGCCGCGACCACCAGGCCCAGTACCGTCCACGCCTCTCCAACGGTCGCAGGGGACCGGCCCGAGGCGAACAGGCGCGCGAGTACCGCCACTGCCGTCCAGGAAGTCATCGCCATTGCCGGCACCAACAGGTGCCCGCACCGGACCAGGACGGGACGTGCCGGCCAGGAGTCGTCCGCCCCGCCGTCGAACCAGGCGCGCCGCGCGGGTTCGGCGACCGCCAAGACCGCGACCCAGGCGCCGGCCAGATGCAAGACCGCCGTCCCGACCACGCCGATCCCGGTGGACACCAGGGGGAACATTGCAATGACCAGACCCGCCGCCAGCTGCAGGCCGCGGCGCGGCTGACGCCACAACAACAGCCAGTCCGCCTGAGCAACCCCCAGCAACGGGTTCAGCTCGCGCGGGAGTCGGCGGGCGAAGCGGGCCAGCGGCAGCCGGGAGGAGCGGGACGGGCGACGCGCCGGAGCCGCCAGCAGGCGCCCCAGCGCGCGCGTGTCCAGGGACAGCAGGGAGACCTGTGCCCCCAGACTGCGGGCGGCGGCATCCAGCAGGGGTGCGTCCGGCATGTCTGCCAGGCGGGGCCACAGCCGCCGCCACCACAGCACGGACGCCAGCCCCATGAATACGCCGAGAGCCGCAAGCAGGGGCGCCCCCTCACGGCGCGGAAAGGGCAAACCCCCGACGCCCGCGGCCAGCGCCGCAAGGGCCGCCACCAGCACTGCGGCTCTAGTGCCCCGCGCCGCGGCGCCCCCCAGCTGCGCGCGGAGCAGTCCCAGTAGGAGGAGCCCGCCACCGCTGCCTCCGAGCAGCATCAATCCGGCCGCCACGGCAAGGTTGCTGCCCGCCATCACCGCCAGTACGAGCCCGGTGGCGCCGCCGACGGCGACGGCGAACGCGGTCTCTGCCCGTGCCACGGGGTCCAACAGTCCCCGGCGTTCGCCGGGCATGGCCAACCACCAGGTCGCCTCGTGGGGGCGCAGGAACAAAGGTCCCAGCCGCCGCAACGGATCCAGTATCAGCCGCGTCAGCATCAGCACCAACAGCAGCGTTGCCCAAGCAGGGTCCATGGCGGCGAGGCCGGGTCCGGATGCCGGGGAGCCGGTTCCCAAGTGCCGCAGGTACGGCGCCGCCATGGCGCCCAGGACGGCCGCGGCCAGCACGGCGTCGTAAATGTCCCCAAGCAGTGCCCAGCGACTACGTGTGCGGACGGTGTGAGCGCGCACCCAGCGGCGCAGCTCCCGTCCCGAGGGCAGGGCGGGGGAGTTGTGGTCGTGGGCGTTCACAGCGTGCCCTCGGTAATGGCACGCACCCCATCGGTGACGCTCAGCAGGCGGGTGTTGGCGCCTACCAGTAGCACATCGGTCGCAGCAGTGCTCACGAACTCCGCGTCATGGCAGGCGAGCAGTATCCCGATTCCCGCTTCCCGCTCGGCGACCAACCTGCGGGCGAGGGTACGGCGGGTGACGTGGTCCAGGCGCTGCTCCGGCTCATCGAGTACCAGCAGGCAGCGGGGCCGGGCCAGCGCCGCGGCCAACGCCAGGCGGCGCCGTTGCCCCGACGACAACTCATCGGGCAGGACATTCGCCAGGCCCGTCAGGTTGAACTCCTCCAGGAGTTCGGCGGCGGTGCGCTCCGGCGCGGGGGTGGAGTGCCCGTAACAGACCAGCGCCAGATGCTCGGCCACCGTCAGGGTCGGGAAGAAGGACTCCTCACCCAGGTCGCGCGCCACCGCCCGGCGCTGCCTGCCCGAACGCGGGTCGGGGACGCGGCCCAGCAGCGTGACCTCGCCGTCGATGGGCGGGAGCAGCCCAAGGCAAGTGCGCAGCAGCGTGGACTTGCCGGCACCGTTGACCCCGACCAGTGCCAGCGCGCAACCGGGGCGGAGCGTGAAGGTCGCCGGGGCGCACACGGCATGATCGCCGTAACCGACACTCAGATCGCGGGCGGTGAGCAGTGTCGGTCCATTTGTGGTAGGCGCGGCTGTGCCTGCCATGGCAGTCCCCTTCGACTTCATAACGCGATTGCGGCCGATGCTACCGGCCTGACGTCATGTCTCTGAAGCGGGTTGATCGCCTCACCCGCGCAAAATACGACCCCCGGGTGCATTCCACGACCACCCCAGGGTCGTGGAATGCACCCGGGGGTCGTATTTTGC
>NZ_MTPX02000051.1 GCF_002154335.2 Actinomyces ruminis
GGCGGCGTCGTCGTCGCCCCGGAGTACCGCCTGGCGCCGGAGCACCCCGCCCCGGCCGCGGGGGAGGACTGCCTGGCCGCGCTGACCTGGGCCGCCGAGGGCGCTTCGGCGGCGTCGTCGTCGCCCCGGAGTACCGCCTGGCGCCGGAGCACCCCGCCCCGGCCGCGGGGGAGGACTGCCTGGCCGCGCTGACCTGGGCCGCCGAGCACGCCGCGGACTACGGGGCCGATCCGGGGCGCATCGTCGTCGTCGGCCCCAGCGGCGGCGGGGGACTGGCCGCCTGCCTGGCCCTGGCCGCCCGGGACCGCGGCGGGCCCCGCGCACTGGGCTACCTGCTCGACTACCCGATGCTTGATGACCGCACCGGGCTGGTCGGCCCCGACGGCGCGGTGCAGCCGCCGTCGGCCCGGCAGTACCCCGACGACGGGCTGTGGCCGGCGCACTGGAACGACTGGGCCTGGGAACAGATCCTGCCCGGGAGGCGCGGTGATCCTGCGGTGAGCGCCCACGATGCGGCCGGCCGCGCCGTCGACCAGCCGGGCGGCCTGGTGGGGTTGCCTCCGGTCTTCCTGTCCGTGGCGGGGGCCGAGACCTTCCGCGACGAGGTGGTCGCCTTCGCCTCGGCGCTGTGGCGCGACGGCGGAGACTGCGAACTGCACGTGTGGCCGGGCGCCACCCACGCCATGGAGTACGTCAGTGCCACCTGGCTGCGCGACGGCCTGGAGACGTCGCGGCTGAGCTGGCTCACCCGGCTGCTTCGACCCGAGGAACCGTGCATCAACCTGGCGCGGGTGGTGGAGGAGGGGACCTTCCCGACGATCACGCTGGGCGCGGCTGGTCGCGGGTAAGGGCGTTTGCCAGTGGCTCGTAGTGGGCCACCACCGCCTCGCGGTAGGCCTCCACGTCGCCGGAACGGGCCGCCTGGAGCATCGCTCGGTGGGCCTTGGCGGTATTGACGATGTCCTCCGGGCGGGGGGCGTCGAGCATGGGGACGGTCAGCGTGTGGACCGCCCAGAAGGCCTCCATCAGGTGGGCGAAGAGCTGGTTGGGGACCGGCGCCAGCAGCATCCGGTGAAAGCTGCGGTCCTGGTCGGTGAAGGTCTCTCCCCGCTCGGCCAACGCCTCCATCTGATCCACGACGTCGTCGATCGCAGGGTCCTCACGCCCCTGCCACGCCTCCACCACCGCCTGCGCCAGGGCGGTGTCCAGGGTGCGGCGAACCTGAACCACCTCGCGCAGGCTGCGGTAGTCGTCCCCGGGCTTGAGCAGACCCCGGAAGACGAGGGACTCGACCATGGGCCGCATGGAAACCTGCCCCACGAACATGCCGTGTCCGTGGCGCACCTCGACGATATCCAGCGCCGCCAGGGTGCGTACGGCCTCCCGCACGGAGGAGCGGGACATGCCCAGGGTCTCGCACAGCTGCGACTCGGTCGGCAGCGGATCGCCGGGCTGGAGGTGGGACTGGAGGATGTAGTCCTTGATGGAGTTCATCGCACTGGTGGCCTGCGTCGTCGTTCCACTCGTTGAGGCGTAGGCGCCTCGCTTCATATCCACCACGGTTCGTTCCTCTTCAGCTTCGGTCTCGGTGTTCTGCGCGTGCGTGCGGGCCGGCCAGGGGCGGCCGGGCCGGTTCCCAGGTCATCGTTACACATAATCCACACTCCATCCGGGGATTGATCAGATGTCTGATACCTGCTACAGTCATTCTACCGACGTCAGACAACAGACGTCCGATCTCAGGAGACCTCAATGACGATCTCGACTCCCCGCGCCTCCCGCCGCGACTTCATCCGCCTGACCTCCACCATGGGTCTGGCTGCCGGCATGGCCGCCACCCTCGCCGCCTGCGGCGGCTCCGACTCCGCCGACGCCGGCTCGACGGCGGCTGCGGGCGACTCCGCAGCCAATGCGGCCGCCTCGAACGCTGACGGTACCATCACCGCCGGCATCTCCTACGAGCTGGGCACCAACGGCTACGACCCCATGACCACCACCGCCGCACTCACCGTGGCCGCCAACTGGCACACCATGGAGGGGCTCACCGAGCTCCACCCCGCCACCCGCGAGTGCTACGCCGCCCTCGGCGCCGACCTGCCCACCCGGGTGGACGACACCACCTACGAGGTCACCCTGCGCGACGGCGCCGTCTTCTCCGACGGTACGCCCGTGACCGCCGACGACGTCGTATTCTCCTTCGAGCGCGTCCTGGATCCGGACAACAACTCGCTGTACTCCCAGTTCATCACCTTCGTCGACGCAGTGACGAAGAAGGACGACGCCACCGTAACCATCACCACCAAGTACCCATACTCTCTGGTGGCTGAGCGCATCAGCGTCGTCAAGATCGTGCCCCGCGCCGCCGTCGAGGCCGACGCCGCCGCCTTCGACATGAACCCCATCGGCACCGGCCCCTACATCATGACCGACAACGGCGCCGCCTCCCAGACCATCGTCTTCGAGCGCAACGACCACTACAACGGCCCCCACCCGGCGCTGGCCAAGTCCATGACCTGGCAGATCCTGCCCGACGACACCACCCGCACCAACGCGATCACCTCATCCGCCGTCCAGGCCATCGACGCCGTCCCCGTGGCCAACCTCGCCACCATGCAGGCGCCCATCACCGTGGCCGCCCAGCAGGGCTTCTCCCTGCTGTTCGCCATGTTCAACAACGCCACGCTCTCCGACGTCAAGGCCCGCCAGGCGATCCTGTACGCCCTGGACTACAACAAGATCTGCGAGACCGGCATGGGCACGCTCGCCACCCCCGCCACCTGCTTCGTCCAGGAGGACCACCCCGCCTACAAGCAGGCCGGCACCGTCTACACCTACGACGCCGACAAGGCCAAGACCCTCCTCGCGGAGGCCGGCGTGACCAGCGTCAACCTGCTGTGCTCCGACCACGGCTGGTTCGCCTCCGTCCGCCCGATCATCCGTGAGAACCTCGAGACCCTGGGCATCACCGTCAACTACGAAGAGAAGAAGTCCGCGGACGTCTACGCCTTCCTGGACTCCGACCAGGGCGACTGGGACGTCGTCATCGCCCCCGGCGATCCCTCCGTCTTTGGCAATGATGCGGACCTGCTCCTGCGCTGGTGGTACGCGGGCGACATCTGGACCGACACCCGCATGCACTGGAAGGGCACCGACGCTACAACCAGGTGCAGGCCGCCCTGGACGAGGCCGTCCAGCTCGACGGCGACGCCCAGGTGGCCAAGTGGCAGGAGATCTTCGACCTCATCGCCGCCGAGGTTCCGCTCTACCCGATCTTCCACCGCAAGTCGCCCACCGCCTACGACACCGAGGCCCTGGTCGGCTTCCAGCCGATCGCACTGACCGGACTGTCCTTCGTCGACGTCGGCACCACTGCCGCCTGACCGGCCGCCCCGAAGACTCCCGACGCAGATCCCGGTAAAGGAGCAACCCGGTGTCCAACCTCCTCCGCCTGATCGGCCGCCGCCTGCTGGCGCTGCCGATCATGGTGCTGGGCGTGACGCTGCTCGTGTTCGTCGTCATGTCGTTCTCCTCGGCCGATCCGGCGCGCCTGGCGCTGGGGGAGGCCGCCTCGGCAGACGCGCTTGAGCAGTACCGCCAGGCCCACCACCTCAACGATCCGCTGTTGCAGCGCTACTGGGACTACCTGGTGGGGCTGGCGCACGGCGACCTCGGCACGACCTTCACCGGCGTGAAGATCACCGACATGGTCGCCGCCGCCTTCCCCATCACGCTGCAACTGACCTTCATCGGCATTTTCGTGGCCGTCGTCCTGGCCACCATCCTCGGTGTCATCGCCGCCCTGTACCGCGACGCCTGGCCCGACCAGGTCATCCGGGTGATCTCCATCCTGTGCCTGGCCACCCCCTCCTTCTGGCTCGCCCTGCTGCTGATCCAGTGGTTCGGCGACATCCCCGGCGCCACCGGCACCTTCCCCTCGGTGGTCACCCAGTGGACGTCCTTCGGTGACGACCCCGGTGCCTACGCGCGGCAGATCTGCTGCCCGCACTGGCCGTGGCCGTGCCCAACACCGGCACCCTCACCCGGGTGGTGCGCACCGCCATGGTCGAGGAGCTCGACCGCGACTACGTGCGCACCGCCATCGGCGCCGGCATCCCCAAGCACGTGGTGGTGGCACGCAACGTGCTGCGCAACGCCCTGATCACCCCGCTGACGGTGCTCGGCCTGAGACTGGGCTACGCCATGGGCGGCGCCGTCGTCATTGAGATGATCTTCAACATCCAGGGGATGGGGCAGCTCATCTTCCAGGGGATCACCCGCAATGACATCAACATCGTCCAGGGCGTGTCCATCACGGTCGCACTGGCCTTCATCATCATCAACATCGTCGTTGACATGCTCTATGTGCTGGTCAACCCGAGGATCAGGAGCGTGTGATGCCCCACCGCCGCACACTGGACAAGGTCTCCGCCCCCGGCTTGCGCTTCCAGGGCTGGCGGCGCCTGCCGCTCGGCTCCAAGATCGCCGTCGTGGTCCTGGCCGCCATCGCCCTCATGGCGATCTTCGCCCCCCTCGTGGCCCCCTACGCCCCGGGCGCCACGGGTCTGGCCTCCGCCGAGACCGTCACCCATGTGGAGGGCGTGGGCGACGTCGTCTCCTCCGACCCCGCCGTCGCCCCCTCCACCGCCCACCTGTTCGGCACCGACGCCACCGGCCGGGACATCCTCTCCCGCGCCGTGTACGGGGCCCGGGTCTCCCTGGTGGTGGGCCTGAGCGCCACCGGGGCCGCCCTGGCGCTGGCCGCCGTGCTCGGCGCCGTGGCCGCCACCAGTCGTAAGTGGATCGGGGAGGTGGTCATGCGCGTGCTCGATGTGCTCATGTCCTTCCCCGGGATCGCGCTCGCGGCCGTGCTGGTGCTGGCCATGTCCGCCTCCGGGCTGCCGATGGTGGCCGTGATCGTCATCGCCACCGCGATCGTCTACACCCCCCAGCTCACCCGCGTGGTGCGCGCCAACATCCTGGCCCAGTTCGGTGAGGACTACGTGGCGGCCTCCAAGGTGATGGGCGCCCGCGTGCCCTGGATCCTGGCCAAGCACGTGGTGCGCAACTGCGTGGCCCCGATCATGGTCTACGCCACCGTGCTGGTTGCCGACGCCATCGTCTTCGAGGCCTCGCTGTCATTCATCGGTGCCGGCATCAAGCGGTCAACACCCCCACCTGGGGCAACATGCTCTCCGAGGGCAAGGCCCTGCTGCTCTCGGGGCACTGGTGGCCGACGTTCTTCCCGGGGCTGATGATCCTGATCACCACCCTGTGCCTGAACATCCTCTCCGAGGGCCTGACCGACGCCATGGCCGCCCCGCGCATCCGCACCCAGGTGGACGTGGAGGCGGACGAGGAGGCCATGCAGACCCAGCAGGCCTGGGACGAGGCCGACACCGCCGTGCGCGCCCACGCCGAGGCGGCCGCGGACTCCGCTCCCGGCGGGCAGCTGAGCGCCCTGACCGGCGTCGTCGCCCCCGCCGCCGAAGAGGTTCCGCTCGCCGAGCGACTGGCCGCCCTGCGCACCGCCGAACGGGCCCGCCACGACCGGCTCGTCTATCCCACGCCCGAGGCCGCCCCCGTCCTGGAGGTGGAGGACCTGTCCATCGCCTTCCCCGCCCAGCACGGGGACGTCAACATCGTCGACGGCGTGTCCTTCTCCGTCCGCCCCGGCGAGACCATGGGGCTGGTGGGCGAGTCCGGCTGCGGCAAGTCGATCACCTCCATGGCAGTCATGGGGCTGCTGCCGCCCACCGCCCGCATCGCCGGACGGATCCGCTTCCAGGGCCGCGACCTGCTGGAGCTGACCCCCAAGGAGCACAACGCCCTGCGCGGCCACGAGATGAGCATGATCTACCAGGACGCCCTGTCCTCACTGAACCCCTCCATGCTCATCCGCGCCCAGATGAAGCAGCTCACCTCCCGCGGCGGCACCCGCAGCGCCGAGGAACTGCTCGAACTGGTCGGGCTCGACCCGGTGCGCACCCTGAAGAGCTACCCGCACGAGCTGTCCGGCGGGCAGCGCCAGCGCGTGCTGATCGCCATGGCGCTCACCCGCGACCCCAGCCTGGTCATCGCCGACGAGCCCACCACCGCCCTGGACGTCACCGTGCAGAAGCAGGTCATCGACCTGCTGAACCAGCTGCGCGAGAAACTCGGCTTCGCATGGTGTTCGTCAGCCACGACCTGGCCCTGGTGGCCAAGGTCGCCCACCGCATCACCGTCATGTACGCCGGGCAGGTGGTTGAGCAGGCCGCCACTGCGGAGCTGCTGGCCAACCCCGTGCATGAGTACACCCGTGGCCTGCTCGGGGCGGTGCTGTCCATCGAGGCCGGCTCCAAGCGCCTGCACCAGGTGCGCGGCACCGTCCCCAGTCCGCAGGAGTTCGTGGCCGGAGACCGCTTCGCCCCGCGCTCCAGCCACCCCGACGTCGGCCTGAACACCCGCCCGGTGCTGAAGCCCGTGGCCGGCGCCGCCGAGCACTACTACGCCACCACGCCCGAGCTCGAGGCGATCCTGGCCAAGGAGGCCCACTGATGAGCGCCGACAAGCACCCCGGCTGGAACCCCGAGACCGACCCGGTCATCGAGCTGCGCCACGCCCACGTCATCCACAAGTCCCGCACCGGCAGGCTCTTCCGCCCCGACACGGTCCACGCCGTCAACGACGTCTCCCTGACGGTGCGCCGTGGCGAGACGCTGGGGCTGGTGGGCGAGTCCGGCTGCGGGAAGTCCACCACCGCCCGCGTCATGACCGGCCTGCAGCCGCTGACCCGCGGCGAGGTCTACTTCAAGGGCCGCCCGCTCGGTCACTCCGCCGCCGACCGCCGCGCCCTGGGGCGGAGCGTGTCCGTGGTCTTCCAGGACCCGGCCACCGCCCTGAACCCGCGCATGATCGTGCACGACACGCTCATCGACCCGCTCAACGTCCACGGCATCGGCTCACCCGCCGAGCGGGAGGCGAAGGTGCGCGACCTGCTGCACCTGGTCGGCCTGCCGCCCAGCGCCCTGGACGTGCTGCCCCGGCAGATCTCCGGCGGGCAGCGCCAGCGCGTCGCCATCGCCCGGGCCCTGGCCCTGGACCCGGACATCATCGTCGCCGACGAGCCCACCAGCGCCCTGGACGTGTCCGTGCGCGCCCAGGTCCTCAACCTGCTGCAGGACCTCAAGGCCGCCCTCGGCCTGGGCCTGGTGTTCATCAGCCACGACATCAACACGGTCCGCTACGTCTCCGACCGCATCGCCGTCATGTACTTCGGGAGGATCCTGGAGACGAACACGACCGCGGAGATCTTCGCCCACCCCCAGCAGGAGTACACGCGCACCCTGCTCGCCGCCGTGCCCTCCCTGCTCGAGGCCTGAGACCACGGCAGCCAGTTCAACCCCGCACACTCGCAAGGAAAACCATCACATGGACACCCGTTTCACCGGCGTCATCCCCCCGGTCATCACCCCGTTCAAGCACGGCGAGGTGGATCTGGACTCCCTCCGCCGCGTCGTCGAATTCCTCATCGGATCCGGCGTGCACGGCCTGTTCGTCGGCGGCTCCTCCGGGGAGGTCGCCTACCTGACCGACTCCCAGCGCGACGCCGTCATCTCCGCAGTGGTCGAATACGCCTCCGGCCGCGTGCCCGTGCTGGCCGGCGCCATCGACACCACCGCCCACCGCGTCATCGAGCAGGCACGGCGGGCCGAGGCCCTCGGCGCCGACGCCGTCGTCGCCGCCTGCCCGTTCTACGCACTCAACGACGCCGCCGAGATCGCCGACCACTTCCGCGCCATCGCGGCCGCCATCTCCGTCCCGCTGCTCGCCTACGACGTCCCCGTGCGGCTGAACGGCAAGAAGCTGGACCGCGACATGCTGGTGACCCTGGGGGTGGAGGGCGCCCTGGCCGGGGTGAAGGACTCCTCCGGCGACGACGTCGGCTTCCGCCGTCTCGTGGCCGCCAACGCCGCCGCCGGCCACCCGCTGGCCCTGCTCACCGGACACGAGTGCGTCGTCGACGGCATGCTGCTGCTCGGCGGGGACGGCTGCGTCCCCGGCTACGGCAATGTGGAGCCCGGCGCCTACGTCGAGCTGTGGGAGGCCGCCCGGGCCGGGCGGTGGGACGAGGCGCGTCGCATCCAGGACCGGCTGTGCGCCGGATTCGAGATCGTGTTCGTGCCGCGCGGCCGCTCCGGGGACGCCTCCGGCATCGGCGCCTTCAAGACCGTCATGGCCGCCCAGGGCACCATCGACGCCAACGAGATGGCCTTCCCGGTACGCGCCCTGGAGGGCGCTCCCGGGAGGGGGTACTCGCCATCGCCCGCAGTCAGGGCCTGATCTGAGATGACCGGCGCACCCGGAGCGCTCGACCGCCCGCCCGCGACCGCGGGGGACCTGATCGGCGTGGACGTGGGCGGCACCAAGATCGCCGCCGCCCGCGTCACCGCCGAAGGGACGCTGCGCGGACGCGTGCACGAGGTGCCCACGCCCGCGCACGCGGGTCCCGACGCCATGCTCGACGCCATCGCCGGCCTCATCCTCTCGATCTCCGTTGGGGAGGCCGCCGACGGCGCCGACGGCGTGGGGGAGGGACCGGCCGTCCCCACGGCGGTGGGCATTGGCGCGGCCGGCGTCATCGACTCCCGGCGCGGCACGGTCATCTCCGCCACCGACGCCATCACCGGCTGGGCCGGCACGGACATCGCCACCGGAGTGGCGAAGCGGCTGGGAGCCGCGGGCATGCATCGCCCGGACGGCTCCGTCCCCCCGGTGCACGTCGACAACGACGTCAACGCCTACGCCGCCGGTGAGGCCTGGCGCGGGGCCGGGACGGATGCCGCCTGCGCGCTGGTGGTCGCCGTCGGCACCGGCGTGGGCGGGGCGGTGATCCTGGACGGACGCGTCCACCACGGGGCGCACTTCCTGGCGGGGGAGATGGGGCACATGCCCGCGGCCCTGGCCGCGGGGGAGCGGTGCACCTGCGGGCGGATCGGCCACCTGGAGGCGGTCGCCGCCGGACCGCAGATCGCCCGCCGCTTCTGCGAGGCCACCGGCGCCCAGGACATAACCGGCGCGCTGGCGGTGGAGCAGCTGGCCCGCTGCGGCGACCCCGATGCGCGCCGCCTGTACCGGGAGGCCGCCACCGCGCTCGGGCAGGCCATCGCCGGCATCGTCACCGTGCTCGATCCCGACCGGGTCATCATCTCCGGCGGCCTGGCCCGCTCCGGGAGGCTGTGGTGGGGGCCGCTGCGCGAAACCCTGCGCCGCGAGCTGGTCGACCTGGTCGCCACGGACTTGCAGCTCGTCCCGGCCGCCCTGGGGACGACTGCGCCCATCATCGGCGCCGCTCACGAGGCCGCGCTGCGCCTGAACCGCCCCGAATGAACCGGGGCGCCGCATACCGCCCGTCGGCACCACACATCCGCATCAAGGAGGACCCATGCCCGCCCTCAACCCCGTGCTCGAGCGCCTGCGCGGAGGACTCATCGTCTCCGCACAGGCCTACCCGGGCGAGCCCATGCGCGACCCGCGCACCATGGACCAGGTCGCGCAGGCCTGTGTGGCAGGCGGCGCCGTCGGCATCCGCGCCCAGGGCCTGGCCGACCTCGCCCTGATCACCCAGCACCTGGACGTCCCCGTCATCGGCCTGTGGAAGGACGGGCACGACGGCGTATTCATCACCCCCACCCTCACTCACGCCGTCGCCGTGGCCGCCACCGGTGTGCAGCTCGTCGCCCTGGACGGCACCCGCCGCCCCCGGCCCGACGGGCGCACTCTGGCGGAGACGATCGCCGAGCTCAAGGCCGCCCGCCCGGGCGTGCTGGTCATGGCCGACTGCGGCGGCCTGGACGATGCCCGGGCGGCCCAGGATGCCGGCGCCGATGTCCTCGGCACCACCCTGGCCGGCTACACCGGCGAGCGTCCCCCAACCGACGGGCCGGACCTCGAGCTCATCGACCAGGTGGCGGCGATCGCCGAGGTGCCGCTCGTCGCCGAGGGCAGGGTGCACACCCCCGCACAGGCCGCACGGGCCATGGATCACGGTGCCTTCGCCGTCGTCGTCGGCACCGCCATCACGCACCCGACCACCATCACCTCCTGGTTCGTCGATGCGGTCGCCCGCCGGTGACGGGAACAGTGTTGCGCATGTGACCAGAGCGGTAAAAGTGTTTGGTGTGGGCCACAAATCGGTACGCCACGCCGAGGAAAACGCCGCCATATCTGACAAATCGCCCCTTTTATGCATAGCGTTACGGGCAGCGGCACCGCTCCGAGGTGCCCAACCGTCACCCAGACGTTCAAAACCACCAACCGAGAGGCAGATACATGTCCATCAACCGCACCGAGCTCATCGCCGCCATCGCTGAGAAGGCCGGCCTGACCAAGACCGACGCCGACGCCTTCCTCGGCGCCTTCCAGGACGTCCTCGTCGAGAACGTTGCCAAGGGCGAGGCCGTCAAGATCACGGGTCTGATGGGTGTCGAGCGTGTCGAGCGCGCCGCTCGTACCGGCCGCAACCCCCGCACCGGCGAGGAGATTCAGATTCCCGCTGGCCACGGCGTGAAGCTGACCGCCGGCTCCGCCCTGAAGAAGGCCGCCTCCGGCAAGTGACCATATAGGTCCACCGGGACCGCTCGGGTCCACCGACGGTACGGCCCACGGATCCCGACTCACAAGGCGCGTCGCCCACCGAACGGGCGGCGCGCCTTCGTTGTGCCCGCTCCACCATCCCTCGTCCCCGCCCCTCACCGAGGCCGGCACTTGTTACGTGCCGAGACCGGTCGACGTCACGTGCCGCGGTCGGTTGGCCGTCCGGGACCGGGTTCCTCCTGCCGGATGAGCCGAGGTCTGTGCCGGCCCGATACCTTCGGGCCATGACCGCCCCGTCGCCATTCGCCCGTGCTGAAGGGCCGAGCGCCCCCGGCCCGCGCCCCGCCCTGCTCCTTGACTCTTTGGCGAAGGCCTTCGGCCAGAAGATCGCCGTCAACCTGCTGTCCCTGTCCATCCCCACCGGCGCCGTCTACGGCATCGTCGGCCCCAACGGCGCTGGTAAGACCACCACCCTGTCCATGGCCACCGGCCTGCTGCTGCCCGACGCCGGCCGCGCCCTGGTACACGGCGTGGACGTGTGGGCCGAACCCGCCCGCGCCAAGGCCCTGCTCGGCGTCCTGCCCGACGGGCTGCGCACCTTCGACCGCCTCAGTGGCCTGGAGCTGGTCACCTACTCCGGGCTGCTGCGCAACATGCCCCGCGACGTCGTCATCCCCCGTGCCACCCAGCTGCTGCACGTGCTGGACCTGTGGGACGCCGGCACCACTCTGGTGGCTGACTACTCCGCGGGCATGCGCAAGAAGATCCACCTGGCCTGCGCCCTGGTCCACTCGCCCAGCGTGCTGGTGCTGGACGAGCCCTTCGAGGCGGTCGACCCCATCTCCGCCAAGACCATCCAGTCCATCCTCACCGACTTCGCCGCCGCAGGCGGAACCGTCATCATCTCCAGCCACGTCATGGTCACCGTGCAGCGCCTGTGCACTCACGTCGCCATCATCGACCAGGGGCGCGTGGTCGCCGCCGGCACCACCGCCGAGGTGCCGCCGGCGCCGACCTGGAGGACCGCTTCGCCCAACTCGTGGGAGCGCAGACCTCGCGGGAGGAGCTGACATGGTTGCGACCCTCGTCCGCCTGAGATGGCGGATCACCCTCAATGCGCTGCGCAACAACATCTGGGCCACCATCGGCCTGATCCTGGGGGCGGCGATGGCTGCGGGGATGCTGGCGCCGCTGCTGGCAGGAGCCGTTGCCCTGGGGCGCGCCGACGCCGTCACCATCACCATGGTGCTGGGAGCGGCCGGTGCCGTTCTGAGCGTCGGCTGGATGGTGGTGCCGCTGCTGTTTACTGGTGCGGACGCCACCTTGGACCCGCGTGCCGTGGCCGTCTGGACGGCGCCCTCCCGGGCCTTGAGTACGGGACTGGCGGTCGCCGGTGCCTGCGGGGTTCCCGGTGTCATCACCGGCCTGGTGCTGCTCGTCCCCGCCCTGACGTGGGCGCCGCCGGCCAGACGGGCGCTGCCGTGCTCGCGCTGGTCCTGGCCCCCGCGGCCCTGGCCACCTGCGTGCTGCTGGGACGCAGCGTGGTCATTGGCATCGGGGCCGCATCCTCCCGGCGCGGCCGCGATCGGCTCGCCGTCGTCGGCTTCTTCACCGTCATGGCGATCTCCCTGCTGCCCTCCTTACTGAACAACCTGCTGGACATGGAGCGCCTGGACTTCGGTGGCCTGCTCGGGTTGGCTCGAATTCTGGGCCTGACGCCCTTCGGCTGGGCGCTGGCGGCTCCCGGCTACCTGGCCCAGGGGCAGACGGCAACGGCGGCGCTGCTGGCCGTGGGTGCCCTGGCGCTGCCACTGGTGCTGCTGCCGCTCTGGCACCGCGTGGTGGTTCGTGTCATGACCGGGCCCGCCCACGCGCGGGGGCACTCGCGCGCCCATGACAATGCCCGTGAGCCCGGGATCGCGGGCGGCGCTAAAGGCGCGCTTAACGTGTTGCCCTGGCAGCGGCGCCTGGCACTGGTCAGCTCCGGGCCGACGGCGGCCGTTGCCGCACGCTGCTTGCGCTACTGGCGCACCGACCCGCGCTACCTGATACAGGTGGCGGTGATCATCATGATGTCGCTGCTCTTCACCGGGATGATCGCCACCAACTACAACACCATGACGAGTACCAGCGGTGATGCGACGACTGTGACGCTCACCGGCGTCGACTTCACCCCGGGACAGGCGCCGGGAGCGTTGTTCATGGTGGGGCTGATTGTCGCGCTCCTATGCGGCTGGATGGTGCACGACGACCTGGCCTTCGACTCCACGGCCCTGTGGACCCACCTGGCCGCCGGACTGCCCGGGCGCAGTGACCGCCTGGGGCGTGTGCTGGCGGCGGCCACCTGGCAGCTGCCGCTGCTCGCCGCGCTCACCCTGGTTGCTGGTTGGCTGACCGGAAACTGGGCGCAGGTGCCCGCCTACCTCGGCGCGAGTCTGGGCGTGTACGGCGTAGCCTGGCCTGGTCGAGCCTGACCAGCGTGCTGCTGCCCTATGAGACGAATCCGCCGGGGGAGAGCCCCATGAAGTCGCGCACCTCCGGCACCGCATTCGTCGCTGCGCTCCTGCAAACGTTGGGATTCTTCGTCGTCGCCACGGTCAGTGCGCCGGTGCTGGTGTCACTGGTCGTGGTGGTGATAAACGAGGCCTGGCCCTGGGGCTGGCTACTGCTCGCCGGGGGCGCACTGTGGGGCGGGGGAGTCGCTTGGGGCGGCGTCTTACTGGGTGGACGCCAGCTCGACCAGCGCTATGTGCAAGTGCTGGCCACCATTCGCTCCTGGCCCGGCCACGACGCCGCCTGAGAGCCGCCGTGGGTCTGAGCCCGGGTCGTATCTCACGTACGCGTTTGCGTCTAACGCACGCGTTGGTCTCTCACGTACGAGTTTTGGAGATTTGCGGGTGCCTGGCGCGGGGAAAGCTCCAAAACGCGTACGTGTGGCGGGAAGCCGTACGTGTGGCGGAGACTCGGACGAGCCTCGCGCCGGCATCGTGCGTTGTGCTCCAACATCAAGGGCCCGCCTCCCGGAGCCCCGCCCCGCCAGGCCGTAGCATGGCCCTGCGACGCGGGCGCGCTGCCCGCCGACCTCACGGACGAGGTCGCTAGGTCCGCCGCCGGAAGCAAAACCTTAAGGAACCAACCATGGAGCTCGTCATCCTCGACACGGCCGAAGAGATCGCCTCCCGCGCCGCCGACGTCATCGAATCCCTGCTGAACGAGAAGCCGAACGCCGTACTAGGCACCGCCACCGGCTCCAGCCCCCTGCCCCTGTACGACGAGCTTACCCGCCGCTGCGCGGACGGCCGCCTCTCCTTCAAGGACGTCACCGGCTTCATGCTTGACGAGTACGTGGGTCTGCCAGAAGGCCACCCCGAGCGCTACGCCACCTTCATGGAGCGCAACCTGCGTTCACGGGTGGACATGGCCCCCGGTGCCCTGCACGGCCCCGACGCACTCGCCGACGACCTGGAGCAGGCCTGCGCCGACTACGAGGCGCAGATGGCGGCCGCCGGCTACTGCGACCTGCAGATCCTGGGCATCGGCGTCGACGGACACATCGGCTTCAACGAGCCCGGCGGCCCTCTCGACTCCGCCACCCACGTCGACGTGCTCACCGAGCAGACCCGCTCGGACAACGCCCGCTTCTTCGACGGCGACATCGACGCCGTCCCCACCCACTGCCTCACCCAGGGGCTCGGCACCATCATGAAGGCCCGCAAACTGGTGCTGATCGCCACCGGCGCCAACAAGGCCGAGGCCATCGCCCACCTGGTGGAGGGCGAGATCACCCCCGACTGGCCGGCCACCGTCATGCAGAACCACCCCGACGCGCTGGTGCTCGTCGATCACGCCGCCGCCAGCCTGCTCAAGCAGCAGCACTGAACGAAGGCCTGTCTCCGCAGCAGCATCGGCGGCAGCCTGGACTGGTACCGGGCGCAGGCCGCGCCGGTGACTCCTGACGCCCGGTCCGGTGCAGACCCGCTGGGATCCGCACCGGACCGGAAGGAGAGAGAGCTGCCACAGATCCGGGTCGCGTTCGCACCCGCCCGGCGGCATAGACTGGGGCACATGCGTCAGCTCACCGCCTGGCCTCAGGCCAGCACCGACCCCGCCGGCCCCGGTTCTCCCGGTACCCCGGCCGGCGAGCCCGCACAGTCCGCCGGCACCGCCGTCCTCGAACGCGAGGAGCTCAAGTCCACCGACGACGGCGATGCAGACCGCTTCGCCCATTACGTGCGCAAGGACAAGATCGCCGCCGCGGCCGCCACCGGTCGACCCGTCGTCGCCCTGTGCGGCAAGGTGTGGACCCCCGGTCGCGACCCGTCGAAGTACCCGGTGTGCCCCACCTGCAAGGAGATTTACGAGCAGATGCGCCCCGGCGGCAATGGCGACCAGGGCGGCTCCGGCCCCAAGCGCCCGCGTTTCCCGTTCGGACGAGGCGGTCGGTGAGTTCCGCACCCCGCTCCAAGTCCCAGCACCATCCCACCCAGCCTTCCATCTTCGCCGCGGAGAACCTCTCCCCGGCCTACCCACAGCGCGCCGCCTGGGGCACCACGCGGCCGCTGCGCGCCTGGCAGGCCGCCGCCCTGAAGCAGTACCTGGAGGCGATGCCGCGGGACTTCCTCGCCGTCGCCACCCCCGGCGCCGGCAAGACCACCTTCGCGCTGCGCATCGCCACCGAGCTGCTCACCGCCGGCGACGTGCACAAGGTGACCGTCGTGTGCCCCACCGAGCACCTGAAGTACCAGTGGGCGGAGGCCGCCGCCCGGGTGGGTATTCGCATCGACCCTCCTACGCCAACTCTCAGGGCGCGCTCGGCTCCCAGTTCGACGGCGTCGCCGTCACCTACGCACAGGTGGCCGCCAACCCCAACCTGCACCGAGCGCGCACCGACCGCACCCGCACGCTGGTGATCCTCGATGAGATCCACCACGGCGGCGACGCCCGCAGCTGGGGCGACGCCATCCGGGAGGCCTTCACCCCCGCCCGCCGGCGCCTGTCCCTCACCGGCACGCCCTTCCGCTCCGACGAATCACCGATCCCCTTCGTCACCTACACCGAGGAGGCCGGCGGCATCAGGCGCTCCCGGGCCGACTACTCCTACGGCTATGCCGAGGCCCTGGCCGACGGCGTGGTACGGCCGGTGATGTTCATGAGCTACTCGGGACAGATGCACTGGCGCACCAAGCCGGCGACGAGGTCGCCGCCCGGCTGGGCGAGCCGCTGACCAAGGACATGGAAGCCCAGGCGTGGCGCACCGCCCTGGACCCGGGCGGGGAGTGGATCCCCGCCGTGCTGGCCGCGGCCGACCAACGGCTTACCGAGGTGCGCCGGCAGGTGCCCGACGCCGGCGGCCTGGTGATCGCCTCGGACCAGAACTCCGCCCGCGCCTACGCCAAGCAGCTGCGCGCCATCACCGGGCAGGCGCCCACCGTCGCACTGTCGGACGACTCGGGTGCCTCCAGCCGTATCGAGACCTTCGCCGCCTCCACCGACCGCTGGCTGGTGGCGGTGCGCATGGTCTCCGAGGGCGTGGACGTGCCGCGGCTGGCCGTGGGCGTGTACGCCACCTCCGCCTCCACCCCGCTGTTCTTCGCCCAGGCCGTGGGCCGCTTTGTGCGCTCACGCGCCCGGGGGGAGACCGCCAGCGTCTTCCTGCCCTCGGTCACCCCGCTGCTGTCGCTGGCCGGGGAGATGGAGGCCGCCCGCGATCACGTGCTCGGCAAGCGGGGCGCGGAGGAGGACTCCCGGTTCGGCTCCCCGGAGGACCGGCTGATCGCCCAGGCCAACCGCGAGGAGAATGCCTCGGACGACCTGCTGGGTGGCTTCGAGGCCATGGACTCCACCGCCGAGTTCGACCGGGTCCTGTTCGACGGCGGTGAGTTCGGCACCGGCGCATGGTGGGCAGCCCCGAGGAGCAGGAGTACCTGGGGCTGCCCGGGCTGCTGGAGCCCGAGCAGGTCACCGCCCTGCTGCGCCAGCGGCAGAATCAGCAGATCAAGCAGCAAAAGCGCCAGAACGCCGCTGCGCAGCAGCGGCGGGCCAACTCCGGGGTCGACGACGCCCGGCGGCGCGCCGCCGCCCGCAAGGAACTGTCCAAGCTGGTCGGTGCCTGGGCACGGCGCTCCGGGCAGCCCCACGGGGTGATCCACACCGAGCTGCGCCGCGTGTGCGGCGGCCCGGAGGTGGCCCAGGCGACCACCGAGCAGATCGAGGGGCGCATCGAGACGCTGCGCCGCTGGTTCGTCGGGCGGCGCTAAGACCCGCTGGCCGCCGGTTGCGGCGTGGTCTCAGCCGGGGCGCGTTGACTCCGGGGCACGTCGACTCGCTCGGGGCACCGGCGGGCGGGCAACCGGCTCAACCCCGCAGCGGCTGACGGTCGTCGATGTCCACGTGGCGGGTCGGGATCGCCGGGTCGCCCTCGCTCAGCCGCCAGCCGTCGTAGGGCAGCTCGGCGCGCGCCACCTGGTGGCGTTCGGCGGCCGCCTTCAGCGCCTCCGGGCCGCGGTGCTCCTCCACGATGACGCCGTCGCGCACCAGATCCACCTGGAGCGGCCGGGCCCCGGCGCGCTCCAGCGCGGCCAATCCGGCGGCCTCGGAGCGGGCCGAGATGACCAGTTCCTCGGTGGCCGAGCCGGCGGCGTCGAGCACCCGGCCGGCCCACTTACGGCCGCCCACGGTCGACTTGCCGCCCGTGGAGAACTTGGCGACCTCCTGCATCTCGCCGGTGGAATCGGCGCGCTCGACGAGCTTGTACACCAGAGCCGCCGTCGGCCGGCCCGAGCCGGTGACCAGCTTGGTACCCACACCGTAGGAGTCCACCGGCGCGGCGCCCAGGGCCGCGATCGCGTACTCGTCCAGGTCGCTGGTGACGGTGATCTTCGTCGTCGTCGCCCCCAGCGCGTCCAACTGGGCGCGCACCTTGAAGGCCTCGGCCACCAGGTCGCCGGAGTCCAGGCGCACCGCGCCGAGTTCGCCCCCGCCGGCCCGGGCCGCCGCTACCGCGCGGGCCACGCCGCGCTCAATGTCGTAGGTGTCCACCAGGATGGTGGTGCCCGGCCCAAGGCTGGCCACCTGGGAGGCGAAGGCCTCCTCCTCGGTGTCGTGCAGCAGGGTGAAGGAGTGGGCGGAGGTGCCGACCGCGGGGATGCCGTAGCGCATGCCGGCCTCCAGGTCGCTGGTGCCCACGAAGCCGCCGACTACCGCCGCCCGGGCGGCGGACACGGCGGCGCGCTCGTGCGCCCGGCGCGCCCCGAACTCCACGCAGGGACGGCCGTGGGCGGCGATGGTCATGCGCGAGGCCGCCGCGGCCACCGCGCAGTCATAGTTGTAGATGGACAGGGCCAGCGTCTCCAGAATGCAGGCCTCGGCGAAGGGCCCCTCCACCGTCAGCAGGGGGGAGCCGGAGAAGTAGCACTCGCCCTCGGCATAGCCGCGGATCGTTCCAGAGAACCGGTATGAGCGCAGGTAGTCGATGGTGTCGTCGTCGACGATGCCGGTGGCGTGGAGGTAATCGATCTGGGCATCGGTGAAGGTGAAACGCTCGATCGCGTCCAGGAGCCGGCCGACGCCGGCGACCACGCCGAAGCGGCGCGAGGCGGGCAGGGTGCGGCCGAACAGCTCGAAGACGCAAGCGCGCTCGGCCACGCCCGCATGCAGTGCGGCCTGCAGCATGGTCAGCTCATACATATCTGTGAGCAGTGCGGTGCTGGAGGCTGCCGAGGCGGGGATCCATCGCTGGTTGGCTGTCATGACAGAAACCTACCGCAGGCGGACGCGCGACGGAACGAGCCCGCCGTCACATGGGATCCGCGGCTAGGCTGGTGCGCATGCAGCCCGCAGTGCCCGTCGACACCGCCTCCGCTCCCGAGATGCAGACACTGTCGGACGCCCGCAGCGCCGCCCAGCGCCTGTGGTGCACGGTGGTGCATGACGACCCCGTCAACACGATGGACTACGTCACCTGGGTCTTCCACACCTACTTCGGCTTCCCGATCCCGCTCGCCCGCCGCCGCATGCTGCAGGTGCACACCACCGGCCGGGCCGTCGTCTCCCGCGGCGCCCGCGAACGCATGGAGGTGGACGTCACCGCGATGCACTCCTACGGCCTGCACGCCACCATCGAGCCCCTGGCCGACGACGCCGCCGACCCGGACGGTGGCGGCCCGGCCGGAGGCGGCGTCTGATGCGCGCCTTCCACCCCGAGGCCGAGGGCTGGTCCAGTGCCCTGGAGCCGTGGGAGCGCGAGTACTTGGCCGGGCTGTTCAAGCAGATTGCCGATCTGCTCGGCGCCGACGCTCCTGCCGCTTCGCAACGCCCCGGCCCGCGTCCGGGGGAGAGCCCACGGGACGGCAATGTGCTGGCCGCCCTCGACTTCGAGCCCGCTGCGCCCGACGCCGGAGCCTCGAGCTCGCTCCCCGCCTCCCTGGCTCCGCTGTTGGACGTGCTCCTGCCGGACGCCTCCGAGGACCCGGAAGTCGCCGTCGAGGTGGCCGCGCTGACCCGTTCCCAGCTGCGGGACGACAAGCGCTCCCGCATGGAGGACGTGGTGCACGAACTGCTCGCTCCCACGGGTCCCGGCGGGGCGGTGCTGGTGCGCGCCGGGCAGGAGGGACGCTGGTTGGGCGCCCTCAACGACGCCCGCCTGGTGCTGGCCGAGCGGCTGAGCATCGACTCCGCCGAGGTGGCCGAACAGGTGCATGCCCTGGCCTGGGATGATGCGCCCGTCGAGGAGGGGGAGCGGCAGCGCTGGAACCGGGCCATGGCGCTGTCTTACGACATGCTGTCCTGGTGGCAGGAATCACTGGTGGCCGTGCTATTGAACGGGGATGGACCCGCATAGTCTCGGCGCTGTGAATGATGCGGCCATCGGGATGTTCGACTCCGGCGTCGGCGGCCTGACTGTGGCCCGTGCGGTCATCGACCAGTTGCCCGGCGAACAGGTGCTGTACATCGGTGACACCGCCAACACCCCCTACGGCCCGCGCCCGGTGCAGGAGGTGCGCCGTCTCGCCCTGAGCATCATGGACGAGTTGGTCGACTCCGGGGTCAAGATGCTGGTGATCGCCTGCAACACCGCTTCCGCCGCCGTGCTGCACGACGCCCGCAGCCGCTACACCCGTGGCAAGGGCGTGCCCGTGGTGGAGGTCATCCACCCGGCCGCGCGTGCCGCCGCCCGCGTAACCCGCAACGGGCGCATTGGCCTGATCGCCACCCAGGGCACCGTCGACTCCAACGCCTACGCCGATGCGCTGACCGCCGTGCCCGGCGTGCACCTGTTCTCCCAGGCATGCCCGCGGTTCGTGGAACTGGCCGAGCGGGGCATCACCACCGGTCCGGAGGTCATGGCCACGGCGGAGGAGTATCTCGCCCCCGTCAAGGGCGCGGACGTCGACACCCTCATTCTCGGTGCACCCACTACCCGCTGCTGGCCGGCCCCATCTCCTACGTCATGGGTGAGGACGTCACCCTGGTGACCTCCAGCCAGGAGACCGCCAAGGACGTCTACCGCGAGCTCGCCCGCGGCGACCTGCTGCGTGCCCCCGATGCTCCCGCCCCCCGCCACGAGTTCCGCGCCACCGGCGACCCGGAGTCCTTCGCGGTGCTGGCGCGCCGCTTCCTCGGCCCCGAGGTCGGCCGGGTCCGCCGCGTTGAACCGGCCCCGGCCGCCGTCGCCCCGGGATTCGAAGCCGCGCGCCCCGATACCGCCGCGCCGGCCTCGATCCCCGTCATCCCGTCAGACCCCGCCCTTGTCCCCAATTCGAGCGAGGATCCCGTATGAAGCTAACCATTATCGGCTGCACCGGTTCCATGTCCGGTCCCAACGCCGTCGCCTCCTCCTACCTGGTGCAGGCCGACGACGCCGCCGGGCGCACCTGGTCGGTCGTGTTCGACCTTGGCCCGGGCGCCATGGGCCAGTTGCTGCGCTATCTGGACCCCGCCGAGCTGGACGCCATTGCCATCTCCCACTGCCACGCCGACCACATGGTCGACCTGGTGGGCATGCACGTGTTCCGTCGCTGGAACCCGGCCGGCCGCCTGGACCCGGTGCTCACGCTCGGTCCGGGAGAGCTGCTGCCGCGCCTGAACGGCGTCGACGGCACACCCGCGCAGGAGACCTACGCCACCGAATTCTCCTTCCGCACCGTCGCGGCGGGGCAGGGCGTGCAGGTCGGCCCGCTCACCATCACTCCCTTCCCGGCGCTGCACCCGGTAGACGCCTTCGGCTATCGGGTGGAGGGGCCGGGGAGCGACGGCCAGCCCGTCAGCCTCGCCTTCACCGGTGACACGGACCTGTGCGAGGGCATCGAGGCGATGGCGGACGGCGTCGACCTGCTGTTGTCCGAGGCCGCCTTCCTGGAGGGACGCGATGCGGTGCGCGGCATTCACCTGACCGGTCTGCGTGCCGGGGAGCTGGCCGCAGGCACCTCCGGGCGGGGTGGGCGTCGGCCCGCCGGTCGGCTCGTGCTCACCCACATTCAGCCCTGGACCGACCCGGCCGATCCGGTGGCCGAGGCCGCCGCCGTTTACGATGGCCCGCTGGCGGTCGCCGCCTCCGGTGCCTCCTGGGAGCTCTGAACCGTGTCTGAACCGCAGCGAGACGAGACCGCCCGCATCAGCTACACGCCGCCGGTGCCCGACGGGCCGGATCGTCCCTGGACACGTGGGCGTCGCACCCGCTGGTGGCTGGTGCTGCTGGCCGACACGATTTCGGTGGCGCTGGTTGCCTGCTTCGGCGCCGCAGCGGCGCACGATCTGGCTCAGGCGCCCGGCCTGCTTGCCTGCGGCGCGATAGCCGTCGTCGTCGCCTGGGTGATCACATGGATGGTGCGCCGCCCCAACGACCACCTGGAGGTGGGCTGGCCCGACGGCGGCTGGGTGATCGCGCTGACCTGGGCGGCGTGGACGGGCCTGTATGCCTGCGGTGCTGCCGCCGGCGCAATCCCCGGAGCCGGCGGGGTGGCGTCTTTCGCCGTGATGCTGGCTGCGTTCCTGGTGGTCTTCTGCGGCGGCTGGCGCAGCCTGTACGGCTACGTCAAGGCACATGACTCGTTGGTCCCCAAGGGCGTGCAGCGGCGTCTGGACGCCCAATCCCACCGAGACCGGCACCAGTAACGCACCGAAACCGGTAGAAGTGGTCGGCTTCAGTCGCCGGCGATCTCTCGCAGCGCGGCGATATGATCGTCAAATGCCTTCAGGCCGCGCGGGGTGAGCGACACCCAGACGACATCCATGGCTCGAACCACGCCGTAGTCGCGATGGCGGCGGATATAGTCCGCCTCCTCCAGCGCCTTGAGCTGTTTTGACAGACTGGCATCGGATAGGCCAACGGCGTCACGCAGCGCGGAGAACTTCATCTCGGTGCCCGTCCACACCAGGGCGCCGTCGTTCACGGCCCCGACGGACTTGAGCGTCGCACAGATCCGCAGGCGGTTCAGCGGGTGGATGACGGGGTCAAGCACGACTGCCCTCCGGCCAGACCACTGCCGCGCAGTACCAGGCGTGCGCGGTGGCGAGCAGCGTGAGCACGCCGACCAGCACCGGATGTATGGAGGCCCCCTGGAAGACGGCGCCTGCAACGAACGCCCACACGGTTAGGCTGTTGCGCTTCCACCACTGCCGGTCGGTGCCGATGAGGTCGTTCCGGGTACGGACCCCGGGACGGAAGAGCCGGTTCCGCAGCAGTACATGTATGAGCGCGAGTGCGGCGAGAGCGCCGAGCAGCACCCAGTAGTGCTCGGCGAGCAGTGCGCCGACCGAGGTCCCGAAGGCGACGGCGAAAACCGCGACGGCCCACGTTGCCGGGCGCCATCGCGCGGCCGTTTGCTCGACGGCGTCGACGTCGCGCAGATGAGTGCGTGCCTCGTCAGGGGACATGGCTGATGATGGGGAGGGTGACACCGCTACACCTCACTTTCTGACGTGGAAAGTATCATGTTTTCCGCGTTGGAAATCAAGAGGTGCTGCGATGATGGATCGGTGGGTTAGGCGAGCAGGTCGCGCAGGGCAGGAGCCAAGGCGCGCAGCGCCTGGCCCCGGTGGGAGATGGCGTTCTTCTCCGCCGCGCTCATCTGCGCCGTAGTCCGCCCGGCGGCACCGGGGGCATCCTCCTGAATTGGCACGAAGATCGGGTCGTACCCGAAGCCGCCCGCGCCAACCGGCGCGTGCAGCAGCCGGCCAACCATGGAGCGCTCCACCACCGTCACCGTCTCCGACTCGGCTTCCCTCCCCGGTACCACCAGCACCGCGGCACAGGTGAAGCGCGCCGTGCGGTGCGGGTCGGTTACGTCGGCGAGCTGCCCCAGCAGCAACTGCAGGTTGGCCTCGTCGTCGCCGTGTCGGCCCGACCAGCGGGCCGAGAAGATGCCCGGTGCGCCGCCGAGCACGTCCACGCACAGCCCGGAGTCGTCGGCAACCGCCGGCAGCCCGGTCGCCCGAGCCAGCGCGCGCGCCTTGAGGGTGGCATTGTCCGCAAAGGTCAGCCCGTCCTCCACCGGCTCGGGGGCGCCGAGGCCGGCCGAGGAGATGATCTGCTCGGCCGCCAGCCCATCCACCAGCGGCGCCAGGATCGCGCGCAGCTCGGCCAGCTTGCCGGGATTGTGGCTGGCCAGTACCAGCCGGGCACCTGCGGGCACGGCAACCGAGCCGTCTGCCGACGGCGCCGCGGTGCCGTGCTGCTCGGGCTCAGGCGCCACCGTCAGACCTCCTCGACGCCGGCGGCTTCGGCGGGGGACCCCGCGCCCAGGTCGCGCGCGACACGGTGAAGGGGACGTCGTCGGGACCGGCCAATACCCGGGCCTGCAACGCGGCCAGCTCGGCGTTGCCCTTGGTGGCCAGATCGAGCAGGGCGCGAGCTCGGCGCGGTCGAAGGGGGCGGTGCTCCGCGGTTCCCTGCACCTCGATGAAGCGCCGGCGCCGGTCTGGACCACATTCATGTCGGTCTGGGCGCGCACGTCCTCCTCATAGGGCAGATCGAGCAGGGGACGCCATCGATGATCCCCACGGACACCGCGGAGACGGAGTCGGCGATCACCGGCTGGCCGACGCGGGGCTTGACGTAACCGCGGCGCGTGCCCCAAGCGACGGCGTCGGCCAGCGCCACGTAGGCGCCGGTGACGGCGGCGGTGCGGGTGCCGCCGTCGGCCTGGAGCACGTCGCAGTCCAGGGTGATCGTGTTCTCGCCCAGCGCGGCCACGTCCACCACACCGCGCAGGGAGCGGCCGATCAACCGCGAGATTTCGTGGGTGCGGCCGCCGATCTTGCCGCGCACGGATTCGCGTCCCGAGCGCTCGGAGCCGGCGCGCGGCAGCATCGCGTATTCGGCCGTGACCCAGCCCTCGCCGCCGCCCTTGCGCCAGCGCGGCACGCCCTCGACGAAGGAGGCGACGCACAGCACGCGCGTGCGGCCGAATTCGACGAGGACCGAGCCTTCGCCGTTGACCTGCCAGTTGCGGGTGATGGAGATGGGGCGCAGCTCGCCGGGGGAGCGGCCGTCCTTACGGGTCTTGGTATCAGTCACGCGGCCCAGGGTACCCGGGGCCGCAGGGAGGGCCGCTGGGCAGTCAGTGCGCGAGAAGGGACTCGAACCCTCACGCCCGAAGGCACCAGAACCTAAATCTGGGGCGTCTACCAATTCCGCCACTCGCGCTTGCGGCCGTATGTGGCCGAACGTGCTGGCACCGCGCGGTGACAGCCGGCATGTTCGGCCGCCGGCCGGGCACAGCCTAGCAGTGGCCGGGAGCTGCCGGGGACACCCGCCCGCCGAGAGGGCTGGCGCACCGTCGCCGCCATCGGCCCGCGCCCGCAGCCGGTGACGCCCATCCGCGGCGGGTGTGAGTGTGGCGCTGAAACATGCCGCGGCCTAGAGTTTTGACATGGCGTCGAACAATTCCTCCCGCACGACCGACCAACTGCCCGCCGTCCCCGTTCCCATCCTCGAGGCCCTGGCCGACGCCGGTGCCTCCTTCGACCTGGCCGCTGCCGTCCCCGAGCCGCAGGACGCGCCCGCCCTGCGCTGGGGCATTCTCGGCGCGGGCGGCATCGCCTCCACCTTCGCCACCGATGTGCCCGCCTTCTCCTCGGGGCGGATCGTCGCCGTCGGCAGCCGCGACCGGGCTCGCGCACAGGCCTTCATCGACGCCCATCCCGACGCCGGCGGGGGACAAGCGGTACACGCGCACGGCTCCTACGAAGCACTCGTCAGTGACCCGGACGTGGACGCCGTCTACATCGCCACCCCGCACAACTTCCACTGCGAGCAGGCGCTGTTGGCGCTGGAGGCCGGCAAACCCGTCCTGGTGGAGAAGTCCTTCACCCGCAACGCCGCCGAGGCGCGTCGGGTCTTCGACGCCGCCCGGGCGGCGAACCTGTTCGCCATGGAGGCCATGTGGACGCGCTTCCTGC
Source organism: Actinomyces ruminis (assembly GCF_002154335.2). GTDB lineage: Bacteria > Actinomycetota > Actinomycetes > Actinomycetales > Actinomycetaceae > Actinomyces > Actinomyces ruminis. Next base: position 24,976 of record NZ_MTPX02000051.1, read on the forward strand.
CCGGACAGGTGCTGCTGCGGGCGCTGGCGGGCAGCGGCGCGCTGGGGGAGCTGCGCTACGTGCGTGCCGAGCACCTCCAGTCGCTGGAGCACGTCGCCCGGTTGAATCGTCTCGAGCTGGCCGGTGGCGCGCTGCTCGACCTGGGGGTGTATTCGGTCAGCTTCGTGCACTCGCTGCTGGGAGCACCGACGGCGCTGACGGCGGTCGGGCGCCTGTCCGAGACGGGCGTGGACCTGGATGAATCGGTTTCCATGGCCTACCCGCACGCGCTGGCGGTGGCCGTCTCGAGCATGTCCGCCGCCTCGGAGACCGCCGGTGAGGTGGTCGGCACCCGCGGCGGGGTGGTGTTGCCGACGCAGTTCTACCGGCCGACGCGCCTGGAAGTCATCCTGGGGGAGCGCCCCGGCGGAGCGCAGCGCTACGAGTGGGACGCCACCGTGCCCGGGGGTTTCCAGTTCGAGGCCGCCGAGGTCGCCCGCTGTATCGCCGCGGGCAGAACCGAGTCGCAGACCATGCCGTGGAGCGAGACACTGGCGGTGCTGGAGACCATGGATGAGGTGCGCCGTCGGCTCGGCGTGACCTACCCCGGGGAGTAACCGGCGGCAGTTGGGCACTCAGTCGTCCAGGCCGAGTGCGCGACGCAGGCGGTCGACGTGGCCGGTGGCGCGCACGTTGTAGCGGGCCAGGGCGACGTCGCCGTCGGAGTCCACCACCACGGTCGAGCGGATTACGCCGGTGGTGGTGCGCCCATAGTTCTTCTTCTGCCCCCATGCGCCCCAGGCCTCCATCACGGCGTGGTCGGGGTCGGAAAGCAGTGGGAAGGGCAGAGACTGCTTGTCGGCGAAGCGGGCCTGTGCGGCGGGCGGGTCGGGGGAGATGCCGACGACGGCGTAGCCGGCGCGCTTCCAGCCCTCCAGCGAGTCGCGGAAGTCGCAGGCCTCCTTGGTGCAGCCGGGGGTGCCGGCGCGCGGGTAGAAGTAGACGACCACCCCGTGCTCTGCGCCGGCGCGCAGGGCGGTCAAGGAGACCGGGGTGCCGGATTGGTCGGGGAGCGTGAAGTCTGGGGCGGTGTCGCCGACGGATAGCTGAGGCACGGCGTTCTCCTGTTGCCTGCGGAGTTGGGGCTGACCCCGCAAATGTAGTCCGGTGCCGGCGCGGCGGGCATGACGAGGGCCGCCACCGCAGTGTCGCGGTGGCGGCCCAGGCGTATTCAACGCATACCCGACGGCGTCCGAGGCCTCACGCCGAGTCGAACGCCGCCGGTCCTTTGGGCCGGCCCGGTGTTGTCACAAGTGCCGGTCTCGGCACGTGATTAGTGCCGGTTTGGGTGCGTTAGTAGTTCCGGTTTCGCGGGACTGGCGGCCCGGCCTGTCCGTGGGACGGCTCAGGCGGCGAGTGCCAGTGCGTCCTGCGCGGCCTGCAACCGCTCCAGTGCGCGCTCCAGGCGCGACGGCGAGGCGGTCTCGCCCAGCGACGCCAGTTCGGCACGGGCGGCGGCGAGCTCGCGCTCGGCCGCGGCGCGGGTGTTGTTGGAGTTGATCAGGTGCATCTCTTCCTTCCCTTCATAGCCCCTGCGGGCCCCTCTGTGCCGGGCGGATTGCAGGTGGCTCCTGCGACCCGGCGTGGTGTAGTGGTCTGTGCGACTCGCGGAAATTGCGCGTCAGCGCTACGACTTCCGCTTGGTCCGTGGTCGACGGACTTGCGCTCTCGCCGGCGGTGTGTGCCGCCTGAGGAGGCTTGTCTGTCGGCCGACGCATAAGCAACACCGAAAGCGGCGATGGGTATTCCCGCGCCCGGAGGGCGGAGTGGTAAGAACCGCGGGGATCGTCTCGGTGGCGGGAACGATGCTCACCGGATCCGGTGCGGCGCCGCAGCTGTGTGCTGCTCTGCGTGGTACCCCCTCAGGGACTCGAACCCTGGACACCCTGATTAAGAGTCAGGTGCTCTAACCAACTGAGCTAAGGAGGCCTAGTCGGTCAGGCGCTTCCGCCTGGCGACGAGGAAGACTCTACGCGTCCGGGGCTGCCGAGTCCAACTGGAAAGGCTGAAAACGCCGTTGTGTGCGTGAAGTCTCAGGGGTGTCGGTTGCGTCTCGGCTACACGTCGTCCCCGGACGGCGGGGCGAGTAGGGTTGCGAACTGGTCGGTGGCGGTGATCAGCGTGGACAGAGTCTCCGGTTCGGCGAAGGAGTGGCCGGCGGCGGCCGAAACGTGCAGCTGGGCCTGCGGCCATGCCCGGTGCAGAGCCCAGGCGGTGGCCATCGGGCAGACGACGTCGTAGCGGCCCTGGACGATCACGCCCGGGATGTTGTGCTCCGCCAGCGTGTGGGCACCGGCAATCAGCTGCCCGTCGTCCATCCAGCCGGCATGGCGGAAGTAGTGGTTCTCGATCCGCGCGAAGGTGATGGCGAAGGCCGGATCCTGCACCTCGTCGATGTAGGCCTGGTCGCGCAGCAGTGTGGAGGTGGCCGCCTCCCAGGTGGTCCAGGCGCGGGCGGCCGGGCCGTGCACCGCCGGGTCCGGATTGCTCAAGAGCTCGTGGTAGCGGTCGATGAAGCCGCTCGGCCCGACACCCTCGCCGGCGCCGGCCGTATAGGCCTCCCACTCGTCGGGCCAGATCATGTCCGCGCCGGCGCCCTCGTAGAACCAGTCGAGCTCGCGCTTGCGCAGTGTGAAGATGCCGCGCAGCACCAGCGCCAGCACGTGTCGCGGGTGTCGTTCGGCATAGGCCAGCGCCAGTGTGGAGCCCCAGGAACCGCCGAATACCAGCCAGGCCTCGACGCCCAGGTGGGTGCGCAGCCGTTCCATGTCCGCCACCAGGTGCCAGGTGGTGTTCGTGCTCAGGTCGGCATTCGGCTCCCAGGCGTGCGGCAGGGAGCGGCCGCAGCCGCGCTGGTCGAACAGGATGATGCGGTAGCGCGCGGGGTCGAAGCAGCGGCGGTGCTCGGGGGAGCAGCCGCCGCCGGGCCCGCCGTGGACGAATACCGCGGGAATGCCGTCCGGGTTGCCGCAGGCCTCCCAGTAGATGCGCTGCCCGTCGCCGACGTCGAGCAGACCCGAGTCGTAGGGCTCAATGGGCGGATAGAAGGTGCGTTGCCGGTCTGCCGTAGAGAGGGCCGGTGCGGCGGTGTCGTGCATGGGCTCATTGTGCTTGATCGCCGTCGTGACTGTTCCACGCGGACCCTCGGCGGGCGGTACCGTAGACACGTGAACGCCCCGATCGTGACTCTTGCGACCTCAGCCGACTACGCGGACCTCGATGAAGACGACCGCGGGCTGCCCGACGCGCTGCGCGAGCGCGGCATCGAGCCCCGGATCGCGGTGTGGAACGACCCCGGCGTGAACTGGGCCGACGCCGGCGTGGTGGTGCTGCGCTCCGTGCGTGACTACGCCAAGAACCGCAACTACACGGACTTCCTCGCCTGGGCCCACTCAATCAGGCGGCTGATCAACCACGCCGACGTCGTCGACTGGAACTCGGACAAGCACTACCTCAAGCGCATGGCCGAGCTGGGTGTCCCCATGATCCCCACCACCTGGCTGGAGCCGGACGCCGGCTACTCCAAGCACCAGGTCCACACCCGCTTCCCGGCGCACGGCGACTTCGTGGTCAAGCCCGCCATCTCCTCCGGCGGTCGCGGCACCGGCCGCTACACCGCCACCGACGCCAAGTCCCGCGCCGACGCCATCAACGACACCATGCACCACCTCGGTCGCGGCCGCAGCGTCATGGTGCAGCGCTACCTGGAGGAGGTCGACCGCAAGGGCGAGGTGTCCCTGGTGTACTTCAACGGCGTGCTGTCACACGCGGTGGAGAAGGCGCCCATGCTGCACCCGTCCTTCCGCTCCGTGGACGAAGTGCACGAGGAGATCGTCACCGCCCGCGAGCCCAGCGAGCAGGAATGGCTGTGGGGCGAGCGGGTCCGCAAGGCCATCCACACGATCATTAAGGAGCGTTCGGGTCGGGACATTCAGCTGCTGTTCAACCGGGTCGACGTCGTCGGCGACGGACAGGGCGGCTTCTACCTGATGGAGGTCTCCCTCATCGACGCCGGCCTCTACCTCGGTTCTGCGCCCGCCGCCCTGGACAACTTCGCCGACGCCATCGCCCAGCGCGTCTTCTGGTAGGGCTGGGGCTGCCGCGCAGGTGGCTCACGGCCCATGGCCCGACGGCAATCAACTGTGTGGGGTTGATTGAGGTTGAATCAACCGAAAATGGTTGTGTTTTGGGGATGCTGATGGGAGCATGCAGGCATGTACGTGCTCACAGTGGACCAGGTTGCGAGCCGAGCGGGCGCGGATGAAATCCCGGACCTCATCCGCTTGCTCGCTGACGTTCCTGCACTGGCTCCCTTCGAGCGGACAGTCGGAGACGAGGCACAGGGGGTGCTCGAAGACGCGGCCGCGGCCGTTGCATGTGCACGTCGTCTCCTGGCGGCCGGCGGATGGCACATCGGTCTGGGGATCGGTACCGGTGCGCTAGGTGAGCACGGGTCGCGCTCGGGAGGCGGAGCAGCATTCATCGCCGCACGGCAAGCCGTGGAGGAATCCAAGTCGTCTCGTGTGTCGCTCGCAGTCCGTACCGGTGCCGCCGATCGGGAGGCACGTACGGCGACGGCCGATGCCGAGGCGGTGCTGCGGCTTCTCGGCGTGCTGATCGGTTCCCGCACCAGGGCTCAGCGCTCGGCCCTGGCCCTTCTTGACGCCGGGCTCAGCGGCAAGGACGCGGCGAAGCGGCTGGGGGTAAGCGGCCAGGCCGTCTCCAAGCATCGGGTCTCATCGCACTACGACGAGGAAGTCGCTGCCGTGCCGGCCATCGAGCGGCTCCTCGACCGGGCGCACCGGCTGTCAATGGGGCTGGAGACATCGGCAGATATGGCGGGTGACGTATGACTCAGGGCCTTGGCGAGTGTGGTTGTAGTCCTTTCCTGTTTTCTTCTCTCCATTTTCGGTGGTTGGGGGATCGTCGCACTGGTCTTGCGCTGGGCGCGCGTGCCCGAGCTGCCGCCGTCACGGGAACCTACGCCCGCAGGTTCGACTGCGCCGGTCTTGTCTCCGAGAGACGACTCCGAGTCCCCGGTTCTTCGCGGTGGCACCTGGATCGGAGTGCTTGAGCGCCTGGCGACGACGGGTGCCCTCCTGTCCGGGCATGCGACGCTGATTGCCGTGGTCGTTGCGGTAAAGGGGCTTGGGCGCTGGGCGGATCTGAAGGACAACCCCGGGTCGACGGAACGATTCATCATCGGCACGCTCGCCTCCCTGACATGGGCCGGCATATGCGGGATCATCGGCGCGGCGCTGCTGGGGTAGCACCGGACGGGTTCCGGCGGGCACGGGTCAGGGATGACTCAGGGTCGTCTCCTGCGTGAGGATGAGGCGCCGGCGGTTTGCGTCGGGTAGACATGGCTCATGCGCACACTGCTCAACATCATCTGGGTGGTTTTCGGCGGTTTCTGGCTGTGGCTGGAGTACATGTTCTTCGGCATCATCGCGTGCCTGTTGATCGTGACGATCCCCGCCGGCATCGCCTCCTTCCGCATCGCCTCTTACGCCCTGTGGCCATTCGGCCGGGAGGTTGTGGAGATGCCGCATGCCGGGGTGATGAGCGGGTTGTCCAACGTCATTTGGTTCCTTGTCGCCGGGATCTGGCTCGCCATCGGGCACATCACCACGGCGGCCGCGCAGGCCGTCACCATCGTCGGCATCCCGCTGGCCGTCGCCAACCTGAAGATGATCCCGGTGACCTGCTTCCCCTTCGGCAAGCAGATCGTGCCCGGCCGCGGCATCATCTGAGCCGCCCCGCCTGTTGTAGTCGCCTTGGGTGCGCGGTCCTGCCCGCCGCAGCCTTGTCCGCCGAGGACACCCAGTAGTAGCCGACTCTTCGGCGCTCGGGCCGGAGTTCTCAGGTGGGGATCACGCCGGCTGGCGGCGCGGTTCGCACCGGGTGGGACTGCCTTCGATCTCTTCGAGGGCTTCTGCGCGATCACGGAGCCTGCGCAATCCGCGCAACACGGCTGTGCGATGCTTGCGGCTGACTATCCACCCCGGGAGCCGCTGCTCCATGCCCCTGCCCACGTCTGTGTCACGTTTACGGCGCAAGTCCGCCGCCAGATAGTCCATGAGGTACTCGGCATGAGCCCGATTGGCGACCCACAGGGAATGGCCGGCGCACGAGTCTGTAAGGAAGAAGGGCAGACCGTAAAGGGCGTCGTACCCGTCGGAGACCCGAGTGGAGACGGAGACGCCGGTCAGCTCCTGACGGGCGCCGCAGGCGCAAGTGCGTGATGGGCGGGAATGGGCGGACAGCCGAATCCTTGTCTTCTCGCGCCGACCGCAGGAGGGGCAGCGCCAAAACAGGTCCGCGGGGGTCGGCTCGACAGGCAACGGCCTATCGCCCTCCCACTGTCCGCAGCAGCCGCACATCCAACCGGATGCGGCGCCCGAGGCCTGCCAGGTACAGGCGGTGCAGAAGACCCCGCGCTTCACCACGTGCGCTGGTCCGGCGCAGCGAGGGCACACGACCCACACGTCCAAACGGGGCACCGCGTACAGAATCCCACCTGCCTCTGCCATTGAAAAAGACTATCTCCCGCAGGCCCGGATTCTTGAGTTCAAGGGCGAGGGTGGCCGGGTGCGGCGGTGGCTGGGGGCGTGTACTGCTCGGGACGTGGAAGGCTGGGGACATGAACAGCACCCGCACCTCCGCCCCCGAGTACGAGCATGCGCCGACCGTCATAGAACTCGGCTTGCAGGACGCGGGCGAAATCCTGACATTGCAACGGGCCGCCTACATCACCGAGGCCACAGCACACAGCGACTTCGGTCTCCCGCCCCTGACACAGACCCTGGCCGAGCTGCAGGAGGAGCTCTCCGACCCCGCCGTAACGGCGCGCGGTATCCGAGATCGCGGCCGTCTCATCGCGGCCATGCGCCTGCGCCACAAAGGCGACGCGGTTGAACTCGGGCGCCTCATCGTCGCTCCCGACCGCCAGGGACAGGGCCTGGGCACCCTCCTGCTGCGCCATGCCGAGGCGGTCTTCCCGGATGCGCGTGAGATACGGCTGTTCACCGGCGAGCACAGCGCCGCCAACATCCGACTCTACGAGCGGCTCGGCTACCGCGAGGCTGGGAGAACGACCGCAGGTTCCTACCAACTCGTCCACTTCACCAAGCCGCTCACCCGAGCCGGCCGGCGGAGGGCCTCCTGAGCGTCCGGTGCCGCCTGGCAGCCGGCGGCGCTCAGCTCTGCGGGCCGACACGCAGCAGGTGCACAACGGCGGCATCGGCCTGGTCGCATTCGGCCAGGTCCACCAGGGCTGTCAGCCGCCAGTCGTGGTCGCCCGCCGAGTCCTCCAGGATCTGGGTGGCCAACCACACGCGCCGCCCCGAGCCGACCAGCGCCTCGCGCAGCCGCTCCGACACCCCGGCCGCCGCCAGGGCCGCATCATCCGGTGCCTCATCCAGGGGCGCCAGCGCCACCGCCCGGGCAGGCGTATCCGTGCTGATCCAGTCGTACTCGTCCCAGTAGCGGCCCAGCGCCTCATCCAGCGTTCCTCGCCCCAGCCGGAGGCGGCATCCAGCCGTCCCAGCCCCTCGACGTCGTCGCGCGCCATGAGCTCCACGCGGCGGAACATCTCCCGGCGCACCGCCACTCGGAAGGCGTGCAGGTTGCGGGTGAACGGCAGCTGCCGTCGGCGTCGGCCCCGAAGGCCCGCTCGGCCCCGGCCGCCCCGTCGGCGGCCTCCCGCTCCAACAGCGCCGCGCCCTCCTGGGCGTGACCGGCCTGGGCGGCACCCAGCGCCTCCCATTCGTCCAACAGGGAGGAGTCCACGGCGCGCACCAGGTCGCCCAGCCAGTCGGTCAGTTGCTCCACCTCCTCGGTGCGGTGCTCCTCGGGCACCACCTGCCGCAGCGCCCGGTAGGCGTCGGTCAGATAGCGCAGCACCACCCCCTCGCTGCGGCCCAGGTCGTAGCGGGAGATCAGGTCGGAGAAGGTCATGGCGCTCTCCACCATGTCCCGCACCACCGACTTCGGGCTCAGCTCGTACTCGGCCGCCCACGGGTTGGACTGCTTATACATCTCCAGCGCCGGAGCCAGCAGGTCCGCCAGCGGCTGCGGCCAGGTGATGTCCTCCAGGGCCGCCATGCGCTCCTCGTAGTCCATCCCCTCGGCCTTCATGGCGGCCACCACCTCGCCGCGGGCCTGCCGCTGCTGGGCGTACAGCAGCGGCCGTGGATCGTCCAGGGTCGACTCCACCACCGAGACCACGTCGAGCGTGTGCTCGGGCGAGTCCAGATTCAGCAGATCCATGGCCGCCAGCGCGAACGGGGCCAGCGGCTGGTTCAGGGCGAACTCGTCGGGCAGGTCCACGGCCAGGCGCAGCCGGGGGCGGCCGTCGGCGGCGGCCTGGGCGGAGGAGACGTGCTCCAGCACCCCGGCGGTGCGCAGGGACAGGTAGATCTCAATCGCCCGGCGCACGTGCCTGCGTCGGGCCGCCTCCGGCTCGTGCACGCGCTCCAGCAGCTGCGCCATGGCCCGCACCGGATCGCCGTCGCGCTCCATCAGGTTCAGCACCATGGTGGTGGTGACCTGGAACTGGCTGGTCAGCGTCTCCGGGGCGGCGTCGCGCAGCCGCTCGAAGGTCTTGTCCGTCCAGTTGACCCGACCCTCGGGCGCCTGCTTGCGCACGATCCGGCGGCGCTTGCGCGGGTCATCGCCGGCCTTGGCCAGGGCGCGGGCGTTCTCGATCACGTGCTCGGGCGCCTGCACGATCACATACCCGTGGGTGTCGAAGCCGGCCCGCCCGGCCCGCCCGGCGATCTGGTGGAACTCTCGGGCAGTCAGGTGCCGCTCCTTGGCGCCGTCGAACTTTACCAGGCTGGTCAAAACCACCGAGCGGATGGGCACGTTGATGCCCACGCCCAGGGTGTCCGTGCCGCAGATCACCGACAACAGGCCGGTACGGGCCAGGCGCTCCACCAGCCGCCGGTAGCGGGGCAGCATGCCGGCGTGGTGCACGCCGATGCCGGAGCGCAGCAGCCGCGACAGGGTGCGCCCGAAACCGGGCCCGAAGCGGAAGTCGCCGATGGCCGCCGCCAACTCCTCCTTACGCTTCTTCACCCCCAGGTCCACACTCAGCAGCGCGGAGGCCCGCTCCACCGCCTCCTTCTGCGAGAAGTGCACCAAGTACACGGGCGCCTTGTCCTGCCCCACCAGCCGCTGCAGCAGGTCGCCGATCGGCTCAATCGCATACTCCCACTCCAAGGGCACCGGCCGCACGGCGTCGTCGACGACGGCGACCTCCCGGCCCGTGCGCTCGCGCAGGTCCCGTACGAAGAAGGACACGTCCCCGAGCGTGGCCGACATCAGCACCATTTGCGCCTGCGGCAGCTCCAGCAGCGGCACCTGCCAGGCCCAGCCGCGCTGCGGGTCGGCGTAATAATGGAACTCGTCCATCACCACCGTGTCCACGTCCAGCGCCTCGCCCTCGCGCAGGGACTGGTTGGCCAGGATCTCCGCGGTGCAGCAGATGATGGGGGCGGCCGCATTGATTGAGGTATCGCCGGTGACCATGCCGACGTTGTCCGCCCCGAACAGGCCCACCAGCTCGAAGAACTTCTCACTGACCAGCGCCTTTAGCGGGGCCGTGTAGTAGGAGCGGCCGCCACGCGCCAGGGAGGCGGTGTGCGCGGCCAGGGCGATCATCGACTTGCCCGAGCCGGTGGGAGTGGCAGCGATGACGTGCCGACCGGACAGGATCTGGCTCAGGGCCTCGTCCTGATGCGGATACAGCGGCCGCCCGGTGGACTCGGCCCACTCGGCGAAGGCCAGGTAGACCTCCTCCGGCTCCGGGACGCGCTCCGGGTCGTCGGCGGGGATGAGGGCGTCGAGCATGACGTTGAGCGCGGGCGCGGAGGTGGCTGGCATGCGGCCATCGTCTCACGGTGCCCCGCCGGTTCCGGGACGGCCGCCCCGGTTGACGCTCCTTGACGGTCTCCCGGCTGACGGATACGGATGTGGCAGGCTTGCAGGACACCATCACCCACACGATTGGACCGGATATGGACCCCCGCAGCCGAGTAGAAGCATTTCTGGCGGACTATGCCGCCGCCCACGCGCGGGTGAAGCCGCTGTTCTATCCGCCGGATGACGAGGAGACGACCGCCGGCCGGCACTCCGCCGGTCCCGGGGGAGCCCGCAAGCGGAGCAGGGAAGGCGGCGAGAAGCGCTCTGAACCCGATCCCTTTGACGCCTGGAGCCAGGCTTTGCACGCCGTCGAAGCGGCCCACCGGACCGAGCGGTCCTGGGTTAAGCGCGTGCGCGGTTTCTCCTCGGAAAGCGACTACAGTCCACAGACCTGCAAGGTGGAGCGGGCCGAGGAGTACGGGAACTGGGCCCGGGTGCGGGTGGCGCGCACCGGCGGCCGGGGCTGGCCCATTGTTGAAGTCGTCCTGCGCAACGACTCGCGGGACTGGCTGATAGACAGGATCGACGAGTACCACGAGGATCCCGGCCAGCCCCTGGTGCCGCAGGAGCTTCGCGACAGCTGGCTGCACGCGCCGGACGGGACGGCACCCTATGAGGACATTAGTCTCAGCCCGGACGCGGACGGCCCCAACCCCGGCGCACTGTTCCACGACGGCTGGTCCCGCGTGCCCGTGGACACGTTCGAGCTGGCGGAACAGGTGGATGAAATCGAAGGCCCCCTGTGGCAGCAGCGATCGCCGAGGCCCAGCGCCGGGCACAGGTACTGGCGGTCAGGGTGCAGACCATCGGGGGCTTTCCACACGCGGGCGTGTTCGCGGTGGGCGACGCCGGCTCGGGCGCGAACATGATGTACGCGTGTGCGTTGCGCGTGCCGCCGGGGGATGCCACCGCCCAGGCGCTGCTGGCGACGATTGAGACCGACACCGGCTCCTACGAGCGAGTCGGCGCCGTCCGGGTGCTGCTCGCCGACGCCGAGGCCGTGCACTGGCGTGCGGCCGCGCTCCTCCCAGGGTGCGGGACCGCTGTGGGCGTGGACTCGGGCACCGCCGCGATCGTCGACGCCGCCGCATACATACGTCTGACGCGGCGGCAGTGGTGGAATGCCTGGAATCCGTTCCCGGAGCGCCGTTGGGAGGATATGACGATGTTCGACTATGGCGCCGGGCCCATCGGGGTCATGACGAGCTCCGGATGGGGGGACGGCACCTACGCCGTCTACTGGGGGTTCGACCGCGATGATCGTCCGGTGCAGCTCATGATCGACTACGGAGTCGTCCGGGAGGCGGTGGCGCCGCCGCTCGCACAGTCGCAGCCCTGAGTCCCAAGTCGACGGCTCGACCACCCTGGCAATGCCGACGGCGTATGAATATGCGGACGGATGTCGGGTCGCGGCGGGGTTTGTGCGATGATGCCGCGCGTTCCCGTCTCCCCACGTGGAAGGCCCGCTCGTTCATGGAAGCTCTCGCCGCCAACCTGCTTTCGATCGCCGACTGGATCACCGCCCACATCACCATGTGGGTGCTGGTCGGCACCGGCCTGTTCCTGACCATCCGCACCCGCGGCGTCCAGGTGCGCCACCTGCCCGACATGTTCCGTGCCGTGGCCTCCTCCCGCGCCGGCGCTCGCGGCGGCATCTCCTCCTTCCAGGCCTTCGCCATCTCCCTGGCGGCCCGTGTGGGCGTCGGCAACGTCTTCGGGGTGGCCGCCGCCCTGCTCATGGGCGGGCCGGGCGCCGTGTTCTGGATGTGGGTGGTGGCCCTGGTGGGCATGGCCACCGCCTTCTTCGAGGCCACCCTCGCCCAGCTCTTCAAGGTCCGCGCCGCCGACGGCTCCTTCCGCGGGGCCCCGCCTACTACATGCGCGCCGGCGTGGGCAGCCCGGTGCTGGCCGGCGTCTACGCGGTCATCACCCTGGTCACCTGCGGCTTCATCATCACCTCGGTGCAGTCCAACGCCGTGGCCGGCACCCTCCTGGGCGCCATCGGCGACGACGGCTCCGCCATCGAGGGCTTCGGGGGGTTCTCGGCCGCCCAGTTGGTCATCGCCGCGCTCGTGTTCGTGTTCACCGCCATGGTGATCTTCGGCGGCATCCGGACCGTCGCCCGCGTGACCGAGTGGATGGCCCCGATCATGGCCGGCATCTACATCATCATGGTGTTCATCATCTGCCTGATGCACCTAGGCCGGTTCGTGGAGGTGCTCGGGCTGATCATCTCCTCCGCCTTCGCCCCCCAGCCCCTGGTGGGCGGCCTGGGCGGCGGCATCCTCGCGGCCGTGGTCAACGGCACCAAGCGCGGGCTGTTCTCCAACGAGGCCGGCCAGGGCACCGCCCCCAACGCGGCCGCCACCGCCACCGTCGCCCACCCGGTGCAGCAGGGCCTGATCCAGTCCCTGGGCGTGTTCATCGACACGATCGTGGTATGCACCGCCACCGCCTTCGTCATCCTCATCGCCGGCCCCGAGGTGTGGGGGGCCGACGGCGCCAACCCCTCCACCCTGACCATCATGGCCGTCTCCCACGAGCTCGGCGGCTGGACCATCCTGCCCATCGCCGTGCTCATCTTCGTGCTCGCCTACTCCTCGATCATCGCCGCCTACGTCTACTCCGACACCAACATGTCCTTCCTGACCGGCGGCAAGGCATGGGCCACCTGGACGGTGCGCGTGGTCTCCGTCGTCTCCGCCACCGCCGGCGCCGTGCTGTCGCTCGACGTCGTCTGGAACGCCGTCGACATCGCCATGGCCGTGATGACCGTGACCAACCTCGTCGCCCTGATCCTGCTGTCCAAGTGGGGGGTGGGCGCCCTGCGCGACTGGGAGGCCCAGCGCCGCGCCGGGGTCGAAGAGCTCGTCTTCGTTGGACACGACAACCCCCACCTGCCCGCCGACGTGCCCGGCGACGTCTGGAACTGACCGCCTACCGCCACCCAGCCACCGCCCCTAGAGCCCCACCCGCAAGGAGCCCCGATGCCTCAACCCGCCATGAGCCTCGCGAACCTGGAGAACACCCTCAACCAGGTCGACGACATCTTCTACACCTACTTCCTGGCCGCCCTGCTGATTGCCGTCGGCATCTACGTCACCATCCGCACCCGCGCCGTGCAACTGCGCCATTTCGGCTCCATGCTGCGGGCCGTGGCCTCCTCCCGGTCCGGCGCCCAGGGCGGCATCTCCTCCTTCCAGGCTTTCGCCGTCGGCCTGGCCGCCCGCGTTGGGATCGGCAACATCGCCGGGGTGGCGCTCGCCGTCGTCGCCGGTGGCCCCGGCGCCCTGTTCTGGATGTGGGTGGTGGCCCTGATCGGCATGGCCACCAGCTTCACCGAGTCAACCCTCGCCCAGATCTTCAAGGAGCGCGGCCGCGACTTCACCTTCCGCGGCGGCCGCTACTACATCAAGAACGGGCTCGGCTCCAAGACCTGGGGCGCCATCTTCGCCGCCATGTGCATCGTCAGCGTCGGCGTCACGGTGGTGATGGTGCAGACCAACTCCCTGGCCGGCGTCGTCTACGCCACCGTGCCCACGGTTGAGCCCTGGATGGTCGGCGTGGCCCTGGTGCTGCTGACCGGGCCGGTGGTGCTCGGCGGGCTGAAGTCCGTGGCCCGGGTAACCGAGGTCGTCGCGCCCCTGATGGCCCTGGCCTACGTGCTGGTCACCATCGTGGTGATCCTGATGAACCTCGGTGAGATTCCCACCGTCTTCGGTGAGATCTTCCGCGGCGCCTTCGGCCGGGACCAGGCCCTGTTCGGAACCGCCGGCGGCATGCTCGCGGCCGTCCTCAACGGCGTGCGCCGCGGCCTGTTCTCCAATGAGGCCGGCCTGGGTACCGTCCCCAACGCCGCCGGCACCGCCACCACCAGCCACCCCGTCCGCCAGGGCCTGATCCAGTCCTTCGGCGTGTTCGTGGACACCGGCCTGGTGTGCACCGCCACCGGCCTGCTGATCCTGCTGGCCACCGACACCTACCAGCCCGGCAACGAGGGACTCGTCGGCGCCGTCCTCACCCAGCAGGCCGTCGCCGAGCACCTGGGGCAGTGGACCACCTGGCCGATCGTGGTGCTGATCTTCGTGCTGGTCTTCTCCACCGTGCTCGGCTGCTACTCCTACTCCCAGGTCAACGTCAACTACCTGGCGGCGAGCGGCGCGCCGAGCAGGCCTTCGGCATTCTGCTCACCGCCGCCGCCTTTGCCGGCACCGTCCTGACCCTGCCGATCGTGTGGGCCCTGACCGACATCGCCCTGGGCCTGCTGGGCGTGATCAACCTGGTGGTGATCGTGCGCCTGTTCCCGTGGGTGCGCGGTGCCCTGCGCGACTACGAGGCCCAGCGCGCCGTCGGCGCCATCCCCGTGTTCGTCGGTCATGGCAACCCGCTGATGCCGGGGGACACCCTGCCCGGCGTGTGGGAGGAGCCCGCCGCCACCGCCGACGGCCGGCTCGACGCCGTCGACGATGCCCGACTGATGGGGAACTGAACCATGGACGCCCTGAACGAACTACTCACCGGTGCCTCCAACCTGCTGTTCGGCACCATCCTGATCTGGCTGCTGCTGGGGGCGGGCGCCTGGTTCACCATCTGCACCCGCGGCCTGCAACTGCGGCACCTCGGCTCCATGATGCGCTCGGTGGCCGGCTCCCGGTCCGGCGCTCGCGGCGGCATCTCCTCCTTCCAGGCCTTCGCCGTGGGGCTCGCCTGCCGCGTGGGCACCGGCAACATCGTCGGCGTCGCACTCGCCCTGGTCCTCGGCGGTCCCGGGGCCGTGTTCTGGATGTGGGTGGTGGCCCTGCTCGGCACCGCCACCGCCTTCGTGGAGGCCTCCCTGGGGCAGCTGTTCAAGGTGCGCCGCGGCGACGGCACCTACCGGGGCGGCCCCGCCTACTACATGGCCCGCGGCATGCGCCTGCCGGTGCTCGGCGGCGTGTTCGCCGTCGTCTTCATGGTGGCCAACGGCCTGGCCATGCCCATGGTGCAGGCCAACGCCATGACCGCGGCGCTGGGCGCCTCCACCGGCCTCAACCCCTGGTGGGGCGCGGCCATCGTCACCGTGCTGGTCGCCCCCGTGCTGCTGGGCGGGCTGCGCTCGGTGGTACGGGTGACCGAGTGGCTGGCCCCGATCATGGCGACCCTGTACCTGCTGCTGGTGCTGGTCATCATCATCACCCACCCGCTGCAGGCCGCCGAGGCGATAGGCGACATCTTCGCCGCCGCCTTCAACCTGCGCGCCGGCCTGGCCGGCACCGCCGGCGGCATCACCGCGGCACTGCTCAACGGCGTGCGCCGCGGCCTGTTCTCCAACGAGGCGGGCCTGGGCGGGGCCGCCTGCGCCGCCGGCTCGGCGACGGTCGCCCACCCGGCTCAGCAGGGCTTCGTGCAGGTCTTCGGCGTGCTGGTGGACACCCTGTTCGTGTGCACCGCCACCGCCCTGGCCATCCTGATCGCGGGCCGTTCCGACGGCGCCGTATACACCCCCGGCGTCACCGGCGCCGGCGACTCGGACGTCTCCGGCACCCTGACCCAGACCGCGATCGGGGCCACACTGGGGGATTGGACCAGCTGGCCGATGACGCTGCTGGTGTTCGTGCTCGCCTACTCCACCATCCTGGGTGCCTTCTCCTACGCGGAGGTGTGCCTTGATTATCTGACCCGCACGCCCTGGGTGACGACGGCGCTGCGCGTGGCCGCCGTCGCCTGCGCCTTCATCGGCGGCGGGGCCGCCCTGACCACCGTGTGGACGCTGGCGGATGTGCTGCTGGGCATCGGCGCCGTTCTGAACCTGCTTGCCCTGGTGGCGCTGACCCCCTGGGCGGTCGGCGTGCTGCGGGACTGGGAGGACCAGCGCGCCCGGGTCGCCGCCGGGGCCCAGGCCGCCGGGGAGATCCGCTTCGTCGCCCTCGACAACCCCTACCTGCCCGGGCCGCTGCCCGGTGACGTATGGGACGACGACGCCGTGAGATCGCCAACATTACGGGCGGATGACGCCGTGAACTAAATACAGTGAGGGCAGTTCCGCCTCATCCGCAGGCTTTGGCGCCTGCGGTTCTGGGACGGCTCAAACCGTCAAGGGGCGGTCCACGCGACCAGCCCCCGCGCCCTCCCGCCGGCGCATCCCGACTACGTCCGGAGACCCATGAATCCCACCGTTCTGCCGACCGCCGGCTTCTTCGACGGCCCCGCCAAGGTACTGGAGAACATCTCCGATCATCTCTACGGCGATTTGCTGGCCTGGCTGCTGATCGCCGCCGGCCTGTACTTCACCTGGCGCACGCGCGCGCTGCAGCTGCGACTGTTCGGGCAGATGCTGCGGACCATCACCTCCTCCCGGGGCGCCGTCGGTGAGGGCATGTCCTCCTTCCAGGCCTTCACCGTGGGGCTGGCCTCCCGCGTGGGCACCGGCAACATCGTCGGCGTGGCCATCGCCATCACCATGGGCGGGCCGGGCGCCGTGTTCTGGATGTGGTTGGTGGCCCTGGTGGGCATGGCTACCGGATTCGTGGAGTCTACCCTCGCCCAGCTGTTCAAGGTCGCTCACCCCGACGGCACCTTCCGCGGCGGCCCCGCCTACTACATCCACAAGGGCCTGGGCTCCAAGACCTGGGCGAGCATCTTCGCCGTGGTGATCACCTTCGTGTTCGGCTTCGCCTACGAGGCCACCCAGGCCAACGCGATCTCCAACGTGCTCAAGGGCACTTTCGACATCGAGCCCTGGGTCACGGCCATCGTGCTGGTGCTGATCACGACGCCAGTAGTCTTCAAGGGCATCAAGCGGGTTGCCGCCATCACCGAGTGGCTGGCCCCGCTCATGGCCCTGATCTACGTGATCATCGCCATAGTGATCCTGGTGCTGAACGCCGGCGCCATTCCGGGCGCCTGCTGTCCGTGTTCGAGGGCGCCTTCGGGGCGAACCAGGCATTCTGGGGGCTCAGCGGCGGCTTCATGGCGGCGGCCCTGAACGGCATTAAGCGCGGCCTGTTCTCCAACGAGGCCGGCGAGGGCTCCGTGCCGAACGCGGCCGCCACCGCCACGGTGCACCACCCGGTGCAGCAGGGCTTCATCCAGTCCATGGGCGTGTTCGTGGACACCATCGTGGTTTGCACCGCCACCGCGCTGATCATCCTGCTGTCGGGCGTCTACGACCCGGCCACCGCCGACGTTGACGCGCCGGCACGCTGACCGTCAACTCCGTCAGCAATGTGCTCGGCCCCTGGGCCCAGTACCTCATGGCCGTGGTGGTGTTCGTCTTCGCCTACTCCTCGCTGCTGGGCAACTACGCCTACGCGGAGGTCAACATGGACTTCCTGCGTGGCATGGGCCGGCGCCACTACGGGGTGCGCGCCATGATTGTGGTCGCCGCTGCGCTGGGCGCGGTCGCCTCGCTGACCTTCGTGTGGAACCTGTCCGACGTCGTCATGGGACTGATGGCGATCATCAACATCATTGCGGTCCTCAGCCTGGGCAAGTGGGCCTTCGGGGCGCTGCGCGACTGGGAGCAGCAGCAGGCGGAGCTGCAGGCCGGGCTGCGGGACAAGATCTACTTCGTGGCCACCGACAACCCCTTCCTGCCCGGGCAGCTGCCGGGCGACATCTGGACCGAGGAGTCCGCGGTCCAGCGGGATCTGGACGCGGTTGAAGTCTCCGCCGAATAAGCCGGCCGGCCCGCGCGACGCCGCGGCAGGCGTCCACCCGCGCGGCGGCAATCATCTAGGGTCGTGCCATGAAGATCGCACGCTTTTCCACGGGAGACGAACTCCGTTACGGCATTGTTGACGGCCTGCCCACCGATGAGGCCGCCCCCTCCGGCGAGTCCGCTGGCCGCCTACTCGTCCTCAAGGGCGACCCGCTGTACACCGTGCCCGAGGCGACCGGCGAGGTGGTGCCCCTGAACGAGGCGCGCCTGGTCTCCCCGGTAATCCCGCGCTCCAAGGTGGTGGGCGTCGGCAAGAACTATGCGGCCCACGCCGCCGAAATGGGCGGGGAGGCTCCGACCGAGCCCATCATCTTCCTCAAGCCCAACACGGCCGTCATCGGTCCGGACATGCCCATCGTGCTGCCCGAATGGTCGAGCGAGGTCCACTATGAGGCCGAGCTCGCCGCGGTCGTCAAAACGGTCGTCAAGGACATCTCGCCGCGCGAGGCCGCCTCCGCGATCCTCGGCTACACGGTCGCCAACGACGTCTCCGCCCGCGACTGCCAGCGCCAAGACAGCACCTGGACGCGCGCCAAGGCCTTTGACACCTCCTGCCCGCTGGGGCCCTGGATCGAGATTCCGGAGCCCGCGGGGGAGCGGCCCGCCTTCGACCCCGCCGACGCCGTGGTGCGCGCCCGCGTGGACGGGCAGGTCGTGCAGGAGGGCCGGACCGCCGACATGATCCACTCGGTTCCCGAGCTGATCGCCTACGTCTCGCGCATCTTCACGTTGCTGCCCGGCGACGTCGTGCTCACGGGCACGCCGGCGGGCGTCGGTGAGATCCGCGCCGGACAGCGGGTCGAGGTGGAAGTGGAGGGCATTGGCTCCTTCGGCAACCCGGTGGTGCGCCGCTGAGCCCACGCGGCTCGGCTGCAGCAACCCCTCCCGCTCAAACCGCCTGATCGCGGTCAGCTCCCCGCGGGTGTTCGGCTGCGGCGCCGTCGGGCCGGCCTTGATGGGATCCGACCGGCCCGACGCCCCCCGAGGCGGCGGGCCCGGCTCAGAGGCGCAGGCGCACGACGGCGTCGACCAGACGCTGGGCCGCCTGCTGCATGATTCCGCGCCCGGTGGCCAGGTTGAGCCGGCAGAAGCCTCGTAGCCGGCGCCGAAGGCGGCCCCGTCGTTCATGGCCACTCCGGGCTCGCGGCGGAAGTAGTCCGCCGGGGTGACGCCGTCGGGCAGGGGCAGGGCGGAGCAGTCCAGCCAGGCCAGGTAGGTGCCGGACGGGACCGTGAGCTCGACGCCGTCGACCCCGGAGAGCGCCTCGGCCACCAGCCGCCCGTTCTCACGAATGTACGCGCGCACGCAGGCGTTCCACTCCCGCCCGTCGCGCAGCGCGGCCACGGTTGCCTGGGCGCCGAGCAGCGACGCCTCATTGGCCAGGTGCTTGGACAAGGGGTGGTCATCCCAGGCCCGTCGCGCTCCGGCGGAGGCGATCAACTGCGCGCACTTGAGGCCGGGTGTGTTCCAGCCCTTGGAGGCGGCGGTGGCGGTGAAGGTCAGGTCGGGGTCGGCGCCCAGGCGTGAGGCGTAGGGAGTGTGCACGGCCTGCGGGTCCAGGATCAGCGAGCTGTGGATCTCATCGGCGAATACCGGCACCCGGTAGCGGGCGGACAGCTCGGCGACCGCGTCCAGTTCCGCGGGTGAAAGCACCCGGCCCACCGGGTTCCAGGGGTTGCACAGCACCAATAGGCCGGCGCCGGCGGCCATCGCCGCCTCAATGCGATCCAGGTCCAGCGTCCAGGTGGCGCCCGCAGCGACGTCGGCGGCCGCGGCGTGCAGGGCCGGCACCTGCACGCATGCGCGCCCGTACAGGCCGGGGTAGGAAAGGAACGGCATGTAGGCCGGGGTCGGCACGATCACGGCACTGCCCGGGCGGGTGTGGTGGGCGATCACCGCGCCCAGGGCGGACAGCACGTCCGGCAGCAGGCTCACGTCCCTGGCCTCTACCCGCCAGCCGAAGGCCTCCCCCTGGAAGCGGGCGGTCTGCTCGCATACGGATTTGGCGACCTGCGGGGGCAGATAACCGTAGGAGCGTCCGTCACCGCGCGCTGGAGGATGGCGGTAACCGAAGGCGCCGTGCCCAGGTCCATCTCCGCCACCCAGGCGCCGATCACGTCTCCGGGGTACAGGGTCCACTTCAGTGAGCCGCGTTGCCGCATCACCTCACAGGTCAGGGCGTCGAAAGCGGCCGTGGCGGCGTCAGCACTGAAAGCGGATGTGACGGCGGCGGGAGCAGGGCTGGTGGCACTCATGCGGGCAGTCTATTGAGGCTGCCCGCCGCGGTGCGTCGGCGGGCGCGTGCGGGAGCCGGACGCGGAGGCGGCTAGGGTTGGCCCATCATGAGTGACGACACTGCCAAGGCTTCCGCCTTCACCCCGCCCGCCCCCGGATCCTCGCCGATCCGCGTCCGTTTCTGCCCCTCGCCCACGGGTACGCCGCACGTAGCATGGTGCGCACCTGCCTGTTCAACTGGGCGTATGCGCGGCACACCGGCGGCACCTTCGTGCTGCGCATCGAGGACACCGACGCCGCCCGCGACTCCGAGGAGTCCTTCGAGGCGATCCTCGACTCGCTGCGCTGGCTCGGCCTGGACTGGGACGAGGGTGTGGCCAAGGGCGGCCCCCACGCCCCCTACCGTCAGTCCCAGCGCACCGAGCTGTACCGGCAGGTCGCCGACGAGCTGCTCCAGGCCGGCTACCTGTACGAGTCCTACTCCACCCCCACCGAGATTGAGGCGCGCCATCGTGCCAAGGGTGAGGATCCCAAGCTCGGCTACGACGGCTACGACCGCGACCTGACCGAGGAGCAGAAGGCCGCCTTCCGCGCCGAGGGCCGCCAGCCGGTGCTGCGCATGCGCATGCCGGACGAGGACATCAGCTTCAACGACCTGGTGCGCGGCCCGGTCACCTTCAAGGCCGGCTCCGTGCCCGACTACGTGGTGGTGCGCGCCGGCGGTGACCCGCTCTACACGCTTGTCAACCCCGTCGATGACGCCGCCATGGGCATCACCCACGTACTGCGCGGGGAGGACCTGCTGTCCTCCACGCCCCGGCAGGTGGTCCTGTACCGCGCCTGATGGCGATCGGGCGCGCGCAGCGGGTGCCCGAGTTCGCCCACCTGCCCTACGTGATGGGGAGGGGAACAAGAAGCTGTCCAAGCGTGACCCCGAGTCGAATCTGCTCATCCACCGCTTCCGGGGCATGGCGCCGGAGGGACTGCTGAACTACTTGGCTCTGCTGGGTTGGTCCCTGTCCAAGGACGAGGACGTGTTCACCCCCGACCAGTTGGTGGCCGCTTTTGACATCCGCGACGTCAATCCCAACCCGGCCCGTTTCGACCCCAAGAAGTGCGAGGCCATCAACGCCGAGCATCTGCGCCGGCTGGAGATCGACGACTTCCGCGACCGGCTGGTGCCCTACCTGGCGGACGTGTACCCCGACCCTGCCGACCCGGACTGGACGGCCCGGCCCTTGGTGAGCGCCACCGCCTTCGCCGAGTTGACGCAGCGCGAGCAGGAGATCCTCACTGCCGCGGCCCCGCTGATCCAGACCCGCATCCAGCTGCTGCGAGAGTCCCGCGACATGCTCGGCTTCCTACTGGTTGACGATGCCGATCTGGAGCTCGAGGAGCGGGCCGTGTCGCGCCTGAAGGATTCCGCCCCGCAGGTGCTGGACACGGCTATTGCCGCGCTCGAGGCGCTGCCCGGTCCGTGGTGTACTCAGGTGCTGGAGGAGACACTGCGCGCGGCGATTGTCGACGGCATGGGGATCAAGCCGCGTCTGGCCTTCGGGCCGCTGCGCGTGGCCGTCACCGGCCGGCAGGTCTCCCCGCCGCTGTTTGAGTCCATGGAGATTCTGGGGGCCGACTCCTCCTGGCGCGTCTGCGCGCGCTGCGCGCCCGCCTGGGCTGAGACGGGGCGGAGCCGACACTTACACGAGTTCTCGGCATTGACACGAGTTTTGGAGGTATGCGGCCGCTGCGCACACGCAAACCTCCAAAACTCGTGTACACGACGTGAACGCGTGTACTTGTAGGTTGCTCAATCCCACAGTCCCCGGCGCCGTCGGGCATTGGCGGTGATGGCGGGCGGGAACATACTTAGGACGTCCTGACAGAGCCGGGCCGCGTCACGCAGATGCTCGGCGGTGAAGCGCTTGAAGGTCCAACCGGATGACTCCTGGATGAGATCCTGCCGAACCTTCTCATCCCAGGTCGTGCCTGTAACCGCGTACTTGTCGCGGCCGTCGTACTCCGCGGCGATTCGCAGTGCGGGCCAGGCCAGGTCGAGGAAGAAGTGGCGACCCTGGCTGGGAATGTCGACCCGCTGCTGTAGCACCGCGGAGGGCAGCCCGAGGGCCTCGACCTGCCAGCGCACCACGCTTTCACCTGGGGACTCCGAGAAGGGACTGGCGATCCGGGCCACCGCCCGCGCGCGGACGGCGCCCTTCCGCCCGGCCTGTTCCTCCACCGCCTGCAGAAACCTGACGCGAACCTCCTGCCAGCGCTGCTGCGATCCAGTGAAGTCACGACGATCCGGACGGACCAGAGCGCGCATGGCCGAGTCGACGATGGTGATGGACTGGCAGGCCGGCAGATCGAAGGCACAGTCGACCGCGGTGCGCATGAGGTCGGTCACCACGATGCCCTGGATCATCACCAGTTGCTCGTTCGGGATCGATAGTCGTCGTTTGTGCAGGCACACCGCTCGCCCGCCCGTGCTCTCCGTCGCTAGACGAGGAGTTCTTCCGCGGCGGAACTCAACCGCAGGCAGGACAATGGTGGGCGCCGACGGGCGTTTGGGAACGGCGGTCCAAACATCTGGTTCGGCATCGCGAACCCATAGACCGTGCAACAGTGCGGCGGACTCATGGGTCAGAGCAGTGGCGGATCGCCGCGTCTCCCATGCGCCTCGACAACGCACCAGGCTGACCTCGCGCTTTTGCCGCCACACTTCAGCGGCTTCTGAGGGGTGGTAGTACACGCCACGCATGGGGCGGACGAGTTCGGGGCGGTGTGACAGATGTGGCAGGTTGCTTACCGCCGACAGGATGACCGGCGGAAGCGACGGCGGGGTCGGATAGGCATCCATGGGGCGATCCTGTGCTTCGGCCTCATTCAGCGCCATCGGGCACGTTGAGTCCTGTGGATTGGGGGTGCACGAACCGCACCTGTGGACCCCGGTGAAGAGGGCGGCGGCCGACCGATGCTCCGTCCTACGGCCGACATACACGAGTTCTCGGCAGTGACACGAGTTTTAGAGGTTTCCACGTGCACAGCGCCTGCAAACCTCTAAAACTCGTGCTCCTGAGCCAAACTCGTGTATGTGCTGGCTGTGGCTGCCCGCGGCGCCGGTGAACAGGTCGGGATCGGGGCATGCATGTGCGCTGGGTGTGGCTGCACTCACGGCGATCTGACTTGGCGTTGGCGGGGAGGCCGTGTAAATTACCGATCGCTGCCCGGGCGTTAGCCGCGCGGGTGCACCAATCTCTTGGGGTATGGTGTAATTGGCAACACAGGTGATTCTGGTTCATCCATTCTAGGTTCGAGTCCTGGTACCCCAGCCGAGTGCTGATAGCCGCAAACCGGTCCATCGTCATTGGTGGGCGGAGTACGGCCTCGGCGCCTCGAACAAGTCCATATTCGAGCCCCGTTCGTCTAGCGGCCCAGGACACCGCCCTCTCACGGCGGCAGCACCGGTTCAAATCCGGTACGGGGTACGAGCCACGGTTCCTCAAGGAGCCAGTCGGCAGGCCCCGTTCGTCTAGCGGCCCAGGACACCGCCCTCTCACGGCGGCAGCACCGGTTCAAATCCGGTACGGGGTACCACTCAAGCGGCGCGCTTGCAAGGCCAGCTCACCTCAGGTGAGTTGGCCTTCGTCATTGTTGAGCCGCGATCAGTTCGCCGGCGCTGACCACGCGCAGCCCTCGCGACTGAATACGTTCCACCGAACGGGCCACCTCGTCCATGAGCCCGGCGGACGGCTGGCTCCTGCCGTCGTGGCACAGGATGATCGCGCCGTCCTGTGCGCTGTCGCCCGTCTCTCTGGCGGCGGCGACCCCCGGGGTGTGCAGGCTCCAGAGCACCAGGCTCAGGCCCCTGTCCGCCGCGGCGGCCAGTGCGACCGCGTCCACGCGCCCGTACGGCGGGCGCCAGAGGGCCGGTTCGGGTGCGCCCGCAGAGACGATCGCGTCGATCGTCCGGTCGAGATCCCGGTCGAGCTCCTCCGACGAGGCGCCGTAGACATCCGTGTGGACCCAGTTGTGAATCGCCACCTCGTGTCCCTCGGCAACCTCACGCGCGATGAGGTCGGGATGGGCGCTGGCGGCCTCGCCGAGCACGAAGAAGGTCGCCTTCGCACCCAACCGGGAGAGCATGTCGAGCACCACCGGGGTCCAGCGGGGATCCGGGCCGTCGTCGAAGGTGAGGGCCACGGCTCCCGTGCTCGGCGCCGTGCGGAAGATCGTGGACACCATCCTCGGCCCCGTCGGCTCCACCGGGAGCGGGGCCACCCGGAAGGTGGGGGAGCGGCGCCCGTCGTACCAGTGCGTGGCCCCGGCCCCCGCGACGGCGCCGATCGTCCCCGCCGCGAGCACGCCTGCCGCCCTCAGGGCAGTACGGCGCGTTGAGTTCTCGGAGGCATCGTCGCGATCCGCCGTGGACGAGATCTCCTCCTGGAGGTCGTGACCTGCGTAGTCGCCGAGGTCCAGGGGGCCGGAGAGCCGCGGGGCCGCGGGGTTAGTCATGGGGTTGAGAGTACAACCGACGCTTCCGGGGCAGCGACCGTTGGGGCGGTACCGCCACCGCTCCTGCGAGGTTCCGCTCATCCCCGCGGCGCTTACGCAGGCGCCCGCCCCTTGGACATACTCATCTACACTGCCGCCGTGACCAACTTCCCCAAGCTCAGTGCCCCCGGCCCGCTCCAGGACGGAGCGATGCGCATCACCCCCCTGGGCGGCCTCGGCGAGGTCGGGCGCAACATGACCGTCTTTGAGGTCGATGGCAAGCTGCTCATCGTCGACTGCGGCGTGCTGTTCCCCGAGGAGGACCAGCCCGGCGTTGACCTGATCCTGCCCGACTTCACCTACATCGAGGACCGCCTCGACGACGTGGTTGCCATGGTGCTCACCCACGGGCATGAGGACCACATCGGCGGCGTGCCCTACCTGCTGCGCCTGCGCGAGGACATTCCCCTGATCGGTTCCGACCTCACCCTCGCCTTCGTGGCGGCCAAGCTCGCTGAGCACCACCTCCATCCGGTGCTGCGAGTGGTCTCCGAACACGAGGAGGTATCCTACGGCCCCTTCGACCTGGAGTTCGTGGCCGTTAACCACTCCATTCCGGACGCCATGGCCGCCATGATCCGTACCGACGCCGGCTCGGTACTGATCACCGGAGACTTCAAGGTCGACTCCCTACCATCGATGGGCGCATCACCGACCTGCGCTCCTTCGCCCGCTTCGGCGACGAGGGCGTGGACCTGTTCTGTGTGGACTCCACCAACGCCGAGGTTCCCGGGATGATCGGGCATGAGAACCAGATCGGCCCGGTCCTGGACGGTGTCTTCGCCGAGTCCGAGCAGCAGATCATTGTGGCCTCCTTCGCCAGCCATGTGCATCGCGTCCAGCAGGTGCTCGACGCCGCCGCCCTGCACGGCCGCCGGGTCGCCCTGATCGGCCGCTCCATGGTGCGCAACATGGGCATCGCCGCCGAGCGCGGCTATCTGAAGGTGCCCGAGGGGGTGCTGGTCAACGCCCGCGACCTCGGCTCCCTGCCGCCCGAGGAACGCGTCCTGATGGTCACCGGCTCGCAGGGCGAGCCCATGGCGGCTCTGTCCCGCATGGTCCACGGCGAGCACCGCTCCGTCACCGTGGAGCCTGGCGACACGGTGATCTTCGCGTCCTCGCTGATCCCCGGCAACGAGAACTCCGTCTACCGAGTCATCAACCAGCTCATGCGCCTGGGGGCCCGCGTGGTCCACCAGGGCAACGCCAAGGTGCACGTGTCCGGTCACGCCTCCTCCGAGGAATTGCTGCACGTGTACAACATCGTCGGCCCCCGCAACGTCATGCCGATCCACGGTGAGATTCGCCACCTGGTGGCCAACGGGGCCCTGGCGGTCAAGACCGGCGTCGATCCCAAGCGGGTGATGCTGTGTGAGGACGGGGTGGTGGTCGACCTGGCCGACGGCAAGGCCCGCATCGCCGGCTCCGTGCCCTGCGGCTACGTGTATGTGGACGGCTCCTCGGTCGGCGAGATTGACGAGACCGAGCTCAAGGACCGGCGCATCCTCGCCGAGGAGGGCTTCGTGTCCGTGTACGCCGTCGTCGAGACCTCCACCGGCACCATCCTGGCCGGCCCGGACATTCAGGCTCGGGGCGTGGCCGAGGACGACTCCGTTTTCGATGAGGTCCTGCCCGACGTCACCAACGCGCTCGCCGAGGCCCTGGACAAGGGCAACGCCGACGCCCACTCCCTCCAACAGGCCATGCGCCGCACCCTGGGCCGATGGATCGGCCGTCGGCTGCGGCGTCGGCCCATGATCGTCCCGGTGGTCATCGAAGCATGAGCGCGCTCCGCAGCACCCTGATCAACCAGGACGACGGCCAACGGGCCATGCGCCGCCCCGCCTGCTTCATCTCCACCGGCTCCGTGTTGATCGACCTGCCCCTGCACGTCGAGCGCGTCCCCGCACCGGGCGGCGCCGTCACCGCCACCTCGTCCGGGCCCACGGTCGGCGGCGGCTACACGGTTGTCTCGGCCGTTGCCCGCCAGGGGCTGCCCGCCGCCCTGGCCGCCACCCTGGGCACCGGCCCCAACTCCGCCCAGGTGCGCGAGACCATGATGCACGACGGCGTGGAGCTGCTCGTGGACGAGCTGGTGGGCGACATCGGCACCTGTACCACCCTGATCGAGCCCAGCGGGAGGCGCACCTTCATCACCACCGAGGGCGTGGAGGCCGAACCCCAGCTGGAGGACCTGCAACGCATCGAGCTGCGGGAGGGCGACTGGGTTTACGCCACCGGCTACGACCTGGTGCACCGCTCCAGTCGGGACGTGCTCACCTCCTGGCTGCTGCGCCTGCCCGAAGGCGTCGGTCTGGTTGTCGATCTCGGCCCCGTGCAGCCGGAGATCCCCGACCACGTGCTGCTGCCCATCCTGCGCCGCACCACCCTGCTGACCGGCAACCACTTCGAAATCACCCAGCTGACCGCCCGCCTGGGCAGCCCCGAGGCACTGCGCCGCGCCTGCCCCGACGGCCTGCTGGTGCGCCGCACCGGCGTGCACGGCTGCGTCATGTGGCCGGTGGGTGGGGACCGGATCGAGGTGCCCGGCTTCGCCCGGGACGTGGTGGACACCACTGGCGCCGGCGACACCCACACGGGCGTGCTGGTGGTCGGCCTCATGGACGGGCTCGACGTCGTCGCCGCCGCCCGCCGGGCCAACGCCGCCGCCGCGGAGGCCGTCAGCCGGATTGGGCCGGCCCGTGCCCCTCGGCGAGACGAGATAGACGCGTTCCTGCGGGCCTAGCCCGGCGTGGCAGGCCCGCCGCCGGCCGAGCGCACGGGTAGCGTTGAAGGCACCATGCCAATTCTCGCACCAAGACTTCGCCGCCCCCCACTCAGTCCGCGGGCGGACGCTACCGCAGCACCGGCTGGGCGTTCGTCGTGCTCGCGCTCGCCGTCGTGATTGGACTGCGCGAGTGGTTCGGCATCTCCGGCGCCGCCGGCGGCGTGCTGCACCACCTCGCCGCCGGGCCGCTGGGGGTACTCGGAATCGCTGTGCCCGTGCTGCTCGCGGCGCTGGGCGTGGCCATGCTGCGCGCCCGCAGCTTCGCTGGCACCCCGGTGCGCGTGGCGGTCGGCTGCTTGGGTGTGCTTACCGGCGTGGCCGGCATCATCCACGTGAGTTCCGGCAACCCCGCACTGGACCATGGAATCGCCCCCCTGGAGGCGGCCGGCGGACTGCTCGGCTGGGTGGTTGGCTACCCGCTGGCCACCCTATTCAGCGCGGTCGGCGCCGTGATCCTATTCATCCTGTTGATCGTCTTCTCCGCTCTGGTCATCTCCGGCAAGACGGTCGCCGAGATTCGTGAGCGCCTGGCCGAGCGCCGCGGCCGCGACGACGCCGGCGCGTTCGCCCCCAACCTGGCCACCCGCACCCTGGGGCGGGTACGTCAGGCCGTCGCCGGTGGGGATGAGGACGCCCCCACCACCCGCTTGGACGCATACGACGGCGACGAGGCCTTCCGCAGCGCCATCGAGACCGACAAACGGCCGCGCGGCAACGGGCGGCGCAAGCGCACCAGCGGCCCCGCCGAGTCGCCCGCCGCCGCGCCGACGTTGGCCGGCGACGACTCCGCCACCAGCGTGCTGCCCGACCCCCCGGTCGACGTGCCCCTGGACGACGACGTCCCCGCCGCCCCTGCGCGCCGCACCAAAGCGGTTAAGAGCAGCCGCAAGTCCGGCAAGCCCGCCGGCTCCAAGGCGGATGCCGCCCCGACGCCCCGGAGCGAGCCCGACGCCGTCACCCAGGAGACCCCAGCCGTCGCCGAGCAGGACTTCGCCGACGCCATCGCCCTGGGGCAGATGCAGCTGCCTGACGGCTCCACCTACCGTCTGCCCGACGAGTCCCTGCTCGAGCCCGGCCGTGGCCACGCCACCCGCACCGAGGCCAACGACGCCATCGTCAACAAGCTGCAGGACGTGTTCACCGAGTTCGGTGTGGACGCCACCGTGACTGGTTACACGCGCGGCCCCCAGGTCACCCGCTACGAGGTCCACCTGGGCCGCGGCGTGAACGTCTCCCGGGTAACCAGCCAGGCCAAGAACATCGCCTACGCGGTCGGCTCGGACGAGATCCGCCTGCTCACCCCGATCCCGGGCAAGAGCGCGATCGGTGTGGAGATCCCCAACTCCGACCGGGAGATGGTCAAGCTCGGCGACGTGCTGCGCTCCCAGGCCGCCAAGAAGCAGACCCACCCGCTGGTGGTGGGCCTGGGCAAGGACGTCGAGGGCGACTACGTGGTCACCAACCTGGCCAAGACCCCGCACCTGCTGGTGGCCGGCCAGACCGGATCCGGTAAGTCCTCCTTTGTCAACTCCATGATCACCTCCATCATGATGCGGGCCACGCCCGAGGAGGTCCGCATGGTGCTGGTGGACCCCAAGCGCGTGGAGCTGACCATCTACGAGGGCATCCCGCACCTGATCACCCCCATCATTACCTCCCCGAAGAAGGCGGCCGAGGCCCTGGAGTGGGTGGTGCGAGAGATGGACGCCCGCTACGACGACCTGGCCTCCTTCGGCTTCAAACACATCGACGACTTCAACAAGGCGGTACGCGCCGGCGAGGTTCAGCCCCTGCCCGGCTCCCAGCGGGTGATCGCCCCCTACCCCTACCTGCTGGTGGTGGTCGACGAGTTGGCGGACCTGATGATGACCGCCCCCAAGGACGTCGAGGCCTCCATCCAGCGCATCACCCAGCTGGCCCGCGCCGCCGGCATCCACCTGGTGCTGGCCACGCAGCGGCCGGTGGCCCAGGTGGTCACCGGACTGATCAAGTCCAACGTGCCCTCCCGCCTGGCCTTTGCCACCGCCTCCCAGCTGGACTCGCGCGTCATCCTGGACCAGAACGGCGCCGAGACCCTTACCGGCCAGGGTGACGCCCTCTACCTCGGTCCGGGCGCCTCCACCCCGGTACGCGTGCAGGGATCCTGGGTCACCGAGTCGGAGATCCGCGCGGTGGTCGACCACGTCAAGGGACAGCTGCAGCCCGACTACCGCGAGGACGTGATCGTCCCGGAGGTCAAGAAGCAGATCGACGAGGAGATCGGCGACGACATGGACCTGCTGCTGCAGGCCGCAGAGCTGATCATCACCAGCCAGTTCGGCTCCACCTCCATGCTGCAGCGCAAGCTGCGGGTCGGCTTCGCCAAGGCGGCCGACTCATGGACCTGCTGGAGACCCGCGAGGTTGTGGGCCCCTCCGAGGGCTCCAAGGCCCGCGAGGTGCTGGTCCAGCCCGAGCAGTTGGAGGAGACGCTCGCCTGGATCAAGGGCGAGGGGGCCGCTCCCGGCAGCGAGCCGGATGAGGATGCGGCTGTTCCGGGCGCCGACGGCAACGCCGACGCCGCGACGACGACGCTGCCCACCGACCGCTACGGCTCCGACCCCCTGGAGGCCGACCGGGGCCTGAGCGAGTCGGAGTCCTGGGACGACCTGGCGGCGGAGGAGGACTCCGAGGACGCCTGGAGCCTGACCGGCCGCGGTGCCTCCTGGTGAAGTGCGCGGGTGTGATCATCTAGGCTGGGAGCGATGAACACCACAGCCACCGAGCCGGGCGCCACCCGGGGCGCGAGCGCACCCCCACTGCTGAACATCGCCAACGTGTTGACGGTGCTGCGGCTGATCCTGGTACCCGTCTTCATTTGGCTCATGCTCCAGCCCGGCCACGGCATGCGGCTGGCGGCCACCATCGTGTTCGTCGTGGCGGCGATAACGGACAAGCTGGACGGTCAGCTGGCCCGTTCCCGGGGACTGATCACCAGCTTCGGGAAGATCGCCGACCCCATCGCCGATAAGGCGTTGACTCTGTCGGCCTTCATTCTGCTGTCCGTGGCTGGACGCCTGTGGTGGTGGGTGACGATCGTCATCGTCGTGCGCGAGCTGGGCATCACCGTCATGCGTTTCGTGATGCTGCGCCGCGCCGTCATGGCCGCCTCGCGCGGCGGCAAGCTCAAAACCACGCTGCAGATGATCGGCATCATCGGTCTGCTCGTGCCCTGGACGATGTTCCTGCCGGAGCTGTTCGCCGAGGTGTTGACGGCCATTGCCTACGCCGCCATCGGTGCCGCCCTGGTGGTCACCGTGGTCACCGGCGTGGACTACGTGCTTCAGGCCCGCCGCATCGCCCGTGGGGAGGAGACCGTATGAGCGCCACTCCCGCGGAGCAGAACCCGTCCGGTATGCCCGCTCCCGACGGCGGCCACGGCACTCTGGTGGAGGCGGCGCGCTTCCTGCTGGCCAAGGCGGAGGAGCGGGGGCTGACGCTGGCGGTCGCCGAGTCGCTGACCGGCGGCGAGGTCGCCTCCACGCTGGTGAGCGTGCCCGGGGCGTCCGCCGTTGTCGTCGGTGCCGTCGTCGCCTACGCCACCCGCATCAAGGAGCAGGTCTTGGGCGTGGATGCCGCGCGCCTGGCCGCAACCGGGCCGGTCGACGGCGAGGTGGCCAAGCAGATGGCCACGGGCGTTGCCCGGCTCATGGGCACCGACCTGGGCCTGGCCACCACCGGGGTGGCCGGGCCGGGTGCGGCCGACGGCCACCCGGCCGGCACCGTGCATGTGGCCGTCGCCTCGCCCTGGGGGACGCTCACGCGCGAACTGCACCTGTCCGGCGGCCGGGAGGCGGTGCGCGACGGCGCCACCACCGCGGTGCTGGCCCTGGCCGGCGCGCTGCTCGAGACCGCTCCGCAGCCCGGCGGGGACGCCGTCGGGTAGATTGAGCAACCCGGTGGCCGGACAACTTGGGTGACACCAATGCGGTCCCCAGGCTTCTTCCAGACTTCTCCGGAAGGATCATCTCAACGCCGCCGGGGGAGTACCCACCGGAGGCGGGAATGAAACTGCCACACGAATGGTTGTGCCACACGATGAACAACGTGACTCACCCCCGCACCACCCGTCCCGCGCGCCCGGCGGGCCGCGCACCGATGCGGCAAGCCTCCGCGGCGGGGCACGGCACCGTTGCGGAAAACGCGACGAACAAGCACGAGAACATCCTTCTGCGCCGCGAGATCGGCGAGGTACTGCGCTCGGTGCGCCAGCACCAGGGCCGCACCCTGCGCGAGGTCTCCAGCCAGGCCCGCGTCTCACTCGGCTATCTCTCCGAGGTCGAACGCGGTCAGAAGGAAGCCTCCTCCGAACTGCTGGCCTCGATCTGCCAGGCCCTCGACGCCCCTCTCTCCGCGGTGCTGCGTGAGGTCTCCGACCGCATTGCCGTCGCCGAGGGCGTGGCCGTGCCCGACACCGTCCCCGACGAGCTGGTCCGCCAGCAGGGTCTGACGCTGCGCTGAACCCGCCCCGGCGGCGGACGCCCACGTCTTCACATCGTGCCCGGTTGTGGGTCGCTGCTGCGACCGCTCCCGGGCACGATTGCGTCCGGCGCACGGCCGTGCGCCATACTGCCCAAGCCGCCTGCGCCCGCCGGCGCACCTTGCTGCCGACCCACGGCCATCCCGGCGGCGTCAGGCCGCCTCAACCGCTTCAAGGAGCCGCATGAAACACTCAGAGTTCTGGCGCGCCGTCGACACCGTGTTCGGCTCCGCCTACGGGCGCTCGCTGGCGCAGGACCTGGTGCTCTCCGACATTGGCCGCACCAGCGTGCAGGCGCTCGACGCGGGTGTGCCGCCGCGTGATGTCTGGCACGCCCTGTGCGACGACACCGACCGCAGCGAAGCGGACCGCTGGGTATTCCGCGACGATGCGCGTCAGCGCCGCCACGACACGCGGTGAGTGCCACTCGCATTCGAACAACTGTTCGCCTACTGTGGTCCACAGGCGACGTTCGCGCACCCCGCGGCCACAGCGGTCGCGGAGGGGCGCTGATACATGTCGGTGGTCCGGCATAACGTCGTTCGCGAGCCCCGGCGAGGGGCACCCGCAACCAGGACCAGCCGTATCCGCCGCGGCGGCGAGCCGCACCAGAACAGAGGAATAGCAATGCCCACCGCAACTCAGACACAGGACCGCTCCAAGGCGCTGGCCACCGCCCTGGCCCAGATCGACAAGTCCTTCGGCAAGGGCTCGGTCATGCGGCTCGGCGACGACGTCCGCCCGCCCGTCTCCGTGATCCCCACCGGCTCCGTCGCGCTCGACGTCGCCTGGGCATTGGCGGCCTGCCCCGCGGCCGCATCGTGGAGATCTACGGTCCCGAATCCTCCGGTAAGACCACGGTGGCGCTGCATGCCGTCGCCAGCGCCCAGAAGGCCGGCGGCAACGCCGCCTTCATCGATGCCGAACACGCCCTGGACCCGGTGTACGCCAAGGCGCTGGGCGTGGACACCGACAACCTGCTGGTCTCCCAGCCCGATACCGGCGAACAGGCCCTGGAGATCGCGGACATGCTGATCCGCTCCGGCGGGCTGGACATCATCGTCATCGACTCCGTCGCCGCGCTCGTGCCCAAGGCCGAGATTGAGGGGGAGATGGGCGACTCCCACGTCGGCCTGCAGGCGCGGCTGATGAGCCAGGCGCTGCGCAAGATCACCGGAGCTCTGTCCTCCACCGGCACCACCGCCATCTTCATCAACCAGCTGCGCGAGAAGATCGGCGTCTTCTTCGGCAACCCCGAGACCACCACCGGCGGTAAGGCCCTGAAGTTCTACGCCTCCGTGCGCATCGACGTGCGCCGCATCCAGACCCTCAAGGACGGCGACCAGCCGGTTGGCAACCGCACCCGTGCCAAGATCGTCAAGAACAAGATGGCCCCGCCCTTCAAGCAGGCCGAGTTCGACATCCTCTACGGCCAGGGCATCTCCCGCGAGGGAGGCATTATCGACCTGGGCGTGGAGAACGGCATCGTGCGCAAGTCCGGCGCCTGGTTCACCTACGGCACCGACCAGCTGGGCCAGGGCAAGGAGAACGCCCGCTCCTTCCTGAAGGACAATCCCGAGTTGGCCGATGAGATCGAGCACAAGATCCTGGCCACTCTCGGCATCGGGGAGCCCGGCCGGCAGGCCCGCGAGGCCGCCGCGCAGGAGGCCGCGGAGAAGGCCGCCGCAACCGCTCCGGCCGGGGCGAAGACCACCGCGAAGGGCACCGCTGCGAAGTCCGGCGCCCGCAAGTCGAAGGCGGCCGCGGCCGAAGAGGCCGACCCCATGTTCGGTGAGGACGCCGGCGGTTTCTGATGCCCTGGCTCACCCCGGACGCTCACACCGAGCAGGTCGAGGCGGCCAGGGACATCGTCCTGCGCCGCCTCGACCGCTCCGCCGCCCCGCGCGCCGCCCTCGCCCGGCTGCTGGAGCGCAAGGAGGTCGACCCCGCCGTCGCCCAGGAGGTGCTGGACCGCTGGAGGCGGTCGGCGTGATCGACGACGCCGCCTATGCCGCCCGCCTGGCGCGCACCCGCTTCGCGGAGAAGGGAGCGGCCCGGCGCGCCATTGCGGACGAGCTGCGTCGCAAGGGGGTGGGGGAGGCGCACATTCGCGCCGCCCTGGAGCAGATCGATGGCGAGGACGAGGCCTGCGCCGCCCTGGTGTTGGCGCGCAAACGACTGGCCGTCAGCCGTGGGCTCGAGCCTGCCGTGCGTCGACGTCGCGCCCTGGCCGCGTTGGGGCGCAAGGGCTACTCCGCCGGCGTGGCCGCGCGCGCCGTCGAGCAGGCGCTGGCCGAGGAGTAGGCCTTGACGCTGAGGGCAGTCACCGCCAGCCCCAGCGCCTCGACGTTGGGGCCCGCAAGTGGACATGCGGTTTTTCAATTAAGTGAGGCAACCCTTACATTTGCGGTATGAGACGTACCGTTGCCATCACCCTCGGCGCCGCCGGCCTCACCGCGGCAATCACCGCGGCCGCCCTGGCCATCACTCCGCAGCGCCGACACGTCCCTGCCGTCGCCGTCGATCAGGGGCGTCGTCGGCCGCCGCGCGTCGTCATCGCCGGCGGCGGTTATGTCGGCTTCACCGCTGCGCGGGCACTGCGCCGGCGGCTGAACACCAACGAGGTCGAGATCGCGGTCATCGACCCGCGCCCGTACATGACCTACCAGCCCTTCCTGCCGGAGGTCGCGGCCGGCTCCATCCAGCCGCGGCACGTCGTCGCCTCCCACCGGCGGGGGCTGGACGGCATCACCATCCTGACCGGTGCGGTCACCGGCATCGACCACGCCCACCGCACCATCACCATCACGCCCCCGACCCCCGAATCCACGCGCGTGTCCCCGAGCCCTACCAGCTCACCTACGACCACCTGGTGCTGGCCCTGGGCGCCGAGGCCCGCACCCTGCCGATTCCCGGCTTGGCCGAGCAGGCACTCGGCTTCAAGCAGGTGGAGGAGGCCCTGGCCCTGCGCAACCGCGTGCTGTCCAACATCGAGGAGGCTGCCTCCACCTGGGACCATGACCGCCGTCGGCGGCTACTGACCTTCGTATTCGTGGGCGGCGGCTTCGCCGGCGTGGAGGCGATCGCCGAGCTGGAGGACATGGCCCGGGCCGCCGTCGCCAAGATTCCCAGCGTCGAGCAGAGCGACGTGCACTTCGTCCTGGTTGAGGGCACCCGCCGCATCCTGCCGGAGCTGACCGAGGAGCTGTCCGGCTACGGCCTGCAGCAGTTGCGCGAGCGCGACATCGACGTGCGCCTGTCCACCTTCTTGACCTCCTGCGTGGACGGGCACGTGGTCCTGTCCGACGGCACCGAGTTCGACGCCGACACCATCGTGTGGACCGCCGGCGTCAAGGCCGCCCCGGTGCTGGCCGACTCCGACCTGCCCATCGAGGGCCGCGGGCGCGTCACCGCCCTGCCCACCCTGCAGGTGGCCCGTGACGGAGCCGTCGTGGACGGTGCCTGGGCCGCCGGGGACTGCGCGGCGGTGCCAGACCTGACCAGCCAGGACCCGACCGCCACCTGCGCCCCCACCGCTCAGCACGCCGTCCGCCAGGCGAAGGTGCTGGCCGACAACCTGGCCGCCACCCTCGCGGCCGGTCCCGACGCGCCGGTGGAGCTGACCAGCTACCGACACGAGAACCTCGGGACCGTCGCCTCCCTGGGCATCGGCAAGGGGGTGGCGCACATCCTGGGGCACAACCTGCGCGGTCTGCCGGCCTGGACCGCGCACCGCGGCTACCACGTGTACGCCATGCCCACCCTGAACCGGAAGGTGCGCATCATGATGGACTGGCTGGCCGCCGCCGTCTTTCTTCGCGACCTGGCCAGCTTCGGCTCGGTGGCCGCGCCCGGCGCCGCCTTCGCGGCCGCCGCGGAGCACGACGCCCGGCTGGCCCAGCAGCGCGCTAACGGATCTGGCTCAGCCCGACAATCCGTTTGAGTCCGCGGTCAGGAATGTCCAAATCCGGCAGAAACACCGCCGATGCCCACGTGAGCCGATACGGCAGCCGCATGATTTCAACGTTTTGTTCGCAGCTGCTGACGCGGCCCACACGGTTCGTGCCGAATTCGGACATTCCGCCGGGGCCTACGCCGGGGCGGGGAGATCGGCCACATCCGCCGCGGTGGCAATGCCGGTGACCGTGCTCATCTGCTCGCTGGTGCGGCGGGAGAGCCGGTCCGCCAGGCGCTGCGCCGCCCAGGACATGCCGAAGTTGAGCGCCACGAAGATGATGGCCGTCACGATCAGCGACGGGATCAGGTTCGCCTTGGCGCTGCCCAACAGGCTGCCCGCGGCCAACAGCTCGGAGTAGGTGATGATGTACCCCAGCGCCGTGTCCTTCAGGGCCACGATCAGCTGACTGATCATGGCCGGCATCATCGCCAACAGTGCCTGCGGCAGTTCGATGAGTCGGCGTGAGCGGGACGGGGTCAGCCCGATCGCCAGGGCCGCCTCGCGTTGGCCGGAGGGCAGGGAGTGGATGCCGGAGCGGACCAGTTCGGCGACGACCGAGCCGTTGTACAGGGTCAGCGCCGTCACCACGCCCCAGAACGCGGCCGAGGTGGACGGCACGAAGGAGAGCTGGGAGAACATGAAGTAGAAGAACAGCATCAGCACCAGCACCGGCACCGCCCGGAAGAACTCCACCACCAGCGTGCTGATCCAGCGCACCGGGCGGGCGTCGGCCAGCCGCCCCAGCCCGAAGACCACACCGAAGATGAAGGCGGCCACCAGCGCGACGGCGGCGGCGCGCAGCGTCGCCCACAATCCGGGCAGCAGGTAGTCGGTCCAGGCGGAGGCGGTCAGGAAGGGTGCCCAGCGGGCGGCCGTGAACTGGTCCTTGGCGGCCAGGGCGGCGATCACCCACACGCCCAGAGCCACCAGGACGACGACGCCGATGACGTTGCCGATGCGCTCGCGGCGCCGCGCCCGGGGGCCGGGCAGGTCGAACAGGAGGGACTGGTCATTCATCGTGCCACCGCCAGTTTCCGGGACAGAGAGGTTGTGAGCAGCCCGATCGGGAGGACGATGATGGTCCAGCCGATCGCGAAGACGGCGAAGATCGCCAGCAGATGCTGCGGGGAGAACTCGAACATGTCGGACATGACCGAGGCGGCCTGGGAGACGCCGGCGGCCGAGGCGACCGTGGTGTTCTTCGCCAGGGCGATCAGGGTGTTGCCCAGCGGCGCCACCGCCCCGCGCAGGGTCTGGGGCAGGACGATCGCGCCCATGGTCTGCCCGAAGCCCAGCCCGATCGCGCGGGCGGCCTCGGCCTGCCCGGGCGGGACGGTGTTCAGGCCCGAGCGCAGCGCCTCGCACACGAAGGTAGCGGTGTACACGCTCAGGCCGATAACCGTCAGCCAGAAGGAGTTGCGCGCCAACCATTGGTCGCCCCAGCGGCCCGAGACGACGATGCCCAGCTGGCCGTACACCCCGAGCGAGCAGGCCAGGATGATCAGCGTCAGCGGGATGTTCATGACGATGTTGGTGAAGGCCGCCGCGAATCCGCGCAGCGAACCCATGGGGCACACGCGCATGATCATCAGGATGGTGCCGAGCAGGGCGGCGCCGATCGCCGAGAAGATGGTCAGTTCGATATTGACGAGGAACGCGCCGAGGACGTCGTACTGGGACAGAAGTTCACCCAATGGCTCTTCCTTTCCTTCCTTCCGATTCCGGGTCGCCTACTGACACAGCGAGTCGTCGACCGTCGGCGGGTTGAGGGCGGCGTCGGGGTCGAAGGCGGTGCCCACGTTGTCCTGCAGCAGCCGGCTCCAGGTGCCCTCGTCGATGATCTCGGTGATGGCCCGGTTCACGGCCAGGCAGCGGTCGGAGTCCCCCTGGGGCAGCCCGACGCCGTAGTGCTCCTCGGAGAAGGCATTGCCGACCACCTGTACCTTGCCCGCGTAATTGTCTTGGGCGGCGAAGCCGGCCAGGATGATGTTGTCGGTGGTCACGGCGTCGACGGTGCCGGCGGCCAAAAACTCCACGCACTGGGAGTAGGAGCGTACGGGGAACAGCTGCAGGGTGCCCGCGGAGTAGTCGTCGCGGATCGTCTGGGCGGAGGTGGAGCCTCCACCGAGCACAGGATGTGGCCGTCCATGTCGTCGGGGCCGGAGATGTCCGAGTCGGTGCGCACCAGCAGGTCCTGACCGGCGATGAAGTAGGGGCCGGCGAAGGTGATCTTCTCCCGGCGCGCGTCGGTGATCGAGTAGGTGCCGATGACCATGTCCACCTGCCCGTTTTGCAGCATGGTCTCCCGCTGAGCGGAAACGGCCTCCACCCACACGATCTCGTCCTCCTGGTAGCCCAGTTTGGCCGCGATGGCGCGCCCCATGTCGACGTCGAAGCCGGTGTAGCGCGAGCCGTCCTTCAGCCCCATGCCGGGCTGATCGAACTTGATGCCGATGCGGATGGTGTGCCCGGAGGCGCCGGAACCCCCGCCGGAGCAGGCGGCCAGGCCCGCGGTGCTCAGGGCCAGACCCAGGAGGACGGCGAGCAGGGCCCGGGCGCGGCGCGCCAGCCGGGGGTGGGCAGGCACGCCGCGCAGGCGGCGGCGTAGGTGATTGCGGTAGAGCATGCCGACCTCCTAGCGGTGGGTGGTGCAAGTGGTTGAAGCGGGCATTCGACGTCAGTGTGTGATCAGTTTGGACAGGAAGTCCTGGGCGCGGTCCGTGCGCGGGCTGGTGAAAAACTCGTCCGGCGTGGCCTCTTCGACGATGGCGCCGTCGGCCATGAAGACCACTCGGTCGGCGGCCTGGCGGGCGAAGCCCATTTCGTGGGTGACGATGATCATGGTCATGCCCTCCGCGGCCAGCTCCGCCATGACGTCGAGCACCTCCTTGACCATCTCCGGGTCCAGGGCGGAGGTGGGCTCGTCGAAGAGCATCACCTTGGGCCGCATCGCCAGGGCGCGGGCAATGGCGACGCGCTGCTGTTGCCCGCCCGATAGCTGGGCCGGGAACTTGGCGGCCTGGGAGTCCACGCCCACGCGCTGGAGCAGCCGGTGCGCCTCCGCCTCGGCGTCCTGCTTGGATACGCCGCGCACCTTGATCGGGCCGAGCGTGATGTTGTCCAGGATCGTCTTGTTGGCGAACAGGTTGAAGGACTGGAAGACCATGCCCACCTCGGCGCGCAGCCGGGCGAGCTCCTTGCCCTCCTGCGGCAGCTCTTGCCCGTCGATGCGAATCGTGCCGGTGTCGATCGACTCCAGCCGGTTGATGGTGCGGCACAGGGTCGACTTGCCCGAGCCGGAGGGGCCGAGCACCACCACGACCTCCTGCCGCTTGACGGCCAGGTTGATGTCCTTGAGCACGTGCAGGTCGCCGAAGTGCTTGTTGACGCCGACCAGTTCCACGAGCACGTCGTCGCTGCCGTCGGCCCTCCGCGCGGCATCCATGATGAGCGCGTCGGCGGGGCTGGCGGCGTCTGCAGAGCGGTCGGGCGCGGGCGACGGAGTGGTACTCATGGCCTCATGACATACCGTGACCGTGTCGGGAATGGTCCGGCCGTGTTTCGGGCCTGTAACAGACGCTGGGCGCTGGTGTTACAAATCTCACGGCCGAGGCGCGGTGTGAGACTCTGGCCGACCGGGTTCTGTCGGCGGCGCGGCGGCTCCTAGACTGCGCTCGATGACCATGCTTGATGCTCCCGTAGCCGCCGCCCACGCCGACGGCACCACCCTGCGCACCTACCACGTGCGCACGCTCGGCTGCCAGATGAACGTCCACGACTCCGAGCACATGGCCGGCCTGTTGGAACAAGCCGGATACCGCCGCGCCGAAGATGT
Organism: Actinomyces ruminis; assembly: GCF_002154335.2. GTDB lineage: Bacteria > Actinomycetota > Actinomycetes > Actinomycetales > Actinomycetaceae > Actinomyces > Actinomyces ruminis. The sequence goes on from NZ_MTPX02000051.1 coordinate 64,526, forward strand.
GCCCGAGGCGGCCGCGCGCGCCACCGCCGCCGGCGACGGTGGCGCCGACGTGGTGATCATCAACACCTGCTCCGTGCGGGAGAACGCCGCCACCCGCCTGTTCGGCAACCTCGGCCAGCTCGCCGCCGTCAAGCGGGAGCGCCCCGGCATGCAGATCGCCGTGGCCGGCTGCCTGGCCCAGCAGATGGGGGAGGGGATCGTGGAGCGGGCCCCGTGGGTCGACGTCGTCTTCGGCACCCACAACATCGACGTGCTGCCCGCCCTCCTGGAGCGCGCCCGTCACAACCGCGAGGCCGCCGTCGAGATCGAGGAGTCCCTGAAGGTCTTCCCCTCCACCCTGCCCACCCGGCGCGAATCCCCCTACGCCGCCTGGGTGTCCATCGCGGTGGGCTGTAACAACACCTGCACCTTCTGCATCGTGCCCTCCCTGCGCGGCAAGCAGCGCGACCGGCGCCCCGGGGACATCCTGGCCGAGATCCAGGCCGTGGCCGCCCAGGGGGCCATCGAGGTCACCCTGCTGGGACAGAACGTCAACTCCTACGGCGTCGGCTTCGGCGAGCGCGGCGCCTTCGCCGGCCTGCTGCGCGCGGCCGGGAATGTGGAGGGCATCGAGCGGGTACGCTTCACCAGCCCGCACCCGGCGGCCTTCACCGACGACGTCATCGACGCCATGGCCGAAACCCCGGCCGTCATGCCCAGCCTGCACATGCCGCTGCAGTCCGGCTCGGACCGGATCCTGCGGGCCATGCGCCGCTCCTACCGCACCAAGCGGTTCCTCGACATCCTGGAGCGCGTGCGCGAGCGGATACCCGACGCGGCCATCACCACCGACCTGATCGTCGGCTTCCCCGGGGAGACCGAGGCGGACTTCCAGGCCACCCTCGACGTCGTGGAGCAGGCCCGCTTCGCCTCCGCCTTCACCTTCGAGTTCTCCCCGCGCCCAGGCACCCCGGCCGCGGGCATGCCCGACCAGGTGCCCACCGAAGTGGTCAAGGAGCGCTACGCCCGCCTGGATGAGCTCGTGCGGCGCATCACCCAGGAGGAGAACGAAGGTCAGGAAGGACGCGTCGTCGAGATCCTTGTGGCCGAGGGGGAGGGGCGGCGCGACCAGGCCACGGCGCGCATCTCCGGGCGCGCCGCCGACAACCGGCTGGTGCACGCCGCTCTGCCGACCGGTCTGGCGGCAGACGACTACGCCGGTGGTGCGCCGCGGCCCGGGGACATGCTCACCGTCCGCGTCACGCACGGCGCCCCCCACAACCTGATCGCCGACTCCGCCCGCTGCGGCGCCGGGGCCGGCGGGGCGCGCGTGGATAGTGCGGGGCTAAGCGTCGGGGACCGCATGTGGCTGGACGACGGCCCCGCCCTGTTCGCGGTGCGGCGCACTCGTGCCGGGGACGCCTGGGAGCGCCGCCGCCGCGAGGCGCATGCTGCGCCCGAGCCGGATGCGGCACCGGTGGCCATCGGCATGCCGACCATTCGCGTCGGCTCCTGACTTGCAGCGCGTAACGTCTACCGATCTCGGCGAGGGGCGGTGAAGAGCTCGGCGGGCAGGTCGCGCCAGGTGCGGGAGACGGCCGCGGAGCCGTCGGCGCGCAGCAGGGCGAAGTCGTAGGCGAAGCGAGCTGCGGCCAGAGACGCGGGGTCGGCCACGAACAGCGCCGTGGCCAGCCCGTCGGCTTGGGCGCAGGTGTCGGCAACCGCCCAAGCCGCGACGACGGCGTTCGCCCCCGCCACGGGCAGACCCGTGTGTGCATCAAGAATGTGGTGCAGGCCCGGTCCCCAGGCGCGGTGGGAGACGCCCGAGGCGCACACCGCCCCCGCGGCCAGCTCGACGATGCCGACCACCGCGCCGTCACCGCCGCGGCCCCCGGGCCGCTCCAGGCCGATGCGCACCGGCTGATCGCAGCGCACTAGCAGGTCGCCGGCGGCGTCGATCAGGTACTCCTCGTACTCGGCTTCGCGCAGCCAGGCGGCTAGCAGGTCGGCGAGGAACCCCTTGCCGGCGGCGCCGACGTCGACCAGTGCCGGCTCGCGCAGCACCAGCTGGTCGTCGTCGTGACGGGCGCAGGCAGCCCAGGTGGGGCGCCCATGCACCGCGCCCAGGCGCTGGGCGGCGCCGTCGCGCACCACGAAGCTGTAGGCGGCGTCGTAGCCGAGCGCCACCAGATCCGCACCGGCCAGCGGGTCTATGCGCCCGTCCGTGGCGGCATGCAGACGGTCGTACAAGTCCAACAGCGTTGCCGAGCCGGGCGGCAGTGGGAGCGCGATTGTGCCGTCGGGCTCCCGCGCGAGCCGCCCTGCGGCGGCCCGTCGCACCAGCGACTCGGGGCGGAAGCGGGACCAGGTGTCCTCGAAGGCGTCGATGCGCGCCAGGAGCTGCCGGCGCAGCGCGCTGGGCACGGGGGAGCGGGTGTGGACCGCCCACGGGCAGCCGGTGGCCTCTAACTGCCAGGCGTGCCTGAGCCCGCCCGGGGCCTGCGAAGCTCTCATCACCCTCCCGGGATCGATGCGGTCGATGAATCAGGACTGCCGCCGGCTTTGACGGATCTAATTACGTAAGCCTACTCTTTCCTATGCAGGTCAGGCTCACCTACACTATGGAAGGCCTGGCTACCTTACTCGGCATATGAAGGAAGCCGCCCCATGGCCCACGCTCCGCTCCAGGACCGCCTTGCGCCCCCATCCGCCCGGGGCGCCGTCGTACTGGGCGCGGTACTGCTGCTGCTGACCGGGTTGGTTTCCGGGCTGTGGTCGACGGCGCGCGCGGCCGAGTCCGATACGGACTACGACTCCTGGGGCGCCGTCGTCGAGGCCATCACCACCGAGCTAGACGCCGCCGCCGAGTCTTACGGCTCTGGCGACACCGCCGGGGCCGCTGCCGCCTTCCAGCGCGCCTATAACTCCGGCTACGTCGCCTCCAATCTGCAAGTCGTCACCACCGACAACCTCGGTGCGGAAACCGCCTCCGAGCAGCGGCAGGCCTTCACCGACCTGCGCCAGGCCGCCTACGCCGCCGGCAACGCGGAAACTATCAGCGCCGGCGTCACGGAGCTGTCCGACTCCCTGGCTGATACTGCGGCCCAACTTGATGAGTTGGACAGTCTGGCCGACCCCCGCACCTATGCCGCCGACCAGGCGCCACCATCGCCACCCAGCGGGCCGAACTCCAGGCCAACAAGACCCGGATCAACGAGGGCCGTGGTGAGCGCACCTGGTCCGAGGTCGCCGCCGAGATGAACGCGCTGATCGACTCCGGCGTGGACAAGGCCGCCGCCGGCGACCGGGAGGGCGGCGCCGCCGACGTCAACAGCGCGTACTACGGCTACTACGAGAAGCTCGGCTTTGAGAAGACCGTCATGTCCGCCATCTCCGGCGACCGCGTCTCCGAGGTGGAGAACCAGTTCAAGGTCGTGCGCAAGGCCATGGTGGGCGGTGACGACATCGCGGACATCACCGCCGACGCCGAGACCCTCAAGACCTACCTGACCGAGGACGCCGCCACGCTCGACGGCGGGGCCGCCGAGAACATCAGCCCCTTAAAGGCCTTCCTCACGGGCTCCTTCGGACAGGCCTTCCTGATCCTGTTGCGCGAGGGCCTGGAGGCGATCCTGGTGGTTGCCGCCGTCATCGCCTACCTGCTCAAGGCCGGGATGCGGGACCGCGTGAAGTACATCTATGCGGGCCTCGCCCTGGGACTGGCCGGCTCCGGCGTGGTGGCATTGCTGTTCGCCTGGCTGTACGACTCCGCCTCCGCCCACCAGGAGATCCTCGAGGGCGCGGTGGCGCTGATCGCTATGGTCATGCTGCTGTTCACCAGCAACTGGATGCTGTCGAAGTCCTCGGTGGCCTCCTGGAACCGCTACATCAAGGACAAGACCGAGGCCTCCATCTCCGACGGCGGCTTCTGGGCGCTGGCCTCCCTGTCATTCCTGGCGGTCTTCCGCGAGGGCGCCGAAACCGTCATGTTCTATGAGGCGCTGTTCACCATGGATCCCTCCGGCTCGGCCAGCATCTGGCAGGGCTTCGCCGCCGGGGCGGTGGTACTCGTACTCATCTTCCTACTCATCCGCTTCACCAGTGTGAGGATTCCGCTGCGGCCCTTCTTCGCCATTACGAGTTTCCTCATGGCCGTCCTCGTCGTGATCTTCGCCGGCGGCGGCGCCCACGCCCTCATCGAGGGCGACATCATCCCGGCGACCTACGTCGAGGGGTGGCCCACGTACGACTACCTGGGCCTGTACCCCTACCGGGAGACCCTCCTGTTCCAGGCCTTCATGGCCGCGCTCGTCGTCGTCCTATCCGCCGTGTCCGTGCTGCGCCACCGCCGGGTCGACGCCGCCCGGGCCGCGCAGACGGACACCGACGCCGCGGCCGCGAAGTCCGGGGCAACCGAATAAGAAACCCACCAACCGCAAAGGAAGACAACCCCATGCGATCCCTCAAGCTCGTTAGTGCCACGGGTGCACTCGTCCTGGCCGGGACCCTCGGCCTGGCCGCCTGCTCCTCCTCCAACGATGCCGCCGACACCTCCACAGACACAGCCACCGAAGCGGCCTCGGACGCCGGAAACGAGGCCGGGTTCGAGGAATTCGACGTCAACGAGTCCCAGAAGGACCAGGAGGCCGAGGGGCAGATCAACGTCAACCTGGTCTACTTTCAGCCGGTGGATATGGAACCCGCCGGCGCCGCCGGACTGCCTGCCTCGCAGGCGGACCTGCACCTGGAGGCCGACATCAGCGCCCTGGGAGACAACACCCTGGGCTACGGTGCCGGCGACTTCGTGCCTGGCCTGACCGTGGACTACTCCATCGCCCCCGCCGACGGCTCCGGCGAGGCCGTGGAGGGCACCTTCATGCAGATGAACGCCTCCGACGGCCCCCACTACGGCGGCAACATCGCCTTGCCGGACGCCGGCCAGTACACCGTCACCATCACCATCCACAGCCCGGAGGAAAACGGCTGGGTGCTGCACACCGACCCCGACACCGGCGTCAAGGGCCGCTTCTGGACCGAGCCCATCGAGCTCACCTGGGACTGGGACTACACCCCCATGGAGTGGTGAGCCAGCGGTGACGGCGCCGCCGTCGCGCGGCCCGCAGGCGCGGGCGAATAGACACAGCCAACCGGTATCGAGAGGAGCATCTGCGGAGTGTTGGAGCGCTTTGTTTCCGTTGTTGGAGGAGCCACCCTGCCCTTCCTGCTGTACGCCGCCCTGGCGGTAGTGCTGACACCCGCATCTGTGGAGGGGTGGCCGCGCGCCAGCCGCTGGCGCCTCGCCTCCGCCCTGACCGGTACCGCCGGTGCCCTCGTCTTCGCCGTCCTGCGGGCCACCTCCGTGATCGACCGGCGCACCATCGTCAACATCCCGACCCTCATCGCCTGCGTGGCGGTCGATGCGGCCCTGATCGTGGTACTTGCCCTGCTGGTGCGCCGCCCCACCTGGCGTGCGGATGGGCGGTTGGGCGCGGTCGCCCAAGTGACCGCCTGCCTGGCGATAGCCCTGGCGTTCTTCCGCGCCGTCCCCAACGTGGTGCTGGGGCTGACCGCCTTCATTGAGCCGGGGGAGGAGGTGCTGTCCTCCGAAATGCTGCTGCGCGTGCTCGGCTTTTTCGGCGGTTGGGGGGCCGTGGCCCTGCTCGCCTTCGTCTACTACCGCACGGCCCGCCGGGCCCCGGTGCGCCCCACCCGCGTGACCCTGCTGGCATTCGCGGTCGTGTTCGGGGCGATGCACCTGGTGGAGCTGGCGCGGGTGCTGCAGTCCGCCCACCGGATCCGCCTGAGCGGGTCCGCCTTTCGGGTCATGACCTGGGCCACCAACAACGCGAATGGGATCATTCTGCTGACGGCCGCCGCCGTCTGGCTGGTGCCCATGGGCTTCGCGCTGGTCCGCGCGGTCGGCCGTACCCCGGTGCAGGCCAACCCGGCACGCACCCGTGCCCTGCGCGCCGAGCGGCGCCGTTCGCGCCGCTGGGTGCTGGCCTCGGGGCTCGGCTTCGCCGCGCTGGTGGTCACCCGGACCATCGCCGTCGCCAAGGTCAACGAGGTACCCACCCTGTCCGAACCCGAGCCCTACGAGCGCTCCCATGACGCCGCCGTCGTGTCCGCAGCCCTCCTGGCCGACGGCCACCTGCACCGCTTCGCCTACGAGACCACCGACGGCACCGAGGTGCGCTTCATCATGATCCTGAAGAACGGCGGTGCCTACGGGGTGGGGCTGGACGCCTGCGAATCCTGCGGACCGGCCGGCTATTACGAGAGCGACGGCAAGATCATCTGCAAGCGCTGCGACGTGGCCATCAACCCGGCCACCATCGGCTTCAAGGGCGGCTGCAACCCCATCCCCATTGAATTCGCGGTGGCCGACGGCGCCGTCAGCGTGCCCCTAAGCGCCCTGGAGGACAGCGCGGAGGTGTTCGCCTGACGTGTTCTTCGCCCGCCTGCTGCACCGCTCCTTCACCCGCCAACTGTGGCGCCGTTCCCTGATCGGCCTGACCGTGGCACTGTGCGCCTCCATCTCCGTGGCCATGCTCGGCGTCGTGCTCGACGTCGGTGACAAGCTGAACGCCGAGCTGACCGCCTACGGCTCCAACATCGTGGTCCAGCCCAAGGCCGACGCGGTCGTCTCCAGCCTTTACGAGACCGAGGAGACCACTGAGGCCACCGCCTTCATCGACGAGGCCGAGGTACCGGGCATCAAGACGATTTTCTGGGCCTACAACATCGTCGACTTCGCCGCCGAGCTCACCGGTCGCGTCGACGTGGCCTCCGCCTCCGGCCGGGCCATGGACCTGGCCGTTACCGGCACCTGGTTCGACAAGGAGCTGAACCTGTCCACAGGCCAGACCACCACCGCCGGGGTCACCACCCTGCGCTCCTGGTGGACCCTGGAGGGCGCCTGGCCCGCCGACGACGCCGAGGAGGCCGTCGTCGGCTCCAGCCTCGCCCGGCGCCTCGGCGTGGGCGTGGGCGACACGCTCACCCTGTCCGGCACGACCGGCGAGCGGGTCCTGACCATCACCGGGGTGTACACCTCCGGCGATGACGACGACGAATCCCTGTACGCCCCGCTGGCGGTGGTCCAGGAGCTCACCGGACACGTCGGCCAGGTCGACAAGGTCGAGGTCAAGGCCCTGACCACTCCGGAAAACGACTTGTCGCGCAAGGCGGCCCGCAACCCCAACGTCCTGTCCGCCGCCGAGTGGGAGACCTGGTACTGCACCGCCTACGCGTCCTCCATCACCTACCAGATCGAGGAGGTCATGCCCGGCGCGGTCGCCAAGCAGGTGCGCCAGGTGGCCGCCGTCGAGGGCAAGGTGCTGGAGAAGACCCAGGCGCTGATGATCCTGATGACCGTCCTCAGCCTGGTTGCTGCGGTGCTGGCCGTCGCCTCCCTGACCAGCGCCTCCCTGGTGGAGCGCACCGCCGAGTTCGCCCTGCTCAAGGCGGTGGGTGCCTCCTCCGCCTCCATCAACCGGCTGATCTTGGCCGAGACCGCCGTCATTGGCGTGGTCGGCACGGCGGTGGGGGCGCTGGCCGGCTCCGGCATCGCCCAGCTGATCGGTCAGGTGGTCTTCGGCTCGACCATCACCATGCGGCCCATGGTGTACGTGCTGGTGGTGGTACTGGTGGCACTGGTGCTACTGGTCGCCACCGCCTCCTCGCTGCGCACCATTCTTCGGATCCAGCCCGCGACCGCCCTGCACAAGCGGTGAGGAGGAACATGCCTACTCGCTCCGGCGTCGGCCGGCCCATGACCAACCGGCGCATGTTCGTCACTATGCTCATCGGCGCCATGCTGCGACGCCGCTCCCGTGCGCTGGCCGCGATCGGATCCTCCGTAGTGGGCGCTGCGACCTTGTTCTGCCTGGCCGCCATCTGCCTGGCCGTGCCCGCGCAGATGAGCGCGAGATGCGCCAGTTCGGCGCCAACCTCATCGTGGTGCCCGTAGACACCGATGCGGTGGCCGCCACGGCGGATGCCAGCGGGACGCAGACGGCGCGCATCAGCGACACCGACCTGGCACTCGTGGATACCGCCGTCGCCGCGGCCACCGGCACCAGCGCCGAGCAGTTGGCCACCGCCGCCTACCGCTACGAAACCATTCGCATCAACGTTCCCCCTACCTGCTTGCCGGCATCGACGTCGACGCGGTGCGCGCCCTCAACGGACACTGGGAGATCGACGGCGACTGGCCCGACACGGGCCAGGTGCTGGTCGGGCTCAACGTGGCCGAGAACGCCGGGCTCAGCCTGGCTCCACCGTCAACGCCGAATACCTGTCCAGTGACAACCTCGCCTTGGTCGGGGACGAACCGGACACTGCGACCGCGGCAGCCACCGGTGACCCGGCCAAATCCGACGAGACCGCCGCGGGACAGGCCCAGTGGCGGGTGTCCGGCATCGTCGACACCGGCGGGGAGGAGGACGACATCGTCTACGTCCCCACCGCCGCCCTGGAGTCCCTGACCGCCACCGCCGACGCCGGCTACGACGTGGTGGAGTTCTCGATCGACACCTCCGCCGTCGGCGTGGACGAGGTGGCCGCCGCCGTGGCCGACTCCGACGCCGCCGGGCGCCTAGCCGCCCAGCCCGTCTCTAAGATCTCCAGCGGCGATACCCGCATCATCACCATGCTCAACACCCTGTTCTGGGTGGTGGCCGTCGTGGTGCTGGGGCTGACCCTCGTGGGGGTGTCCACCACCATGACCGTCGTCGTCGCCGAACGCCGCAACGAAATCGGCCTGCGCAAGGCCCTGGGCGCCTCCGGGCGCTCCATCGCCACCGAGTTCTTCGCCGAGGCGGCCCTACTGGGGCTGATTGGCGGGCTGGTCGGCACCGCCATCGGCTACGGGCTGGCCGTCGCCGTCGGCTTGGGCGTATTCGACCGCCCCATCGGATTCAACTGGTGGCTGGCGGCCGCCTCCGTCGCACTGACGACGCTGGTCGCCGTCGTCGCCTCCTACTCACCGGTGCGCCGCGCCTCGCGCATCGACCCCGCGCTCGTCCTCAGAGAGGAATGACATGACCGACATGCTCGCCGAGACGGAAACCGGTTCGCAGGACCCACAGCCGGACGCGGGGGCCGCCGACTTGCTGCTCGAACTGCGGCACGTGTCCAAGATCTACGGCGACCTGCACGCCGTCGACGACCTCAGCCTTCAGGTGCCGCGCGGGCAGTGGCTGTCCGTCGTCGGCTCCTCCGGCTCCGGCAAGACCACCCTGATGAACATCATCGGCTGCATGGACACCCCCACCCGCGGCTCCGTGCTCCTGGACGGGCGCGAACTCGGGCGGATGAACGCCTCCCAGCTGACCGACATCCGCAAGCACGTCATCGGCCTGGTCTTCCAGCAGTTCCACCTCATCCCACACCTGACCGCCATCGAGAACGTGATGGTCGCCCAGTACTACCACTCCATGACCGACCAGAAGGAGGCGCTGGCGGCCCTGGAGAACGTGGGTCTGGCCGAGCGCGCCCACCACCTGCCCTCGCAGCTGTCCGGCGGCGAGCAGCAGCGCGTGTGCATCGCCCGCGCGCTGATCAACCACCCCGAGCTCGTGCTCGCCGACGAGCCCACCGGCAACCTCGATGAGGCGAACGAACAGCTGGTCCTGGACATCTTCGCCCGCCTGCACGCAGCCGGCACGACCCTGATCGTGGTAACCCACGACGCCCACGTGGCCTCCTGTGCGCAACGCCAGATCCTGCTCAACCACGGGCGGCTGGTGGGGGAGAAGCTCAACGCCGCGGGCGCCGGACGCCGAGAAAAGGACATGCTCGACTTCGGACAGGACGAGCCGGCCGCCCCGGCAGGCGATGCGTTCGCACCCGGCGGTGAGGAGGCACAGGCATGAGGCGGCGTTCGCATATCCCGGCCGCGACGCCCCCTGCCGCTTACGCCGCCCGACGTGCCCTGGCCGCCGTCGGCGCCGTCCTGGCGACCGCCGGCCTGGCCGGCTGCGGCGGAGGGGAGGTGACCCCCGCGCAGGACGAGTACGCCGGCCGCGCCCAGACCCAGAACCCGACGGCGCTCGCCACCGTCGGCTCCGATGACACTCCCACCGCCTCCGCCACCCCGACCGGCGGCCCCTATGCCGATGGGGAGTACACCGTCAGCGAGTCCTACGGGGTCGTGGACGGCGTGGTGGAGGAGGACTCCATCGACGTCACCCTCGCCCTGGAGGGCGGCTACATCACCGACGTGTCCGTCACCGGCCATGCGCTGACCGGCACCTCCAAGGACTACATCTCCGGCTTTGTGGAGGAGATCGCGGGCGCCGTCGTCGGCCGCAGCATCGAGGACGCGCACGTTACCGCCCTGGCCGGGGCATCCAAGACCTCCACGGCGTTTAACGACGCCGTCGACGCGATCGCCGCGCAGGCCGCTGACGCCGCCAACTAACTAGGAGGGCGGTGGGAGAAGCAGGGGCTCAGCTTGCCAGCCGCCGGCACGCGCTGGTCTCTCAGGTACGCATTCGTCGCTGACGTACGCGTTTTAGAGGTTTCCCGGCTCTTCGTGTGCGCGTGGGTGTGTCGGTTCTGGGCCGGTGCTGTGATGTGGTGGTCGTGTTCGGGTGTGGGAGGTCGTATTCGGGTTCATAGGGTCGTATTCGGCAGGCGCCGGCTTACCGAGATCGTCCTCATCATCCCCAAACCCTCCACATTCGCGAGGGTTTGGGGCGAAACAGGGCGTTCTCGCCGAACACAGGACGACGTCGGGCCAATGAGGACGACGTCGGACCGGTGGGGACGTTCTCGGGTCGATGAGGACGATGCCGCGCGCGGGTTGTCGGTGCGAGCGTGGTGCTTTAGAACGGCGTGTCGTGGGGATGCCTGCTGCCGGCCTCCCCGGTTTGGACCGCTTGCCCCTGTTTGGACCGCGTAAGTCTATTTGGACCGCTGTCCCCTGTTTGGACCGTCGTTGTGTGCCGCGTGGGCGGTCCAAACCGACGTAAGGGGTCCAAACCGACGTGGGCGGTCCAAACCGACGTAAGGGGTCCAAACTCGGGACGGTGCGGCGTCGATGCGCAGTCGAAGCAGGCCTGGATACAGGTCTGGCCGGGAGGGGAGGCAGGAGCAGGCGGCCCGGCATCAGACCACGCGGCGGCCGAGGTTCGGCGAGCCGATGTTCGTCAGGTCAGGTGGTGTGTATCCGCCGCTGGGCGTGTAGTGGTGGTGTGGCCGGGCTTCCCCCTTTCATCGGGGTCTGGCAGATCGAGCGGAGCCCCGCCCACAGGGAACGTGTTCTTACGGCCCGCACATCTATCCGCGAGAGTCAAGCACCGACCCGGATTATCCCGCCAGACCATAATCACCCCGCCCCTCCCACACCACACCAACCAAAACCCCGACCTAAAGCAACCCGCTCACGCCGATAACTCGCGCGCACCGCGCCCGCCGACCGGCCGTCATCGGGCGGCCTTCACCATGGGCGCGCCACTCGTCAGCCCACCACACCCGAAAACGCGAGGAGCCGGTTTCCCCGCGCTCGGCACCCGCAAACCTCCAACACGTGTACGTGTGACGGAAAGCCATACGTCGGCACCGCGCAGCCGTCCGCGAAGCCACATGGGAAACATCCAGGTCGCCCGTTACGCTGGTGGTATGCCGCAGTTCGAACCAGCCAGCGCTGCCGACGCCCCCGCCGCTCCGGCTCCGGTGGACGTCGACCGGGTCATGGACTGCGTGCGCCGCCTGGGTCTGCGCTTCTTCCTCGATGATGAGGGCGACGTCGGCATCCCCTGGCGCTACGTCACCGTTCACGCCATCTTCCAGGGCGACCGTGCCCTGCAGCTGCGCGGCGTGTGGCACCGCATCGCCGACACCGAGCACCTGGCCGAACTGCGGCGCCTGGTGGAGGACTGGAACGCCACCCGTATTGGCCCCAAGGCTACCTGACCATCGCCGACGGCGGCGTGGTGCGGCTGCACGGGGAGGTCACCTACCCGCTGGCCGCCGGCATGACGGACGCGCAGCTGGAGGACTTCATCTTCACCGGCTGTCGGCTCATCGTTGCCCTCATGCGGGAGGCGGAGGATGTCTTCCCCGATCCCATCCGCGGAAGGCTGGAGCCATGAGCCGCCGACCGGGCCGGCATTGGACCGGCTTTATCGCGCGCCTGTTCGGCAAGTCTTGGGACCAACGCGTCCCCCACGAGCGGGACAACCCGACCGACGTGCGGCCAGCCCACCGTGGGGGCGGCCGTCGGCTGAGTCACCCCGGGACGGTGGACCTGTCCGACTTCGACATCGACTACCCCGAGCATACCGGTGCCCACTCCGAGTCACCGCCCGGCTCGGCTCAAGCCCCCCGCACCGCCTCGCTCGGACACCACAACGGCGAGTTGCCCACCCCGCTGACGCTGGATCGCATCGAGCCATGCTCACCGGGCCCATGGGCTACGGGGTGCGCCGCCATCGCGAGGACGACCACGTGTGCCTGCTGGGCACCTGGGACAGCTTCCCCTTCGTCATTGAGATACCCGAGGGACACGACGACTGGCTGCTGGTGTCCGGGGACTGGGAGAAGCCAGCCTCCGAGAGCGAGCGCGACGAGCTGGCGGCCTCTGTCAACGACTGGAACCGCGACAAGTACTTCCCGACGGTCGCCCTGGTGGACACCCCCGCCGGTCCGCTCGTGCGCGCCACCTACCTGGTGGGGATGGAGCCGGGCGTCACCGACGCGCAGTTGCGCCTGCACCTGGACACCGCCCTATCCGCCTGCACCCAGCTCTCAGCCGGGTCCAACCCCTGCTGCCCGAACTGTGAACGCCCAGACCCCACCCGTGCAGGTGGCGGTGGTCGGCCCCACCGCCAGCGGCAAATCCGAGCTCGCCCTGGACCTGGCCGATGCCCTGGGAGGGGCGGCCGAGATGGTCAACGCCGACGCCTTCCAGCTCTACCGGGGCATGGATGTCGGCACCGCCAAGCTCTCCCTCGCCGAACGCCGCGGCTACCCCCACCACCAGCTCGATGTGCTGGACGTGCGCCAGGAGGCCAACGTCGCCGCCTATCAGACGCACGCCCGCACCGACCTGCAGGGCATTGCCGAGCGCGGCAATCGGGCCGTCATCGTGGGCGGATCCGGTCTGTATGTGCGCGCCGTCACCGACGCCTGGACTTCCCCGGCACCGATCCCGAGCTGCGTGCCGCGCTGGAGGCCCGCGCCCGCGCGGACGGGACCGCCGCTATGTGGCAGGAGCTGCAACGGGTGGATCCCGACGCCGCCGCACGCATCGAGCCGGCCAACACGCGGCGTATTGTGCGCGCCCTGGAGGTGGTGCAACTCACCGGCCGGCCGTTCTCCGCCTCGCTGCCCCGCTACGCCGACCTCGTCCCCACCGTGCACCTGGCCGTGCGATGGGACCGCGCCGTGCTGAACCGACGCATCGATATGCGCGCCGAGGCCATGTTCGCCTCCGGCTTGCTGGAGGAGACCGCCGGCCTGCTTGAGGCCGGCCTGCGGGAGGGCCCGACCGCGCCACGCGCCATTGGCTATGCCCAGGCCATCGCCGTGCTCGAAGGCCGCATGTCACCGCCGGAGGCGGTTGCCGCCACCGCCGTCGCCACCCGCAAACTCGCCTCCCGGCAGCTGAAGTGGTTCCGCCGAGACCCGCGGGTGCACTGGCTCGACGTCGTTGCCGCCGAGGACACCTGGGCGTCCGGCGAGCGCGAGCGGGTCGTCGCCGAGGCCGTCCGACTCGTGCAAGCGGCCGATCGCCCCGGCGGGGCCGAGCGGTGACAGAGCGGGTTAGGCAATAGGGTGACCCCATGACCATTGCCCCCGGCCTGGTCGGCCGCACTCTCATCAAGGGCCACGCCGCCGGCTCCGACCTGCTGCTGTTGGTCGACCCCGAGCGGGAGGCCGCTTTCACCGCCGCCGACGTCGCCGCAGTCTGCGACCGGCACACGGGCCTGGGAGCCGCCGGCCTGGTGCGGGTGGTGCACACCGCCGCCCTGCCCGGCACCGAGTCCTTCCGCACCGCCGTGCCCGAGGCCGAATGGTTCTTGGACTACTACCTGGCGGACGGCACTCCGGCCGCGGGCACGGCGGCCGCCTATGGCGACGCCTGCCGCCTGTTATCCGCCGTCCTGGACGCTGAGGGGCTGATGCCGCTGGCCGACGGCGATTCGGTCACTATCGGCACTCGCGGCGGCGCCCGCACCGTCACCCGTCTGGACGAGCTGTGGGCGGTCGACGCAGGGCCCGCCCGCCTGGCCGCTGTGAACGAGCCGGCCGCGGACCCGGCAGATGAGGCTGGGACACCGCGGTGCGCATCCCCGGACTGGCCGGGGAGTGGGCCGCCCTCAGCCTGGAGCTGTCCGGGCGGCACGCCGTCGTCGCCGTCGGGCAGGAGGCGGAACTGGACGCCGCCGAGCTTGACGACCCCGCGGCGAGTGAGACGATCGCCTACACACCCGCACCGCAGACGCCCCCGACCCTGGAACTGGTGGTGCCCCTGGGAGAGCACACCGACCCGCAGACCGGTGCCACCATCGGTCGGGCCCGCGTGCGCGTGCTGGTACCGGGCGTAGGAGAGACCCGCGCCAGCGCCGAGGCTGCGGTGCGGCTGCGGTTGCCCTGCACGAGTGGACCGGGGACGGTGCCCCTGCGGACTACCTGCTGACCCTGCCCGATGGCCAGGTGGGCGTGCACGTGGGCGCCGCCCCACTCACGGACACCACCCCCCTGGTGCTGACCGGTCCGGTGGAGCTGATCGGGCGGATCACCTTTGCTTGAGCGCGTGGAGGCCCCAACCACAGGCGCCGCGACCAGCGCCCGCCCCGAAGGCGAATGGGTGCCGGTATGTCTTCGCCCAGGGATTTGGTGTCAACACACCGGTCATTTGACTGTAGCCGTTGCGGCCTGCTGCCCGTAGGCTGGGACGGTGTCCGCAGCTGGCGGGCGCACCCGAAAACGGGAGGGAATCCAGGTGGCACGCAGCGCTGAGAGCGTCGACCTTCTCAAGTGCTCCTTCTGCGGCAAGAGTCAGAAGCAGGTCAAGAAGCTCATCGCGGGACCCGGCGTCTACATCTGCGATGAGTGTATCGAGCTGTGCAACGAGATCATTGATGAGGAACTGGGCGCCTCCGGCTCCGGTGTCCCGCTCGAACTGCCCAAACCGCAGGAGATCTTCGACTTCCTCAACCAGTACGTCATCGGCCAGGAGGACGCCAAGCGCGCTATGAGCGTGGCCGTGTACAACCACTATAAGCGCGTGCAGATGCGTGAGCGCGCCGTCGCCGAGGGGGACGGGCTGGAGTTGGGCAAGTCCAACATCCTGCTGCTGGGCCCCACCGGTACCGGCAAGACGCACCTGGCCCGCACCCTGGCCCGGCTGCTGGACGTGCCCTTCGCCATCGTCGACGCCACCGCCCTGACGGAGGCCGGCTACGTGGGGGAGGACGTGGAGAACATCCTCCTCAAACTCATCCAGCTGCCGACGGCGACGTCAAGCGCGCCGAGAAGGGGATCATCTACATCGACGAGATCGACAAGATCGGCCGTAAGGCCGATAACCCGTCGATCACCCGCGACGTCTCCGGGGAGGGCGTGCAGCAGGCCCTGCTGAAGATCATCGAGGGCACCACCGCCTCCGTGCCGCCGGGGGGCGGCCGCAAGCACCCCCACCAGGAATTCCTGGAGATCGACACCACGAACATCCTGTTCATCGCCGCCGGCGCCTTCTCCGGCATCGAGGAGATCGTCCGCCAGCGCCGCCGCCGCGAGGCCGGCGCGCAGAACGTGGGCTTCGGCGCCACCCTCGCCAAGGACCAGGGCGAGGACGTGTTCGCCACTCCGGTGCGCCCGGAGGACCTGCACAAGTTCGGGCTCATCCCCGAGTTCATCGGCCGGCTGCCGGTGATCGCCACCGTGCACGACCTGGGCGTGGAGGAGTTGGTGCGGGTGCTGACCGAACCGAAGAACGCCCTGCTGACCCAGTACAAGTACCTGTTCAGCCTCGACGGTGTGGAACTGGAGCTGACCGATGAGGCCATCCGCGCCATCGCCTCCCTCGCGCTGGAGCGCAAGACCGGCGCCCGCGGGTTGACCAGCATCGTGGAGGAAGTGCTCGGGCAGGCCATGTTCGAGGTGCCCTCCATGCCGGAGGTCGGGCGCGTCGTCGTCGACGCCGACGCCGTGCGCGGTACCGGCAGCCCCCGCTACGAGCGCGGCAGTGGCACCCTCTCGGCCACCTCCAAGGGCAGGACCCGTACCGCATGAGCAGTCGACTGTCGGCCGCGGGGGCGGACCTCACGGGCCTCGCCGGGACGAAGACCGAGCCGGAGTCGTCGGCGGGTGCCCCCGCCGCGGTGCCGCCGCAGTTGGCCGCCTACCGCGCCACCATCGACAACCTCGACGCCGCCCTCATCCACCTGCTGGCCGAGCGCTTCCGCTGCACCCGGCAGGTGGGCCGCCTCAAGGCGGACCTACACCTGCCGCCCTCGGACCCGGCCCGCGAGGAGCAGCAGATCGCTCGCTTGCGGGCGCTGGCGGAGGAGGCGGGCCTGGACCCGGTGTTCGCCGAGAAGTTCTTCGCCTTCATCGTGGCCGAGGTGATCCGGCACCACGAGGCCATCCGGGACGGTAAGGAAGCGGGTGAGTGAGAGCCTTTGCGGCTCCCATGCGCCTTTCGTGGGGTGCAGAACCGATAGGCTGACGGCGGCATCCGGAGTTCTTCATGCTTGAGGGTGTTGTGGGCTGTAGGTGGTGGTCATCGGGTTACACATGATGCGGATCCGGGCCTGCACGGTGGGTGGATCAGACGCGACTTTCGTGCGTTCGTCTGACGGTTCGTGTGTTCTTCGCCACTTGTTGCGACGGTTCGTGGGGTAGACGCGCGAATCGTCGCTGTTCCTAGCGAATCGTTGCTGCTACCTGACGAACCTGTTGTTGTGCTTAACGAGTCGTCGACGTGTAGGCCGCCATGAGCGTGGACCCGCGGGAATCGCTGTCTCACCTCAGAAGCAGGCCCGGGGCCTACAGGGGTTGGGGGCGGACGAACCAGTTGGAACACCGGGACGCGCCGGTCTGAAGCACCACGTTCGCGCCGATTACCCGTTACGTGCGGGGTGGTGGTGACGCTCACCTTGCCCCTATGTGTGTGTTGCACGACCCGGTGCCGCGTTCCACGACCTTGGTGCGTACTGCACGACCCCGGGGTGGTCGTGCAACGTACACCAAGGTCGTGGAATGTCACCAAGGTCGGGTCAAGTCTCTTGGTGTGGTGTAAATGTTCTGGGTGGTGATGGCGATGATGGGGTGGGTGGTTTCGGCTTGTTCGTGGAGGATCCGGGTGAGGTGGCGCAGTGAGGTTTCGGATAGGTAGCGGCGCTGGCCGTACTGCCATTGCTCGTGCTGCTCCTGCAAGACCGCACCGACCAGGCGGGTCACGCTGTCGCGGTCGGGCAAGAGTCCTGGACCACATCCGTGCGGCGCCCGGTCTCACGGTTGAGCCGCTCGATGGGGTTGCCCGTCCAGATCTTCTGCCAGTGCCCGCGGGGGAAGGCGGCGAACGCGGTCAGGTCCGGCTCGGCCTCGGCCAGCATCTGGGCTATCTCAGGGAACGAGGAGCGCAGGGAGGCTGCGACCTGCTTATAGGTGGCGACCACAGCCTCACGGGTGGTCTGGGCGAAGACCGGTGGAGCTCAGGGCGCCCGCGGGCTTAGAGCGGGCCGGGCCGAGCTTGGAGACCGATGTTGCGGGCGAACAGGCTCCCGGCACCGCTGCCACGAGGCGCCCGGCAGGATGGCTTTTACAGCGTTCTTGATTCCCGAGTGGGCGTCGCTGGTTGCCAGCACCACCCCCTGTGGTTCCTGGTCGGTAGGGGCTTTCAGGCCGCGCTCGCGCAAGGACCGCAGGAACGGTGACCCCGAAAGTCCGTGGTCTCGCCCGTCGCCCACGCCCCGTGCCCAGGATCTGTCTCCTACCCTGGGCCGACACGCCGGTGGCTACTACTAGGGCTTGGGAGACGACCCGGTGGCCCAGCCTCACATCCACGTAGGTGGCGTCCACGAACAGGCAGTGGGGGAACCAGCTGTGATCCAACGGTCGGGACAGGAACTCGTGCACGCCCTCGTCGATGTCCTTGCACACCCGGGAGACGGTCGCCCTGTCAGATCCCCGACTCATTACCCAGCGCCTTGACCAGATCGTCGACCTTCCGGGTGGACACCCCCACGGGTCCAGGCCTGGCAGATCACTGCGCACCTGGGCCTTGCCCCACCCGTTTGCGCGGGGACAGCAGGGAGGGAAAGAACGAGCCCTGCCGCAGTTTGGGGATCGCCAGGCCCAGCCTCCCCGGCGGTGGTCGCCAGCTTCTTAGCCCTCGTGCCGTTACGGCGTGTACGCCGCTCCTGGGTGCGCTCATACCTATCGGCGCCGATCACCGCAGACGCCTCGGCATCCACCAGGTCCTGCAACCCGGCCTGAAGCAGACGACGGAACACACCCGTCATGAGCCAGTTCCGGGTCCGAATCGTCCCGGGTTTGATGGCTTTGGCGGGTCTTCGCGTCATGGCACAGTTGGCTGAGGCGATGCCGGTGGTGGTGGGCTCGCTGTAGATGGTGCGGATAAGGCTTATGGCCAGGTTACGCAGGGTGCCATCACCTGCGGGCCGGAGCCGGTGCGCAGCTGGTGGCGGTCCTCGTCATAGGTGACGTCGCGTACCCGGTAAACACGATTCTCGATCGCCCAGTGCCCGCGGGTCCAGGCGGCAACGGTCTCAGGCGGGTCCTGCTCGGGCGGTATGGAACAGACCGGGTAGACCACCTCGGTGGTGCGCTTGGACTTCCTCTTCTGACCGGTGTGGGTGTGCGGGTGCGGCGTGCTTGGAGGACCTGGGCGGCGCCAGAAAACTCGACCCACGCCGGAGCCTGGACGGCTTTAATGGTGCGGCGCACCCGCCGCCCATGGGAGGTGTCCACACCGGTGACGGCGGGGTCGTTGGCCCAGGGCAGGGCCTTCAACTTCACTCTGGGACTGGTTGGCTGTTCTTGACCGTCAGCACATAGTGGGCGCCCCGGTCACGCATCCATTCGGCTGTGCCGGTCTGGGTGTGCAACGCGTCGGCGGTGATTACGGCGCCGGTGAGGTCATATGGTGCCAGCAGCTGTTTCAGGGCCGGTATCTCGCTGGTCTTGTCGGCCACGCGCTGCCGAGCCCCTGAGCCACAATTACCAGCATCGCCGCCATCGCCCTGATCATCCAACCTGAACAACGGCCTCCTCGGATGAGAAAGGCTTAATGATGTACACGCTTGGACATGAGGAGCGAACGATTATGCATCGTGGACAGCTTTCAGTTGCTCAGAGGGGTATATGCCACAAGCTCCCATTGGCCATTGTCAGACCATGTAACAAGCAGATCGGGTGACGCCAGATAACCGCGGGCGTCCGGTAATACTGCTTGGTTTATGAGAACTTCTGAGCCGTCGATCGGAAAGATATCGTAAATGTCGGGAGCCTTATTATTGCTTCCTGCAGAGTAATAGATGAAAAGCTCTTCGTTCGTAGACAGGGCGCCCGATTCCCCTTCTATTCCGAGAGCGCCAATATATCGGCTGCCTTCGGCTCCCGTCCAGGCGGTGGTGCCGTTGTGTAGAGTGAATGAGCCTGCCTCCCGGTGGGTCTCACCGTCGATTGTCTCAATCCAAGTGTCCGCCCAAGACGCGTTGTGATCAACTATTACTGAGCGCAGTTGGTCCCCGCTCCACTGCGATACAGGGCTGAGTGGTCGAACGGCCTGATTCGACGGGAGGTCGCCGTCAAACGTCGCGACTACTTCTCTGTCAGTGGACATGATCGTGTAGATTCCGTCTTCGTAATAGAACCAGCCATCTGCTAGCAGGCCTGAATTGCTGCCGCCAAGGTCTATGATTTCTCCGGTATCAGCATAGACGGCCTCTCGACTGTTTGTTTTCACGATTGTTCTGTTTCCCCATTCGGCAACGCTGCTGCTCGCCATTATCGTGGCATTATCTCCAGGATATGACGACGAGGATGACCATAGTTGGGAGGTGATGTCGGATGAGGTCCAACCAATACAATGCCCCTCATCAGTGCATGTGAGAGCGATGTCTTCAACTATTCTGATCGAACTACCTAACTCTTTCCAGGGTGCGTACGTTGGTGTTCCGTCATTAGCATCCAGCAAAACGTCGCCTACGACGACATAACCTCCCCAGTATCCTTAGGTATCGCAAAAAACGAAAGTAACAGTGCATGCGGAGGCTGATCAAGGTCGGTGTGCCACTGTTCCACTGGTGCGCCGGTAGAAATGTCGTATGCGGTTACCTGAGAGATACTATCGCTCGATGGATATGAGTATGGATCGTCGGGAACCGTGGCATGTGCAATTATCAGCTGACTACCATCTGCACTTACCCAAAAATTGTCATATGGGTCGATGTCAATCATCCATTCCTCATGCGCACCGCTCGCCCATGCGGGTGACAACAAGGTGCTTTGAGTGTTTGCGTTTGTTCGAGAGACCGACGGCGTGTCGTCGCCGTCAGAACAGATGGTGGTGTGGATGCCGATGGCCGCGGCTGTGAGGGCGATGACGGCTATGGCCGCAGCAATGATGCGGGGCTTTCGGTTGCGGCGGGGCGGAACGGCGTTCGGCGTTGCCGCGGCAATGGTCCCACGATCTGACGCGAAGGAGGCCGATTCCTGAGCGTCGCTTGCTGGTGATGACTCGTACCGGGTTCGGTTGCCGACGAAATTAGGTAGCGCAGGCGCGGAGGGAGGGCGCTGTCCTGGTACGAGTCGCGTGGTGTTGGGGTTGGTTTGGGCGCTTCGTTGTTGTAGGGCTTGCTGTACGGCAGGGTCGGTTGAATGGCTTAGCCAGGTGAGTAGCTCTGGGTAGGTTGAGGGGTTGACTGCTAGTAGTGGGTGGAGGTCTGGCCGGTTGGCGGCGATGCGGGCGAGTTCGGCCAGTGGGGTGTTGGGACATTCCGCAGCAACGCGGTCCTGGTCGGCAGGCGGCGGGGGAGGCGGAGGCAGCGGGGGAGGTGCTGTCATGACGTCAGGCTAGCAATGCTGTACAAAATGTGAGAGCTAACTGATTGGTGTGAATGGCGCGATTGCGTCACAGCAGTCCTGTGATGGTCACACTCGCGTGTACAGCTCGTCGATCTCCTTGGCGAAGCGCTTGGTGGCCTCGGCGCGGCGCACCTTGAGCGAAGGGGTCAGCAGCCCGTTGGCTCGGTGAAGTCGCCCGGCAGCACCGTGAAGGTGCGGATGGACTCGGCCCGGGAGACCGCCTCGTTGGCGCGGGCCACGGCCCGCTCCAGCGCGGCGCGCACGCGCGGGTCACGCGCGGCGTCGATCGGGTCCATGTCCGGCAGGCCGTGGCTGGACAGCCACAGCGGCAGCATCTCGGCATCCAGCGTGACCAGGGCGCCGATGCAGGGCCGGTTCTCCCCGACCACCAGCACCTGGCTGACCAGCGGGTGCCCGCGCAGCCGATCCTCAAGCACCGCGGGCGCAACGTTCTTGCCGCCCGCGGTGACGATCAACTCCTTCTTGCGGCCGGTGATGTGCAGGAAGCCGTCGGCGTCCAGGCTGCCGATGTCCCCGCTGCGCAGCCACCGGGTGCCGTCCGCGCCCGGGGCACCCGCGACCTCTGCGCCCGGGCCCGCGGCGGCGTCGGGCAGCGTCACGAAGGCTCGGCCGTGGCCTCGGGGTTGTTGTGGTAGCCGCGGAACACGCCGATGCCGCTAATCAGCACCTCGCCGTCGTCATCCAGGCGGACGGCGGTGCCCGGCAGGGGCAGGCCCACCGAGCCGATGCGGACGGCGCCGGGCAGGTTGACGGTGCAGGGGGCGGAGGTCTCCGTGAGCCCGTAGCCTCCAGCACCGTCACGCCGGCGCCGCGGTAGAAGTGGCCCAGCCGTTCACCCAGGGGGCCGCCGCCGGAGATGACGTGGGTGACGTTACCGCCCAGCAGGCTGCGCAGGGTGGAGAACACCAGCCGGTCGAAGGCGGCCCGCTGGGCGCGCAGGCCGCGGCTCGGCCCCGCGGGGGTGTCCAGGGCACGCGAATAGGCGATCGCCGTCTTGGCGGCCAGGCGGAACACCTTCTGCTTGGCGCCGGTGGCCCGGGCGTCGGCGGCGTTGTAGATCTTCTCGAACACGCGCGGCACCGCGGGCACGAAGGTGGGGCGGAAGGAGGCCAGGTCGGTGACCAGGTTCTTCACGTTGGGGGCATGCCCCAGCACCCCGGCCGAGGAGCACACGACCGCCATCTCAACGAACCGGCCCAGCACATGCGCCAGCGGGAGGAACAGCAGCGTGCGGGTCCCGGGCGCCTCCAGCACCTCCGGCACGTGGGCGCAGGCGTTGACGCACAGGTGAACCAGGTTGCCGTGGGTGAGCTCAGCCCCCTTGGGGCGGCCGGTGGTACCCGAGGTGTAGACGATGGTGGCCAGGTCGGTGCTGGTCAGGTGGGCGGCGCGGGTGTCCAGCTCGGCCGCGCGCACATTCTTGCCGGCGGCGATGAGCTCGGTAATGGCCTCACGCGCCAGGCTCAGCACCTTCAGCTCCGCCAGTGCCGGGTCCTGCGCGGCGAGCGCCGTCAGCATGGTCTCCATGGGCTGGTCCTCGACGACCACCAGCCGCACGGAGGCGTCGGTGAGGATCCAGCGGGCCTGCTCCGCGGAGGAGGTCTCGTAGATGGGTACGACGACGAGCCCGGCCTCCCAGGCGGCGAAGTCCAGCAGCGTCCACTCGTAGCAGGTATGCGCCATGATGCCGAGCGCGTCGCCCGGCTCAAGGCCTAGGGCCACGAGCCCGGAGGCCACCTCCCGCACCTGGTCGCGGAAGGCCTGCGCGGACATATCGCGCCAGCGCCCGCCCACAGAGGACTTACGGGCGATCAGCGCCCCGGTGGGGTTGGTACGCACCCGCTCGGCCAGCGCCCACGGCGCCGTCATGGCGGCGTGCAGCGGCACCAGCAGCGGCGTCGACCGCTCGTGCGGGGGCACGGCGGAGCCGACCGTGCTGGCTTGTGTATCGGCTTCTGTGCCGACTTCGGTGTCGGCGGTTTCCTGAGTCACTCCTGCGGCCCCTTCTTAGTGGTGGAGTAGATCTCGGCGATGGCGTCCGCGTAGGTCTCCATCACCAGACTGCGCTTGACCTTCAGGGAGGGGGTCAGCAGCCCGTTGGCCTCGGTGAAGTCGGAGGTGAGCACCCGGTAGGTGCGGATCGACTCGGCTCGGGAGACCGCCCGGTTGGTGCGTGCCACTGCCCGGTCCAGGGCGGCCAGCACCTGCGGGTGAGCGGCGGCGGTGGTCACGTCCATCTCCGGCAGGTTGTGGTTGGCCAGCCACTGCGGCAGCATCTCCTTGTCCAGGGTGACCAGGGCGGAGATGAAGGGCTCGCCGTCGCCGATCACCAGCACCTGGCTGACCAGCGGGTGCCCGCGCAGCCGGTCCTCCAGGATGTTGGGGGAGACGTTCTTGCCGCCCGCGGTGACGATCAACTCCTTCTTGCGGCCGGTGATGCGCACCCAGCCATCGGCGTCGATGGAACCGATGTCGCCGGTGCGGAACCAGCCGTCGGCGGTGAAGGCCTCAGCGGTCGCCTCCGGGTTGTTGTGGTAGCGGGAGAACACGCCCAGGCCGGTGACCTCGAGCTCGCCGTCTTCGCCGACGCGCACCCGGTTGCCGCACACGGGCGGCCCGACGGTGCCGATCTTGTTACGGATGTCCAGGTTCACGGAGGACGGGCCAATCGTCTCGGTCAGGCCGTAGCCCTCCAGGATGACCAGGCCGATACCCCGGTAGAAGTGCCCCAGCCGCTCGCCCAGCGGCCCGCCGCCGGAGATGGCGTAGTGGGCGTTGGGGCCCAGGAGAGAGCGGATGGTGCGGTAGACCAGCTGGTCTGCCAGGCATGTGCGGCCCGCAACTGCCGGGAGGGGCCCGCGGGGGTGTCCAGGGCCCGGGAATAGGCGATCGCCACCTTCGCCGCCCAGCGGAAGGTCCGCAGCTTGACGCCGGAGCCGGCCTTGGCGTCGGCGGCGTTGTAGATCTTCTCCATTACCCGTGGCACCGCCAGCACGTAGGAGGGGGCGAAGCCTGCAGGTCGGGCAGCAGGGTCTTGACGTCGGGGGTGTGGCCGAGTACGCCGTTGCCGGCGATGGCCAGCAACTGTAGGAAGCGCGCGTAGGCGTGCGCCAGGGGCAGGAACAGCAGCAGACGCGTGTCGGGGGAGTTGAGCAGCTCCGGGATCCAGCGCACCCCGTTCCAGCCCAGGCCGGCGGCCTGTCGGTGGGTGATCTCCACGCCCTTGGGGCGGCCGGTGGTGCCGGAGGTGTAGATGATCGAGTAGACGTCGTCGCAGGTCAGTGCGGCCGAGCGGGAAGCCAGCTCCTCCCGAGGCACCTCCCGACCGGCCTCGACGATCGTGGCGATCGCGTCGTGGTCCAGGGACAGCACCTGCACCGCCGCCCCGGGGTGGGCGGCCGTGTAGGCGGCGGCGGCCCCCCGCACAAGCTCCGCCAGGACGGCGCTTTCGGTTACCACCAGCCGGACGTCGGCGTCGGCCAGAATCCACTCCACCTGCTCGGCGGAGTCCGTCTCATAGATCGGCACCGACACCAATCCGGCGCGGGCGATCGCCATGTCCAGCAGCGTCCACTCGTATGAGGTGTGGGCCATGATACCCACCGCGGCGCCGGGCTCTAGTCCCAGGCCGATCAGCCCGGAGGCGACCCGGGCTACATCCTCACCGAAGGCACGGGCGGTCACCTTGACCCACGCGTTGCCCAGCTGTGTCTTGCGCTCGATCAGGGTGGCGTCGGGCTTACGGGCAATGCGGTCCGCCAGCAGCCACGGGACGGTCCAATCCGATTCCGGCTCCTGGATCAGGGGACTGACGGCGACGCCGTCGACGACGGCCGGGCTGCCCGCCTCGGAGGGGACGCCGGTGGACATGGGGGCGGAGGATTGTGGAGCCACTGCAACATTCTTTCAGGTGGAGCGCCGGTCATGCGCGGATTGGAGCGACGAAACTGGCTGGCGGTATTGGAGACAATCTCCAAATCGTGGGTGGAAGGCGGCGAGCTCAGTCGGCGACGGCGTGGCAACGGGCGGCGGGGCCACGCCGACACCGGGCGTGCGGGGTCAGGACCGCACGCCCGCCGGCCCGCCGTAGATGGCGTCGATGTCGGCGGCGAAACGCTTCAGGGCCGCGCTGCGGCGTACCTTCAGCGACGGGGTGAGCAACCCGTTGGCCTCGGTGAAGTCGTTGGTGAGCACCCGGATCTTGCGGATCGACTCGGCCCGGGAGACGTGCTTGTTGGCGCGGTCCACGGCCCGGTTCAGCGCCGCCAGCACCTCCGGATGCACGGCCGCCTCGGCCACGGGCATCGGCTCCAGATCGTGCGTGCGCAGCCAGGTCGGCAGCATTTCCGCATCCAGCGTGATCAGGGCGGCCACGAACGGCCGCTGCTCGCCGACCACCACCACCTGGCTGATCAGAGGATGGCCGCGCAGGGAATCCTCCAGCGCCGCCGGCGAGACGTTCTTGCCGCCGGCGGTGACGATGACGTCCTTGGCGCGCCCGGTGATGGTCACGTAGCCGTCCCGGTCCAGCGAGCCCAGGTCGCCGGTGCGGAACCAGCCGTCGTCGGTGAATGCGGCGGCGGTCGCCTCCGGGGCGTGGTGGTAG
This sequence comes from Actinomyces ruminis, assembly GCF_002154335.2. Taxonomy (GTDB): domain Bacteria; phylum Actinomycetota; class Actinomycetes; order Actinomycetales; family Actinomycetaceae; genus Actinomyces; species Actinomyces ruminis. The sequence goes on from NZ_MTPX02000051.1 coordinate 90,201, forward strand.
CCCTGGAACACGGACGGGCCCTTGAGCAGGATCTCGCCGTCGGCGGAGATGCGCACCGCCATCGGCGGCAGCGGCGGGCCGACGGTGCCGATCTTGGACAGCCGCGGCGTGTTTACCGCGATCGGCCCCACCGTCTCGGTCAGCCCGTACCCCTCCAGTACGGGGATGCCCAGACCCCGGTAGAAGTGGGCCAGGCGTGGGGATAGCGGGGCGCCGCCGGAGATGATCCAGTCGGCGTTGCCACCCACCAGGGTGCGGATGCGCTGGTAGACCAGCCGGTCGGCCGCGGCGCGCTGAGCGCGCAGGGCGCGTGACGGACCGGCCGGCGTGTCCTGCGCCTGGGAGTATTCGACGGCGACCTTCGCGGCCCAGCGGAAAATCCGCCGGGCGCCGCCGTTGCCCGCCTGGGCGTCGGCGGAGTTGTAGATCTTCTCCAGCACCCGGGGGACCACCAGCAGGTAGGAGGGGCGGAAGGAGGCCAGATCCGACAGCAGGTTCTTGGTGTCGGGCACGTGCCCCATAACCCCCTCACCGGAGATCTGGAAGACCTCCAGGAAACGGGCGAACACGTGCGCCAGCGGCAGGAACAGCAGCAGCCGCGAGTCCCGCCCCATGCCGATCTCCGGCATCCACAGGTGCGCATTGGAGCACAGGTCGGTGAAGTTCCCGTGCGACAGGACCGTCCCCTTGGGGGCGCCGGTGGTCCCGGAGGTGTACACGATGGTGGCGATTGAGGCGGTCGTCAGGGAGTCGGTGCGCGTGCGCACCTGTTCGCGGGACACGTCCCGGCCGGCCTCGGTGATGGTGTGCAGGGCGCCGGTGTCCAGCGACAGGACCTCCAGGCCGGCCTGGTCCAGGGAGACCGCGGCCGCACGCACCAGTTCCGCGGTGGTGATGGTCTCGGCGATCACCAGGCGAGCCTTGGCGTCGGACAACACGTAGGCGATCTGCTCGGCGGAACTGGTCTCGTAGATGGGGACGGGGACGAGCGCCGCTGTCCAGCAGGCGAAGTCCAGCAGCGTCCACTCGTACCGGGTGCGGGACATGATGGCGACCCGGTCGCCGGGCTCGAGTCCCATACCGATCAGGCCGGCGGCCACCGAGGCGACGTCGTCGTAGAACTGCTGGGCGGTGAGGTAGTGCCAGGCCTCGCCGATCTCCTGCTTGCGGGCGATCAGCGGGCGGCCGGCGGAGCGGCGCACACGGCCTTCAAGCATGGAGGGGATGGTGGTGTGCTCGTCAATGCGGATCAGCGTGGGTGCCTGCCATTCGAGGGCGTGCCCCGGCCGGCCGCCGGGCAGGGCGGGATCGGCGGAGTTCGCCCCCGCTGATTCGGGAGCGGGTTCCACGGGCGTGGAGGTCATGGCTTCTTCTTCCTCGGGCCGGTTCCGCACCACGATACGGGATGGGGCAGGTGCGCCCCGGCTCCGGTTATGGACTCCTCACCATACCGCCAGCGGGTGCTGACTGCGCGCATTCAAGCCGCCCCGCCCCGGTACCAGAGCGCCGCCGCGCCCGGTTGGCTCCGGGCCCGACGGCGTTCGGATCAGCGGCGCTTGGCGGGCTTGGCCGGGGGCTCCCCGAGCTCGACCGCGACCACCTGCACCGGCACGGCGGCCTCGGCGGCCGGAGTCAGCGTGAGCTCACCGGTGACCTTGGCGGCTTCGACCAGGTCGGCGCGCACCGTCTCGACGGCGGGGCCGGCCTGCTCGGACACGGCCAGGGTCACCGCCAGGATCGGCGTCTTCTGGCTGGTCTTGGCCTCCGACTTCACCTTGCGCAGGGCCGCCAGGGCGGCACCGGCGTGGATGACCAGCTCGGCGTCCGCGTCTCCGGCCGCCTCACGCAGAGGCGCGGCGGCGGGCCAGCTGGCCCGGTGCACGGAGCCGGTGCGGTACCAGCTCCACACCTCCTCGGTGGCGAAGGGCAGGAAGGGCGCGAACAGGCGCACGAAGGTGTCTACGGCGATGGCCAGGGTGGTTCGGGCGCTGCGCACCGCGGCCGGGTCGTGGGAGGCGCCTGCGTCGTTGGCGCGGTCCTTGACCAGCTCGATGTAGTCGTCGCAGAAGGTCCAGAACAGCGACTCGGTCGCCTCTAGCGCGCGGGAGTGCTCGAAGCTCTCGAAGGCGGTGGTGGCCTGATCGACCACATCCGCCAGGGCCGCCAGGAGGGCCCGGTCGATGGGCTCGGTGACCTCGGCCGCGTCCAGGCTCGGGGCGGGGGCGGCCGCCTTGGTGGCCGCGTCGGCGTCCCAGGGGATGCCCATGGACAGGGCGAACTTGGAGGCGTTGAGCAGCTTGATGGCCAGGCGGCGGCCGATCTTGATCTGCGTCTCCTCGAAGGCGGCGTCCAGACCCAGGCGGGCCGAGGCCGCCCAGTAGCGCACGGCGTCGGAGCCGTACTGCTCCAGCAGCCCCATGGGGGTGACCACATTGCCCTTGGACTTGGACATCTTCTTGTGGTCGGAGTCCAGGATCCAGCCCGACAGCCCCGCGTTGGCCCACGGCAGGGCGCCGAACTCCAGGTTCGCGCGCACCACCGAGGTGAACAGCCAGGTGCGGATGATGTCCTGCCCCTGCGGACGCAGGTCCATGGGGTAGACGCGGGAGAACAGGTCGTCATCGGTCAGCCAGCCGGACGCCAGCTGCGGGGACAGGGAGGAGGTGGCCCAGGTGTCCATGATGTCCAGCTCGCCCACGAACCCGCCGGGCTTGCCGCGCTGGTCCTCGGTGTAACCGGCGGGCACGTCGGTGGAGGGGTCCACCGGCAGGGCGGACTCATCGGGGGTGATGACGGCGTCGTAGTCCACCTCGCCGTCCGCGCCCACGCGGTACCACAGCGGGAAGGGCACGCCGAAGAAGCGCTGACGGGAGATCAGCCAGTCGTTGTTGAGGCCCCCCACCCAGTTCTCGTAGCGCACCCGCATGAAGTCGGGGTAGATGTTCAGCTCCCGACCGCGCTGCAGCAGCTCGGCCGCCAGGTCCTTCCCCGAGGCCGGGTTGGTCCAGGCCTTGCCCCCGTTGCGGATGTACCACTGGCGGGAGGTGACGATCTCCAGCGGCTTGTCACCCTTCTCGAAGAAGTTCGTTTGGCGCACGGTCTTGGTGGGCTCGCCACGCATCTCGCCAGAGGCGGTCAGGGCCTCCACCATCACCTGGCGGGCGGAGTAGGTGGTCTTGCCGGCCATGTCGGCGTAGGCCCGGCGGCCGGCCTCGGTGGTGATCCAGCCCGGGGTCTCGGTCTCGATGCGCCCGTCCTTGCGCAGGATGGCCCGCAGCGGCAGGTTCAGGTCCCGCCACCAGTCGATGTCGGTGGTGTCGCCGAAGGTGCAGCACATGGCGATGCCGGCACCCTTGTCCATCTCCGCCGCCGGGTGCGGCAGCACGGGGACCTCGACCCCGAATACCGGGGAGGCGACGGTGGTGCCGAACAGGGGCTGGTAGCGCGCGTCGTCGGGGTGGGCGACCAGGGCCACGCAGGCGGCCAGCAGCTCCGGCCGGGTGGTCTCGATACACACGTCGGCGGTGCCGCCCGGGCCGGTCTCGATGGGGGCGCCGGCCGCGGCGGCGGTGGCGGCGGCCTGGGGGTCGACGACGTGGAAGGCCAGGCGGTGGTAGAAGCCCGGGTACTCGCGCGACTCGATCTCCGCCTGGGCGACGGCGGTACCGAAGGTGACGTCCCACAGCCCCGGGGCCTGCGCCTGGTAGGCCTCGCCGCGGGCCAGGTTGCGCAGGAACGCCGTCTGGGCGACCTTACGGGCACGCGTGCCGATGGTCTGGTAGTTCTGCTTCCAGTCCACGCTCAGCCCCAGGTGGCGCCATAGGGCCTCGAACTGGGCCTCGTCCAGGGCGGTCAGGCGCTCGCACAGCTCCACGAAGTTGCGGCGCGAGATCGGCACCTGGTCGCGGGCCTTGATGGACTTGCCCTCGCCACCGGTGTGCGGGGGCGTGAAGTCGGGGTCATAGGGCAGAGAGGGGTCGCAGCGCACCCCAAAGTAGTTCTGCACGCGCCGCTCGGTGGGCAGGCCGTTGTCGTCCCAGCCCATGGGGTAGAAGACGGCCTTGCCGCGCATGCGGTGGAAGCGCGCCAGCGTGTCGGTGTGCGTGTAGGAGAACACGTGGCCCACGTGCAGGGAGCCGGAGACGGTCGGCGGCGGGGTGTCGATGGAGAAGACCTCGTGGCGCTGCGCGCTGCGATCGAAGGCGTAGATATCCTCGCGTTCCCAGCGTTCCTTCCAGGTCTCCTCCAGGCCGTCGGTGCTGACCTTGTCGGGCACCTGGGGGGAGTGGAGCTCGGAAGGCAGGAAGCGGCCCTGGGGCGGGGCGGCGGGTGTGGGCGCTGCGGATTCGGCGGCTGACTCAGACATGGAGCCGATTCTGTCACGGCCGGGCGGGCCCGCCTGCGCCAGCGCCCGGGGAGCCCATGTGAGGTGAGCAACCGGTTCCGCGTTGCATTGCGAGCCGGATGCAACCACGGCTCGGCTGGGCGACGGATGCGGGCATGGGACTGCGCAATGGCAGGATGTGCTTCCGGATCTAACCAGGCTCATGCCGGCCCCAGTCTGAGAGGCCTGAACCAAGTGGATGGGCAGCAAGAACCGATGAATACAGAGCAGGCGGGCGGTTCCCGAAGCGGGGCGAGCGCCACCTTCAACGTGCTGTGGCCGGGCGGCGCGGCCACAGCCGCCGGCGTGCGCGCAACCGTGCTGGAGACGGCGGGGCTGCTGCGCCGCCTGGGCATCGACGTGCGTCTGCGCATGCCGGCGCCGGGCATGCCGCAAGCGGAGGCGAGCCACCGGTGGGCCGATACGGTGCTGCTGGTCGACGACGCGCACGATCCGGCGGCCCTGTGGGCACAGGTTCACGCCGTGGCCGCTGTGGCCCCGCACGTCGTCGTGTACGTCACGGGGCGTGGTTCGGGCCTCGCGAGGGAGTCGTTGTCGCGTCGGCGGCGCAGGTTGTAGTGCTGAACCGCCCCGATGCGGCGGCGCTGGCCGCCGCATGGCTGCCGCTGACCGAGCGGGACGCCATGGCCGACGCCGCATCGACCGCCGATGACTACGACCGATCGCGGCGGCTATTCCGACCGGCCCCGGCGGGGGGCGGGCCGGGTGGCGAGAACGAAGGCCACGATCAACCCGGCGATGACGCCGACGACCACGCCGACGGCCGCGTAACGCAGCAGTGAAGGTGTCTGCGTGACCGCGCCGACCTGCGCCGAGCTGAGCAGGGTGAGGCTGACCGGGTAGTCATCCCCGGCCAGCGCCCCCAGGTCGTCGGAGGCATGGGTGACGACGGCGTCGGCCACCGCGATGGCGTCCTCGCGTGAGGGTGCCGACACCTGGATCTCAATCGCGGGGGAGTCGGTCACCCGGGTCGCAGACACCCAGGAGGCCACCTCGGTCGGGGACTGGCTCAGGCCCAGCTCGTCGATTACGTCCTGCGCGACCGCGGGGGAGGCGAGCACCGGCAGGAAGCCGTCGGTGGCGGAGTTGGCGACGGTGGAGGCGTAGGAGTAGCCGGTCATCCCCTCCTCCGGGTCGACTTTCACCTGCACGTAAGCCATTGAGCTGGCGGTGTAGGTGGGGTCGGTGTTCGCGGCGAGCACGGCCCCGGCGGCGCCGCCGACAACGCCCAGGGCGATGATCCAGACCAGGCCGCGGCGCACGAGCGTCATCAGTTCCTGCATAGTGTTCACATCCTTCGGTTTTGGGCCGGGCGGCTGTCAGGCGGCGGAGGCGGTGCTGCGCGCAGCGTCGCGGGGGGAGCGCTGTAGCGAGGCGGCCAATGCCGTGCACACCCGGCCCACATCTGCGTCACTGAGCGCCAGGTGCAGCGGCAGGGTCAGCTCCCGGGCGTAGAACGCGTAGGCATTCGGGAAGTCGGCAATGTCGAAGCCGAGGTCGCGGTAGGCGGTCAGCAAGGGCAGCGGCTTGTAGTGCACGTTCGCCGACACCCCCGCCGCATACAGCTCCTGAATGACTCGGTTGCGCTCGGCGACCCCGGGCACCGGCAGCGTGGCGATCGCCAGGTGACCGGAGGAGGCCACGCCGTCGGCGTCGTGCTCGAGCAGCTTCACGCCGGTGTCGGCCAGACCCTGCGCATAGTGGGCCAGCAGTTCGCGGCGTCGGTCCAGGTTCTGCTCATAGCGATTCAGCTGGGACAGCCCCAGGGCGGCTAGCGTGTCCGGCAGGTTGCACTTGTAGGCGGGGGCGATCACGTCGTACTCCCAGGAGGCGCCGCGGGACTTGGCCAGGGCGTCCTTGGTCTGCCCGTGCAGCGAGTAGGTGCGCACCCAGCGGGCCAGTTCCTCGCGGTCGGTCGGCAGGTCGGCGCGCCACGTCAGGGCCCCGCCCTCCGCCGTCGTGAGGTTCTTGACGGCGTGGAAGGAGAAAGCGGTCAGATCCGCCAGCGAGCCGGCGGGCCTGCCCTGCAGCGACGCGCCCAGCGAGTGCGCCGAGTCGGAGATGATGACCGGTCGCTCCAGGGCGGCGCCCAGCCCGGTGTCGATCCGGCCCCGTCCGGCCAGGAGCCCGGTCAACGGGCGCGAGTCGAAGGGAATACCGGCCAGGTCGACGGTGATTACCGCGCGCGTGCGGTCGGTGACCGCGGCGGCGATGCGCTCCACGCTGGGGAAGGGGGAGCCGGGTTCGGAGTCGACCATGACGATCCGGGCGCCGACGTGGTCGATCACGGAGCCGACGCCGTGTAGGTGTAGGCGGGTACCACCACCTCGTCGCCCGGGCCGGCGCCCGCGGCGCGCAGCGCCAATTCCAGGGCGGCGGTGGCGGAGCTGAGTGCGACCGCGCCGGAGGTGCCGGCCCACTGGGCCAGCTGTTCCTCGAAGCGCCGGCCGACGGGACCGGAGGTGATCCAGCCCGAGCGCAGCACCTCCACCACCGCGTCGATGTCGTCCTCGGTCAAGGTAGGCGGGGAGAAGGGGATCATCGCAGGGCCTCCGCGGAGTCGGGAATCGGCAGGGCAGTGGCGGTGGGGTCGACGGCGATCCCGGGAGTCGTGCCGGCGGGCGCCGCGGTGGCATCGGCCGGCGTGCGGGCACCGTCGGGCCGGGCCGGTGCGGCTTCCGTCCGGGGGTCTTCGCCTACCGCCCAGGCGTGCAGCTCCTCCACCCGCGGCGTCGGCTGCGGCTGCACGCGTACGTGGCTGACCAGCGGGTGGAAGGGGCGCTCACCGTGCTCGGAGTGCGCTACCAGATCCTCCGAGAGCTTCTCGCCGGGCCGCAACCCGGTGTATTCGATCGGAACGTCCTTGCCGGACTGGGCGATCAACCGGCGGGCGACGTCCACGATCTTCACCGGCTCGCCCATGTCCAGCACCATGGTGTCGCCGGGACGGCCGAAGGACCCGGCCTGCAGCACCAGCTGGCAGGCCTCGGGGATGGTCATGAAGAAGCGCTCCACGTCCGGGTGGGTGACCGTGACCGGTCCGCCGGCCTCGATCTGCCGTTTGAAGGTCCACAGCATGGAGCCGCGCGAGCCCAGCACGTTGCCGAAGCGCACCGAGACGTAGCGGCGGTCGCAGGACAGGGCGGTGGCCGTCGTCATGCGCTCGGCGGCCAACTTGGTACGCCCCAGCACCGAGGTGGGGTCGGCCGCCTTGTCGGTGGAGATGTTGACCAGCGTCTGCACGTCGTAGCGCCGGGCCAGCTCAATCACATTGCGTGATCCCAGCGCATTGGTCTTCCAGCCCTCTTCCGGGTACATCTCCAGCATCGGCAGGTGCTTGAGCGCCGCCGCGTGGAAGACCACCTGTGGGCGGTGCTCGGCGAAGACCGCTTCCAGTGCAGCTCGGTCGCGGATGTCGCACAGCACCATGTCGCGGGTGTCCAGCAGGCCCTTGCCGTAGATGTCCAGCTGCACGGAGTGCAGGGCCGACTCATCCCGGTCCAGTAGCACCAGTTCCTTGGGACCGAAACGGTGGATCTGCCTGGCCAACTCCGAGCCGATCGAGCCGCCGGCGCCGGTGACCAGCACGGTGCGGCCGGACAGGTAGCCGGCGATTTGGGAGACGTCGGTGTGAATCTCGCGGCGTCCGAGCACCTCGGCCAGGTCGATCTCCCGGATGTCGGAGATCTGTAGGGCGCGGTGGGCCAGTTGGCGTACCGGCACGATCGTCAGCACCCGGATGCCGTGCTCGGCGCAGCTGGTGGTGACCAGCTTGAGCCGGTCGGCGGGGAAGTCGGCGACGGCGATCACCACCGTGGCGGCGGAAACCTCCGCGCACACGTCGATCAGAGCGTCCACGGTGCCGCGCACGGGCACGCCCAGGATCCGCAGATTGCGTTTGGCGGGGTCGTCGTCGACCAGACCGACCGGGATGAAGGGGGAGGCGGCGTCGAACTTGGTCAGGTGAATGATCTGCTGACCCACCCGGCCGGCACCGACCACGACGATACGGTCCTGGCCTCGGGCGATGCGCTGGTAGTACTGGGAGGCCTGGTAGGTGGTTACCAGCCGGGCCGCGAAACGGGCTGTAAGCGCGGCCAGCAGTGCCAGCGCGAAGACGGCGGCAAGAGTGAGCGTACGCAGCGGCGTGGAGCTGACGGCCCCCCAAATCGCCGCCACGGCCAACATGACCAGGGCGGACACTCCGAACTGGGTGGCGACGGCGGTGGCCTCATCGAAGGAACCGGCCGGGTAACGACGGCGGTAAGTCAGCAGCCACAAGTAGCCCAGGCACAGACTGACGACCGCGGCGACGCCGGCGCAGGCCAGCACAGTCAGCGCGGCGGGGGAGGCGAAGGCATCGCCGTGCAGGCGGCAGGCCGCGAACGCGGCGAGCAGCCAGAACAGGGTGTCGAGTAGTGGCAGGAGCAGCGTTCGTGGTTCAGGGACGGAAGTACTCGGTCGCATGAATGGTCACGTACCTCTCGGTGGAGACCGACCCAGGGATCAGGGCGGCACCCTCGTGACCACGGCAACGTCGAACGCGCATAGAAAGGAGGATCCGGCGCAGGCGCAACGTCAGGGAAGCGGAACGAGGGACAATCACATTTAAGACGCATATGCGATTCAGGTCAAATATCAACCGTTTGACGGACGTGGTACGCGCAGGACAGCATTGGCACGTCATCGCCGGTCGGTGCCCTGAACCCGTCTGCGCCCGGCAGCGATGACAGGTGAGGAGAATCCCTGTGTCCACCGCTTCCCCGACCAGCCGCAGCCTGACCCGAGGCCTGCCCTGGGTCCTGGTCGGCAACGTCTTGTACATGGCCTCGGCGGCCCTGCTCACGCTGGTGCTGCCGCGCATCATCTCCGTGGCCGATTACGGGCTGTGGCAGCTGTACCAGTTGTATGTCATGTACTTCGGCTACGTGACCTTCGGTTACACCGACGGCGTCTACCTGAGCCTGGGCGGTCGGCGCTGGGCGGACATGCCCGGCCCGCGTCTGTCCGCCGGCCTGATCCGGCTGTTCGCCCTGGACCTGGCGGCCTGTATCGGCCTGGTGGTGTGGGTGTGGGCGGCCGCTCCGCCTCAGCAGCGGGGTCTGATCCTGGTGCTGGCCGGGCTGGGCGCCGTGTTCTACGTGCCGCGCACTCTGGTCACCGTGGTGCTGCAGATCGCCGGTCGGGCACGAGCCTTCGCCCTGGGCACGGTGGTGGAGCGGCTGGTGACCTTCGTCGGCGTCGGCGGGGCGCTGCTGTTCGGGGTGCGGGCGGTGATCGTGTTCATCGTTTTCGACGTGCTGGGCAAGGCCCTGGGCCTGATCATCGCGGTGCTCATCGCCCGTGGCGTGTTCCTGGCCCGCCCCGACCTGAGCTGGCAGGCGCCCGGGAGTTCCTCGTCGACTGCGGGGCGGGCATGTTTGTGTTGGTGTCCAACCTGGCTGCTGCCTGATCACCTTCGTGGTGCGCTGGGCGGTGGAGGACCGCTGGGGTATTGAGATGTTCGCCCAGGTGTCCCTGGCGTTCCAGTTCACCACCATGTTCATGGTGCTGGTCAACTCCGTGTCGATCTCGGTGTATCCGCAGTTGAGCAACCTGGACCGCGCCCAGTACGCCGACGCTTATGCGGCCCTGCGCTCGCGGTTCGTCACGCCGCTGGTGCTCATGCTCGGCCTGTACTTCCCGCTGGCCTGGGTGCTGGGCTTGTGGCTGCCCAACTACGGGCAGGCGATCTTCTTCCTGGCGCTGTTGTTCCCCCTGAGCGTGTATGAGACCAAGAGTCGGGGGCTGTCGGTGGTGTTCCTGAAGGTCATGCGGCGGGAGCGGTTGATGGCCGTGATCAACGTGGCCTGCTTGGGACTGGCCGTGGTGGGCACGTGGTGGACCGTCTACCTGTGGGGGTCGGTGACTGCGGCCGTATTCCTGATCGCGATGGTCTCGGCGGTCCGCTCGATAGCTTCGGAGGTGTTGATCAACCGCCTCATTGGCGTGCCGATTCTGGCCGACACCCTCACCGAGCTGCTGGTGTGTGCCGTGTTCCTGGGAGCGGTAGCCGCGGGCGCGCCGCCGCTGGGGCTGCTCGCCGTGTACGCCACCCTGGCCCTGTATGGCTATGTCCACCGCGATGCCCTGCCGGGGTTGGCGCCGCGCCGTCGTCGGAGGCGGCACCTCGCCGAGTAAACGGTCATCGATTCTGGTGGTGCGGCCCAACAGGCGGGGCGTGGCCCATGAGACAGGGATGAGCGATCGGGTCGGCGTCCTTGCGGACGGCCTCCTCTGCGCCGAGACCGGTGGAAGTCACGTGCCGAAACCGGTTGATGTGGTTCCCGGCCCCTGTTGGCCAGGCGGAGACCGGGCCTGACAGGGGCTGACGATTCGTTACTTACGATGACGCTTCGTACCTTCCGGTGGACACTTCTTGCCTTGACCCGACGGTTCGTGCCGCCGGGTGCCGAACCGTCGGTGGAAGTGCCGAAGCCCCGATGCCAACCGCCGAAGCGTCGAGGGAAGTGACGAACCGTTACCGAAGCCCACAAGCCGTCAAAGCACACCAAGAGACAAGGCCGGGCCGGGCACGACGGCGCAGACTGCCAAAACCGACGACAAGCGCCGGCATCCTGCCCGACCGCGACTCGGCCGCCGCCATATCTACCGACCTCGGTGCGTTACTAGTGCAGGTTTGGGTACGTTACCAGTGCCGGTCTCGCGAAGGAGGGCGGCGGCCAGGGACAGCACCGTCACGCCGAGCAGTGCCACCAGCACGCTGGGAGTCAGCCAGGTGCTCAGAAAACCGGTGGCGCTACCGCGCGGCGCCCACAACAGCGTCGGTACGATCACCAGGCGCAGGCCGTTGCGCAGTGGCTGTCCCTTGACCAGGGTGCAGGCCCACACGCACACGGCGCCGTAAACGGCCCCGCCCACCAGCACGCCCACGTAGCCGTAGTCGTAGAACAGCTCGGCGATAAAGGAGGAACCCGTGCCGCGACCGCTGAGGTACTGCGGCCCCAGCAGCGTGTAGGCGAAGGCGTGGGTGAACGAGCCCCCGTGCAGGGCGTGCTCCACGGTGTTGCCGTGGTAGACCTGGGAGCCCAGCAGGCGGGCGGGCAGCCCGGAGTGCAGGAACTCGCCGGTGTACCAGTCCTTGGGGATGAAGTCGGCATAGGTGTAGGCGTTGCGCACCACCGTCGAGCTCACGCCCTGGCCGTACAGCAGCTGCAGGATCGGGTTGCGTCCGGCGGTGTCCGAGGCGACCGCGCCGACGCCCCGCGCCGACTCCACCGCGGTCAATGCGATGGCGACCAGTGGCACCGAGACGACGCCGATGAGCCGGCCCACCCTCCGATGCGCCAGGTGCCCGGCGGGTCCTGGTGGGCACGCACGATCCAGTAGCGAGGATGATGACCATGCCGCCCACGAAGGTGCCGCGCTGCCCGGTCAGCAGGCTCAGCGCCAGGTAGACGGCCCAGCCGACGCTGGCGGCCGTGACCTGACGGCGGGGCGGGAACAGACCCAGGTAGATCGTCAGCACCAGCGGCAGCATGATCTCGATACGGCGCAACCCGTACATGGAACCGGAGGCGTCCTCCAGGTCGGAGAAGTCCGTGTAATAGGACAGGTAGCCGTTGGCCAGCACATAACGGGCCCGCAGCGCCACCGAGATCAGGGACAGGGCGAGCGTGACCCAGAACAGAAAGCGCACGATCGACGGGTCCGCCAGCACGGTGCCGCCGTCGGGAGCGGGGCCGAGACCTCGGCGGCGGCTGAACTCGGTAGCCTCGGTGCGGTCTGCCGCGTGCAGGCGCAGCTTCCCGGCGCGCCAGGCGCTCACGGCCAGTGCCCCGACCAGAATGCCGATCAGGCTCAGTGTCAGACACCACTGCAGGTGCGCGGTCTGCCCCGCCGGCGCCTGGCTGGTCTCGTAGTGGAAGAAGTCCACCGTGATCTCGCGCCCCAGCAGCAGCAGGAAGAAGGACACCAGGAAGGCCGCCAGGATGGTGCGCTCGGCCATGCGGGCGGTGGCGAACAGCAGCGCGTTCAGCCATAGCAGCAGGATGAGGGCCCAGGGAAGCGACGCCTGGCTGCCCAGGGCGAGGGCGAGCACGGCCAGATTGCACAGGGCGGCCACCACTGCCCGTCCGGGGCGGCGGCGGGCAAAGCGCTCGGCCCGGCGGCGACGTCGATCGTCCGTGCCCCTCACCGCGTCACCGGGCGGTGGGACCTGTCCCCGATCCTGCCCGCTCATGCCTGCGCCTCCGGCAGGTCGGCGCGAGAATCCGTCTCCTCCAGCGGGCCCGCCAATGCCGCGGCGAAACGGGTGTACAGGGCACGTGCGTCACAGTGCTCCTCCCAGGTGCGGCGGGCGCCGGCACGCAGCTCGGCGTAGGTGTCCTCATCCAGGCCCGCAATCTGTTCGATGGCGTCGCGCACCTGCTGCGGGGTCGGATCGGCGGGCAGCAGGATCCCGTTGCTGCCGGTGCGCACTAGTTCGCCGGTGCCGCCCACGTCCGTGGCCACCACCGGGATACCCGCCGACAACGCCTCCATGATCGACACGGGCACGCCCTCGGAGGCGGAGACGTTGACCAGCAGGTGGCGGGGGGAGTGCACGTACTCCTCTACCAGGTCGCGTTGCGTACGAAGCCCCGCCAGGTGAGTTTCACGTTGTCGGGCAGCTCGGCGTCGGCCAGCGTCTGGAGCCGCTCGCGCAGTTCTCCTTCACCGAAGTGGTCCCAGCGGACCGGCAGATCGGTTCCGGCGAGCGCCTCGACCAGCAGGTCCAGGCGCTTGACGGGAACGATCGTCGAGCAGGACACGATCCGCAGCCCCTCCCGGCGCGGCGGCACCACGGCCGGGATGCCGTGGTCGGTGGTGCCCAGGCGGGCGACGACGGCCTTGCCCGCCGCCTCCGGCTGCCGGTCCAGCAGGTAGCGCAGCCCGTGGTCGGCCACCAGGTAGATGCGGTCCAGGTCGGCCACCGTCTGCGCGCGCAGCGGCAGATAGCCGCGGGGGGAGTGCTCCTCGTACAGGTCGGCCCGGTGGGCGCGGGCCACCGATGCAGAACGCCGGAAGCGACGGCGCAGCCGGGCGGCCATATAGGGCTGGTAGGCGAAGCGGTAGGAGTAGAAGACCACCTCATCGTCCGGGTTCGCCCCGGCCTGCCGCAGGAGGCGGGCGACTTGTGCGGACTCGTGGCGGGCGCGGCTGAGGAACACGAATAGGGTTACCACCCGGGCCGGGCTCAGCCGGTGGCGGCGGGCCAGGTCGGCCAGTTCCCGGTACAGGTTGGCATCCCCCAGCACCCGGAAGGACCCCAGCAGGTAGAACAGGCGAGAGCGGAACGGAATCGCATGGGCGTGCATGCCCGCAGGCAGGGGGCGCACCTTGTCCCGCTGGTCCGCGCGCACCGACAGCGACATGATGTCCACCCGGTCGAATCCCGTGAGGTACTCCAGCTCGGTGGCCAGGAACGGCTCCCAGTTGCCCCAGGGGAAGGCATTGGCCAGGATGACAAGCCGCTTCATGCCGCCTCCCGCAGTTGGAAGGTCACCTGGGCGGCCAGGGCGGCGGCCCGTTGCCGACACTGCGCCAGGTCCTGCCCGCGCACCACCACCTGTCCCAGGCAATCGTTGGAGGAGGTGAAACCATCGACCGGGTCGCCCGGGCCGCGGAACACGGTCAGGTCCACGGCCCACTCGGGCAGGTCGGCGGGCACGGTCACGTCCGCGATGGTTCCGTGGGCGTCGGGGTCCGTGAGCATCATGGCCAGAGCCGCGCCGGGCCAGGGTGCGCGCCGCGCCCAGGTGCCGGGCACGTCCAGGTCCAGCGCCTCCCGGGCCACCAGTTCGTAGTAATCCAGTCCGTGCACCGCGCCCATCAACTCGGGCAGGCCGTTGGCTCCGGCCCGGCCGGTCAGCTCAATCACGTACACCTGGGAGTCGCAGCCCATCAGGTCGATGTTGATCGCGCAGTCGTCCAGCCCCAGAGCCGCCACCGCCGCGGCCGTGACCGCGCGGGCCCGGGTCGCCAGGGCGTCGTCGTCTAGGGGGACGTGGTGGCCTAGGGGAATCGGCATCCCCGCGGCCAGGTCGTCGCCGTGGACGGTCACGTGTATCAGTTCGCCATTGTGCACCAGCGCCTGCGCGCCGAACTCGCGGCCGTCCAGGAAGCGCTCGACGATCACCGCGCCGTGGCGGCTGAGGACGCGGGCGCGATCGAAGGCGGTGCGGGCCTGGGCGGGTGAGGCCACCTTGAACACGCCGGAAGAGCCCTGCAGGTCTGCGGCCTTGACCATGGCCGGCAGCCCGACGGTTTCCAGTGCGGCGTCCAGTTCCTCGGGGCTGGTGACCTCCCGGAACGGGGCGGTGGGCACACCCCGCTCGACCAGGCGGCGCTTCATGGCCAGCTTGTCCATGCACAGCCGGGCGGCGGCGCGGCCGATTCCGCGCAGCCCCAACTCATCGACCACCGTGCCCAGCGCCTCCAGGCCCGTGTCCAGGCAGCTGGTGGCGACGGCGTCGATGCCGGCCAGGCGGGCCTCCCGGGCCACCGCGTCGGGGTCGAGCAGGTCCACGTCGATGGCCTCATCGGCCTCCTTCAGCCCCGGCGGCGATCCGGCGGTCAGGCTGGCGACCACCGCGGTGGCGCCCAGGCGCTTGACGGCGCGGATCAGCCCGAGCTGGCCGCGGCCGGCCCCGATGATCAGCACGCGGCGGCCCCGCGCGGGCAGGGCGCCCGGCGTTGAGGCCATGGGACCGGAGGAGCCGACCGCCGGCCCCACCTCAATGCGGATCAGGTCGCGGGCCCGCTCGCAGGCGGCGACGGCGGTGGCGCGGTCGGGGGCGGAGGCAACCACCACCCCCAGGCGGTCCGTGCTGGAATGCAGCGGGGTGATGGCCTCGCCCGGCTGCGCCAGGGTGATGACGGCGTCGACGCCGGGTACGGCCTGCGCCTGCTCCACCCCGTGGAAGGCGCGCAGCACGCCCTCGGGGGCGGTCAGGAAGCGAATGGCGGCGGCCCGCCCGGAGGAAGGCGGCACCTCGATCTGCTCCCCGCAGGCCTGCCGCAGCACCAGGCCGATGAAATCGGTGCCGGTGGAGCCGGGCACCACATGGGAGGAAACGAAGTCACCGGCCATGCGACAGCCGAACTCGATGAGCACCGGACCGTGGTCCGTCAGCATCATCTCCACGTGGGCGGGGCCGAAGTGCATGTCCACGGCGGCCAGGCACTGCGCCACCAGGGCATGGGCGGCGGCCAGGGTATCGGCGTCCAGATCGGCGGGCTGGGTGTGGCCGGTCTCAATGAAGTGGGGGCTGCCGGTGGTGTCCTTGTCCGTGGTGGCGACCACGTGGTAGGTGCCGTCCACACACAGCACTTCGCAGCTGATCTCCCGGCCCACCAGCAGCTCCTCCACGATCACGGTCGGCTCGTGGGAGGGAGCCAGGGCGTAGTCCAGTGCTCGCGCCAGGTCCGCCTCACTGTCTACCTGTACGACCCCGCGTGAGCCGGAGGAGTCCAGGGGCTTGACGATGCAGGGCAGGCCCACCCGCGCAACGGCGGCGTGCAGCTCGTCCAGGTTGGTGGCCAGGGCGAAACGCGGGTGGGGCACGCCTGCGCGGGCGACGGCCTGCAGCATCAGGGCCTTGTCGGTGCAGGCCGCGGCCGTGGCGGGGGAGACGGCGGGCAGGCCGTGCGCCTGGGCGACGGCGGCCATGGCGCGCACCGGCCGGTCCGTGCCCACCGAGGTGACCCCGGCCAGCTCGCGGCTGCGAGTCACGGCCAGCAGCCCCTCCACGTCGGTGGTGGACACGGCGGCGAACTCGTCCGCCAGGGCGGCCCCGGGCACATCCGGGTTGGCGTCCACCACGAGCGTGCGCATGCCCAGCTCGCGGGCCTTACGGATCATCGGCACCTGGAGCGGGGAACCGCCCAGGATCAGCACCGGTGGGCGTGCGGCAGCGGGGCGCTGCGGCGGTTCCGCGTCGGCGTGGGGCTGGAGGGCAGGGGTTTCAGGGACGGTCATGAGGTGGCTCCTTGGTTTCCTTGACGCCGGTCTAGGCGGTTCTCTGGGCTTCCTTGGCGTCGGAGTAGACGGACTTGCCGGTGAGCACGGTCTGGATGGTTTTGAGCACGATGCGCACGTCCAAGCCGAAGGACAGGTGATCGACGTAGTAGCAGTCGGCGGCGTAGCGTTCGGGCAGGGTGGTGGAGTTGCGGTAGAAGGCCTGGTTGTAGCCGGTAATGCCGGGCCTGACCGTGAGTCGCCGCCGCTCGTCCGCGCCCATGCGGTCCAGCGGCTTGGTCGCCAGGTTGGGGCGTGGCCCGATCAGACTCATGGTGCCGTTCAGAACGTTGAGGAACTGGGGCACCTCGTCGACGGAGGTGGTGCGCAGGAAACGGCCCACCCGGGTCACGCGGGTATCGGTGCGGGAGGCGACGGAGGAGGAGTCCGCGTTGCGGATATCGGGGGCGCCCACGGACATGGAACGGAACTTGAAGATCCTGAAGGGGTGGCCGTGGCGCCCCCAGCGCTCCTGCCGGTAGAAGACAGGGCCGCCGTCGTCGAGCTTGATGGCGGCGCCCACACCGACAGTCAGTACGCCCAGCACCGGCATGACGGCGAGGGCGACGCCCACGTCCAGGGCGCGCTTGCCGTAGCGGGCGTAGAAGGTGCGTGGTTGCTTCCAGGTGCTCAGGGTCGCCTGGTTTGCCATAGGAGTTCCCCTTTCAGTGGCTTCACCGGGGCAGAGGTCAGGAATGGTCAGGTGTCAGGAGACAAACGGTCGGGAACAAGGTGGTCAGGAACAGGTACGGATAAGATAACGGTCAGGGCAAGTGCGCCCAGCTTAGCGGCTTTGTGGCGATGCGCGCACGGCGCCCGCGTGAGAGATTAAGCGCCCAGCTCCCGGTCTCGGGCGATAGTGGCCTGTACGCCGTCGACAACGGCGGCGGAGAAACCAGCGCGCTCCAGCGCCACCAGCCCCGCCACCGTGGTGCCGCCCGGGGAGGAGACGGCGTCGATCAGGTCGGCGGGAGTGCGGCCGCGCTCGCCGTCGGCGGGGGCGGTCTTCGCGGCCTCCGCCTGCACGGTCAGAGCGGAGCCGAGCAGCGCCTGGGTGACGATCTGCACCGCCTGCGCCTTGGGGATGCCGGCCGCCACGCCGCCGCGGGCCAGGGCCTCGATGAACTGAAACACGAAGGCGGGGGAGGAGCCCGCCAGGGCGGTGAATGCGGAGAAGTCCCGCTCGGCCAGTACCAGGGTGCGGCCCACGGTGCTCATGAGGCGTCGGCGGTCTCCAGATCGGTGTCCGTGGCCGCGGGACCCGCCGCCAGGGCGGTCATGGACTGGCCCACGGTGGCGGCCATGTTCGGCATGGCCCGCACCACCCGGGCGCCGGGAGGCAGCATCTCGGCCAGGCGCTCGGTACTCAGCCCGGCCGCGATGGAGAGCACCAGTGGGCGGCGGGCGGCCAGGACGTCGGCGAGCGGGGCCAGCACTCCCGGCACCACGTGCGGCTTGACCGCGAGCACCACCACGTCGCTGGCCGCGACCAGATCCGCGGCCACGGGGACGTGCCGCGCCCCGGTGGCCTGTGCCAGGCGGGCGGCCGAGTCATGGGCGCTGGTCAGTAACACGTCGGTGGCGGGCGTGCCCGCCGCGATGGTGCCGCGCACGATCGCGCCCGCCATGTTGCCCGCCCCGATGAAGCCGTAGACCGTCATGGCTCCAGACTAGTAGACGGTCGCGGTTGCCGGTCCGGCACCGCCTGCGTCCTGTTTAAGGGGACAATGAGCGCATGAGCCAAGCAACTGCCACCCCGGTTTCGTCCCCTGCTCCGCGTCGTGCCCTGGTCACCGGTGCCTCCACCGGCATCGGCGCGGCCACCGTCCGTCTGCTGCGCGCCCACGGATGGGAGGTGTTCGCCACCGCCCGTCGCAGTCAACGCCTGGCCGCGCTGAGCGAGGAGACCGGCTGCGCCTGGGGCGCCGCCGACCTGCAGCAGCCCGCCGACGTCGCCCGTCTGGTCGAGCAGGTGCAGGCCGACGGCCCGGTCGACGCCATCGTCAACAACGCCGGCGGCGCACTGGGCGCGGACCCGGTGGCCGAGGGCAGCGTCGAGGAATGGGCCACCATGTACGAGCGCAACGTCCTGGCGGCGTTGCGCATCACTCAGGCGTTCCTGCCGCAAATGCGCGAGCGGGGCGGCGACCTGGTATTCCTGACCTCCACCGCCGCGCACGACACCTACCCCGGGGGCGGGGGTTATGTGGCCGCCAAGCACGCCGAACGGATCATCGCCAACACCCTGCGTCTGGAACTGGTGGGGGAGCCCGTGCGCGTCATCGAGATCGCCCCGGGAATGGTGGCGACTGCCGAGTTCTCCCTGAACCGCTACCACGGCGACAAGGATCGGGCGGCCGCCGTCTATGCGGCGTTGCCGAACCGCTGGTGGCCGAGGACATAGCCGAGTGCATCGTGTGGACGCTGGAGCGGCCCGCGCATGTCAACATCGACTCGCTCATCGTGCGTCCCCGGGCGCAGGCCTCCAACACGGTGGTGGCCCGCAGCTGAGGCAGCGGCCAATACACAGCTGCGCCACAGCGCCGGTACGTGGGTGATCCAGCCGCGGTGCCTAACTTCGGCTGCGCCTCGACATTGCGAGGTCTCCTACGCACCGAAAGGACTCAGATGACCGAGCCCAGGTCCGACGACTTCGACGGCACCGCCCGCATCCCCGCCCCCGACGCCTCCACGCAGCACCCGACGTCGGGCACCGGAGCCGATGCGGGCTTGTCCGACGCCGTCGCTCCCGCCCGGACCAAGCGGCAGCGTCCCGGGTACCGGCGCACGTGGGTCGCCGTCGTCGCCGGCGTCGCTGTCATAGCGGCAGCGTTCGGCGCCGGCTGGGGTGCTAACGAGCTGCTCTCGCCCGAGCAGACTCCGGCGGGTATTGAGCGCGGCGACTTCGACCCGCGCCAGGACGGGCCGGGCGGCGGCCAGATGCCGGGCGGCCAGATGCCGGGCGGCCAGATGCCCGATGGTGAGACGGGTCAGGGCGGCGCCGGGCGCACCACGCCCAACGACGACGCCACCGGCGGATCCGGCGATGGCGGCACCTCCGAGGGCGGCGACAGCGCCGGCGTGCTACAGAACGAGGACACCTCGGCCTGAGTGGCCGCCTCGCACACGCCTTCCCGCCAAGGCCACGTGTTTTGGAGGTTTGCACGGGTTGAGCGCCCGCAAACCTCCAAAACACGTGTGTGCGAGGCGAACGCGTGTATGTGTGCCACGCCCAACCGCGGCGGGGTTGTCAGGAGCTCACCGGTGGTGTGTACTTGTGTATACAAGTTGCCGCGTGGTTGCGGCAGCGCGACTGACCCCGGAGCACCCCATGAGCTTTCACGACGCCGTCGTCTACCAGGTCTATCCGAAGTCCTTCCGCGACACCACCGGCGACGGCGTCGGTGACCTGCGCGGCATCCTTGAAAAGGTCCCCTATATCGCCTCGCTGGGCGTGGACTACGTCTGGCTCAACCCCTTTTATCCCTCGCCGGGCAAGGACAACGGCTACGACGTGTCCGACTACTGCGCGGTCGACCCCGCGATGGGCACGATGGAGGATTTCGACGAGCTCGTCGCCGCCCTGGCCGAGCACGGCATCAGCCCCATGCTGGACATGGTGCTCAACCACGTGTCCACCGAGCACGAGTGGTTCCAGCGGGCGCTGGCCGGTGAGCAGCGCTACCGAGATTACTTCTACCTCCGGCCCGCCCGCGGCGACGAACCGACGGGGGAGCCGATTCTGCCCACCAACTGGGTGTCCAAGTTCGGCGGTCCCGCCTGGGCGCCGTTCGGGCCCGTTGACGAGTCCGGCCGCCCGCTGGGCGGGGAGTACTACCTGCACCTGTTCGACCCCGGCCAGGCCGACCTGGACTGGCACAACCCCGAGGTACGGGCACGGGCGGCGCAGGTCATCAACTTCTGGCGCTCCCACGGCGTGCGGGCCTTCCGCTTCGACGTTATCAACCTGATCGGCAAGACCGAGCCCCTGGCGGACGCCTCCGCGGGCACCGACGACCGCCTGGTCTACACCGACGGGCCGCTCGTGCACGACTACCTGCAAGAACTGTGCCGGGCCAGCTTTGGCCAGGACCCGGACGCCGTGACCGTGGGGGAGATGTCCTCCACCTCCATCGCCGCCTGCGTTGACTACACCAGCCCCGGGCGGGGGGAGCTGTCCATGGTGTTCAACTTCCACCACCTCAAGGTCGACTACGCCGACGGCCGGAAATGGACCTGACCGAGCCGGATATCCCCGCCCTCAAGCGCATCCTCAACGACTGGGCGCTGGGACTCCAGGCCGGCGGCGGCTGGAACGCCCTGTTCTGGAACAACCACGATCAGCCCCGGGCCATCAATCGCTTCGGTGACCCGGACCGCTACCACTACGAGTCCGCCACCATGCTCGCCACCGCCATCCACCTGCTGCGCGGCACCCCCTACATCTATATGGGGGAGGAGATCGGCATGACCGATCCGGACTACACCCGCATCGAGGACTATGTGGACGTCGAGGCCCGCAATGCCTACGCCGAGCTGGTGGCCGCCGGACACAGCGAGGCGGACGCCTTCGCCGTCGTTCACGCCAAGGCGCGTGACAACGCCCGCACCCCCATGCAGTGGGACGCCACCGCCGGCGCCGGCTTCACCACCGGCACCCCTTGGCTGCGCCCCACCAACGCCGAGACGATCAACGTTGCCGCCGAGGAGGCGGGTGGGCGCATCCTGCCCTACTACCGCCGCCTGGTGGAGTTGCGCAAGACGGAGCCGGTGATCGCCGAGGGCGACTACGCCCCCTGGGAGCTCGACAGTCCCGACGTATTCGCCTATATCCGCAGCCTGCCCGCGTCTCCGGACGCCGCGGCCGCCACCAGCGACGACGCCGGCCCTGCTCGCCTGCTCGTCCTGACCAGCTTCCGTGGTCATCCGACCACGGTCGCGGTTCCCAGTGAGTTCCTCGTCGGCGAGGTGCTGATCGGGAACTACCCCGCCCGGCCACTCGGCCCCGTCATGACTCTGTCCCCCTATGAGGCCCTGGCCATCATCATCCGCAACCCGAAGTCGCTCTGAGAGGAGCATCGCACATGTCCTCATCATCCGCGCCGGAGCGGGCGCTGGCAGCACCCGTATCCGGCAAGGTCATCGCCCTAGCCGACGTCCCCGATCCGGTCTTCTCCTCCGGTGCCCTGGGAGAGGGCTTCGGCGTGGTTCCCTCCGCAGGTGATGTCGTCGCCCCAGCGGCGGGTACCGTCACCATGGTGGCCGAGACCGGTCACGCCGTCGGCATCGCCACCGCCGAGGGGCTGGAAGTGCTCCTGCACCTGGGGGTGGATACCGTCGAGCTGGAGGGGCGCCCGTTCCGCCTCACCGTCGGCGTCGGCCAGGAGGTGCAGGCCGGCCAGTCCCTGGGCGCCATGGACCTGGCCGCCATTACCGCCGCCGGCAAGGACACCACCACCATCGTGGCCGTGACCAACTCCGCCAAGACCCTGGCCGAACTGCGCGTCACCGAGGGGGAGACGCAGGCCGGCGCGAGCGTGGCCGGAGCCGTGCTCAAGACGGCCTCCGGCGACTCCGCGGTCGCCGACGCCTCCGCTCCCGCACCGGACGACGGCCTGACCGGCTTTGACGCCACCGCCCGCGACATCATCGCCGGGGTGGGCGGGGCCGACAATATCCGCTCCGTCATCCACTGCATCACCCGGGTGCGCTTCTACCTGAAGGACGAGTCCCGCGCCGACGACGCCGCCGTGACCGGCGCGGAGGGCGTGATCGACGTCGCCGCGCGGGTGGCCAGTATCAGGTGGTCATCGGTGCCACCGTCGGTGACGTGTACGACGCCATCGTCAAGCAGGTGCCGCGCCTGGCCGAGGGGGCCGACGAGGCGGAGGCCGCGCCGGCGGCGCCGCGGCCCACCACGCCCATCGGCTGGGTCAAGTATGGATTCTCCTCGCTGATCGGTGTGATCACCGGCTCCATGATCCCCGTGATCGGCGTGCTGGCGGCCTCCGGCATCCTCAAGGGGATCCTGGCGCTGCTGACCCAGTTCGACGTCGTGGACACCGGCACCTCGACCTACACCTTCATCGACGCCATGGCCTCGTCGATGTTCTACTTCCTGCCCATCATCATCGGCTTCACCTCGGCCCGCAGGCTCGGCGCGGACCCGATCATCGTCGCCATCATCGGCGGGGTGCTCACCTTCCCGTCCGTGGTCGCCATGGCCGACTCCTCCGCCGAGGACTACCACGTGATCGCCCGGATCGGGCGGACGGTGTTCAATTCCGACTTCTTCGGCATCCCGGTCTCCCTGCCCGAGGGCAACGCCTACGCCTACTCGATCTTCCCGATCATCGTGGCCGCCTGGCTAGCTTCCAAGATCGAGCCCTGGCTCAAGCGGTGGATCCCGGCGGTGGTGCGCTCCATCTTCGCCCCGCTGCTGGAGATCTTCATCGTCTCCACCCTGGTGCTGGTGGTGTTCGGCCCCATCGTCATGACGATCTCCGGCGCCATCGCCCAGGCCGTCACTTGGGTGCTGAGCCTTTCGTATCCGGTGGCCGGTTTCCTCATCGGCGGGTTCTACCAGTGCCTGGTCATCTTCGGACTGCACTGGGCGGTAATCCCGATCATCTCCCAGCAGATCGCCGACCCCGGGTACTCGCCGCTCAACGCCATTGTGTCCGTATCGATGATTGCCCAGGGCGGCGGTGCACTCGCGCTGTGGGTAAAGGCCAAGAGTCCGCGCATCAAGCAACTGGCCGGCCCGGCCACCATCTCCGCCCTGTGCGGGGTGACCGAGCCCGCCATGTACGGCCTGAACCTCAAGTACGGGCGCGTGTTCATCACCGCCTCCATCGGTGGCGCCGTGGGCGGCCTGCTCACCGGCCTGTTCGA
This sequence comes from Actinomyces ruminis, assembly GCF_002154335.2. Classification (GTDB taxonomy): domain Bacteria; phylum Actinomycetota; class Actinomycetes; order Actinomycetales; family Actinomycetaceae; genus Actinomyces; species Actinomyces ruminis. The sequence goes on from NZ_MTPX02000051.1 coordinate 113,561, forward strand.
CGTCAACATGTGGGGATTCACCGGCGCGTTCGTCGGCTTCCCCTCCTTCGTCAACCCCGAGGGCATCGACGGGTCCTTCACCGGGTTCTGGATCGCCTCATTCGTGACCCTGGCCGTGTCCTTCCTGGCCACCTACTTCTTCGGCTTCAAGGAGTCCGACTTCGAGACCGAGCGCACGGTGGAGAAGGTGCGGCTGGGCAACCGCGAGCCGGTGGCTCGCTGACCAACTGACCAACACGGCGTTTTGACGGCCCGGTCGGCGTACGCGCCGGCCGGGCCGCCGGCTTGCGCCATCACCGGTGGGCGGGCAGACGCTGGGCCGCCGAGACGAAGCCGAAGGTCTCCGGCACGTGGTGGGAGCGGGTGTACTCGAACGGCACCCCGGAGGCGTCGAAGCCGAGCGACTCCATTACCCCCACGCAGTCCAGACCGCCCAGATCCAGATGACGGCGATCGAGCTCGTCCGCGGCCTCAATGGTGACCATGCGTGAGGCGGTGGCGATATGTACCCCCAGCTCATTCTCCAGGTAGGCGTAGATGGAGGTCTCCGCGGCCTCGCGGGGAATGTCGGGGACCACCGAGCGCAGGAAGCGGTTGTGGTCGATGATGGCGGGCCGGTCGTTCAGCAGACGCAGCCGACGCAGGTACAGCACCTGTGCGCCCGCCTCCAGGCCGGAGGCCCACGCCACTGTATCGGTTACGGTTTCGACCGTTGCGGCCAGCAACACGGTGCGCACCGTGGTGCCGATGCGACGACCGGCCTCGGCCAGAGACTCGATGCCGGACAGGAAGAACAGCGAGGTTGAACGCGGCCGGTAGATGACCTGGACACCTTTGCCGTGAATGGGCTGGACGTACCCCTGCGAGCCCAGGTACTGCACCGCCTTGCGCACCGTGGGGCGGGTGGTGGCGAAGTCGGCGCTGAGCCGATTCTCACTGGGCAGGAAGGAGCGGAAGGGGAAGGCGCCGTCCTCTATTCGGCCACGCAGGAACTCGTAGATCTCCTGATACTTGGGCACACTCGTGGGCTCGCGCCGGAACGGGGGCTGAGAGACGGTCACGGTGTGCTCTCCTCGGTTGTGGTCTGGACGGCCTGGGGTACTTAAGTGGCGTAAGCCTATGCGTCTGCGGCGTCGGCGAGACCCGACGGCGGAAACGCACCCGCGTCCCGAGCTGCCGCGCGCTACCACCTGCCCGGTCTCCCGCACGGGCCGGCGGCCTAATGATGTGGCGAGAATGACGCCGCCGGGAGCCGATGGAGAATGGCCCGCCGCGCGGTCCACGGCTACACTCACCGCCACAGGCGCCGACCCGGCCATCACCGGCGAGCCTCCGGAAGAACCGGACCGCGGTTCACATTGTGTGCGCGGCCCCCAGTAGAACCGGACGGGACAGCCCGTCACAGCTGCGAATCAAGCGGCCCGCCCCGGCCCCGCCGGAGCGGACAAGCGAGGTGGTACCGCGGTGCGGTCCCCGTGAGCCGGCGCAAACGGCGAGCGGGACGGCGTCGTCCTCGTGGATCCCGGACCCGACCCGGCGTCGAGTCCAACGACTACGAGTGAGACGCGAGGCAAGACCACATGGCCGAAGAGCCCACCGCCGCCCAGCATGCGGGCGCCGCCTTCTACCCCCTGCACCGTCCCGGCCAGAAGGTCGAGCCGTCCCCCTCCTTCCCGGCAATCGAGGAGGACGTCCTGGCCTACTGGAAGCAGGACGGCACGTTCCAGGCCTCCATCGACGCTCGGCCCGCTCTGGACGACAACGGCCACTCCAACGAGTTCGTCTTCTACGACGGCCCGCCCTTCGCCAACGGCCTGCCCCACTACGGGCACCTGCTGACCGGCTACGTCAAGGATGCGGTGGGCCGTTATCAGACCCAGCGGGGCCGCCGCGTGGAGCGTCGCTTCGGCTGGGACACCCACGGCCTGCCCGCCGAGCTGGAGGCGCAGCGCGAGCTCGGCATCGACGACGTCACCGAGATCACCCGCCCCGGCGGCCTGGGCATCGAGAAGTTCAACGCGGCCTGCCGCACCTCCGTGCTGCGCTACACCAAGGAGTGGGAGGACTACGTCACCCGCCAGGCCCGCTGGGTAGACTTCGAGAACGACTACAAGACCCTCGACCCCACCTACATGGAGTCGGTCATGTGGGCCTTCAAGACCCTGTATGACAAGGGCCTGGCCTACCAGGGCTACCGGGTGCTGCCCTACTGCTGGCACGACCGCACGCCGCTGAGCAACCACGAGCTCAAGATGGACGACGACGTCTATCAGGACCGTCAGGACAACACCGTCACCGTGGGTCTGCGCCTGGAGCGGCGCCTGGACGCCACCCACCCGGATGCCGGCCCCGAACTGGCGCTGATCTGGACCACCACCCCGTGGACGCTGCCGTCCAACTCCGCCGTCGCCGTCGGCCCCGACGTCGACTACGTGACCGTCCGCGTGGACGCCGACCTGGACTCCCCGGTCGCAGGGCAGGACGTGCTGCTCGCACGCGACCTGCTGGGCGCCTACGCCCGGGAGCTGGGTGAGGACCCGCAGGTGTTGGCCACCTATAAGGGGACCGATCTGGTCGGCGTGCGCTACGTGCCCATCTACGACTTCTTCGACGACGCCGCCCACCGGGCCGAGGGCGCCGCCCCCGGGTCAGCGGCCTGGCAGATCATCGCCGCCGACTACGTCACCACCACCGAGGGCACCGGCCTGGTGCACCTGGCGCCCGCCTTCGGTGAGGACGATATGAACTCCTGCCAGCCCTACGGCATCGGCACGGTCATCCCCGTCGACGACGGCGGCATGTTCACCTCCGAGGTGCCCGACTACGCCGGCATGCACATCTTCGACGCCAACAAGCCGGTCATCACCGACCTGCGCGACGGCACCGGCCCGCTGGCCCGCCGCGAGGCGGCCGTGCGCGCCGTGCTGGTGCGGCAGCAGTCCTACGTGCACTCCTACCCACACTGCTGGCGCTGCCGTAAGCCGCTTATGTACAAGGCCGTCTCGAGCTGGTTCGTGAAGGTCACCGCCATCCGCGACCGCATGGTCCAACTGAACCAGGAGATCACCTGGGTGCCCGGGCACGTCAAGGACGGCATCTTTGGCAACTGGCTGGCCGGCGCCCGCGACTGGTCCATCTCCCGCAACCGCTTCTGGGGCTCACCCATCCCCGTGTGGGTGAGCGACGACCCGGCCCACCCGCGCACCGACGTCTACGGGTCCTTCGCGGAGCTGGAGCGCGACTTCGGTGTGGAGGTGAAGGATCTGCACCGGCCCTTCATCGACACGCTGGTGCGCCCCAACCCGGACGACCCCACCGGCAAGTCCATGATGCGCCGCATCCCCGACGTGCTGGACTGCTGGTTCGAGTCCGGCTCCATGCCCTTCGCCCAGGTGCACTACCCGTTCGAGAACGTGGACTGGTTCGAGTCGCACAACCCGGGCGACTTCATCGTGGAGTACGTCGGACAGACCCGCGGCTGGTTCTACACGCTGCACGTGCTGGCCACCGCCCTGTTCGATCGGCCCGCCTTCACCACCTGCGTCTCCCACGGCATTCTGTTGGGCAACGACGGGGCGAAGATGAGCAAGTCCCTGCGCAACTACCCCGACGTCCAGCAGGTCTTCGACCGCGACGGCGCCGACGCCATGCGCTGGTTCCTGCTGTCCTCCCCGGTGGTGCGCGGCGGCAACCTGTCCGTCACCAACAAGGCCATCCGCGACACCGTCCGCCAGGTCATGCTGCCGCTGTGGAACACCTGGTACTTCTTCGCCCTGTACGCCGCCCAGGCCGGGGACGAGGGGGCCTGCTACCTCACCGACGGCGTGGACCTGACCGACACCTCGCTGTTCGAGCGCAAGGGCACCCTCGACGTGATGGACCGCTACATCCTGGCCCGCACCAAGGACCTGACCGACACCGTGGCCGCCCAGTTGGACGCCTACGACATCACCGGCGCCACCCACACGGTGCGCGAGTTCATCGACGTGCTGACCAACTGGTACCTGCGCACCTCCCGGTCGCGGTTCGTCGACGGCGGCGCCGAGGTGGCGCGCCCCGCCTTCGACACCCTCGCCACCGTGCTGCGCGTGCTGACGCAGGTGATGGCGCCCCTGGCCCCGCTGACCGCGGAGGAGATCTACCGCGGCCTGACCGGGGAGCGCTCCGTTCACCTGACCGACTGGCCGGTCCTGCCCGAGCACGTGGCCGACGGCGCCCTGGTGGACGCCATGGATCAGGCGCGCGACGCGGTGTCCGCCGCGCTGAGCCTGCGCAAGGCCGAGAAGCTGCGCGTACGCCAGCCGCTGCGGACTCTGACCATCGCCACCTCCGACCCGGCCGGCCTGGCGCCATTCACGGCGCTGATCGCCGACGAGGTCAACGTCAAGCAGGTGCGGGTGCTGGATGCCGCCGACGCCGGCTACGAGCTGACCGAGGAACTGACCCTCAACCCGCGCGCCTTCGCCCCGCAGGTGCGCAAGCTGACCTCGAAGCTGTTCAGCGCCGTCAAGGCGGGGGAGTGGGAGGTCACCGAGGACGGCGACGTTCGCTTCGACACGGTCCTGCTCGACGGCTCCCCGGTGGTGCTGGAGGCGGAGGACTCCACCTTCACCCTGTCCACGCGTATCGAGGTCCACGACGATGCCTTGTCCGCCACCGTGCTGCCCTCGGGCGCCTTTGTGGTGCTGGATACGGCACTCGACGACGACCTGGAGGCCGAAGGCTGGGCCCGTGACCTGGTGCGCCTGCTGATGGATGAGCGCAAGGCCGCCGGCTTGAACGTCGGCGAGCCGGCGCGCGCAACCCTGACGATCCCGACGGACAAGAATGCCTGGACCGGCGCCCACCTGGACCTGATCAAGCGGGAGGTCAGCTGCGTGGAGCTGCAAGTGATCACCGCCGACGTGGACACTCCCACCGCCACCGTGGCGCGGGCCCGGGGGACGAGCGAGGCACAGTAGGCTCTCACGGCGCCCGGGCAGGTTCGCAGTTGTGGCGACCTGCCCGGGCTGCTTTTGCGGAGTTGCTGCTGGAATCGCATCCGGACAGCTTGTGGGTCTCTCGCACGGTGGTTTGGGAGACCCACAAGTGTCAGACACGTCAGCCCTTGACTGCGCCCTGCATCATGGCGGTTATGAACTGACGCTGGAACAGCAGGAATACGCACAGTGTCGGCAGCATGATAATGAGTGCTCCGGCACATAGGAGTGGGATGTCGGTGCCCCACTGCCCTTGAAATGCACCCAGCGCGCCTGCCGCTGTGCGCCTGGTAGGGTCGTTCACTAGGACTACCGTGAGTAGGAACTGGTTCCATGTCCACAGAAACAGAAGGATCGCCAGCGACGACAGTGCTGGACGAGCCAGTGGGACTTGAACCCGCCAGAACGCCTGCCACAGGTTCGCTCCGTCGACCTCGGCCGCTTCGGATATCTCCTTGGGGACGTTGACGAAGTGCGCGTGCATCCAGAACGCTGAGAATGGCATGAATAGGCCGATGAGCGGCAAGATGATCGCCCATCTGGTGTTGAGCAGTCCTAGGTCTCGTATCTGATGGTAGAGAGGGGTGATGATTCCTTCGAAAGGCAGTGTCAGCCCCAAGATGAAGGTGAGCAGAAGCCATCTGTGCCCCGGAACCCTGAGGTGACCGAGCGCATAGCCGGCCATGGTCGCTATCGCCAGCGAAATCGGGACGACGCCAACGACGATGAGAACGCTGGACCACACCAGCGCCCCGACGTTTGCGCTCTCGAAAGCCTTTGCGAAGTTGCTCCACTGGGGTTCCTCCGGCCACTCGAGTCCCGCAGGATAGGTTCCCGACGGATGGAGCGCGGTTACGAAGAGACTGATGAACGGGACTACCGTCCAGAGCATGATGAGCGTCAGGAGAATGCGGCCCACCACTGATTCCCGCTTGGATACGATCATCATTCCTCGTTCCTTCCCAGTCGCTGTACCGGAAGTATTACGGCGAGAACGAGAACCATGAGGACCACGGCCAGCGCCGACGCCACACCTATTCTGTTCTCGGTGAACGCCAGGTAGAAGATCTGCAGTCCGGGTACCATCGTGGAGTTCCCAGGCCCCCCTTGGGTGGAGATATAGATGATGTCGAAGCTGGACAGCGCTGCAATGATCGTGACGGTCAGACAGACAACTATCTCTTGACGGACACTTGGCAAGGTGATCGACACGAATTCCCGAATCGGACCTGCGCCGTCGAGGCGGGCGGCCTCGTACAGTGATCCGTCGATCTTGGCCATGCCGGCGAGCAGGAGCATGGTGCACAGTCCTATTTCCACCCATGCCCCGATCATGCCGACCGAGGGTAAGGCCGTGTGATAATCGCCGAGCCAGGCTGTTGCGAACCGGCCGAGTCCCAGCGCGCGGAGAGCCTGGTTGATCAGACCTGTGCTGGCGAACAGCCAGCTCCAGATGATGCCTGCTGCGACCAGCGGGATGACCTGCGGGATGAACACAACGACCCGAGCTACGTTGGCGAATCGTGACGCTGGATACCGCGAACTGCCGCTGCGGTGACTAGAGCAAGCAGTACCGGCAGAATCGAGAAGAACACTATGAGTTCAAAGGCGTGGAGGATCGATGAAAACAGGCGCGGGTCGGCGAACACCAGGCGGTAGTTGTCCCAGCCGACCCAGGTGGCCTCCGTGACGCCGTTCCAGCTATAGAAGGAGTACTGGAATGAGCGGCAAATCGGAACGAGTACGAAGAACGTGTAGAAGACGAGAGCGGGTACGAGGAATGCTAGGCCCAGTAGTCGTCGGCGGCGGGTCCAGCGCTTGGCGATAGCGTGTGTGCCGCGCTCGTCGGAGGTAACGGTGCTAGTCCCGGCGGATCGTCGTGGCATGGCCGGCGCCGTTGTGATGCTCACTTGGCTGCCTCGGCTACCTGGGACTCGTAGTCCTTCTGAACAGCGGCGAGAAGAGCGTCGGCGGTCTGCTTACCGGCAACGAGATCCTGGAGATTAGGCGTCCAGCTCTTCGCGTAGACAGCGTCCGTTGCGTTGGCAATGAAGTCCATTGCCCCGTTGTCCGCGGCGATCTCTGTGCCTGCGGAGAGTGTTTGTGAGGTGACAGTACCCTCGTCGATCGCAGGCATGTAGGCGTCATCAGGACCCATGGGGTGCGATCCCCCGACCTTCACGCAGAGATCACGAGCCTTTTCATTCGTTGCCACCCAGTTGAGGAAGAAGGCGGCGTTGTCGGGATTGGGTGCGTTGGCGCTGACGCCGACGGTCAGAGGAGAGGACATGGCGCTCTTCTTGTCGCCTGCGTCGAGAGTCGGCATGAGGAAGAATCCGACCTCATCAGGCATAGTCGAGTCCAGTGTGCCGGATTCCCAGTCGCCATTGAACATGAATAGGGAGTCATTGTTGGTGAAGCGGGACATCATTGCCGAGTAGTCGAGGGAGTTTATGTCGTCAGCGAAGTAGCCGGCATCTATCCACTTCTTAAGGTGTGCCACGGCCTCTCTATTATTGTCAGTATCGATCGAGGCGCCAGGTTCCTGGTAGATCCATTGTTTGATGGGGGTGATGTCACCGTAGACACCCATGAGGTTTTGCAGGGGGAAGCACAGGCCGCCGGTAGCGCCGCCGTTGAACTGTGCGATCCCGGTGAGTCCTGCCTTCTTCGATTCGGCAAGCAGCTCGTCTAGCTCGGCGAGTGTCTCTGGTGCTTCGGTCATTCCGATTTTCTGGGCGAGATTCTTGTTATAGAAGACACCAGTAACGCTGTAATTGAAGCCGTGGCCGTACAGCGCGCCTGAGCCCCGCGTGCCTTTGTCGTTCACTCGTAGCTGCTCGAGTTGGGATGCGGGCCAGGTGTCCCAGCCGTAGGCCTTGGCGTACGGATCGAGGTCAAGAAGGACTCCCGCTTTCACGGCGTTCTGAATCGACGGAAGTCGCATGATGTCTTGGGGGTCGTCGCCGAGCACGCGCAGGGCGTTCTGGGTGATGACTGCGAATTGGTCCTCGCGGATGTTCCAGGTGACATCGGGGAACTGAGCGGAGAACTCTTCAGTGAGTCGGGTTGCTAGCGGAAAGCCGGTCTCGAAGTATGCCTTCATCTCGGCGCCACGGGGAGACGCGAGTGTGGTTGCGGCAGAGGTTGAGGACGCGCCGGTGCCGTTCTTGGTTCCGGGGGCACCGCAGCCGGCGACAGCAGCGGCGCAGAGTGCGGTGCCTGCCAGGAGAGCGGAGCGCCTGGTGATTGTGGTGGTGTTCATGAGGATTCTCTTCCTTGAGAGGGGTGTGGATTGGGTATCAATGGTCTGTGGCTCGAGGGTCATCAGGGCACAGGTGTCGGTGCATGGCGGCGTAGCGGTAATCAAGGACGGCGCGACTCGCCGGTGCCGTGGGGGCGACGTTCTCGGCCCCGTGGAAGACCCCGGGCACGAGATGGAGTTCGGTTGGGACGCCGGCGGCGCACAGTCGCATGGCCATCGTCAGACATTCGTCGCGGAAGAGGTCGAGTTCGCCGACGTCGATATACGTAGGGGGGAGACCTTCCAACTGCGCCAACGTTGCCCGGGCGGGAGAGGAGTAGATCGTCGGTTCGTGGTCGCCGAGGTACCAACTCCAGGCCTCAGTATTGTCGGCCCGCGTCCAGACCCCGGTTCCGTTGCGCACGACCTGCTGCGATGAGGGAGTGGTGGAGCTGTCATCAAGCATCGGGTAGATGGCTTGGAGGAAGGCGATCGGGGGGCCACCGTGATCACGAACGTACAGGCAGGTTCCCAGAGCCAGCCCGCCTCCGGCGCTCGCGCCGAATAGGGCGACACGTGAGGTGTCGATCCCGAGCGTGCCAGCACACGAACTCATCCAGTGCAACACGGTCACGATATCCTCTATGGCGGCCGGGTAGGGATGCTCGGGTGAGAGCCGGTAGTCTACGGATACACAGACGGCTCCGTGAGCGTCAGAGATGCTGGCGAAATTGTTGTGTTCCGATGCGATGGTGCCGGCCCACATGCCGCCGCCGTGGATGCATAGCACGGCTGGAAGAGGTCCGCCTAGAGGGCGTTTGGGGGTGTAGACGCGGGCACCTACCGAGCGACCGGCATCGGGCGTCGGGAGCTGGATGTCGTACCAGGTAACGCGTTCCGAAACCCAGTCGAACTCGGGCGCGAAGGTTGGCTCCTGGGCTTGTCGGCGCTCTGTGGGCGACAGGTTGCGATAATTGGCCGGAAAGCGGGCCTCGCTCGCGGCAAGTGGGTGCTTGTAGTCGGGGTCAAGGTGAGAGTCGAACCAATCCTCACCTCCCACGAGGGGGTGCGCGTATGGCATCAGAACACCTTCTTCGTTGCGAGGCGGCCATCTCTGTGGCTCCCGGGAACTGCGTCGCCCGTGATCTTGACGGACGGACAGTGCGGGTGGCGGGCGCGGTTCGGCCTGCTACGAGCAAGGGGTCGCGCTGGTGTCGAGCTCCTTTGCTTGCGCCACAGAGGTGCTAACTGCTGTTAGCAAGATCGATGCTACGATGCTGGAGTCGCCCTGTCAACACCTGTTAGCGGGGTATGCGAGTTTTCTACTCGGAGTGCGGAGTTGGGGGATGGCAAGTCGTACTAGAGTCACTCAGGCGCAGGTTGCGAAGCGTGCCGGCGTGTCGCGTACGGTCGCTTCGTTCGTTCTTAACAACCGGACGGATCAGCGTGTCAGCGAAGCCACGGCGCAGCGTGTACGTGCTGTAGCTGAAGAGCTCGGCTATAGGCCCAATGCCGTCGCCAACATCCTTCGCACCGGCCGGTCCGGAACGCTTGCGATCATCTCCGATCTCATCACGACCACAGCACCTGCGGCAGACATGGTGCTTGGTGCGATTGAGGGGGCGAGGGAGCATGGCAAGTTGCTTTTCACGGCTGAGACCATGATCGATGAGGCGACAGAGGAGCGGATTATCACCAACCTGCTTGACCGCCAGGTTGAAGGCGTCCTGTATGCCTCGATGTTTACTCGTGAGCTGTCGCTCCCGCCGTCCCTTGCTGGACAGTCCGTGGTCCTGTTGAACTGCCTTGACCCTAGTTGCCCGTATCCCTCGGTATTGCCTGACGAGAGGGAGGGAGGCCGGCAAGCGGCTCGGATCCTGGTTGAAGCCGGACGAGCCTCGCTAGTTCTGTTTGTAGGGACACTGCCAGGTGGGGCGTCTGCGACTTCGGATTGGCCGGATACGAAGCCCATCGCGCTGAGACGACGCCTAGAGGGAATCCGGGAGGTACTCGCGACAACGGATTCGCGTCTCGTGACCGATCCGCTGAGCGAGGCTCGGTGGGATCCGCCCACTGGGCGCGAGTCTGTCCTGAGAGCGCTTCGTCGTGGGGTACGTCCATCTGCCTCATATGTGCGAATGACGCACTGGCGATGGGTGCGTATCAGGCCCTGGATGATGAGGGTCTGTCGGTTCCGGGCGACGTTGCTGTTGTGTCGTTTGATGGTTCGGCGCTCGCTGGGTGGATGTCTCCTCGACTGACGTCGATTGCTCTGCCTCACCGAGAGATGGGACGGCACGCTGTGATCTGCTGGTCAACCAGGAGACTACGGGCAAGGAGCACTCGGAGGTACTGATCCCGATGCCGATTGCCGAGGGCGGATCGATATGACGGTCGTCCTATAGTCTCTTATGTGTCATCAGCAGCCGCTCGCACAGAGGAGTTTCTGTCTGCAACAAAGGCGATACGTGAGGAGGAGCTCCACATGGCACTCTTGCCGCGCCACGACCTCGGCTTCCTGGTGGTTGGCGGGCCCACCGTCGTCATCGACGTCGCCGGGTTGCGCTTCGTCGTCGACCCCACCTTCGACCCGCCGACCGACTACGGCGCCCTGCGCAAGACCCACGGGCCGGCCGTGGCCGCCGACGCGCTCGCGGACGTGGACGTCGTCCTGGTCAGCCACGCCGACCATGCCGACAACCTAGACGTCACCGGACGCGCCTTCGCGCTGGCCGCCCCGCGCCTGCTCACCAACCCCGGCTCCGCCCGGCAGCTCGGCCGGCCCGCGGAGGGTCTGGCCCCGTGGCAGTCCGCGGTCGTCGGCGACGGCGTCACGGTCACCGCCGTGCCCGCTCAGCACGGTCCCGCCGACGGGGAGATAGACGCCGCCGGATACGTCAACTGCGAGGTCACCGGCTTCGTCATCCAGACGCCCGACACTACCATCTACCTCACCGGGGACAACGCCTCCCTGGAGCTGATCGCCCAGGTGAGGGAGCGCTTCGGCGGCATCGGCCACGCCGTGCTGAACGCCGGCCGGGCGACGGTGCCTGCCAAGTTCGCGGGCCGGCCGCTGAGCCTGTCCGCCGAGCGGGCCAGCGCCGCGGCTCAGGTGCTCGGCGCGCCGCACGTCGTCGTCGCCCACCAGACCGGCTGGGAGCACTTCACCGACGGCCCCGGCGCCACGCTGCGGGCGTTCCGCGACGCCGGCATCCTGGACCGCTTGGACCGCACCCCCGAGGGGGAGTGGCGCTGTCACACTGGCGTGTGAGCGTCACCCGGCGCTGTCCCGAATCGGGGCGGGGCCGCGCACTGCTTGGAAATCCCGCCTCGGGCGTGTCCCACGATCATGTCCGGCATGGGGATGCGCCTCGCGGTAGCGAAAAGAACCACATTTCGCCTCAATAGTCCCAAGAGGGTAACGGTGTTCTGCGTTGCTTGCTTCGGGGAGATTTGCGAAGTATGTTGCGAGGGCAATTCGGTGTTTGACGATGGCTCTGTCAACGCCGTCCCCTGGCGAATAAGGAGGCATGAGCCCCTCACGTCCGTGCAGTGACGTCGCGGAGCTGAGAAACGGTACGTCGGTGCGCCCATTGTTGTGCGTGCGCCACGTTCCGCGCTTGAGCGAAAACCATCCTTGAAGCCCGTCGTAGCTCGCCCCACACGGCGATGCGCATCCGTCCCGATTCAATCCCTGGCGGTCCCTGAAATGAGCCTTAGTAACCACCTTTCACCTTGTCTGCGTAACTTTATAAGCAGCAGTTATTCCTCATTCCGGGCAGGCGTGAACCTCATGCCGGAACGGGGTGGAGCCGCGGCGGCCGCGCAGGGGGCCCTCGATCCGGGGTGCGAGAATGGAGGGCGGCGCGGTGCATCAAGACGGCGGGACGGGACCGTCGGTACGCGGCGGAGGCATCGCGCGGCAATGCCCGCCTGGTACGACCTCCCGGCGGATATGCAGAATGATGCCGTGCGTCCCTATTACGATCACCTGGTTGCGCACGAAGGACAGCTGCGACTGAAACGGCTGTTCGATGTTGTTGGAGCCGGGCTCATGCTGGTCGCGCTCGGGTGGCTGTTCGTCTTGCTGTCGCTGATCATCAAGATCGACTCGCCCGGCCCCGTGTTCTTCCGGCAACAACGGGTTACCCGTTTCGGCCGCGAGTTCAAGATTCACAAGTTTCGCACGATGATGGACCGTCCGAGCGAGCCGGGTACGCAGGTGACGGTGTATGCCGATCCCCGTATCACCCGGATCGGCGCGTTCATGCGGCGCTACCGGTTAGATGAGATCAGTCAACTAATAGACATTCTGCAGGGGAACATGACCTTTGTCGGTACTCGACCCGAAGTTCCCAAGTATGTGCGCGAGTACACGCAGGAGATGAAAGCCACATTGCTGCTCCCTGCGGGCGTGACCTCCACCGCGAGCATCGAGTTTAAGGACGAGGCGTTGTTGCTGACCTCGGCCGCGGATGCAGATCGGACCTATATCGAGGAGATTCTCCCGGCGAAGATGTTATTCAACCTGGGTGACATTCGTGAGTTCAGCATCGGTCGTGATCTGCGGATCATTCTGGCCACGGTGCGCGCAGTCTTAAGAATCCACTGAAGAAAGGACGCAGCGTAATGGCGATGGTGCCCGGATTAGTATCGATCATCATGCCGGCTTTCAACGCGGAGCGCTTCGTCGATGAAGCCGTCAAATCGGTGCAGGCGCAAAGCTATACCTCGTGGGAACTGCTGATTGTGGATGACTGCTCCACTGATCGGACCTTCGAGCATGTGAAGCTGCTGGCGGATGCCGACGCGCGTGTGCGGTGCATGCGCTTGGAGCGCAACAGCGGCGCGGCGATGGCGCGCAACCGCGCTATGGAGATGGCCCAGGGGCAATACATGGCGTTCCTGGACGCCGACGATCTGTGGCATCCAGACAAGCTGACTCGCCAGCTGGAGTTCATGAGCAGCCACGGTGTCGCTCTGTGCTGTACCGCGTACGAACAGGTGGATGAGGCCGGGGTTCCTACCGGCAAGGTCCTGACCAGTCCGAAGAGAGTCGGCTACAACCGGCTGCTGCTGGACTGCCCGGTGGGGAACTCCACAGTGATGTACGATGTGTCTCGACTAGGCAAATTCGAAGTCCCTGACATCCGGAAACGCAATGACGACGCCCTGTGGCTGCGCATGCTCAAGAGGGAGAAGTATATATGGGGTATCCCTGGTGTCCTCGCCCAGTACCGGGTCCGCAGCGACTCGATATCCGCCGACAAGCTCAGTCTGGTGAAGTATCACTGGAGGCTCTATCGAGATATTGAGCACCTGAGCATCGTGCGGTCGGCATTCCACGTGTGCGCCTGGGGCGTGATCAAGGTGCTGAGGCTGAAGTGAGCGCTCGGCGCTCGCTCGTATCGGGGACGTGCCGTGCAGGGACAACAGTCGTAAGAGGATGAAGGTAGCTATGGACAATTGCGCTCGGCGGGATGCTGGCGTCGGCGGCCCGCTCAGGATCCTGCACATCAACTCCTCGATCTCGCGTCGCTCCGGCGTGACAAGCGTCGTCATGAACTACTTTCGGAACGTTGACCGACGCCGGGTGTTATTCGACTTCTACTATTACGCCACCCCCGATGAGACTCGGCGCGCGGAGATCGAGTCGCTCGGGGGCAGATGTTTCCCCGGGCGCGCGGGCAAGAACATCTTGCGGATCCGCCAGGAACTCGTCACGCTCCTGCACGAGCACCCGGGGCAGTACCCCATCGTGCACCTTCACGATCCGGTGCTGGCACGTTTCATCTACCCGGTTCTGCACCGGGCGGGGGTGAGGTCAGTGATCGTGCACTCCCATTCCACGGCATACTCCGACTCAAGGCTGAACTCCATACGCAATCAGATCGTGTGCCGCAACATGGGCCGCTACTCTGACGTGCGGCTGGCTTGCTCGCGGAGTGCCGGCGAGTTCCTGTTCGGCGCGGGGCAGTTCGAGGTGCTTCCCAATGCTGTGGACGTCGACAGATATCGCTTCGATCAGCGCATACGGGATGCGATGCGGACCGAGCTCGGACTTAACGGGCTCAAGGTCGTCGGACACGTTGGTCGCTTCAGCGAGGAGAAGAACCACAGGTTCCTGGTAGCGGTCTTCGAGAAGCTGCTGGCACTCGACCCCGGTTGTCATCTGTTGCTCGTAGGCGACGGGCCGCTGCGTGGGGGTATCGAGCGCCTGGTGGCGGAGCGGGGCCTGTCGGAGAGCGTGACGTTCCTCGGAGACCGATCCGATGTGCCGGCGCTCTACCAGGCAATGGATGTGTTGATGCTGCCCTCCACTTCGAGGGGCTGCCAATGGTCGGGGTGGAGTCGCAGTGCGCGGGTCTGCCGCTGATCTGCTCCGACCGGGTGCCGCAGGAGGTGTCCATTGGAGACTGCTCCTTCTTGCCGCTGGAACTTGGCGCCGGAAACTGGGCACAGCGGGTCAGGGACGCGTTCCCGCCGGCCGGGGTGGAGACCCCCAGGGCGCAGGGCGTGGAGCAGGCGCGCAGCGGGGGATTCGACGTCACTGCACAGGCCGGTGCGCTCTCGCAACGCTACCTGTCCTTGGCGCGGGGTGAGTGACGGCCATGTGGGTTCACTACGCCGTGTTCGGGATACTGGTCCTGGTCGGCGCACTGCTCGGCGGTCGTCGTGAAGACGGGAGCTACAAGTCGACCGCACCCTTGTGCATCGCCACGCTGCTGTTCGTGGGGATGTCGGGCCTGCGTGCGAGAACGGTAGGAAACGACACCAGCCGGTACTACGACGTGTTCGAGAAGATTGCCGACACGGGCGGCCTGTCTGAGGCCTTTGCCGTCAGCAGGTTCGAACGCGGATATGTGGTGGTCAACTACCTGATCAGCCGTGTCACGGACGACTTCAATGTGCTGCTGCTAGTGGTCTCCGCCTTCTCCTTCGGGGTGGTCGCGCTGTTCATCCACCGGTATGCGAGGTCGAATCCGCTGGCGTTACTCCTGGCCTTTGGAATGTCCGTGTTCTACGACATCATGCTCGCCACCCGGCAGGGCATCGCGACGGCCATCTTCCTGCTCGCCCTGCCGGCGCTGATGGAGCGACGGCCCGTGCGCTACCTCATCCTGGTACTACTTGCTGCGCAGTTCCACGCCTCCGCCATACTGTTGCTTGCCGCCTACTTCATTCCGATGCTGAGACTGAACAGCTTCCTGGACTGGGTCAAGTGGGGGACGGTCATCGGAGCCTGTACCGGTTGCGTGAGCCTGGTCCTCACCAAGGCCTCCGTATTCTCCGCGTACTACGGCCATTATCTGAATTCGGAATACGCGGAGGGCGGCGTCAGGATGGCCACGGTCATGGGGGTGGGAGTGCGGCTGCTCATGATCGGTCTGGCCGCGATGTGCGGATGGAGCTCCGCGGTGGCGGCGGACAAGACCGGAGTCACCCGCATCCTGGTCGCCTTCGCCGTCGTCGACGCCGGTATCATGATCGTCTCCCTCGCATTCAACCTGCTTGACCGCATCGAGATGTATTTGACGCTCCCAATGGTCGTCGGTCTGGGGAACATCGTCGCCCGCGAACCGGGACTGCGGAACTGGTACGTCTCGGTGCTGCTGGTACTCATAGCCTTCGCGAGTATGACGATCATGCTTCTATATCGACCCGGTTGGTACACCCTGTTTCCTTATCACACGGTATTTGAGGAAGGAGCCTGGTAATGGATCCCGTCTATGCTGCGTATTCCGCCGCCCGCTGGTGCGCCCGGCATGGGTTGTGTTCGGCGGCGCGCCTGGCCAGAGGGGAGAAGCGGGTGGTCTTCGCGTGTGACGTCTCCCGTGCCGCCAAGATCGGTAAAGGAACCGTCTGTCCTCACCGCACGCTGGGAGTCGTCATTCATCCGGCTGCGGAAATCGGCGAGAACTGCAGGGCGGGACAGAACGTGGCAATAGGGGGACATATGGGAATCGACGCTCTACCGCGGCTAGGCGACCGAGCCGCCGTTGGAGGCGACGCGCTGATCCTTAAGGACGGGCGGGGAGACTCATGATGAAGCGGATCCTGCTCCTTGATACGTCGGTGGGATCTTTGAACCTGGGCGACGAGATCATCAATCGGTCGATCGCGGCCAACTGGCCGGAACTGTTCGCGTCGAACTATGTCATGCGTATGGCTTCGCACACTCCGCCGCACACACCGTTGCAGTACATGCTCTCTCGGCACAAGCTTGACCCGTTTAAGACCGCGGATCTGAAGTTCCTGTGCGGCACGAATGCCCTATACACGAACATGCTGCGCCCGCTGCCCGCCTGGAACATCAATTACCTGAACTGCGCCTGGCGGCGGGAACGGTGTGTCTGGGGGTGGGAGCGGGCGTTAACAGCGCTTCGGTGAACCGCTACACACGGGCGCTGTTCAGAAAGGTGCTGGCGCACGACGTCGTGCATTCCGTACGAGACGACAGAACCAAGAGACTCCTGGAGACCATCGGTCTGAGGGCGTGGAACACCGGCTGTCCGACGCTGTGGGCACTGACTCCCGAGCACTGCGCACGGATCCCGCGGTCCAAGAGTCCCGCAGTGGTGTTCACGCTGACCTCTTATCAGCCGGACAGGACCAATGATGCGGCGATGGTAGGGATCCTGAGAGAGCACTATCGCAGGATCTGCTTCTGGCCGCAGGGCGTGGACGACCTCGCCTACCTGCGCTCCTTGAGCGACATGTCCGGCATAGAGATCGTGCCGCCGAACGTGGATGCCTACAGCGCCGTTTTGGAGACCGGGGTGGACTACGTGGGCAATCGACTCCACGGCGGCATATTCGCGCTCCAGCACGGGTGCCGCGCGATCATAGTCTCGATCGACTATCGTGCGCGGGAGATGGGCAAGGACTACTCGCTCACGCTGGTCGAGCGCCCCGACATCGCCGCCGAGTTGCCCGGGATGATTGAGGACAGTTGGGAGACCAGGCTGGATGGCCTGGACTTCGCCCTGATTGACCGCTGGAAGGCGCAGTTCAATGTCGGGTCGTAGTCGGGGCCGCCTGGCGGAGCTCCTCGGCAATACCGTGATATTCGGCCTGGGGAGCCTCGCGGTCAAGGTGGTCTCGCTGGTGCTCATGCCGTTGTACACGAGCGCTATGACCGCCTCTGATTATGGCGCAGCCGAACTGCTGAACAGTGGGATCGAGATCGTTCTGCCCCTGCTGTCGCTCGGTGTCATTGAGGCGCTGTACCGCTTCTCTATAGACGAGACGGTGGAGAAGGGGAAGCTGTTCTGCAACTCGGTCCTGGTTCTCGGCTGCGGGATCCTCGTCGCGGCTGTTCTGTCGGCTCTGGCCTGGAAGGTTTTTGACTACGCCCACGCCGTGTCCTTCTTCTTTCTGTTCGCTTCGGCCAGCATCTACAAGGCGACCAGCCAGTTCGCGCGCGGACTCGGGCACGTAAGGCGATTCGTGGGGTACGGCTTCATAAACGCTCTTGTCCTCGTCGTCTGCACATACGTGCTGCTCGTTGAGCTGCACGCCGGCGTCGCGGGATACCTGTGGGCGTACTCGATCGGATACGTGGCGGCCGGTGCAATCGCATTCGTGTGTTCCGCGGAGTACCGTTTCGTGGTGCCGCTGCGGTTCGACGGCGTCCTCCTGCGCCGGATGCTGATCTACAGCCTGCCGCTAGTCCCCAATCTCCTGTCGTGGTGGATCGTGAGCGTATCGGGTCGCTACGTGGTCGTGTGGGGCAGCGGCCTGACTGCGGCAGGGCTGTACACGGCGGCAACCAAGATGCCGTCGCTGATCAACATCATCAGCTCCGTATTTCAGCAGGCATGGCAATTCTCTACCGCCCGGGAGATTGGTGCGGCCGATAGCGGGCCCTTCTTCGGGCGCGTACTGCGCGGGTACTCCCTGGTGACGCTTTCGATGGCGGGAGTGGTGATAGTACTCAACCGCCCGATCTCTGGGGTGCTGCTGCAGTCGGAGTTCCAGGATGCCTGGCGCTATGTGCCGCTGCTGATGCTCGCCGCCTCCTTCGGCGTCATGTCGGTGTTCTTCGGCACGTTCTATCAGGCTCTTATGAAGAGTCGAATGCTGATGATCTCGACTGCGATCGGGGCGGCTGTGAACCTGCTGCTGGGAGTCGCGCTTGTACCGGTGATGGGCCCCTGGGGGGCGTGCGTTGCCGGCGTGGTGGCGTACGCGATCGTTCTTCTGGTCCGTGTACGTGACATCGCCAGACGGATCGACATGCCGATCGACCGCGTGAGAATTGCCTACCAACTGGCGCTCCTCTCAGTTATGGCTTTTTGCATGTCGTCTGAGGGCAGGACGTGGCCGGTCTTATTCGCCGGAGCGTGTCTGGCGCTGCTGTTCGTGAGCGACGTTGGGGTGTTGCGCGAGTCGTTCTTGCGCGGGAGGCGTGCGTTTATAAGGCGCCCAGGAGGTCTCTGAGATTATCCGTGTTCACGCGATTGATATCGGTGTGAGAGCATTGTGACTGTTTGTTGGCGAACGCGCCCGCTGTTCTTCTGTACGGCGGGCCGGACTGGGCGATAATTCAATCGCTGCGCGGCTGCTCGGGCGATGGAACCGAGGCGGTATCGCACCGTTGCTCAACGGCTCGTGCTGCGCGTTCCGCACCCGACGCATCGGTGCCGGGCGACCGATACCGACCCCTGGAGTCTTGATCGTGAGTGTTAGAGGCGTGGCCGCGACCGTCATACCCGGCCCGGCACAGACTTGGCTGAAGGAGGCCGTCTATCGGCGTAACTGTGGGCTGGACCCCAGTCGATACCGCACCGAGCTGAAGCGTTGGCACTGCCTGCTCAGGGGGCGCGCCTGCGATCTGGAACACCCTCGGTCGATGACCGACAAGATCAACTGGCTCAAGCTCTACGATTCCACGCCGCTTAAGGGTCGTCTCGCGGACAAGTACCTTGTGCGCGAATGGGTCTGCGCAGCGGTGGGTGAGGACTATCTGGTTCCCCTGCTGGGTGTTTGGGACTCGCCCGACGAGATAGATTTCGATGTGCTGCCCAACAGTTTCGTCCTCAAGGCGACTCATGGCTCAGGCTGGAACATCATCGTCCGCGACAAGCGCGAACTCGACGTTGTCGCTTGCCGGCGCCGATTGGGGGACTGGCTGAAGCGTCGGCAGGCGATGAAGGGCGGCTTCGAAATGCACTACGAGTTCTGCGAGCCGCGGATCGTGTGCGAACAGTACCTGCAGGATGCTTCCGGAGGCCTGCGGGACTACAAGTTCATGACCTTCGACGGCGTCGTCCAGTTCGCGTTCGCTGTCGACCGGGGCCCGGATGGTGCGTCCCGGGGGACCTACCTGCCTGACTGGACCAGGGCGCCGTTCGAGTACATCTGTGAGTCGCGCTGTTCCGCGGATGTGCCGGCTCCGGAGCGACTTGATGAGATGCTCGCTGTCTCGCAGCGGCTTGGCAAGGGGTTCGCCTGCGCCAGAATCGACTTCTACGAAGTGGACGGCCGCGTCTACTTCGGGGAGATTACGTTCACGGACGCGGACGGCCTGGCCTATTTCCGGCCGGCTTGCTACAACCTGGAGTTCGGCAACAGGCTCGTTCTGCCTTCAAAGAAGCCTTTTAAAGGGGTCATGCTGTAAGCACGATGGGATTCCGATCCGCGCCTCGGTGCGGCAACATGCGCAGGCGAGTTGACTCCGCTCGCCACGAAGGTGGCTGGCGACTTTACGTGCTAGGCTCGGCGCGTTCGTTCACGTGCTCCCTGAAGACTAGGTTCCTGCGTCTGACGGCGCCGTCCCTCCCTGTCGTGATCCTAAGCTGGTGATGCGAAATGACGCTGGATAGCTTCATATCCCTGACTCGTCGGCGCGTCGGCGTACTGATGACCGTGATTGCTGTCTGCGTGCTCGCTGCCGCTGTCGTGGTGTGGGTTACACCGGCCACCTACACCGCTTCCGCGGTCGCCTACGTCCGGGTCAATGTGCCCGTCGGCGCGCAGGATGACACCGAGGCGCACTATGCCGCGACCCAGATGGCACCCCGGAAGATCACGGCGATCGTTCCCGTCTTCACCTCGGAGGCGGTCGGCCAGCGGGTCGTGGACGCTCTTGGTCTGGATGTAACGGCTGCGAGTGTCGCCCAGTCACTAACCGCGACACACGCCGATGACACTGCTACCGTAAGCGTGTCCGCGACGGCGGCTTCTGCGGCTCAGGCGCGCTCGGTCGCGGATGAGGCGGTCCTTCAGGCCGCACAGGAGGTCAGCGAGCTCGAGGGCGAGACCTCGCCGGTCGAGGTCATCCTTATGACTCCCTCAAGGCTTTCCGGTGTTACGCGGTCGCCGAACGCTTGGGCGTACCTGGGCCTGGGCGCGCTCGGCGGCGTCGTGCTCGGATATCTGTGGATCATCTTCCGTGAGCTGTCGGACAGGCGTCTGCATGGTGCGAAGGACGTAGTCGCAGCTGGCCGTGCCGCGCCGCTCGGTACCATCCCGTTGTCGAGGTCGATCGCCCAGGACGGTCCGCTTCGGGGTGCCGATCCGAATACCGAGGAGGAACTGCGCCGCCTGCGAACCAATCTGCTTCATGTTGGAACGAAGGCTGACATCCGGGTGCTGGTCGTAAGCTCGGCGAGGAGGCAGGAGGGTCGTACGACGGTTTCGGTCGGCGTCGCCCGCGTGATGGCGGCGCTGGGACGGCGGGTCGTCCTTGTCGAAGGAGACCTGCGTGCACCTTCCCTGGCCGAGGTTCTCGGACTGTCCTCGGACGGCCCCGGGTTGTCGCAACTGCTTGAGGGCACGGTGAGCCTGGAGGAGGTACTGGTGAGCACCTCTACGCCCGGGCTGGAGATTCTCCCGGCCGGCGCGACTCCGTCCAACCCGTCCGAGCTGCTCGCGTGCGCCGCTATGCCCGCACTGTTGCGGCGCTTGAGCACTGCACACACGGTGATCATCGACTCACCGCCGCTACTGCAGTTCACCGACGGTGCGATTCTTGCCGAGCAAGCCGACGGAGTCCTGATGGTCGTGCGATCGGCGCGGACCACCGGCGACGACCTGAACGATGCAGCGCTAGCAGTCGAGCAGGGCGGCGGCGAGGTGCTTGGAACCGTCCTCAATCGGGCGCTGGCGTCCCGTCGCGGACGTAGACCTGCGGCTGGACAGGGACGCCCACAGCCCTGAGTTGTGCAAGGCGCCGTCTTCGTCGCGGTTCAGGTTTGAGGGCGCGGTCGGCGAGTCGTGGCCGGGCGCGCCCCGAGGGATCACGATGGCAGACTTGCCTCATGATGGCATCACCAACGCTCCCCGCCGGCGAGGCCTCCGTCTCCCCGCTGCCGCTCGCCGAAATGCCCCCGGTCACCGCCTGGCTGTCCGATATGGACGGCGTCCTGGTTCGGGAGAACCGCGCCCTGCCCGGCGCCCAGCAGTTCCTGGACGCCCTGGAGCGCAAGGGCATGCCCTTCCTGGTGCTGACCAACAACTCCATCTTCACCAACCGGGACCTGTCGGCCCGGCTGGCCCGCTCCGGGCTTACCGTCCCCGAGGAGCGCATCTGGACCTCGGCCAATGCCACGGCGGCCTTCCTCACTCAGCAGTCGCCGGCATCCACCGCCTATGTGATCGGTGAGGCCGGGCTGACCACGGCACTGCATGGCGCCGGTTACGTGATGACCGACCAAGACCCCGAGTACGTCATCCTCGGGGAGACGCGCACCTACGACTTCAACGCCATCACTCGCGCCATCCGGCTGATCGAGGGCGGGGCGAAGTTCATCGCGACCAACCCCGACGTCAACGGCCCCTCCGATGAGGCACGCTGCCGGCGACCGGCGCCGTCGCCGCCATGATTCAGGCGGCCACCGGCCGTTCCCCCTACTTCGTGGGCAAGCCCAACCCGGTGATGATTCGGGCCGGTTTGAACAAGATCGGCGCCCACTCCGAGGCGGCCGCCATGGTCGGGGATCGCATGGACACCGACATTCAGGCGGGCGTGGAGGCAGGGCTGCGCACGCACCTGGTGCTGTCCGGGTCGACGACGCTGGAGCAGGTCGAGGCCTTCCCCTTCCGCCCCTTCGGCATCCACGAGGGCATCGGGGAGCTCATCGAACTGGTCGAGGCCGAGCGCTGAGCGGTCCAGGCTGACAGGCCCGGTTCCGCCACGCCCCCGACCCAATGCCGAGGCCGGTTGAAATAACCACCGAGATCGGTCGTTGTTACCACCGAGGTCGGTCGCTACGGCTCCGGCCAGGGCACAGGCACCTGCCTTGCCTCTGGAGCCAATCATCTAGGCTGGCCCGCGTCGTCGAGCAGGAAGCAGGAACACCAGCATATGAGCAGCAAGCAGCAGCAGGGGCGGACTCCCGGCGCGGACGAGGGGCGGGAGAATCACCCCGGCGCGGCCTTCGGCATTCCCGCCGGCGCCAGTGGTGAGGACGTCGTCGACGCCGTCTTCGGGCCCGGCGGTACGCACTCCGGCATCGACCCCGAGCTGTTGCCTTACCTGGAGGCCGCCGATTCGCCCGAGGGCAAGTCCCTGGCCCAGGCCGCCGCGGATGATGCCGCGGCCGCGAGCAGCCGCGAGCAGGCCGAGGCGGAGGACCTGGCCGCGCTGCGCGAACTGGTGGCCGCCAACATGGTGCCCGGCGGCGACCTTGACCGCTTGGACGCCCTCCTGGCCGAGGTCGACGCCGACGACAGCGATGACTGGGAGGACTGGGAACCGGTTCTGCCGACACCGCGCCGGACGGCAGCACCGCAGCCGGGACCGATGCCGAGCGTCACCGGGCCGACCTGACCGCGGCCGCCCGCGCCGTCGAGGTCTCTCAGCGCATGCGCGAGGTCGAGGCGGAGATCCTCTCCCGCGCCCCCGAGCACCAGGTACAGCCCTCCCTGGAGCGCGTCGCAGCCGTGCTCGACATTCTGGGCAACCCCGAGCGCAACTACCGGATCGTGCACGTGGCCGGCACCAACGGCAAGACCTCCACCGCCCGTATGACCGAGCGGCTGCTGGCCGCCACCGGCATGCGCACCGGACGCTTCACCAGCCCGCACCTGGCCACCATCCGCGAGCGCATCGCCCTGGACGGCGAGCCCATCAGCGAGGAGGGCTTTATTGCCGCCTGGGAGGACGTCGCCCCCTATATCGAGATGGTCGATGCCCGCTCCCAGGCCGAGGGCGGCTCGCGGCTGAGCTTCTTCGAGGTGCTCACCGTGATGGCCCTGGCCGCCTTCGCGGACTACCCGGTCGATGTGGCGGTGATCGAAGTCGGCATGGGCGGCACCTGGGACTCCACCAATGTGGTGCCCGGCGACGTCGAGGTCATCACCCCGATCGGGCTGGACCACGCCACCTGGCTCGGCACCACCCTGGAGGAGGTCGCCGCCAACAAGGTCGGCATCATCAAGGACGGCGCCACGCTGATCTCCGCCCTCCAGTCCGAGCCGGTGCAGGAGATAGTCGCCGCGGCCGCCGCCGAGCATCAGGTCGTGTGGCGCCGCGAGCTCGACCCGGAGGAGGACCCGGAGGCCCCCGACGCCGGCGTGCTGCGGGTGGTCGACCGGGCCCTGGCCGTGGGCGGCCAGATGGTCACCTTCGCCACGGCCGCCGCGGTGTATGAGGACGTGTTCGTGCCACTGCACGGCGAGTACCAGGCCCACAACGCGCTGCTCGCCCTGGCCGCCGCGGAGGCAGTCTTCGGTGGCCGGCCTCTGCCCGCCAAGATCGTCGAGGACGGCTTCACCTCCGTCACCAGCCCCGGACGCCTGGAGGTGCTGCGCTCCAGCCCGACCGTGATTGTCGACGCCGGTCACAACCCCCACGCGTTGCCGCCCTGGTGCCCGCGGTTGCGGAGGCGTTCGGCTTCCAGCACCTGGTTGCCGTCGTCGGTGCCATGCAGGACAAGGACGTGGAGGGGATTCTGTCCTTGTTGGAGCCGGCCTGCGACGCCGTCGTGTGCGTGCCCATCGACTCCCCGCGCGCCATGGACGTTGAGGACTTGGGTGTGCTTGCGCGCGAGGTGTTCGGCGCAGACCGGGCGGTGGTGGCCCCCACGCTGGCCGCCGGCGTGGAGCAGGCGGTGAACCTGTCCGAGGGCTTCGACGCTCCGCTGGCCGCCTCCGGGGTGCTCATCGTCGGGTCCGTGGTGCTCGCCGCCGAGGCGCGCGCCCTGTTCGGCAAGGCCTGAGCCCCCGGGCCGGCACCAGTAACACACCGAGACCGGTGGGGACAGACTCCCTGTTTGGACGCCGATCCCCTGTTTGGACCGCTGTCCCCTGTTTGGACCGCGTAAGTCTGTTTGGGCCGCTGTCCCCTGTTTGGACCGCCGTTGTGTGCTACTGGGGCGGTCCAAACCGACGTAAGGGGTCCAAACCGACGTAAGGGGTCCAAACCGACGCGGGCTCCAGCGGAGCGTGCCGAATACTCGGGTGTGAGGACACGCTGGAACGGAGTTCTCCCGCGAAGACACTCCGGCACTGCGCACCACCGGAACCATCTACACTCGGGCAGACCGCCGGTGTTTGCGCCTGCGGATGCTCTCCAGTCCCCGCTACTACAGAAGGAAGGTCATGACCGACGCCCCCGAACGCATTCTCGTCCTGCTCAAGCCAGACGCCGTCGAGCGCCGCCTGACCGGTGAGATCCTGCGCCGCATTGAGGCCAAGGGTTACGACATCATCGCCCTGAAGCTGGTGCTTCCCGATGCCGAGGTTCTGGCGGCTCACTATGCCGAGCACGTGAACAAGCCCTTCTATCCGGGGGTCGTGGACTACATGACCCGTGGACCTGTGGTCGCCGTCGTCGTCGAGGGGCAGCGCGTCGTGGAGGGCGTGCGCTCCCTGATGGGCGCAACCGACCCGACGGCGGCCGCCCCCGGCACCATCCGCGGCGACCTCGGCCGCGACTGGGGCACCAACGCCATTCAGAACCTGGTACACGGATCGGACTCGCCTGCCTCCGCGCAGCGTGAGATCGCCATCTGGTTCCCCGAACTGGATGCCTGAATCCGCGTCCATATGCATGACGCGTTGAGGTCGGCACCGGACTGGTGCCGACCTCAACGCATCTGTGCCGGCCTCGCTAGTTACTTCTACCGGTCTCAGTGCGTCATTAGTGCCGGTCTCGGTGGGGGAGGAGGACGAAGGGAGGGCGGATGACCCGTCGCTCAGGCGGAACGGCGGGACAGGACCTCCCTGAGGGGGACCCGGGCGCCGGTGCGGGTGACGGCTCGCGTGTAGACCCGCGCCGCCAGCCACACGAATACCGGGATGAACACCAGCGCGAGTGCCAATGCCGCCAGCTGCTCGCCCCAGGAGGACACGCCCAGAACGAGCCGGACCGGCATGAGGAAGGGTGCGAAGGGAGGCAGGTAGGCCAACACCTGGTACAGCAATGACGAGGAGTCGCCCAGCGCCATCACGATGGAAAGCACATAGGGGATCATTAACGTCATCGTCAGCGGCATGACCGCGCTGGCCACGTCCTCCTGACGGCTGACCAGCGCCCCCGCAGCGGCATAGCCGACCGCGTAGATCGCCAAGCCGACGATCATCCACACGATCATGGCGACCAGCACGGCGTCGACGTCGACGGTGCCCTCCGGCAGCACCCCGCTCAGCTTCGCCGTCACGCCGGCGGTGACGCCTATCAACCCGTAGGAGACCAGCACTGCGGTGCCGGTGCCCAGCACCTTGCCTGCCAGCAGCGAGGAGGGGCGCACACAGGCCAGCAGGATCTCCACGATGCGGCTGGACTTCTCCTCCACCACCCCCATGGCGATCGTCTGCCCGCCGCCCATGACGACGATGAACAGGAGGACGTCAATGACTATCAGCACGGTGTAGCGGGCTCCGAAGTCGGCGGAGTCCTGGTCGGGCGGGTCGAGTGCCTCCACCTGAGGCACGGCCTCGGCCAGCGAAACCGCCACCTGCGCGGGATCGCCGCCCAGGGTGGTGATCTGCTCGGACAGGGCGGCCTGCTGGAGCACATTGGTGGTGGCCGCCACCACCGCCTGGTCGGCCTTGCCCTCCTCGCTGACCTTCAGTGCCGGGGAGGGGCCGGTCAGGTCCAGCACCATGTCGACCGTTGCGTCCTCGTCGCCGCTGAGTCCCAGGGCGGCCTCGGTCTCGGTGCCGGAGACATCGGTGACCTCGATGGGCAGGCCGTTGGTGCCGGTTACCTGCTCCAGGGCGGACTCGAGCGCGGTGACGGTGTCGGAGTCGGAAGTGGAAACGCCCAGGCGGTAGGGCTCGTCCTCGCCGCCGGTCAGGTGAGCGACCAGGAGGATCCCGCCGACGGCGAGCACCAGCATGATGAGTGTTGCGATCACAGCCGAACGCTTGAACAACTGCGTGCGCAACTCGCGGCCGGCCACCAGGCGGATCTCCTGGGAGCGGGAGATGGCGGTGCCGGAGTTCTCGGGGGTGGGCACGGTTCAGGCCTCCTTAACGGTCGCGGGGTCGGGGGACGCGGCGGGAGCGGCGAGCACGTCGCGGAAGATCACGGTGAGCGGGCGGGTCACGGGGCCGAGTTCGCGCAGCCGCCCCAAATGCTGGGCCGCCTCCAGCAATCGCTGTTCGTCGGTTCCTCCGGCCACGATGATCAGTCGTGCGCCTTCCGCGATGGGCTCAGCGGTGGCCTCCAGGCCGGGCACACCCGCGAGCATGGCGGTGGCGGCCCCGACGGCGGCCTCGGGCGCACCGGTCACCTCGACGACGGCGCGCCAGCGCGGCTCCGCGCCCGCCTGCAGCTCGGCGACGGTGCCGTCGGCCACCAGGCGGCCCGCCCGGATGATGACCACCCGTCGCACAGGCGCTGCACGACGTCCAGCTGGTGGGAGGAGAACAGCGTGGGCACCCCGGCCGCGGCCCGCTCGCGCAGCACCTGGCTCATTACGTCCACCGCCACCGGATCCAGGCCGGAGAAGGGCTCGTCCAGGATCAGCAGGTCGGGGTCGGCCACCAGGGCGGCAGCCAGCTGGACGCGCTGCTGATTGCCCAGGGAGAGCTTCTGCACCTCGTCGTCGCGCCGGGCGGCGATGTCCAGCCGCTCGGTCCACTGCTCGCTCGCCCGCCGGGCGGCGTCGGCGTCCAGCCCGTGCAGGCGGGCCAGGTAGATCAGTTGCTCACCGACCTTCATCTTGGGGTACAGGCCGCGCTCCTCGGGCATGTACCCGATGCGCCGGCGGGCGGCGGCGTCGACCGGCGCGCCGTCCCAGGTCACGGTGCCGGCATCGCCGGCGAGCACCCCCATGACGATGCGCATGGTGGTGGACTTGCCGGCGCCGTTGGCGCCCACGAAGCCCACGATCTCGCCTTCGCCCAGGCGCAGGGACAGATCATCGAGAGCCTGCAGGCTCCCGAAGCGTTTGGACAAGTTGGCAATGTCGAGCAAGGGGGCTCCAATCGGGGTCTGGGTGGCCAGTCGGCCTGGCGTGGAAAGCTTGCTTGACTGCATGGTGTGGTGTCAAGTACGCATCGGTGTGCGCGTCGGTGCGCGGCCGACATCCACTGTTTGTCAGACCAGTCGTCCGCCACGGCGGTAGCCGACGTGGTTTTCGCCCGCTTGCCGCTATCGTTGACGCGTGCACCTCAAGACGTTGACGATGAAGGGATTCAAGTCCTTCGCCTCGTCAACCACCCTGCGCCTGGAGCCGGGCATCACCGCCGTGGTCGGCCCGAACGGTTCGGGCAAGTCCAATGTGGTGGACGCCCTGACCTGGGTGATGGGGGAGCAGGGCGCCAAGAACCTGCGCGGCGGCTCCATGGCCGACGTCATCTTCGCCGGCGCCGGCTCCCGCCCCGCCCTCGGCCGTGCCGAGGTCTCCCTGACGATCGATAACACCGACGGCGCCCTGCCCATCGACTACAGCGAGGTGACCATCACCCGCACCCTGTTTCGCGGCGGCGGCAGCGAGTACCAGATCAACGGCACCACCTGCCGCTTGCTGGACGTGCAGGAGCTCCTGTCCGACACGGGCATGGGTCGGCAGATGCACGTGGTGGTCGGCCAGGGGCAGCTCGACGCCGTGCTCACCGCGACCCCGGAGGAGCGGCGCGGCTTCATCGAGGAGGCCGCCGGCGTCCTCAAGCACCGGCGCCGCAAGGAGCGGGCGCTGCGCAAGCTTGACTCCATGGCGGCCGACCTGACCCGGCTCACCGACCTCACCGCCGAGCTGCACCGTCAACTCGGTCCGCTGGCCCGGCAGGCCGCCGTCGCTCGCCGCGCCCATGTCATCCAGGCGGAGGTCCGCGACGCCACCGCCCGGCTGCTGGCCGACGACGTCGTGCAGGTCCAGTCGCTGCTGGACGCCGGTCAGGAGGATCAGGCGCGTCTGGCCCGCCGCCGCGCTGGCATGGAGGAGTCCGAGCGGGTCGCCCGCGCCCGCCTGGAGGAACTGAGCGCTGTCGAGGCCACCTCCGGGCAGCGGCTGGCCCGCGCCACCGCCACCTGGGAGGAACTCACCGCCGCCACCCAGTCCCTGGCCGCCCTGGCCGACGTCGCCGCCGAACGCGTTCGCGGCCTGGCCGCTGCATCCCGTCCCACGTCGTACCGACCTGAGGAATTGGAACGCCGGGCCCAGGAGCCGCCGCCGAGGAGGCCGAGCTGGCCGCCGCCATCGAGCCGCCCGGAC
>NZ_MTPX02000044.1 GCF_002154335.2 Actinomyces ruminis
CCGTCGCCCGCGTCGCGCCGACCTGGCCGCCCGCCTGCACCTGGCCGGCGGCGAGCGCGTCGACGTGACCGGCCCGGCCGGCACCATCACGCTGCCGCCGCCGTCGGCAACGTCCCCGACGGAACCGTCTGGCTGCCGGAGTGCTCGCCCGGATCCACGGTCCGTCAGAGCCTCGGCGTCGGCCACGGCGCCCACGTCTCCCTCTCACTCACCACTGCGGACAGCCCGGAGGTGGCCCAGTGAACCCGATCGGAATTGCCAGCATCTCGCGCATCCCGGCAGCGGCCGGGCTGCCGGCCGCCCTGTCCGCGCAGGGGGGCGGCGTCGTCGCAGACTTCACCGAGGAGACCTGGTGGCTGACCCTCATCAAGGCCGTGTTCATCATGGTCTTCCTGATCCTCAGCGTCATCCTCGCCATCTGGCGGAGCGGCGCGTGCTGGGGCGCATGCAGACCCGCCCCGGCCCCAACGTCAACGGCCCGCTCGGCCTGCCACAGCTGATCGCCGACGCCGCCAAGCTCATCATGAAGGAGGACTTCTGGCTCAAGGGGGCCGAGAGCCTCATCTACATCCTGGGCCCGGTCATCGCCGCCTTCAGCGCCTTCATGATCTACGCGGTCATCCCCTTCGGGCCGCAGGTGAGCATGTTCGGCCACTCCACGCCGCTGCAGCTGACGGACTTCCCCGTCTCCGTGCTGTACGTGCTGGCCGTCACCGGATTCGGCGTGTACGGCATCATCCTCGGTGGCTGGTCCACCCACTCCACCTACCCGCTGTTCGGCTCCGTCCGCTCGGCCGCGCAGGTCATCTCCTACGAGCTGAGCATGAGCCTGTCGATCCTGACGGTCTTCCTCGCCTCCGGCACCATGTCCACCTCCGGCATCGTCGGCGCGCAGGAGCGCCTGTGGTGGTGCGTGGCCATGGTCCCGAGCTTCCTCATCTACGTGGTCTCCATGGTCGGTGAGGTCAACCGCCTGCCCTTCGACCTGCCCGAGGCGGAGGGCGAGCTCGTCGCCGGCCACATGGTGGAGTACTCCTCGATGAAGTTCGCCTGGTACTACCTGGGCGAGTACATCAACATGTTCAACGTCTCCGCCGTGTGCACCACCCTGTTCCTCGGCGGCTGGCGCTCCTTCATCCTGGGCAGTTTCTGGGCCGGCGCCAACTCCGGCTGGTGGCCGATGCTGTGGTTCATCATCAAGGTCTGGTGCGTCATGTTCTTCATGATCTGGACGCGCGGAACCCTGGTGCGCATCCGCTACGACCACTTCATGAAGTTCGGCTGGAAGTTCCTCATCCCCGTGGCCCTGGTGTGGTTCGTGCTGGTGGCCATCGTCCAGGGCTACCGGGCCTTCTCCGGCGGCTCCACCCAGGGGCTGCTGCTCGTGCTGGCCGCCATCTTCCTGGTGGCCATGATCATTCTGCTGGTCCTGCCCGAAGGCGAGGAAGAGGAAGAGCCGACCACCGCCGCGGCGACAGGGGACATCACCGTCCCGGGCGAGGAGTTGGACGCCTTCGCCGGCGGCTTCCCGGTCCCGCCGCTGCCCGGCCAGCAGCTGCCCCCGTCCCCGCGCGCCCGCCGGGCCACCGCACCGGTGCGCGACGACGCCAGCGACGTGTCACTGACCGCGGGCCTCACCCAGACGGCCACCGACTCCGATGTCACCGCTCAGGAGGGAACCGATGACTGACCCAACGCCCCAGGCACCCCAGGGTCGGGAGGGCACCGATCACGACCAGTGGCTGCGCGACGAGCCCAGCGCCCTGGGACGCGTGTTCGCCCCCGTCGCCGGCTACGGGGTGACGCTGTCCTCCATGTTCAGGCCCACGGTCACCGAGCAGTACCCCTTCGAGAAGCCGGTGCTCATGCCTCGCTACCACGGGCGGCACCAGCTCAACCGGTACGACGACGGCCTGGAGAAGTGCGTCGGCTGCGAGCTGTGCGCCTGGGCCTGTCCCGCCGACGCCATCTACGTGGAGGCCGCCTCCAACACCCCCGAGGCGCAGTACTCGCCCGGTGAACGCTACGGGCGCGTCTACCAGATCAACTACCTGCGCTGCATCTTCTGCGGCCTGTGCATCGAGGCCTGCCCCACGCGCGCGCTGACCATGACGCACGAGATCGACGAGCTGGTCGGCCCCACCCGGTCCGGTCTGATCTACGAGAAGCAGGACCTGCTGGCCCCCGTCCCCGACGGCGCCCTGGCCGCGCCCCACCCCATGGTCGAGGGCACCGAGGACGGCGACTACTACCGCGGCGCCATCACCGGCCCCACCCAGGATCAGGTCGACTGGGTGCGCGAGAACCGCCCCGAAGACCCCACACTCGCGTCCGCCCGGCCGGTCCCCGCACCCGCGACGGCCCAGAAGGAGACGGTGCACTCATGAATCCCATGACCGCCCTGCCCGCGACCCTCACCGCGGACGGCACCCTGTCGGGGGGCGAGACGATCCTGTTCGCCGTCGTCGCCGTCATCATGGTCGCCTGCGGACTCATCCTGCTCACCGCCAAGCGCGCCGTGAACGCCGCCGTCAGCATGATCCTGATCATGATCTGCCTGGCGGTGCTGTACATCGCCAACGAGGCCCCATTCCTCGGCATCATCCAGGTGGTCGTCTACACCGGCGCCGTGATGACACTGGTGCTGTTCGTCATCATGCTGGTCGGCGTGGGCGGTGACGAGCCCGTGGCCGCCCACTCCGCCGCCACCAAGTGGCTGCTGGCCCTGTTCGGCATCGGCCTGATCGCCGTGATCGCCGCCGTCGTATGGCGCACCACCTTCCCCACCGCCACCGGCCTGGAAGCCGGCGACGCCGCCAGCCCGCAGTCGCTCGCCGCAGTCCTGTTCGGTGACCACGTGGTCACCATGGAGCTGACCGGCATCCTGCTGATAACCGCCGCGGTCGGGGCACTGACCCTCACCCACCGGCAGCGGGTCCGTCCCCGCCGGTCCCAGCGCGACCGCGTCGACGCCAAGATGCGGGCCTACGCCGCCACCGGCGCCCACCCCGGCCAGAAGCCCATGTCCGGGGTCTACGCCGCCACCAACACGGCCGCCGCCCCGGCACTGTCCGCTTCCGGCCAGGCCCTGGAGGACTCCGTCTCCCGGGTGTTGCGTGTACGCGGCCAGGCGCTGGAGCTGTCCGACGTGTCCCCGGAGATGGGCGACGCTCAGCGCGCCGGCCGGATCATCCAGCGGGAGGACGCCACCGTCGGCCGCTCCGGCATGCCGGCCATGCCCGGCGCTCCCGCTCCCGTCGTCGCCCAACCGGTAGCTCCGGCGGCCGCGCCGGCGCCGTCCGAGGCCGCGGCCACCTCCGGTGAAGCATCCGCAGAAGAAACCGAGGAGGAGCACCAGTGAGCGTCCCCGTCACCGCCTACGTCGTGCTCGCCGGGGTGCTGTTCACCCTCGGCGCTCTGACCGTGCTGCTGCGGCGTAATGCGATCATCCAGCTGATGGGTGTGGAGCTCATGCTCAACGCCGTCAACCTCGTCATGGTCACCTTCTCCCGCATGTATGGGGACCTGACCGGCCAGGTGTTCGCCTTCTTCGCCATCGTCGTGGCCGCGGCCGAGACCGTCGTCGGGCTCAGCATCGTCGTATCCATATTCCGCAGCCGCAGGTCCACGTCCGTTGACGACTTGAACCTGCTCAAGAACTGAGAAGGAGCCGAGACCATGACCGCATCCCCTCTCGCGCTCTCCACCGGGCTGCTCGCGGCCCAATCCGTGGTCGGCGCCGCCGCTCCGGCCACCGGCGCTGCCGCCCTGGCCTGGCTGCTGATCGCCGTCCCGGCTCTCTCGGCCGCGCTGCTGCTGCTGGCCGGCCGGGCCGCCGACGCCTGGGGCCACTGGCTGGGCGTGCTCGCCTCCGCCTTCAGCGCCTGCCTCGGCCTGGTCATCCTCGCCCAGGTCCTGGGCCTGCCCGCCGCCGAGCGGGTCGTGGGTGTGGAGCTGTGGCGCTGGTTCGGCGCCGGCGACCTGGACGTGCGCCTGGGCCTGCGCCTGGATCCGCTGTCCCTGACCTTCGTGGCGCTGGTGACCTGTGTCGGCTTCCTCATCCACGTCTACTCGGTGGCCTATATGTCCCACGATCGGGACCGCCGCCGCTTCTTCGCCTACCTGAACTTCTTCATCGCCGCCATGCTCACCCTGGTGCTCGGCGACTCCTATATCGCCCTGTTCATCGGCTGGGAGGGCGTGGGCCTGGCGTCCTACCTGCTCATCGGCTTCTGGAACACCGCCGACGCCGACGCGCCCCAGGCGGAGCAGTTCACCAGCCGGGAGAACGCGGCCGCCGCCAAGAAGGCCTTCGTCATGAACCGCATCGGCGACGTCGGCCTGCTGCTGGCCATGATGGCCTGCATCGCCCAGGTCGGCTCGGTCGCCTATGACACGGTGCTGCCCGCCGCCCAGGAGGGGGCCGTCTCCACCGCCTGGCTGACCGCCATCGGCTTCTTCCTGCTGCTGGCCGCCTGCGGTAAGTCCGCCCAGTTCCCGCTGCAGGCCTGGCTCGGTGACGCCATGGCCGGCCCCACCCCGGTGTCCGCGCTCATTCACGCCGCCACCATGGTCACCGCCGGCGTCTACCTGATCGTCCGCTCAGGGGCCGTCTTCGAGGGCGCCCCCGACGCCCAGCTGGCCGTCGCCGTCGTCGGCGCCATCACCCTGGTGCTGGGAGCCATCATCGGCTGCGCCAAGGACGACATGAAGAAGGTGCTGGCCGCCTCCACCATGAGCCAGATCGGCTACATGATGCTCGGCGCCGGCCTCGGGCCGATCGGCTATGCCTTCGCCATCTTCCACCTGCTCACTCACGGCTTCTTCAAGGCGCAGCTGTTCCTCGGTGCCGGCAGCGTCATGCACGCCATGAGCGACCAGGTCGATATGCGCCGCTTCGGCGGCCTGCGCCGCGCCATGAAGATCACCTGGATCACCATGGGCATTGGCTGGCTCGCCATCCTCGGCATCCCGCCCTTCTCCGGGTTCTGGTCCAAGGACAGGATCATCGAGGCCGCCTTCGTCGGCGACGGCGCCCGCCCCTGGATCCTGGGCACGATCGCCCTGCTGGGGGCCGGGCTGACCGCCTTCTACATGTCGCGGCTGTTCTTCATGATCTTCCACGGCACCCCCCGCTGGACCACCGCCAAGGACATCGAGGGCGAGGTCCACCCCCACGAGTCCGGCTGGCTGATGACCGTGCCGCTGATCGTCCTGTCGGTCTTCTCCCTCGGCCTGGGCTGGGCGCTGAGCATCGGGGACACCTTCGTCACCTGGCTGGAGCCGGTCACTGGGCAGGCGGCCGCACACGGCGAGCCGGTTCTCCCGGCCGCCGTCATCATGGTGGCTACTCTCGCCTGGTGATCGTCGGCGTCGTCGTCGCCTGGGCCATGTACGTGCGCCGAGACGTGCCCACGGTGGTGCAGCGCTCCAACGTGGTAGTGGAGGCCGCCCGCCACGACATGTATCAGGACACCATCAACGAGGCGGTCGCCATGCGCCCCGGCCAGGGACTCGTCCTGGCGGCGGGGGCCACGGA
This sequence comes from Actinomyces ruminis, assembly GCF_002154335.2. GTDB lineage: Bacteria > Actinomycetota > Actinomycetes > Actinomycetales > Actinomycetaceae > Actinomyces > Actinomyces ruminis. Next base: position 5,540 of record NZ_MTPX02000044.1, read on the forward strand.
CCACTACGTCGTCGACGGTGCCGTCGAGGGACTCGCCAAGGGCACTGCGGCGCTGGGCCGTCTGACCGCCCGCACCGAGTCCGGCTACGTCCGCTCCTACGCCGGCTACATGCTCGGCGGAACGGTGCTCGCACTCATCGCCGTCCTGGCCGGCAGGTTCTGAGAGGACACGACAAGCCCATGAATGCAACGTTCCCCGTACTGACCACCATGGCCATTGTCCCGCTGGCCGGGGCACTGCTGCTGTGGCTGGTGCCGCCGCTGCGCCGCCAGGGGCGGGTCATCGGCCTGTTGTTCGCCCTGGCCACCCTCGGCGTGGGCATCTGGACCCTCGCCGTCTTCGACGCCTCCCAGGCCGGTACCACCCAGCTGACCGAGACCCACTCCTGGATCCCGTTCCTGGGCGTGTCCTGGGCACTGGGCGTCAACGGCCTCGGCCTGGCGCTGGAACTGCTGACCGTCTTCCTGGTGCCGCTGGTGCTGTTGGCCAGCTGGGGCGAGATCCCCGCCGACCGCCAGGGTCTGTTCAGCGGTCTGGTGCTGGTGCTGGAGGCCTTCGTGGTGGTCATCTTCGCCGCCCGCGATGTCTTCCTGTTCTACATCTGCTTCGAGGCCATGCTGGTGCCGGTGTACTTCCTGATCGGCTGCTTCGGCGGGCCGCGCCGGCGCCGGGCCGCCCTGAAGTTCCTGCTGTACTCCCTGGCCGGTGGCTGATCATGCTGGTCGGCGTGGTGGCCCTGTACGTGTACGGGCCGCGCGGCGAGGGCGCCTACCTGGTTGAGAACCTCGCCGGCCAGATCGCCGCCTCCACCACGGTCGGCCGTTGGATCTTCGCGTCCTTCTTCGTCGCCTTCGCCATCAAGGCTCCGATGGTGCCGGTGCACACCTGGCTGCCGGACACCGCTGAGCAGGCCACCCCGGGCACCTCCGTGCTGCTGATCGGCGTGCTGGACAAGATCGGCACCTACGGCATGGCCGCCCTGGTGCTGCCCCTGTTCCCGCGCGAGTCCGCCTGGGCCGCCCCCGTGATCCTGGTACTTGCCGTCGTCGGCATCATCTACGGCGGCCTGGCCGCGATCGCCCAGGACAACCTGTACCGGCTGATCTCATACACCTCCATCAGCCACTTCGGCTTCATGGTGCTGGGGCTGTTCATCGGCAACCAGGTCGCCGCCACCGGCGCCATGGTGTACATGGTCGCCCACGGGCTGTCGATCGCCGGTCTGTACCTGGTCACCGGCTTCCTCGCCCGCCGCACCGGCACCGTGGTCATCAGCGAGCTCGGCGGCATACAGCGGGTCATGCCGCTGATTGCCGGCACCTTCCTGATCTCCGGTCTGGCCGCCATAGCCCTGCCGGGCCTGAGCGGCTTCGTACCGGAGTGGATGGTGCTGACAGGCACCTTCTCGGAGTCGGTGCCGCTCGGCGTCGTCGCCGTGCTCGGGGTCATCATCGCCGCGGTGTACGTGCTGCTGCCCTACCAGAGGGTGTTCACCGGCGCCCCCGCCCGTGAGCGGGTGGCAGCGCCGATCTGGACGGGCGCGAGAAGCTGGTCCTGATCCCGGTGATCGCCGCCATGCTCGCCGTCGGCCTGGCGCCCGCACCGCTGACAGACGCCTTCGAGGAGGTCGCCGGCCAGGTCACCACCGCGCTGGAGACCTCCGGCGAGACCGCCGCTCTGACCACCGTGCCCACCGCCCCGGCCGACCCCGCCGTCGCCATCGTGATCGCAGAAGGGAACACCAAGTGAGCTTCACCGCCCCGGTCATCGAATGGGCCGGCCTCACCCCGGTATTGATCATTCTGGGCGGAGGCGTCATCGGCGTCCTCGTGGAGGCATTCGTGCCCCGCAGCGTCCGCCCGGCCGTCCAGGCCCTACTGAGCCTGCTGGCCATTCTCGCCTCCGCCGTCGCCCTGGCGGGCCGCTGGTCCATCGTCTCCGCCGGCACCGGCCGGGAGCTGGCCACCGGCATCGCCGAGGACCCCTTCGGGGTGGCCGCCCAGGGTATTCTGCTGGTCATTGGTCTGCTGGCCGTTCTGGTCATGGCGGATCGCACCACCGCCGACGACGGCGCCTTCGCCGCCCAGGCCGCCGACCGTCCCGGCAGCGCCGAGGAGGCCGAGTCCCTCCACGCCGGCTGGATCGCCACCGAGATGTTCCCGCTGACCCTGTTCTCCCTGGGCGGCATGATGCTCTTCCCGCTGGCGGACGACATGATCACGCTGCTGGTCAGCCTGGAGCTGGTGTCGCTGCCCCTGTACATCATGGCGGCCATGGCCCGCCACCGCCGCCTGCTGAGCCAGGAGGCGGCGCTGAAGTACTTCGTGCTGGGGGTCTTCGCCTCCGCCTTCCTGCTCATGGGCGCCGCCTTCCTGTACGGCGTGTCCGGCTCTGTGGCCTACAGTCACATCGCCACCGCCATCGGCGGCGGGGGAGTGGCCGGCATGGACTGGCTGGCGCTGGCCGGCGTCGTCCTGGTCACCATCGGCCTGCTGTTCAAGACGGCGGCCGCACCGTTCCATGCCTGGAGCCCGGACGTCTACCAGGGAGCGCCCACCCCGGTGACCGGCTTCATGGCGGCTGGCGTCAAGGCCACCGCCTTTCTCGCCCTGGTGCGCTTCTACTACGTGGTCGGCGGTGCCCTGGGCTGGGATCTGGCCCCGTTCCTGTGGACCGTCGCCATCCTGACCATGGTGGTGGGCACCGTCGTCGGCGTGATCCAGACCGACGTCAAGCGCATGCTGGCCTACTCGGCCATCGCCCACGCCGGCTACATGCTCATCGGCATCATCGCCTGGAATGGGGCGGGTGTCAGCGCCCTGCTGCTGTACGCGCTCACCTACGGCATCGCCACCGTCGGCGCTTTCGGCATCGTCGGCCTGGTGCGCACCGGCCACGACGGCGCCCCCGGTGCCGAGGCCAACGATCTGGAGGCCTTCACCGGCCTGGGCCGCCGCAGCCCCTGGCTGGCCGGCGCCATGACCGTGTTTCTGCTGTCCTTCGCCGGGATCCCGCTGACCGCCGGATTCATGGCCAAGTTCGAGGTGTTCGTTGCCGGCATCATCGGTGGGGCGACCTGGCTGGTGGTCGTCGCCGTCATCAGTTCCGTGGCTACGGCCTTCTTCTACATGCGGTTGATCGTGCTCATGTTCTTCCGGGAGCCGGAGGGCGACCGGGTGGTTGTGGTCGGCTCGATGGGCCCGGCCGCGCTCACGATCGGTCTGGCGGCCGCCGCCACCATCCTGATCGGCGTGCTGCCGCAGGCCGTGGTTGGTGCGCTGGCAGACGCCGCTATGCTCTTGCCGTGATAGGAACGCTGCCCCTCCAGCTGCCGCAGCTAGAAGACCGGATCATCCCGGCCCTGGACGCCGTCGAGACGCGCCTGCTCGAGGTCGTCAGCAGTGCTGACGCGACCATTAATCCGCCGACCTCCCACCTGGCGGCGGCGGGAGGGAAGCGGCTGCGTCCGGTGCTGACGTTGCTGACCGCCCAACTGGGTGATCCGGAGCTGGCCACCGGCGAACTGGTGCGGGACGCCGGCGTCGCCGTCGAACTGACCCACATCGCCACCCTCTATCACGACGATGTCATGGACGAGGCCCCGTTGCGGCGCGGCGCCCCGAGCGCGCAGACCGTATGGGGCAACTCCGCCGCCATCCTTGCCGGCGACGTGCTGGTGGCCCGTGCCTCCCAGCTGGTGGCGGCGTTGGGGCCGCAGGCGGTGCTGGCCCACGCCAAGACCTTCGAGCGGCTGTGCATGGGGCAGCTGCACGAGACCCTGCCACGTCCCGCAGGCACCGATCCGGTGGAGCACTATCTGCAGGTGCTGGCGGACAAGACCGGTTCACTGATCGCGGTGTCCGCGCGCTACGGCGCCATGCTCTCCCAGGCAGGGGAGAGGACCGAGGCGATCGTGGAGGCCTTCGGGGAGAAGATCGGGGTCGCCTTCCAGCTGGCTGACGACTGCATCGACCTGACCAGCGACTCCGCGACCACCGGGAAGACGCCCGGCACCGACCTGCGGGAGGGGGTGGACACCATGCCGGTGCTGCTACTGCGCCAGGCGCTTGCGGCCGGTGAGCTGGACGCCGCCGGGCAGTCGATCCTGGCCACCCTGTCGGGTGCCGACCTGTCCGATGACGTGGTCCTGGCCGACGTCGTTGCCCAGCTGCGGGTGCACCCGGTGCTGGCCCGCACCCGCGAGATGGCGACCGCTTGGGCAAATGAGGCGATTGCGGTGCTGGACGGCCTGGAGGAGGCCGCGCTGGCCGGTGCAAGGGACCGCCTGGACACCACCGGCATGAGCGGGACCGCGCGCGCGGCCGCCCTGACCGGTGCGCGGGAGCGGGTAGCACTGGTGCGCGACGGCATGGTGCAGTTCGCCCATCTGCTGGTAGACCGCGCCGCCTGACCAATCCGGGTCCGTCCCGCCGCGTACGGTCTCGCCCTACTCCCTCACCGCTTCACCGAGACCGGCGTATGTGACGCACCAAAACCGGTAGAAGCAACGCGGCGTCAGGGGTCAGTCCCGCCATGCGGTGGCCGTGTGGAAGGTACATGCTCCGCCTCGGCCGTAGAAGTAGCCCGCGCCCGCTTCCGATACCAGCAGAGCCTGAGGCTCACGGTCGATGCCGTCCTCCTCGCTGCCCAGGGCACCTGGGCTGCATGTGATCCGCTCTGGGGTCGTGATTGGCTTGTGATACGGAGAAGGCGACGTTAGGGTCGGTGTGTGGATGATAAGGCTCGGCGTGAGGCGTGGTTGCATGCGTCCCCGGAGTGGGTGGATGCGAGGATTGACGATGCGTTGGCGTATAGGGGTTGGTCACCGATGGGGGTGGGACGGCCAGTAACCGACCAGCATTTAGAACTGTTCGAAGGCGTGTTGCCTTCTTCGGTGTTGCAGCTGTGGCGGCGGTTCGGGTTTGAGGGGTTCGGACAGGGGCGGTGGTGGTTCACTGATCCGCTGCGGTGGCGGCCGGTGGTGGATGCCTGGATTGAGACCGCTCCTATCCCGTTTCCGCAGCAGCGGTGGTGGTGCCTGGCCCGCAGCGCGATGGGGACCATGCAGCTTTGGGGCGAGATCTCCGGTCCCGCACTTACTGTTGAGCCGGATTTGGGTTGGTTGCGTCCCGATGCGGGCAATGCGGGCAGGATGGCTGATCGGGTGATGCGTGAGCGCATGGGCTGCACCACCCTGACATATCCACTGGAGGACACCTTGGAGGATGATGAGAAGGGTGTGCTGTTGGTGGACTGGGCGGTTGAGCATCTGGGAGTGGTGGATGAGGATCAGGTCTATGGCTTGACGCCGGCGTACTGCTTCACCGGTAGGGCGAGTGTGGATCAAGTGGGTATTGAAGATGCGGTGGCTCATCTAGTGTTTCTGGCGCAGGCGCAGGAGCATGTTCTGGCGGAGGACTTCTCGGGCGCTGCTGCGGGGGCTGCGGCGGGTATCGCCGCAGACGATGCCCACGCCGATGGCGAGTTAGGTGGCTCGGGGGCTGAATCCTGATGTCTGCGGATTCTGTCAATCCGGGGCCTGCGAGTCGAGGAGGTTCTGTGGGTTCTTCCGGGGGTAGTGCCGCGGCTCGGGGGTTGGTGCCTTCGGATATGTTCACGCCGGGTCGTGCGGGTGGGCGGGATGTGCTGGTCTGGGAGGGGCTGGCGGCGGCGCCCGACAGTCCGTTGGCTTGGCACTCCACCTCCCCGGTGGTGGTGTTCTTCCACACTGGCCACGGAGAGGGTACCAGGGCGCTGCCGCAGGAGTTCACGCGTCAACTCGATCGGCAGCTGTGTGCACTTTCGCTTCTTTCAGCGGACAAGCTGCTGGAGGGCATCCGCACCTATCGGGCACAGGGTCGGCAGCCGATGTCAGACGCCACCAAGAAGGAATGTAAACGCTTCCTGGACAAGGTCACCGTTGAGCTGATCCATGAACATGGCTTCAACGAGGAGAAAGCTAAGAAGGAAGTTGCGAAGATTAATGACGCTTTGGTGATGCTGCATGAGTCTGATCAGTTGACCTATGGGCCGTCGCAGCCCGGCAAGACGGTCCCGGGGGGATACTTATCGTTGGGACATGGCCGGGTGAATTCGTCTATCGGCCGACAGGGGCTTCCACTGGCGAAGGCTTTGGAGGCGGCTGTTGAGACGATTCCAGTTGAGCGGCGTGGGCAGGTACGGATTCTGGTGCGTGCGGTGTTGACCGACGACCCGGAGCTGGCTCGTAACTTGCGGTGTGGACGGGTACCACTTGAGCCCCGTTCGTCGGAACAGATGCGGGCGACCAGTCCTAGGGCGCCGCCGTGGACTCCGGCGAAGATTGCCGCCGATATCAAGAAGCACCGTAAGCCCTGGCAGTCGTCAGCGCTTGTGCAGGCGGGGCGGTCTGAACCGTCCCGGTCGACTGGTGAAGACGTGTCGTCTGCGAAGCCGGTTCCATCGGCTACCCGCCCGTTAGATCGTACAGATCTGTCTCGGGTAGTTGGCAACGGGATCTCGCGGGGGCGGTCGGTGTTGCGGCCGTCGTTGACATCCACTGCGTTGTGCGGACCTCCTTCGGGGACCGGGGCGGCTCGTGGGTTCACCCCGGCTGACGTCAGGGCTGCAATTGAACGCGGGGCGACGCGGATCAGGCGGGATGCCCAGGAGACACGTGGAGCAGGCGCTCGTTCTAGGCCCAATAGACGCGATAGCGGTCGAAGCTTGTGAAGTCGTTGGTGGTGCTTCCTCGGGTGCTGTGCCGGGAGCATGGCGTGTTGCGAGTGTTGACGCTAGTGTTGTCAAGGTCACGGTTTGGTTGTCGCCAGAGGGAGGGTCGGCATGAATGACGACGGTGGAGGAGCCTCGGAGGGTGTTTGGGATTTGACGCCGGTGTCGGAGCCGTCTGATCCGGTGGAGCAGGATGCGTTGACTGATGAGGTCATCGACCGGGATCTGCTGGGGTCCGAGGGGGCCGGTCTGGCGCCGATGGGGGTGGCTTCCCCGGTGCCGGAGGAGTACTTCGAGCGGTTCGCAGATATCCTGCCGCGTTCGGTTCTGCGGGTGTGGCGGCGGTTCGGGTTTGAGGGGTTCGGTGACGGCCTGTTCTGGATCACTGATCCCATCGTGTGGGCGCCGGTGGTGCAGGAGTGGTTGGACTCGGTGGGGGATCGGCTTCCCATCACCGACACCTTCCACTGCTTGAGCCGCTCGGCCATGGGCAATCTATTCCTTTGGGGTGAGAACACCGGCCACAGCATCGAGATCGACCCCACCTATACCCGTGTCGTCATTGACCAGCTAGCCATACGCTCCTTCAACGACCCAACGGTGCGCGAGAGACAAGGACGCACAGTTTTCACTAGCGGTGCGGACTGGAGTGTTGAGGAGCCTGAGGGTGACGACGGGAAACCGTTGCCGGCGCAGGCGCTTGGGCGTTTGGGGCCGGTGGATGCCGGTCAGGTGTATGGGTTTGTGCTTCCGCCTGTGATGGGTGGGTCGATCAGTGTGGACAATCTGCGTATTGTTGACGCCTTCTCCTATTTGACCCTGCAGGCACAGCAGGGTGACATCACCATCAGTGACCCCGTGGGCGCCAGCTGGGGACAGGTCGCCCCGATTATCGGCGCGGACCCGGATCTGGCCCCGACGGCGCAGAAAGGAAACTCATAGTGGACGACGGCGCTCAGCACATTGGTTCTGGGGAGGAAGAGACCGATCCGGCGGACCTGTGGGATTTGACGCCGGTGTCGGAGCCGTCTGATCCGGTGGAGCAGGATGCGTTGACGGAGGCGCGTATTCAGCAGGATTTGATCGCTCCTGAGGACATGGATTTGAGACCGATGGGGGTGGCTTCCCCGGTGCCGGAGGAGTACTTCGAGCGGTTCGCAGATATCCTGCCGCGTTCGATTCTGTATATCTGGCGCCGTCTGGGATTTGATGGGTTCGGTGACGGGGTATTCTGGATCACCGACCCGATCGTGTGGGCGCCGGTGGTGCAGGAGTGGTTGAGCCCGGTGGAGGATCGACTTCCCATCACCGACACCTGGTACTGCCTGGCACGCAATGCCATGGGGTATATGTTCCTATGGGGGGAAGATTCCGGAGACTGTCTCCAGATTGACCCCATTTACAACAAGATCGCGTTCAATCGGCTAACCCATTACACGCGTGACCAGACAGGGGCCCGTGAGCGTGCCGGACGCGTCATGTTCGGGGGAAAAGCATTCAACTATGCTGAGGAGCCTGAGGGTGACGACGGGAAACCGTTGCCGGCGCAGGCGCTTGAGCGTCTGGGGCCGGTGGATGCCGGTCAGGTGTATGGGTTCGTGCTTCCGCCCGTGATGGGTGGGGCAATCAGTGTGGACAATCTACGTGTCGTCGACGCCTACTCCTATTTGACCCTGCAAGCACAGCAGGGTGATATCACCATCAGCGACCCCGTGGACGCCAACTGGGAACAGGTCGCCCCGATTATCGGCGCGGACCCGGACGCCTCACCGATCGACCAGACGGGGGAGTCATAATGGCGAACGGCGGCGCGGACGCAGGGCCTGTGGCTCTGCCGGATGAGCACGGCTTCTTGCATGCGTTGGGAGCGGAGGATCCTGGCGCGGTGGCCAGGGAGTATCCTTCAACTCCGGCCGGCGACGAGCGGATCATGGTGCGTACCGTCTATCACAACGGGCGCAGTCGCGACCTGCAGGTCAAGGGTGCGGAGTACGAGTTCCAACTCGACGGCCAATACCAGGTCCTGTCGCAGATGCCCGCCAAGGACTACATGGCCGCCCGTGACCTGTTCAAACAACAGGGCAGACAGGGAGAAAAAGCCACACGGCAGGCACGTAGAGACCTTTTTAAGAGACTCGAGATGTATGGCAAAGACAATCTCGGTATGTTCAAAACCGACGCTCAAGTTTGGGCTCGTAAGGCCATGCGTCAGGTGGCGATTCTGCACAATCCTGATCAGGAGTTGGGTGGTAAGGATGAGCCGCTCGGGATGCAACGGGCATGCCGGTTCCGGGGGACAGGGGGGTCAATTCCTCCCTGGGGGCGCAGAACCGGTTAAATGCGGCAGTGATTGATGCCGCCGCCGAGCGGCAGATCGCTGCTGGTCAGGGGCATTTGCCGTTGAGTTTTCAGGTGGTGTTGACCAATCGGCGTGGCGAGGTCGGGCGGCTGCGTGCTCGACAGCCGCATCCGCCATTGCCATTTGCGATGCCCGATCCGCGGGTTGGTCGGCGGGTTTCGGGTCGGAACGATGATGGGGCCGTGGCCGGTGGGCGTGCGCCTCCGGAGCGGGTGGTGACTGATGCGGAGCGTATCCGGAACATACCCGGCGGCAAAGGCCCTGTGGGTTCTGCCGGTGTGGTGCGGTTAAGTGAGGGCGCTGTGTCATCGGGGAGAGAAAGGAGCAGAAGCGCTCGTGTGCGTGGCGAGAGGGGCAAGAAGTCCAAGGCGGACGTCATCAAAGACATCGATCGTGGGGCAAAGGAACGCACGCCCCCGGTGTCTCGGGTTGCCGAGCCGAACCGCGGCCATCGGCACCGGCACTCGCTATGAACAGAGGACCACTGACACAGCGCACGCACCACCGATGATCATCCAGTCGTCGGATCCCACCGGTGATCATCCAGTCGCCGGATCGTTCGGGACTGTCCTGGGCAGGTCTGAAACCGGAGCTCGGTGCCCGATCCGAGCCTGACAGAGGTGCCGATGGAGAGACACGCCGGTTGCCGATCCACTGGCGGACGACGAAGTCCCCGTTGCTGCTGCGGTCCTCAGGCGGTAGCCGCGGAACCACCTCCAGGCCTCGGCGTCACAACCCAATGACATTGGGCACACAACGGGGATAACTACCCATGCTGCGGCGCCCGGGAGCCGGTTCGTCACGTTGACGTCTCGATACGATCGTGTAACCTGACATCAGCGCTCGCCACCCGGCTGCGTCGTTACTGACCCTGCCCGTCTGTTTTCGCACTCAGGTCGGATCGATAACGCTCAATAGGCATCTTCACGCACATCACACTGGAGCTACAACATGGATGGAACCACAATGCTTAGCAGCGCGCTGGACCTGTTCGTCAGGTTCGCCACGATTGGAGGCGGCCTGTGGACCGTCTGGGGCGTAATCACCCTGGCTGGCGGCCTGCGCGATCACCAAGGGCCGCAGATCCAGTCCGGTGTATGGCAGGCGGTCGGCGGCGGACTCATCGTCGCAGCAGCACAGTTGTTTAGCAACGTGATTCAGTAGGGCATCGCGCATGGCGCTGGAGATCAAGGTATACCGGGAGATAACGGCGTACCAGTCCAAGGTGATGCTGGGTATGTCCTGGCGCCAGATGGCGTGCGCCGCGCTTGGGCTTGTGCTCGTTGGCGGTACCTACGGTGCCTGTATTTGGGCCGGTCAAGGGGATCTGGGATCGTGGCTGGCCGCATTACTGACCATGCCGTTCGTGGCGTTCGGATGGATACGGCCAAAGGGTCTGCCCTTCGAACGCTACGCCCACTACCTGTGGCGGTACAAATGGGAACCGCAGCGCAGACTCTATGCACAGGATTCGAGCTGTCCCCAGAGATTGAGGCGGAAAGGTCGGCAAATGCTATTCGCAACCAAAAGAAGCAAAAACGAAGCGCAGTCAGAAAGCTTGAACTCGAACAGTTCTGACAGCAATAAACGTACCCGGCGCAGGCGGAAGGCGAAAGATGTTCCGCGGCGCAAACGGAACACGTCCCAGCAAGTGCTTCAGTACCAGGCACTGACGGACACCGGAATATGTGTGTTGGGAGACGGTCGTTATTCGGTGACGCTGAAGCTGGCCGATATCGATTACCAACTGGCTCCGGAGGACGAGCAGCAGGTCCTGGTTGAGCAGTATGCCCAGTTCATCAACTCTTTCGACGCCGGGCAGAGTGTTCAACTGACCGTCCTGAATCGGCGGGTCGACAGGGCCACGCTCTCCCGTGCCGTGTCGTTCGCCCCTCATGGCGATGGCAAGGATGATTATAGGTGGGAATACAATGATATAATCAATGCGCGCCTTGCCGGTGGACGCAACAACACGATGACCGACAAGTACCTCACCATCACGGTTGAGGCCGATGACTTCGAGCATGCCACCACCACCCTTGCAAGAATCGCGACCGAGGCCACGGCCCAGCTCCGTGCCGTCGGAGGATGCCGAGCGGAGCGAGTGTCGGGCGAGGAGCGTGTACGCGTATTACACGAGATCCTGCGCCCTGGAGAACCCTTCCGGTTCACCTACTCGGACCTGGTGGGCTCAACCCTGACCACGAAGGACTATGTTGCGCCGTGGGCGATCGACTTCGGTGCGAGCGCCGATTCGGTGACCTTCGTGAATGAGGAGGACTCCTACTACCAAGTGCTTGTGCTGCGCGAGCTCCCCTCCTGGCTCTCGGATCGGCTGATGAAGGAACTCAGCGAGATCAACAATGAGCTGGCGATATCCGTGCACTTCCGCCCGTTGGATCACGCCGAGGGCCTCGATCTGGTGAAGCGGCAGATCGCCGAAATGGACATGCAACGCGCCAATGAACTGAGAAAGGCACGTAAGCAGGGTAACGGTGAGGAGTCGATTCCGCATGAGCTGGTCGCGTCGCGCGACGAAGCGATCGAGTTGCGTGAACAACTGGAGTCGTCTAATGAGAAGCTGTTCAGCACGACCATAGTCGTCGGTGTCGCCGGCGCTACGCGGGAGGCGCTGTCCGAGGCTGTCGAACAGGTCAGAGTTGCGGGCCGAAAGCAATCGTGCACCTTCGAAACGCTTCGTTGGATGCAGGAGGATGGCCTGAACGCGGTGCTGCCCCTAGGGGTGTGCAGGCTTCCCATATACCGGACACTTACGACCGCCACGGTCGCGGTCATGGTGCCCTTCACAACCCAGGAACTGCTCGACGCGGGAGGAAGGTACTACGGCGTCAACGCGATAAGCAAAAACCTAGTCGTCGGGTCTCGTAGTGCGACGATGAACGGTAATGCCTTCATTCTGGGGACCACCGGCTCCGGAAAGTCCCAGTTCGGCAAGGGGGAGGCGTTTCAGACGTTTCTCGGCACCGACGACGACATCATCATAGTGGATCCCGAACGTGAATATGCCCCTCTGGGTGAGGCCATGGGGGCCACAACGGTTGAGATCAGTGCGGGATCTTCGGCATGTATCAATCCCCTTCATATGGAACGCGGGGTTAATACCGAGGATGGCAGTCCGATCAAGTTGAAGGCGGAGTTCATACTCTCATTATGTGAGGTGCTCATTGGCGGCGCTAATGGCCTAACGGCGCCCCAGCGTTCAATCATCGATCGTTGTGTCACGCGCATCTATGGGCGCTTTCTACAGGATAAGAGGGCTGAGCCGCCGACGCTCGGCACCCTGTTTGAAGAGCTGCGGACTCAACCGGAGGAGGAGGCGCACAGCGTGGCTACCGCATTAGAGCTGTACGCCGCAGGATCGTTCAACGGCTTCTCGCAACAGACCAACGTGGACACTTCCAACCGGGTGCTTATATACGACATTTCGCAGCTTGGCTCGGACATGAAGACTTTCGGCATGCTGGTGGTGCTGGAGCAGATCTGGGCTCAGGTGCAGGCGAACCGGGCAAGAGGAAGGCGGACATGGCTGTACATGGATGAGTTCCATCTTCTGTTCTCAAACGACTACGCTGGCGCCTACTGTCAAATGATCTACAAGCGTGCCCGCAAGTACGGGCTCATGCCAACGGGGCTCACACAGAACATAGAAGAGCTGCTGATGAGCGAGCGGGCACGTTTGATGCTGGCGAATTCCGACACGCTGGTGCTGCTGAATCAGACTGCCACGGATGCGGCGACCCTTCAGGAACTGTTTCACTGGTCGGACAAGCATCGTAGCTACTTCCAGAACGTTGCGCCCGGATGTGGACTGCTCAAGATGGGCGTTTCAATGGTTCCCTTCGATTCGCGCATTGCCACGGATACCAAGCTGTATAAGCTGTATACAACCAAATTCGGCGAGGCGGCGTGACATGGCCACTCCCGACTTGAAGTTCAGAAACACTGACCAACAAGCGCTGACTGAAGGCAAGTTCAGCAGGGTTTCCGTTGACGCGCGTGCCTCGCGTGCTTTGGATTCAAGTGCCTGTGCGACAGGTGTGGGTGGCTCGGCGGCGTCCGCAACCAGGGCTATGGTTGAGCGGGCTGGAAACGCCGGTAAGGCAACTGGCCGGCTTGCCTTGAAGACGGGCAGGGTGGGCGCCAAGGGTGCTTGGCGTGTGGGGAAGGCTGGCGGTGGCGCGTTGGCGGATCAGGCGGTTGCCGCTGCCGCGGGCGACGGCTCGAGCCTAGCCGACAGTCAAGGTGGGGCTGCTGAAGGAACTGCGACCGGTGCCCTGCGCTCGGCGACGATCGGTGTGCCGAAGGCGGCCGGCAACTTTGTCGGCAAGAAGGTCGGTGCAAGCGTGCGCACGCCGGTTCGCGACGCGATGCTGAAGAAACTCGGGCAGCCTACGACCGGGCGGATGAACCAGTTGACTGCTCGAGTCGCCGCGGGGAAGGGCGGGTTGTTCAAACACTGGAGGGCGAAGAGAACTGTATACAAGCAGCTGGCTCCAGGTAAGACCGTGCAGGCCCGGATGGCTCGTCGTGCCGCCAATGCCGTGGCGCGTGGAGCCTCGGCTATCATCTCGAAGATCATTGCGCTCGTGACGGCGAAGCTTTCCGCGGTGTTGGTCGCCGTGTTCGTGTTGTGCACGGTGCTGATTCTGGTGCTCTCGATCATCTCTTCCTTCCTGCCCTCGTGGATTTCGGGTGACGAGGCTGACAATCCCGAAGGTGGCGGAGTTGCCGGTACGGTTGCAGTAGGAATGGGAGACGACTATCCCTACGCCGATCGGCCGTTCAATACCGTCAACTATGCGACGAACTATTACTTCGGCAATTGTACGGACTTCGCAATATGGCGCGTGAACCGGGATGCTGGTGACACGACGGAGCCGTGGACCTACACGAAGGCGAATACGACGCCGGACGGTGGCAACGGTTTCGAGTGGGGGGCACCTTCGGCGCTGCCCGGATGGGAAACGGTGAAGAAGCCCAGTCCCGGAGACATTGTGTCCTTTGCGGCGGGGAGCCAGGGAGGCATGTGGCACGCGCAGTACGGTCATGTCGCTTACGTCGGCCAGGTTTCCGATAATGGTGACATGGTTACCGAGAACTATGGTAACGGGAATTACTTCCAGATGTCGTATACCAGTGACCAGGTGGCATCGCTGGTGGAGTCCGGCGAGATGGTAATCAAGCACAATCCGGACTCCAAGGTGAAGGTGATTACCGTGGACGGCGTGAAGACGGTCTCGAACGTGACTTATGCGGAGAGTGGAACCAGTGCGGGAGATGCGCAGAAGACCGCGAAGTCGATGCTGAAGGATTACGGATGGAATAACGACGACGAGTTCGCCTGCCTGGTTCAGCTGTGGAATAATGAATCAGGTTGGAACTATCAGGCGGAGAACGCGTCGTCGGGGGCCTACGGCATTCCGCAGGCGCTTCCCGCTGATAAGATGGCCGCGGCGGGTACCGACTGGAGAACGAATCCCGCGACGCAGATCAGATGGGGTCTCGACTACATCAGGGATCGCGCGGACTATGGCTCGCCGTGCAAGGCGCTGATGATGTGGAACTCGCGTAGTCCGCACTGGTACTGACGGAAGCGACAGCACGTGACTCGTGAACAAAGGAGATTGATCATCGCGGGCGTCGGACTACTGGCGATTATATGCGCATTGATCGCATTCATCGTGTGGTCTGGCAATCGTCGGGGCACGCAGGTGCACTCGGAGGCAACAGTGGTGCCTTCGCCCGCCGTAGTGCCGCAGGAGCACTCAACAACATTATCGGAGTCCGGCCCTACTGCTTCACGCACGGCGACGGCGTCGCAGATGGATGCCTACACCGAGGTGTTCCAACCGACGTCCGCTCAACAGGAGCTCGCACAGCGTGTCGTAGCGTCGGTCGTGCAGTGGAATCAGGAGGAGACTCAGGCCGAACGGACGGCACGGCTCGAAGAGGTGCTTTCGCAAGAGGTTGCCGGGCAGGCGGCCGGTTGGGATGACCTATACGGAGGGGTGGACGGCGCCTCGGTCACGGTGGAGTCGACGGGTGAGCCAACGGTGTCCAGCAACGACGGCACGACGATAGCTATAGGCGTGATGGTGGATTACACGGTGCACATACCTCACGACGACGGCACCGAGGTCGCTTCGCCGGGAACGCGGCTGTGGGTGGTCGAGATAGCAGTTACAGAGGGACAGGCGCAGGCGACCGGCGTGCAGTGGCCGGACTTGTAGACGAGAGGAAGCGATATGAGACTGGACTCGAACTTGACTGCCCGACAGCTGTGGCTGATTGCCGCGGACGCGGAGCATCGTGACCCGGATCTGCTCGACCAGATCGTGGATCATCCGGCTGCCTATCGGGCGCTGTCAGACTGGGCGGTGGCTGCGCTCGCCGAGGAGGATGTACGTGCCGTCGCGCCTCCCCCGGAGCCAGAAGAGGAGCCCACGCCGCAGCGGCGCGGGCTGCGGTTGCCGTCGGTCGGTTTGCCCCGCGTGCGTCGTACCATCTCGCCGGACGGCAGCGGTGGGGCACCGGAGGGCGACGGCGCTGAGGATGACTCCGGCGTCACAGGTGACGCTGCATTTGAGGAGAGTGGGCCTGATCGTGCGGACGACGTCTCCGCTCCTACCGCTTATGTGCAAGAGGATGAAGGCAGCGGCGGCATGGGTGCGTGGCTCGCCGCGGCGCCCATGTCACAAGCCTCGGCGTCCGTACCTGCTGCACCTCGCAAGGCGGCACCCGCCGCGGATTACTCTTCGGCGCTCGCGGAACCGGCGGAGGTCGGGAACGAGTCGCGGAGCTGTCGGTGAAGCGAGGCTCAGGGATTTCCGCATGGATGATGAGACCGGCGCCGATGGGCGCAATCGTCGTCCTGGCGGTCGTCGAGTTGCTGACTCTGCTCACACTGGGCGTGGTGGCGGGCCGTGCCCCTGCCGCGACCGATGCTCCGGCGGTGCCGTCCGGGGTGCCCGCCGTGCGTCCGACGCCGACGGATGAGTCTTCTGTGCCCACTTCGACGGCTACGGGATTCCCGCCGATTGTACAAACGGATGCTCCATCCGCTCCTACAACAGAATCTGCTACATCGACACCGACGGCGGGGTGAGAAGATAATGGATGACCTAATTAAGGACATGCTCAGTGCCCTCTTCGGATTCGATACAGCGAAACTCGGTGAGCTGCAAAAGAGCTTAAGCGACTACAATACCACCGCATATGATCTGGTGACCAACCTGCACGCCTCTGCAGTGGTACCGGTGTCCTCGGTGGTGATCGCGATTATTCTGGTGCTGGAGCTGGCCCGTAACGCTACGCATATCGAGGGCGATCAGCAGATGGGCGTCAAAATCATAGCGGGAACGATGTTCAAGTCCGCGCTCCTCATTATCGCAGCGCAGAACTCCACGATGATCCTCGATGCGATCAACGAGGTGTCCTCGGCGATTATCACCGGCCTGGGGGCGGTTGATGCGCCCTCTGCGGGTAGTTTGCCGGAAGGCGTGGCCGACGAAATATCCAATGCCGGTAACGTGGACAAGGCGGGCGTGCTGATGCTGCTGATCATCCCGTTCCTGATAGCTCTGGCTGCCAAACTGGTGGTTCAGGTGATGGTGATCTTCCGCTTCGCGGAACTTTACGCGCTCAGCGCCTTCGCCTCGCTGCCGATCGCCCTGCTCGGGCACCCCGATACAAAGTCCATGGGGGTGGGCTATCTACAGCGCTACGCGTCCGTCGGCTTCCAAGGCGCCACGCTCATGCTCGCGGTAAAACTGTATGCAGCTCTTACCGAGGTCAGTGATATCTCGGGGCTGGCTGACGATCAGTCCCTGAGCTCGTGGATTGTAGGCAACTACGTGAACTTACTGCTGGCGCCGATAACGCTGATGATACTGGTAGGGGCCAGCGGGCGGATTGCCAAAGCGGTGGTCGGCCAGTGACGTCCCCTACCCGCGAGGTGAGGTTAGTCGCGGCGAGGTGATTATTCGTCCGAGCTTGATGCGGAGTGGTCAACGACGAAGGTGTGAGACCCCTCGGACCCGTAGGTGTCCGTGCTGGTGGATACTAGGGTGAAGGTGTAGGTGTCTCCGTCTTTCTCAATGGAATAATCAACTTTTCCTCCCACCGGGCCCTCTGCAACGAGGTGACTGTCTGCGGCGCTGATGGTTACATGCAGCATGCCATCGTGGATGCGAAGGCACTCCTGGTCGCGCCCGTCTCCTTCGAATGAGTCATAACCACTCTCCATGTACAGAGTCTTGCCCTCGCATCCCGGGCTTGTGCCAACCAGGGTGACGTCCCTGAGTTCATCCTTCAGCGCCTCAGCTGCGGCCGAAGCGCTCGCGGAAGCACTGGCGGCGGCGGTGGCTCGAACGTCGGCTGCGAGTTTCTCATCGCTGGCGCTCTGGGCGTTGGCCACGATGTTGTCAATTGCGGCGGTGTCAGCGGCGGTGTTCAGCTGGGCCTCGTATTCGTCGATCTGGGACCTCGAGAGACCGTCCATCGCCTGGATGCTCGCGTAAGCATCGGCGCGAGCCTCTTCGACGCTCTGCCCGCCACAGGCCGAGAGGGCGAGCGCGGCGCCGGCCGCGAGAGACAGGAGTGCAGGGAGTTTCCTCATTTGTTTCCACCTTCCGTTGCAGGGCCGATACTAGCTGTGTATACGTGCAGATACAACTGTGTTGCCGTTTGGATGCCGACTCGGCTGGTAGAGTCGTCGGTGTCGACGGCAGTCGATGAAGCGTTTACGGCGCAACGGCGAGCGCGGTTCCCGGGCCGTTGGCGTGCCGTACCCCTGTAGTCGTGTACATGGCGTTTGGAAGGTGGAGAGCTGATGGTTACGGTGACGGTCCGCTCGGACGGCTCGGGCAGCTACGAGGACGACCGTGGCACCGAGTGGGTTGAGGCAGAGACGATTCATGAGTTGCGCTCCCTACTTCTGGGACGGGCTGTCGCCCGCGCACGGCAGGAGGGCCGTGCGCTACAGGTCGTGGCCTTCGACGCCAGCGGGCGCAGTGAGCTTCTGGTCTCGCCTGACGGCTCACTGGCGGCAATCCCGGCGCCCATGGTTCCTCGGTCCGCTGATTCAGCAGAGGTGGTGCGAGTGGCGACTTCCGGTGACTCGGCGGATCCAGCGGAATCCGACACATATCCGCTCGACGAGCAACCGGCGGATCCGGGGCCGTCGCCGCAGGGGTACGGGCATGTCCAGCCCTCGGCCGAGCCGGCGATCCAGGAGACGGTCGGCTACGGACAGATACCCGGCGGCGGCTTCAGTCAGCCTGAGCCCGCGGGACAGGTGCTTCCCAATGAGCGCGTCGAGGCTGCTGGGAATCAGGTGGGTCCGTCGCCGTATACGCCGGTCCAGCATTCTCATCCGATCGGGCCGACAACGCCGTCGTACGCCCAGCCCCAGTACACGCAACCGGTTGGGCCGCCTGTGCCGGAGTACCAGCAGCCGGTTCCTCCCCAGTCGGCGGCGCCGTCGTTCCTGTCCTCGACTGCGGCAAGTGGTCCCCGCCCAACTGGACTGAGAGCGGTAGCGGCTCGCCTGGGGCTAAAGATGCAGGCAACCGACTCCGAACGTCAACAGTGGCTCGACGAGCGCACGGTGGCTCAGCATTGGCCCGGCCCGCGCACGATCGCGGTCCTGAATGGTAAGGGCGGGGCGGGTAAGACCCCGACGTCGATCCTGCTCGCGGGCTTCTTCGCCCGACTGGGCTCAGGCTCGGTGGTTGCGGCAGACGGTAACGTCACTCGTGGAACTCTGGGTTGGCGTACGGAGCAGGGACCGCACACCGCCACGATCCTCGACATGGTGCCGGAGATCGACAGGCTCATGGATCCCTCCGCGCGCAACGGGGATGTAGCGGCTTTCACGCATCACCAGACCGTCGACCAGTTCGATGTGCTTCGCTCCAATCCGCTGCTGCTGTCTACGGAGCAGAAGCTGACCCCAAGTCAGTTGGATGGCATTCAGCGGGTCCTCACGCGCTACTACAGGCTGATCGTCTGGGATACTGGCAACGATGAGGGTGACGAACTCTGGCTGCGGATCGTGTCCCACGCGGACCAGATAGTTGTGGCGACGACGACGCGCGCAGACCACGCTGAGGCAGGACGGCTTCTGCTGGAGGGGCTGGCGGCACGCGATGAGCGCGGCGCGGCGCTTGCTCGAAACTCTGTGGTAGTGGTTTCCCAGGCGGACAAGGAGGAGCGGCGGGCTTCCGCCCTAGTGGATGGCTTCGCCGCTACGGCGCGAGAGGTGGTCACGGTTCCATATGACGCCGCGATGCGCGAGCAGTGGTTGCGTTCAGACAAGCTTGCTCCCGCGACGCGTGCAGCCTGGCTGCACGCCGCAGCCGCTGTTGCGCGGGGGCTCTGATATCGAGGATTGATTCGTTGTCCTTTGGTTGTCTGACGTGGGCTGGTTACGGTAAAGTCACGGTGATGCTCTTCGGGGCTGTTGAGCATGCTTGAGTCAGGAGGACGGTTGTGAGTGACCAGGTAGCGGGTCAACAGCCCGAGGGCGTGACTGGCTCGAGGGTGGTGCCCGAGGATCTGTCGTGGGTGAGGAATTCGCGGCGGTTCACGGTCGAGTATCTGCGGGAGCGCGCGGCTGGGGTTCTGGCGCTGATTGACAGTGATCGGCAG
>NZ_MTPX02000011.1 GCF_002154335.2 Actinomyces ruminis
CTTCGGCGGGGGCGGGCCGCTTCTAGGCCGACGCACCACTTCGCCCGGGCCACGCCGCCCCGTCGGCCCACCCAACCGTGGGCGCCTTGGAGACGAAGTAAGCAGGGAATCGTCACCGACAGATCCGATCATTTTCCGCAATCGGGCCCGCTTTCCTGGAAGTATGGCCCGGTGACGGCGCCGGCAGGTCCGCTCCAACGGTCGCCGCGCCTATGCGCATAGCCCGCCCACAAGGTGGACGCATACAGTCCACCAGGGCATCCATACCGAACGCTCCCCGGCCGTCGGGCGAGCACGACGAAGGGAAACCACATGGCTGAAAAGCAGTCGATCCTGGGGCGCATCGCCCAGCTCACCCGTGCCAACATCAACGCCCTCATCGACCGCGCCGAGGACCCGGAGAAGATGCTCGACCAGTTGGTGCGCGATTACAAGGCGTCCATCGCCGAGGCGCGCGACGCCGTCGCCCAGACGATCGGCAACCTGCGCCTGGCGGAGAAGGACCACGACGCGAATGTCGCCGAGGCCAAGGACTGGGGCAACAAGGCGCTGGCCGCCTCCCGCAAGGCCGACGAGCTGCGCGCCGGCGGGGATGCCGCCGGGGCCGACAAGTGGGACTCCCTGGCGAAGATCGCGCTGACCAAGCAGATCACCGCCGAGAACGAGGCCAAGCAGGCCGAGCCGATGATCGCCTCCCAGCAGCAGGTCGTCGACCAGCTCAAGACCGGCCTGCAGCAGATGGAGGCCAAGCTGGGTGAGCTGCAGACCAAGCGCGACCAGCTGGTCGCCCGGCAGAAGAACGCCGAGGCCCAGGTCAAGGTGCAGGGCGCCATCCGCTCTATCAACATCATGGACCCCACCAGCGAACTGTCCCGCTACGAGGACCAGGTGCGCCGGGTCGAGGCACAGGCCGCAGGCAGATGGAGATTGCCGGCGCCTCCCTGGAGGCTCAGTTCGCCGAGCTGGAGTCCTCCGACCAGCAGCTGGAGGCCGAGGCGCGCCTGGCGGCCCTCAAGGCCGAAGGCAACACCGCGCTGCCCGGCGCCTCCGCTCCCGCGCAGATCACCGATGGCGACGTCGACGCCGCCTTCGAAGCCCTCAAGGCCGAAGGCGCGCAGGACACCGAAGCCGACGACGAGGGGTCCTCGTACTGAGTCCGGTCCGTGCGGCCGCCTCACCGCTGACGCGTCGGCGCCCGTCCTCAGCAGGGGATGGGCGCCGACGCATGTGGTGCAGACGCCGTCACGCTGGCAGCGCAATCAGCCTGGTCACAGGGCCTGTGATCGTGACTTGCAGCGGGCCTTGACCTACCTTGAAGCCATGGCGAATCTGCGCATCGACACGGCCCGCGGCATCAGCCTTGCGGCGACGATGCACCTGCCCGACGACGCCGCCCCTTTCGATCCCGACGTCTTCGATGAAGAAGCCGTACGCTCCGGTCACGCCGTCCCCCCGCGCGAGGAGGGAATCGTCATCCTCGCCCACGACTTCCTCACCGACCGGCACGGCCTGTCCCACCGCCTGGACAAGCTCGCCGAACACTACCGCCGGGCGGGTCTGGCCACGCTCCAGTTCGACTTCTCCGGCCTGGGCGAGTCCGACGACGACGTGATCACCCTGGCGGGCGAGATCGAGGACCTGCAGGCCGTGTCCGCCTGGCTCGCCAACCGCGGCTACGTCCGCCAGGCAATCCACGCCAACGGCTTCGGTGCCACCGCCGCCCTGTTGGCCCGCCCCCACAGGTACGCACCGCCGTCGTCGCCGGGGCGGTCGTCGGCCCGCAGTCCATCCTGTGGGAGAACGTCTTCTCCCCCGAACAGCTCGACGAACTGGATCGGCACGGTCTGACCCGGCTGCCCGACGACAACCCGAACTCGCGCCAGTGGGACGTGCTGAGCAAGGAGACGCTCGCCGACGTCTCGCTCCAGTCGCCGGAGAAGACCATGGCGGATCTGCCTTGGCCCATTCTCATGCTGCACGGCGGCCTCACCGATGAGCTGCCGGACACGGCAGAGGCGGCCACCGCAGCGTTCCCGCTCCTGCCGGAGGGCAGTCGGCTGTACCAGGTGCAGGCCGACGGCGACGCCGCCACCGAGGAGATCGCCCGGCTGAGCACCGAGTGGGTCACCCGCCGCCTGCGCTGAACACTCACGCGGCACCCCGAGCGCCCTCCCACCGCGTTCGGTAGACGTTACGCGCCGAGATCGGTCGACATGGCGAGGCGTCCAGGCGTCGGTCCCACCCCGAGGACTTTCCGCCAAGGCCCCCCGAGGCGGAAAAACTCCTGTTGGCCACCTCACACCGTCCGCTTCGATACTCATGCGCACGGAGGACCTAACGCATGAGCACAGCACTGACCGACCTGATCACCGATGATCATGTGATCATCCACAAGCACGTGGCAACCTGGCAACAAGCGATTGCCGCCGTCGCCCAACCGCTTCTCGCGGACGGCGCAATCACCACCGCGTACATCGACTCGATGATCGACGCAGTCGACCGGTTCGGCCCGTACATCGTGCTCGCGCCGCACCTGGTCCTCGCCCACGCCCGACCCGAGGCGGGAGTGGTGCGCCAGGGCATGAGCGTCATGACCCTGGCGGACCCCGTCGACTTCAACCACCCGGAAAACGACCCCGTCGACATTGTGTTCTGTCTGGCGGCCGTCGACGACGACTCCCACCTCAAAGCACTCCGGGAGTTCGTCGCCATCGCCGGCGACCGCCCGAAGCAGGAGCGGCTCATCGCGGCGAAAACCGTCGATGAGTTTCAACGAATCCTCCGTCAGGAGAACTGACCCCAACTGGGGCTCCCACCCAATTTCAAGCGGCAAGGTCACGACACGAAGGAGTATCCCATGACCAGACCACTCGATATCTACTTCATCTGCGGAGCCGGACTCGGCAGCAGCCTGGCTTGCCAGATGGAAGCCGAAGAGGTACTCGCCGAAGCTGGTGTTCGAGCCAACCTCGGACATGAGGCCATTTCCGGAATTCCGGGCGTACGCGCGGACATCATCGTCTCCGCGGAGAACTTCAAGCCCACGATCGAGAAATACGAACTCGACCCCGGGATCTCGTTCGTATTCCTCAAGAACATCGTAGACAAGACCGAGATCGCCGCCAAGCTCCTCCCGGTCGTGCAGCACAAGGAGACCCAGGCATGAGCATCATCAACTGGATCATCAACAACGTCCTCACTCAGGCCGGGATCATCATCGGCCTGATCGCCATGCTCGGCCTCATCCTGCAGAAAAAGGGTGTCGGCGCCGTCATCATGGGGACGTTCAAGACCATTCTCGGCTTCTACGTGCTTTCCGCCGGATCGGCCGTGCTGGTCACCACGCTGACCTACTTCGGCGTGATGTTCCAGGCGGCATTCCACACCACCGGAATCGTGCCGAGCATTGAGGCCGTCAACGGCTACGCCACCAACAACATGGGGCTCGGCGGCCAGATCGCCCTCGCGTTCCTGGGCATCTTCATTGTCAACATCCTGCTGGCGCGCTTCACGCCGTGGAAGTACATCTTCCTCACCGGCCAGGCCCTGCTGTGGATGTCCACCATGACCGTCATCTTCGGCTACGCCGCCGGACTGCGCGGCGCCGGTCTCATCCTCGCCGCCAGCGTGGTGGGCGGCTTCTTCTGTGTGGCCATGCCCGCCCTGGCGCAGCCCATCGTGCGCCGCATCACCGGCAACGACGCCATCGCACTGGGGCACTTCTGCACCATTGGTTACCTCGTCGAGGCGGGAGTCGCCTGGCTGGTGCGCAAGCGTAATGTCGAGAAGCAGCCCTCCACCGAGGACATCAAGCTCCCCCGGTCACTGGAGTTCCTGCAGGACACCTATATGTCCCTCGCCGTGGTCATGACTCCGTTGTTCCTCATCGTCGCGGCGGTCGCCGGACCCGAACCGGTCGCGGAGGAAGTCGGATCCATGAACTACATGATGTACGCCTTCCTGCAGTCCATCCAGTTCGTCGTCGGCGTCTACGTGCTGATGGCCGGTGTGCGGCTGCTGCTGGGCGAGATCGTCCCCGCCTTCCGCGGCATTTCCATGAAACTGGTGCCCGATTCCAAGCCGGCGCTGGACTGCCCGGTGCTATTCCCGTATGCGCCCAATGCGGTGGTCATCGGCTTCATCACCACGACGATCGGCACCCTGATCGCCATGGTGGCCCTGCCGGCCGTCGGTTTCGCCGTGATCGTGCCCGGCATGCTCACGAACTTCTTCGCGGGCGGCACCGCGGGCATCTTCGGCAACACCGTGGGCGGACGCCGCGGCGCCATTATCGGCGGCGTGGTGCACGGCCTGTTCATCACGCTGCTGCCGGCGCTGCTGGTAACCACCTTCATGAACCTGGCTTCCCCAATCTGTCCGCGACCGACGTCGACACCATCACCGCCGGCCTGCTGTTCGCCTACATCGTCCGTCCCATCATGAACGCGTTCTGAGGCCGGCGCGATGAGACTATTCCGCAGAACTCGCAACCAGGACGAGCGCCGGTCCGCCGAGGCCGTCGAGCGAGACGACGCCGTCGGCACCGAGGTGCAGGCTCCGCCCGCTCAGGAGTCACTGCGTGAGCGCGCCGCCGCACTGACCGCACGGCTGGAGGAACCGGCCGATCCCGAAGCACGGATCAAGCTCCTCAACGAGCTCGGCGGCGTCCAGCAGGAGCTAGGTGATAACGCCGCCGCGATCGACAGCTACGAGGCATCCATGGCGCTTCGCGAGCAGTTCGGCCCTGCATACAACGGCCTGCTCACGCTTTACAACGAGCAGCTGAAGCAGGCCGCCAAGTCCCGTGACGACGCCGCCATCCAGCAGTGGACCGTCAAGCTCGACGAGCTGACCGCCCTGTCGAAGCGCGTCATGCGCTCGCAGTACTAGACGGGCACCGCACGCGCCACGCCCACCAGGCGCGCTGCCCGCGGTAATCGCTCAGACACTCAACTCCGTGAGGAAACCACCAACATGTATATCCCCATCACCCCGATGCTCGCCGAGGCCCAGCGCGTGGGTTACACCATCGGCGCCTTCAACGCCCACAACCTAGAAATGGTCCCGGCGATGATCCGCGCCGCCCGTGACCTCGGCTCCCCGATCATCATCCAGACCTCGCCCGGCACCGCCCGCTACGTGGGCATGAGGAACCTGGTGGCGGTGTGCCGGGCAATGGCGGAGGACGAGATCGTCGACGTCGCCCTGCACCTGGACCACGCCACCGACCTGACCGACATCCGCGACGCCATCACGGCCGGGTACTCCTCGGTCATGTTCGACGGCTCTCAACTGCCCTTCACCGAGAACGTGGCCAAGTCGCGCCGCGTGGTCGCCTTCGCCCACGAGCACGGCGTCTCCGTGGAGGCGGAGATCGGCACGATCGGAGGCACCGAGGAGGGCATCCGCAACCGGGAGGGCAAGTACACCCAGCCGGAGGAGGCCCAGCAGTTCCTTGCCGAAGTCGACTGCGACGCGCTCGCCGTCAGCATCGGCACCAACCACGGCCAGTTCAAGTCGAAGACCAAGATCGACCTGGATCTGCTCGGCCGCATCAACGACGCCGTCGACGTGCCCCTAGTCGTACACGGCGGCACCGGCGTGGATGAGGCCGACTATCCCGCGCTCACCGCCCGGGGCATCCGCAAGTTCAACGTCGGCACCGAGCTGCTGGTCGGCTGGACCCGCAAGGCGCAGGAGACCTTCGGGGCCACCAAGGTCAACAGCTCGTTGCGCAACAACATTGTCCCCTGCAACGACGTCGTCGGCGAGATTGTCGCCCACAAGATCGCGCGGTTCATGGGACGCCGTCCCGAATGAAGCGAACGAGCTGCGAGGCTACGGTGAGTGGCGCAATCCTCGTCCTGGTCGCGGGCCTGCCCGGCACCGGCAAGAGCTACTTGTGCACCCGCATAAGGGAACGCTTCCCGGGCTGCACGCAGGTGTCCATCGACGACATCAAGGAGAGGCTGTGGGAGGAGCACGGGTTCGACAACGCCGAGCAGAAGCAATCCCTGGACCGCATGGCACTCGGGATCTTCTTCCAAGAGCTTGAAACCGCGTTGAGCCGCCGCGCCCACAGTGGAGTCATGCACGACGACGCGGACGGTCCGATGGTGCTGTCGGATTACCCGTTCAGTGTGAAGCAGCTGCCGACGCTGCGGATGCTGTGCGAACGTCATGGCGCCACCGCGTTGACAATCCGTCTGACCGCCGACCTGGAGGTGCTGTTTGCACGGCAGCAGCGGCGGGACTTGGATCCCTCGCGGCATTTGGGCCACATCGTCGACCGGTATCACCGCGGCGACTCGCTCCCGGATCGCAGCCAGGCCAGCGGCCTGTTGAGCCGCGAGGAGTTCTACCGGCGCTGTACCACGCGCGGGTATGACACCTTCCGGCTCGGCGATCTGTTGGAGGTGGATGCCACGGACCTTGAGGCCGTTGATCACGAGGCGATCCTCGACTGGATCGCCAGGCGGAGCTGAACCGTCATGAAGAGTTTCGAGGATCTGCTGCAGATCCTCTCCGAGGAGCCCCGGCCGTTCTCCTCCGCCGAGCTGGCGGCGCGGCTGGCGGTGTCTACCCGTACCATCCGCAACTACGTGACCGCCGCCAATGAGCACTTCGGGCGGGTGATCACCTCATCGCACTCCGGCTACTGCTGGATGCAAGTGCCTTGGAGCGGGCGCGGCTGCGGGCGGCGCCGGCTGGGTCTCGGGACGATGGTCCCGAGGCCCGGCTGGCGCACATCCTGCGCGTGCTGGTCGCCGCCCAGCGGCCGGTGAGCGTATTCGACCTGGCGGAGCAGCTGCACGTCTCCGACTCCACGATCGAGGCCGACCTGGGCAAGGCCCGCCCGCTGGCGGCCCAGTTCGGTCTGCGTCTGGTCCGCGACCACGAGCGGCTCTCGCTTCAAGGCGAAGAGACGGCACAACGCCGTCTCATGCGGCGCATCCTCACCGGGGCCGCGGTGCGCCGGCGCCAGTTCATCGACGTCGAAGAAGTCGCCCACCGCCTTCACGAGCCGGAACTGTTGGGCTTCAAGAAGCAACTACGCAAGGTACTGGATGGTTTTCAGCTGTCCGTCAACGAGTGGACGGCCGATGAGTTAGTCGCCCACATCGCCATCATGGTCGACCGGGTACGACACGGACGCTCCGTTCACGACTCGCAGCCGGCCACGAATGACGCACTCGCCTCGGTGTCTCGCGCGGTAGGCGAACTCGTGGAGAGAGTCTTCGGGGTGCGGGTACCGGAGCATGAGGTCGCCTACCTGGCGCTCCTGCTCCTTACCAAGGCCGCCCCCGCCTATCCGGAGGAGACCTCCAGCCCGGAGGTCAAAGCCTTCCTCGACGAGCACTACCTGGCCATGGTCACCCGGATCGTGGCGAAGCTGAACGCGAACTACCTGGTGGACCTCGCGGACGACAGGTTCATCGCCTTCCTCGCCATGCATGTGCGCAGCCTGGTGCAGCGGGCCGCGCACCACGACTCTGCCCGCATCCCGGTGGGACAGTCCGTGAAGAACACCCACCGCTGGTGCATGAGCTGGCGGTGTTCATCGCCCGACAGATTCAGTTGGAGACCGGCATCGAAGTCAGTGAGGACGAGATCGGCTTCATCGCCTTCCATGTGGGCGGCCGTCTGCTGTCCATGCATGCGCAGGATGATGAGGTCAGCGTCGCCATCGTGGTCCCCCGTTACTACGACGTCCACCTCTCCCTGATGCACGCCGTGGAAATCGCGGTGGCCGGAACCGGGAGAGTGGACCGGGTGATCACGGAGCCAACGACGTAGGGCCCGATCTGGCCGCCGACCTGATTGTGACCACGGTGCCGCTGCCCCGGGCTCCCGACGTACCGGTGATCCGTACCGGGCTGCTGCTGACGGACGCCGACCTGGAGCGAATTCGGGAGATGACGGCCAATATCGCCGCCGGCCACAAGCGCTTCAAGGCAGCCGCCTGGCTGACTACGTTGATGGACCCGGAGTTGTTCACCCGGATCCCGGGCGGGCAGGATCGCGATGCCGCCTTGGAAACCGCAGTGAGCCTGCTCGCACGCGCCGGTGCCGTCGGCCCGGAGTTCCTGGATCAGGTCAAGGAGCGCGAGCAGTTGTCCACCACGGCCTTCGCCTCCGGGGCCGCGATCCCCCACACGATCGAGATGACCGCCGCCCGCACCGCGATTGCCGTATGCCTGGCTGATCGTTCCGTCGATTGGGACGGCACACCGGTCAGGCTCGTCGCCATGCTGTGCCTGTCCGCGGACAGCCGCGACGCCTTCGGGGATGTGTTCGACGCCGTGATCAAGGCGCTGGTGGATCCCGCCAAGGTCGCCCGCCTGGCCGTGGCCGACTCCTACGACGCCTTCGTCGCCACCATGCTGGACGTGCTCTGAGCCCGGCGGAGTGTATGCGGTGGTCTCGGGACAACCAGCACATCTTTGTCACTAGATGCACCACGTTAATATGCCCAGACGCTCATCCTCCCTACCGAAACCGCGGAATCATGCAGTTATGCTGTCGCGTCCCAAACCTGCCCGAGTGGAAAGTGGTGCACTACGTGACAGCTCTGAGCGTCCTCGGGCATCCGTGCGCGTCCGACCCGAGGCTGTTTACAAGACAGCTGTTCTAGTTACCACTACGGGCATCCGTGCGCGTTCGGCTCGAGGACATCACGCGCAACGAGGACGATGCCGGCTCCTCCACGCCATATCGACCGACCTCAGCACGTAAGATCAACCGACCTCGGTGAGGGGAGGGGTGGGGATGGGCCACAATAGGCCCCCTAATGAGTGACAACGAGCGACCGACCCGGCGTGCGGGCCGCCCCGAAGCCAGCAACAACAACGGCCATGGCGGGCGCGGTCGGCGTCCCCGCGGATCCCGTCCCCGGCGCGGCCAGCGCAGCAAGTGGCGCGGCTTCACCCCCGAGCAGATTGAATCCCGCCGCGCCGCCGTCCCGTTGATCACCTACCCGGAGGAGCTGCCCGTCAGCGCCAGGCGGGAGGAGATCGCCAACGCCATCCGTGACAACCAGGTGGTGATTGTGGCCGGGGAGACCGGCTCCGGCAAGACCACCCAGCTGCCGAAGATTTGCCTGGAGCTGGGCCGCGGCATCACCGGCATGATCGGTCACACCCAGCCGCGCCGCATCGCCGCCCGCTCCGTGGCCGAGCGCATCGCCTACGAACTGTCCACTCCCATCGGCCCGGACGGCGTGGTCGGTTACCAGGTGCGCTTCACCGAGGAAACCGGCCCGGGCACGCTGGTCAAGCTCATGACCGACGGCATCCTGCTGGCGGAGATCCAGTCCGACCCGCTGCTGCGCCGCTACGACACGATCATCGTGGATGAGGCGCACGAGCGCAGCCTCAACATCGACTTCATCCTCGGCTACCTGGCCCGGCTCCTCCCCCAGCGCCCGGACCTGAAGGTCATCATCACCTCCGCCACCATCGACTCCGAGCGCTTCGCCGCCCACTTTGGTCACCAGGCCCCGGCACCCGTGATCGAGGTGTCCGGGCGCACCTACCCGGTGGAGATCCGCTACCGACCGCTCACGCTCGACCCCGACGACCCCGACACCGCCTCCCCCGCAGCCGCCGACACTCCCCCCGAGACCGAGCGCGACCAGGTCACCGGCATCCTCGACGCCGTAGATGAGCTCATGGCCGCGGGCAGCGGCGACATCCTGGTGTTCCTCGCCGGCGAGCGGGACATCCGCGACACCGAGTCGGCCCTCATCGACCACCTGGGACCGCGCTACACCCCGCACGGGCGCACCGCGACGCCCGGTGCCGTCGAAGTGGTGCCGCTGTTCTCACGCCTATCCGCCGCCGAGCAGCACCGCGTCTTCGAGGCCCACTCCTGCCGCCGCATTGTGCTGGCCACCAACGTGGCCGAGACCTCCCTGACGGTGCCCGGCATCCGCTACGTCATCGATCCGGGCCTGGCGCGCATCTCCCGCTACTCAAACCGCACCAAGGTGCAGCGCCTGCCGATCGAGCCGATCAGCCAGGCCAGCGCCAACCAGCGCTCGGGCCGCTGCGGGCGCGTTGCCGATGGCATCGCCATCCGCCTGTACTCCCAGTCCGATTTCGACTCCCGCCCGGAGTACACCGAGCCGGAGATCCTGCGCACCTCGCTGGCCTCGGTGATCCTGCAGATGGCCGCACTCGGGCTGGGTGATGTGCAGGACTTCCCCTTCCTGGACGCCCCCGACGCCCGCGCCGTGCGCGACGGCATCCAGTTGCTGGGCGAGATCGGCGCCATCGAGACCTCCGGCCGTGATGGCTCGGGGCGGCGTCGGGGTGGCCGGGGTGACGGCGTCGGCGGGCCGCGCCTGACCGAGGTGGGCAGGCGCCTGGCCCGCCTGCCCATCGACCCGCGTCTGGGGCGCATGCTGCTGCAGGCGGGCGAGCTCGGCTGCGTCAGCGAGGTCATGGTGATCGTGGCAGCGCTGTCCATGCAGGACGTGCGCGAGCGCCCGGCCGACCACCAGGAGGCCGCCGATGCCCTGCACCGGCGCTTCGCCGAGCCGACCAGCGACTTCCTGACCTACCTGAACCTGTGGCGCTACCTGCGCACCCAGCAGCGCGACCTGTCCGGTTCCGCCTTCCGGCGCATGTGTCGGGCCGAGTTCCTGCACTACCTGCGGGTGCGCGAGTGGCAGGACGTGTACAACCAGCTGCGCCAGCTGGCCCGCCCGCTGGGGCTCGCCGCCGCCCCCGTGGACCTGCCCACCGCGAGCGCCGTGCGCGCGGCCGCAGCCGACCTGGAGCCGGGCACCCAGCGGCCACGATCGCCCATGGGGACGTGGCGGCCGCCGTCGTCGCCCTGGGCCGCAGCGCGGACACGCCCAGCGCCGACGCCATCCACCGCTCCCTGCTGGTGGGGTTGCTGTCCAATGTGGGTACCTGGGACGAGCGGCGCCGCGAGTACGCGGGCGCCCGCGGCAGCCACTTCGTGATCTGGCCGGGCTCGGGACTGCGGCGCAAGAGCTACGACTGGGTAATGACGGCGGAGCTGGTGGAGACCTCCCGCCTGTTCGCCCGCACCGTCGCCAAGGTGGACGCCCGCTGGATCGAGGAGGCGGCCGGGGCGGCAGGGCTGCTGCACCGCGTCTACGGGGAGCCCTACTGGTCCACGCGCCGCGGCGCCGCCATGGTGCACGAGAAGCTGCTGCTGTATGGGATGACGCTGGTGGCCGACCGCCCGGCCACGCTCGCCTCGGTCGGCACCGCCGACGCCCGCGAGCTGGCCCGGGAGATGTTCATCCGCTCCGGGCTGGTGGAGGGCGGCTGGCACGCCCGCCACCGCTTCGTCGAGCGCAACCGGGAACTGCTGGAGGAGCTGGCCGACGTCGAGCAGCGGCGCCGCGAGCACGGGCTGCTAGCCAGCGACGAGGCCCTATTCGACTTCTACGACGATCGCCTGCCCGACGACGTCTACGGGGCGAACGACTTTGACGCCTGGTGGAAGCGGGAGCGCCGCAACCATCCCGACCTACTCGACTTCACCCGTGAGCTGCTGCTGCCCGGCGGGGACGACACCACCGGTTACCCGGACGCCTGGGTACAGGGCGACCTCACGCTCGGCCTGGACTACGTCTTCGAGCCGGGCGCCCCGAACGACGGGGTGAGCGTGCTGGTTCCGGTGGAGGTGCTGGGGCGTCTGGAGCCGGCGGGTTTCGACTGGCTGGTGCCCGGGTTGCGTCCCGAACTGGTGGTGGCGACGATCCGCGCCCTGCCCAAGCGGGTACGGCGGGCGCTGGTGCCCGCTCCCGACGTCGGGGCACGGGTGTGGGAGGAGATCCGCCGGAAGGTCCCCGAAGCGGTCGGAGGCGAGGGGGCATCGTCGGCGCCGGGCGTCCCCTTCCGGGAGGCCTTCGCGGATGCGGTGGGGCGTCTGCGGCAGGTGGAGATCACCGAGGCCGACTGGGAGGAGGCCGCCGCGCGGCTGCCCGAGCACCTGCGCATGGCCTTCGTGGCCGTGGACGGGGCCGGCCGGGAGCTGGACCGGGATACGGACCTGGTGGTGTTGCAGCGTCGCCAGGCCGGACGCACCGAGGCGGCCGTGCGCGACGCGGTCCACGGCGCGATCGCGCTGGCCATGGCCGACGCGCAGCGGGCGCAGGAACGACGTCGTCGTGGACGCGGCAAGCGGCGGGGACGGGGCGCGGATGGAGGCGCAGTCGGGCCACGGGCGGTGCGCCGAGTGGTGCAGCGTCCGGTCAGGCCGCGGGGCGCGCGGCGCCGTCGGCGCTGGAATGGCTGAACGCGCGGGTCTGACGGACTGGCCCGCGGGCGTCACTGGTCTGGAAGGCCCGGAGCGCTCCACCATTCCGGCCACCATCGAGACCCCGGGCACGGCGGGCCTGGTGGTGCGCGGCTACCCGGCGCTGGTGGCGACCGGGGCTCGACGGGCGGATCTGCGGATCCTGCCCGACGCCGTCGCCCAGGAGCGCGCGCACGGCGCCGGGGTGACGGCGCTGGCGCTGGCGCGCACCGTCCTGCCCGCGGCCCGCATCACCTCCCGGTGGAACCCCACCGAGACGTTGACGCTGGCGGCCAGCCCCTACCAAAGCACCGAGCGCTGGTGGAGGACATGCAGGCCGCGGCCGCCCGGGTGGTCGCCGATCGGTGGGCGGCGGCGCGGCGCAGGCCCCTGGCCGAAGTGCGGAAGCAGGCCGCGTTCGCGGACCTGGTGGCCGTCATGCGGCAGGAGCTGGAGGACGAGGTCTACCGGATCGCACAGATTGCCGCCAAGACACTGGCTGCACAGCGCGAGGTGGAGCGGGAGGTGTCGGCACACACCTCGCTGGCGCTGCTCGGCACGCTGCAGCAGGTGCGCGAGCACGCAGCGCTGCTGGTGGCGGACGGCTTTATCGCCGCTACTCCGCCGGAGCAGCTACCGCACCTGCCGCGGTATCTGCGGGCACTGGCCATGCGGGTGACCAAGGCCGAGTCCTCCCCCAGCCAGGATGCGGCGCTGGCCTACCAGGTGGAGCAGGCGGAGCGGATGCTGGCCGAGGCGCACGCCCGGGCGGCGGGAGGATCGCCAGACCCCGAGCGGGAGGCGGTGCTTTCCGAGGCGCACTGGCTGATCGAGGAGCTGCGGGTGAGCCTGTTCGCGCAGACGCTCGGTACGGCCCGCAAGGTCAGCGTGCAGCGCATCAGCAAGCTGCTGGGCAAGGTGTGAGCGGCGTCGGCTGAAACGAGCCCCGACGCGTCGATCGCCCCCGACTATGACGGTTCGTGCGTTCCGCCAGACGATTCGCCACTTCTTGCGACGATTCGTGCGGCTACCCCACATACCGTCGCAGTTCCTAGCGAATCATTGGTGCCACCTGACGAACCGTCATCGGCGCCCACGGACCATCGTCGCGGCACCGGTTCCCGAGGGGGACAACGTAGGTTCAGTTGGCGCCGATGGTGTCCATGACGGCCTTTCCCCGGGCGCCGAAGTACACAGGCGGCGTTGGAAGCACCACGCGCACGGAGGCCATCCGTGCCGCTGTGCACAGTGGACAGACGCATCATCCATCTGATCCCAAGCTCACACAAGTCCACATAATTTCGTATACAATAAACGTATGGGTGACCACCTGCTGCATGGCAGAGTTGTAAGTGATGAGCAGATCCAGGCCTGGGCCGACGAGGCCGAGGCAGGCTACGATCTGCCCAAGCTTCCAGCGCCGCGACGAGGACGCCCACCCGTGGGCAATGGCCCAACCTCAGTTCTGACGGTGCGCCTCGACGCCGAGACGATCGCGGCCCTGACCGCACGCGCCAAGGCCGAAGGAATCACCACGCGTTCGGAGGCCATCCGTGCCGCTGTGCGCGAGTGGGCCCACGTTGCCTGACATACACCGTTCCGCACGCAAGCACTACCGACGAGATCGTCTCGACGACGACGCCGTCCAGTACGCCGCGGTCCATGTCCCGAATTCTCGCCCCCTCGATGATGAGGACGACCCGCGCCGCTGGCTGATGATTGGCGCCGACCGCTCTGGGCGCCTGTTGGAACTCGTGGTACTCATCTTTGACGACGGTTACGAGCTTCTGATCCATGCTATGAAGGCGCGCGCCCAGTATCTGGACGAGGTCGGTGGCTCCTGAGCTTATCCTCCCGCCCAGGAGTTCGTCCGGCCATGCTGGCGACTCCGGAGACCGCTCCGGCTCACTCCCGCGTGAGCAGGAGGTGCTCGCCCTCATGGCGGAGGGGCTGACCAACTCGCAGGTGGCCGAGCGGCTCGTCGTCTCCGATGGTGCCGTCGCCAAGCACGTCGCGAACATCTTCGCCAAGCTGGATCTGCCGCCCGAGGAGGGCAACCGGCGCGTGCGCGCCGTGCTGACCTGGCTACGCGCCCGGGCCTGAGCCGCCCGCGCCGTCTCGCTGAGACCGGCACCAGTGACGCACCGAGACCGGTCACGGTCACGACCGCTGCGAGCGCACTGCCCGCATGCCCTGGGAGGCCAACAGTGCGCGGGCCCGCCCCCAGCGGCGGTCATCACGGAATGCCAGCCACTGGTCAACCAGGCTGAGCTCCCCCAGCGCGTCATGGAATCGCCTGTCGCCGCCACGCTGTTCAAGGGCCTGGCGCAGTGCACCGGCGGCCTCCGCCTTCGCAGCGCGCCCGATGCTCGGCGATTCGAGGTAGTCGATGAATGCACGCCGCTGCGCGCCGTGCTCCTTCCGGCCGCCACCGTCGATCCGCACCCAGCGGTGCCCGGGCTCAATGCCGAGTTCCTCGAAGCCCTCCTCCAGGCTCGACGCGCCCACGCCATACTGGTCAACGAGGTCAGTGGGCAGAACCTGGCCGGTGTCGAGGTCGAGGTAACCACCGTCCATCTCGCCGTAGGAGGCCATGACCTCGCTGACTACTTCCAGGTCCACGGGCAGCGGGTCTCCCTCTGGCATCTCGCCACGGGCGCGGGCAAGCAACTCCTTACTCAGGGACTCGTCTCCGAGGTTACCGCGGACGTTCAACCTCCCGACCAACGCCAGGGTAAGCGCCATCAGATCCATGCGGATCCGGCGACGCTCCCGGCTGGTTCCTGAGCCGGTTCCCGTACCGGCATCCCAGACATGCACCAGTGCCTGCCCCACCTGCTGCAGTGCCGGCTCAACGTCGACTGCGATTAGCTCGTCCAGCACGGCGCGCGGGTCGCCGGCCGCATCCGCCGCGCGCAGCTTGCCCAGGTCGACAAAGGCGGGTTTGCCACGCCCGGCCTCGGTAACGAAGCGGTGCACCTCCTGCTCCTCCAGCGCCTGTTGAGCGGCGTCGGGCTGCTCGTCATCGGCGGCACCCTCGTCCGGGCAGCTGCGTCCGTACTGGTCCGGCAGGCTACCCCAGCCCCAGATGACGGCGGGTGTATCGGGGACAATGCCGTACAGCTGCTCAGGATCTCCTAGGCCCACCATCGTGCAACGGCAGGTCCAATCTTCACCGAAGTCGAATACGTAGCGGAACACGTCACCGACGCCCGCATGCGCCTTAACCTTCTCGGTCTGCTCCAGGAGTTTGTCCAGCAGCGGACCCACGAATCCGCTGAAGTCGGCAGCCTGCTCCAGGTCATCGACCACTCGGGTACCGTCAGCCAGTTCGAACTCGCGCAGGTGTCCCAGATCCCAGCGGGCCAGCGCCTGGTCGATTGCAAGCCCAAGCTGCGCGAAGGTGGTCGACGGAGGCAGCACCAGTTCCCGGCCCGGTGGCGGCACGAACACCTGCCCCCGTCCGGAGACCAGTTCCGCCCTGATGATTTGCCAGCGCCTTGCCATACTCCCATGGTCCCAAGACTCCCATGGTCCCAAGCCGGAAGGATGTGGGCAATGGTCAACCTGCCGGGGCCCTGACGGGCTGGCATTGTCGCAAATGGTCACAAACGGCGAATCCGGCGGCTCATCCAGAATCTGCATCCGCAAGATTCCAACGATTCACGGAAGGCATTTCAGCATCGTAGGTGCGTTTGTGACCGACTCGGACAATGCCGCCCCGATATGCTCCGGCGACATGCGCCGACCAGGGCTTCACAGCACCGCGGAGACCAACCGGCACACGTTGTCGACATAGCGCCGCCACCAAGGTTCTTTGGCCCACTCCTCGGCCGTCAGCTCGGTGGATACCTGCCGGTAGTAGGCGTCGTTGTCCCTCAGCAGCGCATCCAGGTCACCGCCGAAGGAAAGCAGCATCATCTCGTAGTTCAGGGCGAAGGAGCGGAAATCCATGTTGGCGCTGCCGATGACGCCAACCGCCCCGTCAACCGTCAGATACTTGGCGTGCAGGACCGTCGGCGCGGGATACCGGTAGATGCGGACACCGGCGGCGAGCAGGGCCCCGTAGTAGGAGCGCTGCGCGTGGTTGACGATTAGGTGGTCGGATTCCTTACCGACGAACAGCTCAACATCGACCCCCCGGTAGGCGGCCGTGGTCATGGCCGCCAGCAGCGCCTCGTCGGGGATGAAGTAGGGACTGGTGATCGACACGCGCCGAGTGGCGTTTTCGATCAGGGACACGAACATCCGCCGATTCGGTTCGGTGGGGTAACCGGGCCCGGAGGGCACCAGCTGCATGGCGTTGACGACGGCGTCGGGCCGCCCCGGCTGCGGTGCGGGCGTGCCAACCGACGGCCGGCGGGACAGCAGTTCGTTCACGTCGGGTGTGCCCGGAAGCGCGTCCTGTACCTGAAGCACCTCCCCGGATTCGAAGAACCAGTCCATGGCGAAGACCGTCTCGGCCTCCACCACGATGTCCCCGGTGACCTCCACCGACAGGTCGGCCCAGGTGCGTCCGGCCCGGAGGTTGGACCGCAGCCGATAGGTGGGGTCGATGATGTTGTGCGAGCCGATGAAGGCGCGCTCGCCGTCGACGGCGAGGACCTTGCGGTGGTTGCGCAGGTCGGGCCGGCGGAAGCGGCGTTTGTGCGGCAGCAACGGCATCATGAGCCGCCATTGGATGCCCGCCTCGGAAAGGCGCCGGCCGAAGTCCTTCCAGCCGGGGTACTTGCGCGAGCCGAGGTGGTCCACCAGCAGGCGCACGGTCACGCCGCGGGCGGCGGCGCGGGCGAGCGCGGCGTAGAAGACGTCGGTGACCTCGTCCCAGCTCTGGATGTAGAACTCGACATGCACGTGATGGCGGGCCGTGTCGATCACGCGGGCCATGGCGGCGTAGGTCTGGGCGGAGTCCGTGTGCAGGGCGATGACCTCCCCGGTGACGCAGGGCAGGCCGGTGAGCTTCCGGTTCATCCGCAGCACCGAGCTGAGCTGTGGTGAGGGCCGCGCCCCGGCGGGCACATCGGGCATACCCGAGGCGAACTCGTTGACGGCCGCATTGGCCTCGAGCTGCTGCTGATAGCGCTTGCCGTGCACCCAGGGGCTGCCCAGGAATACATACAGAGGCAGCCCGACCACGGGCAGCAGGAAGATCAGCAGCAGCCAGGCGGTCGACGACGACGGGCGGCGATTCTCCGGGACGGTTCCGAGCGCCACGAACTTGATCACGTATTCCAGGACGACCCACACAGTCGTCAGCACCGGGTGCCACTCCATGCAGGCAATCCTCACACGCTTACAGCCAGCGCTGCACCAGCACCGCGCCGGCTCGGCGGTGCGCCGTATCAGTCGGCGGTCGACGGCGTGGGATCGCCGAACAGTGTGCGGTAGTAGCCGTAGAAGTTCCAGTTGCCCCAGCTGGTGCAGTCGTCGCCGCCATCGGCGGCCGCCGCGTTGGCCAGGTAGGGCGTGTAGTTGTACAGACCGGCGGTCGCCTGATTGGCGACCGTCAACTCGCCGGTGCCGCACAGCGAGTTCGGCGAGTAGGACAACTGGGTGGCGGTGCCGGCTACCACCTGGAAACCGTACGGATCGAGCCGATAGGTCTGGAACTGGGAGGCGGCGCCGTACACCTGGCGGAAGAAGCCGGCGTATTCGGAGTCGCATTCCTGCCCGTCCGGGCAGGCGTAGCCGGTGGCCGCCTGGTAGCGGCTCTCGTTCAGGGCGAGACCGGACGCGGTGAGCAGTCCCTGCTCCTTCTGCAGCAGGACCAGCAGCACGCGCGGGTTGATGTCGCAGGAGGCGGCCACCTGGGAGATGATCTCGGCGGCCGTCTCCCCGGTGGCGGCGGTGTAGCCGCCGGGGCAGGCGGTGCTGGCCTCGCGGTCCTCGGTGTCGAAGGTGGCGTCCGCCAGGCAGGGGGTGCCGTCGATGCCGCTCTGACAGCCCGCGTTAACCGTGTCGATGAAGGCGGCGACCTCGGCGGCGGTCATGGTGGTGGAGTCGTAGAAGACGTCGTCGTCGATGATGTGCTCGGCGTCGAAGCCGGTCATGTCGCGAGCGATGGCGGCGGGCTTCGTAGCCGCCGTGGGGGCGGGTGAGGCCGGCGCGGTGCCGATGGCGTTCATCGCCAGCAATCCAACCAACAGCGTGGTTAAGAAGGCGACCAGGAAGATGCCGACCGGGCCGAGTCGGCGGGAGCGCCGTCGTCCACCGCGGCGCCGACGGGAGCCGTATCCGCGCGCCCCGGCCCTTGCCGCCCTAGCCAAACGGGTACCGCGCGGCGCCGTTGCGCGGCTGCGGGCAGATGCTCCTCGTGCCGCCCGGTAGTCGGTGGCGGTATGGCGCGTGCGGCTTTGCGGGGAGCGGCGCGTCGGCCGGTCGGCGGGACGTGACATCGCAGCAATGTTGCCACAGGCCGACGCGGAACAAGTACGCTCGCGACGTGAACCTGCCCGACGTGCTACCGCTGGCCCGGCGCCTGATGGAGGAACACGGCGTCGCCGACTGGTCGGTGTCATTCGATCGGGCGCGGCGGCGAGCCGGGCAGACCAACCACTCCCATCGGCGAATCACCCTGTCGCGCCAGCTCATGGCGCTGTATGACGAGGCGGAGGTGCGCGAGACCGTGCTGCACGAGATCGCCCACGCCCGGGTGGGCGCCGCTCACGGACACGATGACGTCTGGCGCGCCGAGGCCCGCCGGCTCGGCGCCAGCGGCCGACGCCTGGTCAGCGGTGAGGCGCCGCGCGTGCCGGGGCGCTGGGTGGGGACCTGCCCCGCCGGGCACACCGTGGACCGGATGCGCCGCCCGACACTGCCATGCTCCTGCTCACGTTGCGCGCGGGGCTTCAGCGCCGAACACCTGCTGAGCTGGTCCTACGACGGCGTGCCGATCAGCCCGCAGGAGATCGGTTTCGGGTACGCCAGAGCCCTGGCGCGTCTGGAAGGTCAGCGGGGTTGAGCCGTTCCTCCCGGCCGAAAACGGCGGATCGTCCATGGGAATGAGTCGGCAGAAGCATCGATGCGGCACAATCTAGCGGGGATGGCCCGTCCGGTCTGTTCCCTCACCCACGAGTATCAGGAGAAGCCGATGATTGTGACTACCACTCCCACCGTTGAGGGCTACCCCGTCACGCAGTACCTACGTGTGGTGTGCGGTGAGACGATAGCCGGAGTCAACATGTTCAAAGACATCGCCGCCGGCATTCGCAACATGGTGGGCGGCCGTTCCCAGGCCTATGAGAATGAGCTCATCCAGGCGCGGGAGACGGCGCTGGCCGAGATGGTCCAGCGCGCGCAGGAGCTCGGCGCGGAGGGCGTGGTGGGAGTAGACATCGACTACGAGACCCTCGGCAGTGATAACGGCATGCTCATGGTGACCGCCTCCGGCACCGCGGTGCGCTTCTCCCGTCCTCAGTAAGCGACTGTCCCCGGCAAGCGAGCGCCGCCGTGGGTGGCGGTCATTGACGTGGCTGCTTGCCCACGGTGGACTCCCGGACCACGAGCTCGGGCGGGAAGACGATGTGGCGCACCGCGCCGTCGCCGGACAGCAGCAGGTCAGCGGCCGCGGCGCCCATCTCCCGCATGGGCTGACGCACACTGGTAAGCGGGGTGATGAGCTCGGAGGCGACGGAGACGTCGTCATAGCCGACGATGGCGACGTCGTCGGGAATGCTCAGGCCGCGACGGCGAATCTCCCGCATGGCGCCAATGGCGAGCTGGTCGTTGGCACAAAACAGCGCGGTCGGCGGCGAGTCGTTCCCCAGGAGCGCGGCGGCCCCGACGGCGCCCGCGTCGGCGGTATAACCCTGCCCGCCACTGACGGCCTCGATCTCCACCAATGCCTGCGCAGGATCCAGGCCGGCCGCATCCAGAGCGGCAATGACGCCGTCGCGCCGGTCCACAGACTGGCGCACCGTGAGCGGGCCGTTGACGAATCCGATGCGGCGGTGGCCGAGTTCGATCAGATGGGCGACGGCGGCGCGGGCGCGGCGACGTCGTCGCCGGACACGGTGGACAGCTCCGCGGAGATCGGCGGATGGTCCATCAGCACCACCCGAATGCCCCGGCCGGCGAGGACGGCCAGGTTGTCCAGTGTGGAGGCGGATGGAGTGACGATGACACCGTGTACGTCCATGCCGGCGAGCAGCGTCATCAGCTCCCGCTCGCGCTCCGGATCGGAGTCGGTTGAGCCGAGCATGGGCACGCGGCCGTCCTCGCGCAGGCGGTCCTCAATGCCGCGCGCCGCCTCGGTGAAGAAGGGGTTGGAGATGTCGTGGACCAGCACGCCCACCAGGGAGGAGCCACCGTGGCGCAGACGGCGGGCCGCCTCGGAGCGGACGAAGCCGAGTTCGTCGATGGCGGCGTGCACGCGGTCGCGGGTGGGCTGGGCAACGCGTTCCGGATGGTTGAGTACGTGCGAGACCGTGCCGACCGAGACTCCCGCCCGTTCGGCCACATCACGCACCGACGGCCGTGGCATGTTCGCTCCTTCCCATCGCTACCAGGTAGCACCCTGCCGGTGACAGGGGCAGTGGTGCAACGCTCATCGTGCACATCATTCCAGGTCCACGCTCGAGGTACCGCCAACCGCGAACGTGCGGCCGGAAAACCATGCTGATCCGCACAGAAATCGGTAACGTCTAGGAAAAAGCTCCGGATCACTAGAGAGGATCCGCCCGATGACCCTGCAGAATACCGCCGACTCTAAGACGCTCGTGGTCCACTACTCCGCCCACGGGCACACCCGCCGGGTGGCCGAGACCATCACCCGGGCGCTCGGAGCAGAGGCCTTCGTGCTCACGCCCGCCGACCCCTACTCCGAGCCCGACCTGGACTACAACGATCCGCGCAGCCGGGTCTCGCGCGAGCACGTCGATCACAGCCTGCGGCATGTGGCGCTCGTGCACGACGCCCCGGAGGGCTTCGCCGACTACGACGTCGTACTGGTCGGCTACCCCATCTGGTGGGGCGAGGCCTCCTGGGTGCTGGGCGACTTCGTGCGCAACAACGACTTCACCGGTAAGACGGTGATCCCGTTCTGCACCTCCTTCTCCTCACCGGTGGGCGCCAGCGCGCGCGACCTCGCCGCCCTGAGTAGCACCGGCGACTGGAAGCCCGGCACCCGCCTGGAGGCAAACATTGATGCCGCCGGCGTGTGCCGCTGGCTGGAGCGGCTCGGGGTCGAAGCGTAGGGGCAATGGACCCCGACGGCATGTGCCGAAGCCGACTAAGCCCGAGCCACAAGGCCGACGTCCCGCCTATCGGCGTCATCGGGCAGTCATCGGTCTGTGCCGGCGTACGGCTGGTGACCGCTCTTGTCGTATCGTGACGGGGGCGTGATGTGTGGGGTAGGTTGAGGCCGTTGCCGCGAGGGCGGCCCGCTACCCGCGCACCTGCCCCTGCCCGATACGATCTGAGAGCTGAGACCCCGATGCCGTCCTCACCCACCTACGACGCTGACGATGATGACGTCCGCATGGTGCCCAACCGCAAGCTGGAGGCAATCCAGGCGGTCAAGGAGCACGCGCAGGGCTCGCGGCTCCGCCTGGACAGCTGGGAGCCCGCCTCTACCACGGACTCCACCAGCCAGCACAGCGGCACCTTCGACGCCGGCCTGAACGATGAGGTGTGGACCTCGCCGGTCGCCGATGACTACCGCACCAAGATCGACGCAGCCGACTCCGGCACCTACGAGGCGATCGGCGACATCGTCTCCGGCCTGACCGACGCGGCAAACGCCTTCTACGACGCCGGGCTGGACATGGTTCCCGAGGACTCCGCCCTGGCCAGATGGCCCCTCACCTAAACACCCCCGCCCCGCATCCCTCTGAACCGTTATCGAAGCAAGGAAGCGCAGTCGCATGGCCTTCATCAAGATCGACACCGACAAGATGCAGACGGTCGTCAGCAACCTCGAAGAACGCGCCGAAGCGATCGATTACGAGCGCAGCGGCATCAGCCGGACCAGCAACTACTACCATGACCCGGTGCAGTCCGTGGTCGACGCAACCCAGGTACTGCCCGGCTTCCTGATCCCGGGGCCCGGATCGGGAACCATGGCGGCCTATGCGTCCACCATGCGCGATCTCGCCGAGGAACTGCGCTCACGCCGCCAGGAAGCCATCGACATCAACGAGTCGGGCATCACCATGACCAACCCCGACGGCACCCTGTCCTATTATCTGCCTATTATCTGCCCGACCCACCCCCAGGCACCACCGACGAAGCCGCCTATTGGCGCAGCATGGACACGGCCGCCAATGTTCACGCCTACAACACCGGATCAGTTGAGACTGCGAAGGCTGAGGCTGCAGAGCTCCAAGAAGCACTCGCCAACGGCGCCTCCTCCCAAGGACGCACCCCCGAGGAAATCCTCGACCAGATCGACAAGCACCGCGACATCCCCACCTATGCCTTGGCGTTCTGTCAGACCATGGGCGTGGACAACATGCTGGATGCCCCACTGGAGGCACAGAAGGACACGAACTACGCCCTCCAATCACAGCCGGCGATCATCGACCGTATGGTGGACACGTTCGGGCATGTCATGTGTGCCGCCTCCACTCTTTACGATGAGACCTCCTACCAGCCTCCTTCTCGTCTCCATCTTCTCCACACCAGTACTCCCTCGCGTCCGCCATCTACAACGCCGTTACGGAGAAGGGTCACGAGGGCCGCGCCACCGTGCTGGATGCCTACCTCACCGCTGACGGCACCGTCTACGACACCGATTTCCTGGTCGGCCTGG
This sequence comes from Actinomyces ruminis, assembly GCF_002154335.2. GTDB lineage: Bacteria > Actinomycetota > Actinomycetes > Actinomycetales > Actinomycetaceae > Actinomyces > Actinomyces ruminis. The sequence continues at coordinate 23,030 of NZ_MTPX02000011.1, forward strand.
CCGAGCTGATGGAGACCATTGAGGACTGGCCCGCCGAACCCAAGGGCGTCACCTGGGGTAGCGCGAACTACGGGACCGATGACTACGCGGATAAGTATCTACCCGGACACACCACTGACCCTCTTGCAGCCGTCCTCAACGGCATGGCCCGCAACACCGAGGCATCACTTGCCTACCTTGCCCCGGAGGACTACAACAGCGAAGACGGCGTCTGGATACCCTCAGCACAAGCCAAGAAACGTATGGAGATGCTGACCAACCGGGAATGGACAGACCTGAGTATGGAGGGCCTATCAGCAGTCTTCGCCGCCGCTTCCGCCTCACGAAGCCCTTCAGCGGAAAACACCGGAACCCCATCCGGCACCGAAAACAGCCAACGCGCCACCTGGGCCACAGCGAACGGCATCACCATCCTTGAAGCACAAGACATCCCCGCACACGGGCAAACCAAACACAACATCGGCATTATGCTCGGTAACTGCGGCCGCGAACTAATAGGAATCGCAACTAACGGCCCTATTTCCCCGGGAGTTAGTTCAGCATTTCCGGGCACACAAATCACCTTTGCGGGCGGCAATGAAGAGTCTCTCAAAAAAGCCATTGCACATTTACTTTACGAAATCTCCGACTCGCCCGAGGCCAACTATGAGATCGCTCGCGGAACCACCGCTTACACAGCAACACGCACCTCGACGTACATGACAGAGAGCAACTCATCTATAACCACAATCCAAGCCCTCTATAAGCAGCAAGCAGATGTCATGAACCTCCTTTCTCTTCTGGGTCAAGAAAAAGCAGACGACGCATACAACGGGGCGATGGCGGCTTCGACTTTATTGTCCTTGGTTCCCGGACTTGGGGCACCTGCAACATTAGCAAACGCCGGGCTCACAGTAAGCGGAGCGCCGCAAGTAGATGTGACAAGACACGCGGGCGATACAGGCCTTCTGGGCGCCGCCTACACCAATGCGTTTAACGCAGGCCTCATCAATAACCCACCCGATCCAGACGCGACCTCCTGGTACTCAGTGGACACCAACGGCGGCCATCACATCACACTAGAAACCGATGAGCAAGTAACTGATTTCAATGGCTGGCTTTCAGCAGGCGCCGGAGACACTCCAGATGCGATGAATAACCTGACGAACGCAAGCATCGCAATGGGTACTCAGAATTGGACGGATCCCGACGCATTTAAGGATGCTTATGGCGGTGATGACTGGTGACTCATCCGGATACCGTTCCGGTCTCTGTGTCGGATACGTCTTTTTCGGCATCCAGCCGTGCGCCTCGGCGCAGCCTGCGGCGTCGTGCCGTTGTGGTTGTGGTGGTCTTGGTGCTCGTGGTGGTGGGGGTTGCTGGTGGTGTGTGGTGGCGGGTGTGGGTGGAGGACCCGCTGGAGACTCAA
>NZ_MTPX02000021.1 GCF_002154335.2 Actinomyces ruminis
CGTCGGGCGGGCGGCGATCAGCGCCTTGAAGGCGTCGACGGTCGCTGCACGGGGCCGCCAGTGCGGTCGGGGGAGACGGCGATGATGGTGGCGTCGGCGGCACTGATCAGGTCCACCACCGCGGCGGTGTCCGCCAGGTCCGCGACCACATCCGTGGTGGCGCCCTCGGCATGACGGCCGGAGCGGGAGGCGGAGGTGACGATGTGGCCGCGGCGGGCGGCCTCGGCGACGACGGCGGCGCCGGTGTTGCCGGTTCCGCCGATGACGGTGAGGTTCATGAGGGCTCCTTGTTTGCGTGGGTTTGTGAGGCCTGCTGGCGTGACCGCCGGGGCATTAGTACTGCTGCGGCAGCGCTGTTACGCTATGTAATAGATACTAAGTACCTCAAGGTAACCATGGAGTTGCTCGTGTCACATTCACTGGATGTTGCTGCGTCTGTTGCGGCAGGCGCGGCTGCGCCCGCGACCAGCGAGGTGGATGGCGTTCCCGCCGCCGCGGGCCCGCCGCTGGCCGCCTATGACGTGCTGTCGCCCGAGTGTCCGTCCCGCACGGTGCTGCGGCACGTCGTGGACCGGTGGACGCCCCTGATCGTCGCCGTGCTGGCCCGGGGCCCGCGGCGCTTCGGCGAACTGCGCGAGGCCATCGGCGGGGTGACGCCGAAGGTGCTGGCGCAGACGCTGCGCTCCATGGAACGCGACGGCCTGGTGCTGCGCGAACAGACCCCGGGCGTGCCGCCGCGCGTGGATTACACGCTCACCCCGCTTGGTGCCGGCCTGGCCGAGCCGATCGCTGCGCTGCGGGCCTGGGCCGAGGGCAACGCCGAGCAGGTGCTGGCTCACCGTGAGGCCTACGACCGCGTCCATCCCCGGTCCGAGGCGTAGGCGGTCGTTCCCGGACCACCGAGATCACGTTTGAGGGCGCTCAGTGCGGCTGTAAGTGTCATGGAATGCACCACTTTCTAGCCGCGCCCTCGGAGCCCGCCCTTCCCAGCCGCAGAATCGCGCGGCTCGCGGAGATCATTCAGCGGCGAGGCTGTTCAAAGTGGTGCATTTAGTGACACCTGCGGGTACCTGCGGCGGCATCGTCGCTCGAAAGTGCTCCCGCTCGGCCACTGAATCGGGGACCATAGAGGTATGAGCGCTCCCACACCCGCCGAACCCACCGGCATTCCCGCATCGTCCACCTGGTCCACCGGAGCTGCGGGTGCGGTGGTGCCGCAGGCGGTCCGTGACGCCGTTGACGTCGCGCTGGATGCGGCCGACCTGCCTCGCGCCGAGCGTGAGATCTTCACGACCCGCGTCGAGCGCTGGTATCCGGATGTCATGGACGGCCTGCTGACCCTGTACGGCGAGCCCGCCGCCGGGCGTACCGCCGTCACCTTGCTGACCGAGGCCGCCCGGGCCTACGCGGCCCGCAGCCCCGAGTTGCGCCACCTGGACCTGGCCCGCACCCTCGACCCCGCCTGGGTGCAGGACCCCTCCCGCATCGGCTACTCCGGTTACACCGAGCGCTTCGCCGGTGACCTGCGCGGTGTGGAGAAGCGAATCGGCTACCTGCGGGAGCTGGGCGTCAGCTACCTCCATCTGATGCCGCTGCTCACCCCCCGCCCCGGCGACTCCGACGGCGGCTACGCGGTGGCCGACTACCGTTCCGTGCGCCCCGACCTGGGCGACATGGACGACCTGGCCCATTTGACCGGCGAGTTGCGCAAGGAGGGCATGAGTCTGGTCATCGACCTGGTGCTCAACCACGTTGCCCGCGAGCACGAGTGGGCCCGCCGTGCCCGCGCCGGCGAGCAGCGCTACCGCGACTACTTCCTGATCTACCCCGACCGCACCGAGCCCGACGAGTACGAGCGTACCCTGCCGGAGATCTTTCCCGACTTCGCCCCCGGCAACTTCACCTGGGAGGACGAGCTCGACGGCTGGGTGTGGACCACCTTCAACTCCTTCCAGTGGGACCTGAACTGGCGCAACCCCCAGGTAATGGAGGAGTTCGTTCAGATCGTGATGGAACTGGCCAACCGCGGCGTGGAGGTGCTGCGCCTGGACGCCATCGCCTTCACCATCAAGCGCAAGGGTACGGACTGCCAGGGCCAGCCGGAGGTCCACTCCATCACCGAGGTGCTGCGGGCGCTTACTCGCATCGCCTGCCCCGCCATCGCCCTGAAGGCGGAGGCCATCGTGGCCCCCACCGAGTTGCTGCAGTACCTGGGGCAGGGCCGCTACACCGGCAAGGTCTCCGACCTGGCCTACCACAACTCACTTATGGTGCAGGTCTGGTCCATGTTGGCCAGCCGCAGCGTGAGCCTGGCCGTCCAGACGCTCTCCTCGCTGCCGATCGAGCCCTCCACCGCCACCTGGATCACCTACATTCGTTGCCACGATGACATCGGTTGGGCGATCGACGACGCCGACGCCGAGGCCGTGGGCCTGAACGGCTACCTGCACCGGGTCTTCCTGGCCGACTGGTACACCGGCCAGTACCCGATGAGCGACGCCCGGGGCCTGACCTTCCAGTTCAACCCGGTTACCAATGACCGGCGCACCGCCGGCACCGCCGCCTCCCTCATCGGGATCGAGGCCGCGGCCGAGGCGGTGGCCGGCATCGACGAACGCACCCCCGCCTGGCGCGAGGAGGAGCTGCGCACCTGGCTGGAGGAGCGCTTCAATGCCATGCGCCTGGCCTACGCCATCATCTACGGCTGGGGCGGCATCCCGGTGCTGTGGAGTGGGGATGAGCTGGCGCAGTTCAACGATCCGAACTGGGACACCGAGCCCGGTCACGAGTCCGACTCCCGCTGGGCGGGCCGTCCGCGCCTGAGCGAGGCCGCCATCGCCGAGCGCCACGACCGCTCCACGGTGGCGGGCCGGGTGTTCACCGACCTGGCCCACATGGGCAGGGTGCGGGCCTGTCTGCCGCAGCTGAGCGCGGATGTGCGCACCGTCGTCGCCCCCGTCGACGACGACGGCGTGCTGGTCACCTTCCGCGACCACCCGCGCGGCAGCTTCGTGGGCGTGTATAACGTGACCCCGGACTGGCGCTCCGTGCCCGCGGCGCGCCTGGCCGAGTACGGGGTGCTCGGCGCGGTGGACGTGCTCACCGACACCGTGCCCTCGGGGTCCACGAGCCTGGAGGGTGCCGGTGACGGCCAGGTGCCGGTGCCGCCCTACGCCGCCTGGTGGCTGGTGCGCTCCACCGACTGAGGCGGGTCGGCGGCCCACGCCGGCTTACACCGGCTCCCAGGGGTTGAGTAGTGCGACACCCATGGGGGCGAAATCGGCAACGTTACGAGTCACCACCGTAAGGCCGTGCACCATTGCGGTAGCCGCTATGAAGCGTCTCGCTCGGGGCGGGGATCGGGTACGTGCAGGTGTGCGCATTGCAGGGCGACAGGGGTGTCCACCGGAAGAATCCGATTGTGGAAGAACGGCAGAACCTGGTGCTCCATCCAGGTGCGCAGGCGGCCTCCCTGGTTTGGGTCGCGCCGCTCAACCCTGGCGATTCCGAGTTCGAGCTCCATTACGGTGATCGCTGACAAGTGCAGGCTGTCTGCTTCAAGGTCGGAGAAGAAGCGCATGACGTGTGGGTCGGCGCGTCCGTCTCCGACCTTGCGCAGTTCGGAGACGACATTGGTGTCGAGCAGCATCAGTCCAGCTCCGCGGCCCGCGGCAGGTCACGGGCTGGTTCGATGTCCAGCTCGATCTCGGACAACCCCGGCATGGAGAGTGCCTCCAGGATTCCCTTATTCGCGGAGGTGAGGCGTCGGTAGTCCTCAATGGACAGCAGGACGTGTGCGGGGACACCGCGATCGGTGATGAGGACCGGGCCCTGGCGAGAAGCCCGCTTGGCCGAGGAGACGTTCTGATTGAACTCCCTGCTTGACATGGTGATCGCTGTCATTGGTGGCATCTCCCATCGTAGGGTCGATGTAGCAACGATACTACATCACCTCGAGCTAAAGAAGACCCGGTGCGGTGGGGCGGTATGTCACGGGACTCAGCTGGTGTAGCGGGGCTCGCGGCCGTCGAGCACCGTGTCGAAGTCGCAGGTCGACTCGACTATGCGCTCACACATCCGGGCATCCTGCGGGTCCAGACCGAAGTCTTTAGGGGCCCGCTCCCAGGCTCCTCGGGCCACCTGCGCCACCCGCGTCGTTACGTCTAGGACCTCGCTGCGGGGCAGCCCCCAGTCCAGATCCAGCAGTTGCTCCAGGCTCCGTTCCGGTCCCGTCCCCTCCAGCGGCGTGCCCGACTGCTCGTCCGGGCAGGGGACGACGTCGAACATCGGCGCCGCGTGCCAGCATCCGCATCGCGGAGGAGACCCATGTTCCAGGGGTGATCATCGACGTCGTGCAGGCACATCGACAAGGCTGCGCGAGCCACCACCCCGCGCACCGCCTGTGGGCCGGCAAGGGCGTACGCCGCCTCGGCCGCGACGTGGTAGGAGAACGCCTCGACACTAAGCGGCTGGGCGGCCGTGTGCATCGACTGGTAGCCGAGCCGGCCACGGCCATGGCGGTCGAAGCGGTCGACCACGAGGATCGCCCGCTGGGTGTCAACTCTGAGGAGTCGAGATGAGCAGGCGTCGAGACCGGCGTCCCGGGCCACTTGCAGCGCCACCGCTTCACAGGTGAGCAGGTCGTAGGCGTCGCCTGCGGAGGGGTACTTCGCCATGACGAGGCCTCCGGTGCGATCATCCCGCAGCGCCAGCTTGGGGCGGCCCCCGCCCTGGCTACTGGCTCCCGGCAGGATGCGGCGCATGCCCTCGCGGTCCATGTCTCCGCGCTGGAAGGACTCAATATCCGCCAGTAGCGTCGCGGCCGCCGTGACGGGGGAGAGCTCCCCGGAGGCCAGTGGCTCAGCGTCGACGCTAGCGGAGAAGCGCAGTGCGCCTTGCCGGGACTGATCGGCGACCGCCGCCAGCAGCCCGAGGCCGGACAGACTCTCCTCCCGGTTGCCGCTCGCGAGCACCGCCCTGCCCCACAGGCCCGGGCAGGCGTCGCCGAAGACGCCGAAGGCGGATGCGCCGTCGGGCGGCGTCAGGGGGGAGGAGCTCAGCGGGAGACCCACCCCGATGGGGAAGCCCCGCTCCAACCAGTCCGAGGCGTAGGCGAACCGTTGGCGGTCGGTGTCCGTGTCGAAGGACAGCGTTCCGACGTGGGCCAGCGCGCCGTCGACGTCGGTCCAGGAGACCTCCAGCTGGGTGGTGCTCATGGCGGCACTGTAGGCGTTACCCGCGGCGCGAGCGGGGCGGTCGAGTCGAATGCGCTGCGGCCTACGCCGCCTGGCGGCTGGTGCGCTCGGCCGCCGGTGGCGCGCCGGCGTGGAGGCGCCGAGCCATCCAGGGTCGGTGATGGCGTGGAAGCGGTCGGGGTAGGTGCGACGCACGCAGTGGGGCGCGCCCTCGATCACGACGGTCTCGATCGACGGATTGGCGCGCCGGGTGAGGTTGGTGAGGTTGTCTCCGCGCAGGACCACGCGCTCGGTGCCGGTGACGATCAGCGTCGGCACCGCCAGGGAGTCCACGACCTCCTGCCAGGGGCTCGGCGGGGACACGCAGCCCTGGGCGATGAACCCCAGGTCCACGCCGCAGGCGGCCTCCACGCTGGCCCGCACCTCCCGGGGCGACCAGGTGGGGTTGTTCCGCAGCTCCAGCTCGAAGCGCGCCTGCGGGTCGGCGGCGATCTGCCGCATCTCCCGCACCTGCCGGAAGGCGTTCGCGGCCAGTAGGCGGCGCCAGACCGGGGTGACGAAGGCCGGGTCCTCCGCGACGACGGCATCGACCAGGTCGGGCCGGTGCGCGGCCACGTCCAGGCTGGTCACCCCGCCCATGGAGTGGCCGACGACGGCCAGTGGGGAGCGCAGCGGCCCCTCACCTTGCAGGCCGTGGGCGCGCAGGTCCTCCAGCACGGTCTGCAGGTCCGAGGCCAGGCGCGCACCGGTGGCCGTCCGGCTGGCCAGGTCCGCGGCGTCCCAGCGCGGGGAGTCGCCATGCCCGCGGGCGTCCAGGGCGACGATCCGGTAGCCGGCGGCCGTCCAGCGGTCGATCGCCTCGATCCAGCAGGCTGCGGAGTCGGTGATGCCGTGGGACAGGACGAGCACCGGCGCGGCGTCGTCGTCCAGCGGCCCGGCCAGGTGGCGGGCGAGCGGGGCGACGGCGGGTGCCTCAACGGTGGTCATGCCCGGAGCCTATGCCGTCGTCACTGGTGGCCCCGAACTCGTCTACTACGCCGGTTCACCGTCTACTACGCCAGTTAACGGTCTGCTGAATGCCTGCGGGCCGTTCAGCAGACCGCTAACCGGCGTTGTTAACGCCGAAGTGGCGTAGTAGACGGGGCTTGCGCGTCAGCTCTGGTCGGCGGTGGCGCTGTCGGCCGGAGCCTGGCCGGGATCGCCCTGACCGTTGGCATTTCCGTCGGACGGCGCCTGGCCGCCCGCCCCGCCCTGGCCGCCGGGGCCGCCGCTCATGCCCATGCCGGAGCTCAGGGCCGCGGCGGTGCCGGTGGCCGAGCCGCCCGACGTCGTCGCCACCGTGTACTCCTCGCCCTCGGTCAGGCCCAGCACGGTCAGGTATTGCGAGGTGAACACGCTGGTCATCTCCCAGGAGTCGCCGTCAGCACTCGTCACGGTGATGGTGTCGCCCGCGCTCACGCTCGGGGAGCCGGTGATGCCGTAGAGCTGGCTCTCGCCATTGACATCCACCGCCCCGTCCATGGAGCCGGCCTGACCGGAGACGACGACCTGCCCGCCGGTCACATACGCCGACCCGTTGGAGTCGATGCCGTCGGAGTAGGTGAAGGACACCTGCACCTGCCCGCCGGAGATGGTCAGCGCCGCGCCGTCGTCGGACTCGGAGTCCACGTTCTCATGCCCCTCGATCACGTAGTCGCCGTTGGTGGCATTGATGCCGTCGTCGCCGGAGGTGATGGTCAGGACGCCGCCGGAGATGTTGATGAAGGCCGCCTGGAGCCCCTCGTCCGCGGCGTCCAGGGTGACGGTGCCATCCTCCTGCGTGTAGCTGACACCGGCGTTGATGCCCTTGGGCTTGGCGGCGTCGTCGACGCCGGACTCGTCCTCGGTGTCATCCGTGGCGGAGTCGCTCGCGGCAGCGCCCGCCTGGTCACCCTGCTGCCCGGGCGCCCCGCCGAAGCCCTCCTCCTGGGTGGCGTTGGCCTGCCCGCCGCCCGCGGTCACGGTCAGCGTGGTGCCGTCCACGGTGACGTCGGTGGTGGCGGACACGCCGTCGTCGCCGGAGGTGATGGTGACCTCGGCCGCGCCCAGGGCGATGAAGCCCATGGCTTCGTCGTCGTCCTCGGTGGACTTCAGTCCGTCCCCGCCGGCGGTGACGGTGATGGTGCCGCCGGAGACGACCAGGTAGTCCTTGCCACGGATGCCGTCGTCGACGGCGTCCACCGTAAGCGTGGGCGTGCCCTGGATGACCAGTCCGTTCTTGGAGGAGATGGCGTCGTTGTTGTTGCCGGTCACGCTCAGCGAGCCGGTGCCGGTGATCACCACGGTGTCGGAGGAGAACAGGGCCGCCGTGGGGGCGTCCTCGCTGGTGTCGGCGTAGGTCTCGCCGTCAACGAGCGTGTTCTCGGACCCCTCGGCAAGCACGACGACGGCGCTACCGGCGTCCTGGATGTCGATCGCCGGGCCGTCCGCATTGGTGATGGAGACGCCGTCGAGCACCAGGCGTACCTCGCGTCGTCGGCGTTCACGATCACCTCCCCGTCCGTGAGCTCGCCGGACAGGACGTAGGTGCCGGCGGCGCTGATGGTGATGGTGCCGCCGTCGACGCCCACGCCGCCGGCCCCGTCGCCTGTGACGCTCGCCGAGTCGCCGGACAGGGTGATCGTGGTGGCGGAGGCGGCGTCATAGGCGCCCGCATCGTCGTCCGCGGTGACGGCGGCGACGGCCCCGGAGGTGTCGGCATTCGCCGCCAGGATGTCGGCGACGCTCGCGCCGGTGGAGGCGGTGGCCACCTCGCTGCTGATTGTGGTCCAGACGGTCCCGGAGGTGTCGCCGGAGGAGACGCCGGAGCTGCTGGATTCGGTGGTCCCGGTGGAGCAGCCAGCCACGAGTGCCACCGCGGCGAGTGCGACCAGCACCCGGAGACGTCCGATGCGGACGAGCCGGTGCAGGCGCTTGAGCGGGTTGTTCATGCGGGTGGAGTCCTTTTCTGTCAGGTTCTGTTAGGCGGCGAAGGCCAGGTGGCCGGGCTGGGAGTCCTGGGTGGCGGCTAGCTCGCGCCCAAGCACTCGGTGCCACTTGTTGGCGGGCAGCTGTGGGTTGAGCAGCGCCATGCCGGTGGCGTACTTGGAGATCTTGGCGGGTCGATGTCCCCGCGCCCACAGCAGTCGGTCAACGGGCGACGGCGTGGCCGGGTTCTTGGTCTCGACGATTACCAGCCCGTCGGCCGACGCCTCCCGCCCAGGGGCGGCGTCGGCGCCCAGGTCGATCCACTTCAAATCCGTGTCGACCGTGACTCGGGCGCGGTCCTGTGGCAGGTGCAGGGTGGTGCGCTCGTAGGAGGTGCCTATCACCGGCACCAGGGAGTCTGCGAGCGCCGCGGCCTGCCCCGGCACGTAGACCCGCGTCCGCTCCAGGCAGTCGGCCACGAAGGCGCGTCCGTCCGCGGTGAGCCGGTCGGCGTCGTCGGGCGTGCAGGGGATGCGCTGCTTGACCGTCGTGCCCCGTGCCCCGCGGGTCTTGACCTCCAAGAAGCACTCCCCGGAGTCCAGGTACGTGCGGGTGCGCACCTTGAAGCGACGACGGCGTTTACGCGCGGCCAGCAGGTAGGAGTCCAGGCCGGGGGTGTCGAAGTAGGTGGAGGCGTAGGCGAGGCGGCGTTCGCCGTCAATGGTCAGCGCGCGCGCCTGCATGCCCAGGGCATCGACGACCGCCTGGGCCTCGGCCAGGGGAAGCAGGTACTTGCGATCCACGCGGGTGAGCAGGCCGGCGGCGGCATTGAGCTTCTCCAGGTTGGTGGACGCCAGGTGGGCGGTGCGTAGGTGTTGTTTCACGACGGGTGACTCCTGTGGCTGCGCTGGTGACGACTGGCGGATGGGCTCGGGCTCCGTTAGCGGCCGACCGGCTGGGCCATGGGCCGTGTGGTCGGTGGCGCGGGGGCCGCGACCGGTGGCGCGGGGGCCGGGGTGCTCGCGGCGGGGCGGGTCGCCGTCTCGTCACCCGCGAGTGACCCTCCGGGTGCAGGCGGAAGCGGACGTCGACGAGCGTGGTGTCGTTGACCAGGTCGAGGCGCTGCACCTCCACCGAGCGCACCTGCGCGTCCAGCAGCTGCTCCAGGTGGGCAATGAGGGCATCCTCGTCGGAGATGGCGCGGTCCAGCATGATGATCTGGTGCCGGTTGCGCCGCATGAGCGCCGGGTGGTCGCCGATCCACAGGGAAGCGACGACGAGCGCCATCAGCAGGGCCGTCAGGGCCAGTGGTGCGGCGGTGATGCCGCCGAGCAGCCCCAGGGCCAGGGCGGCGAAGAAGTAGGCGACCTCGTGCTGGGCCAGCTCGGTGGAGCGCAGGCGGATGATCGACAGCACGCCGAACAGGCCCAGGCCCAGGCCGGCGCCGACCGACGCCGTAGACAGCAGGAGCGTGACCGCCAGGACGCCAACGTTTACGCCGGCGTAGGCGGCCACCAGGTCCTTGCGGGCGTGACGGCGGGTGTACAGGCGCCGACGAGCACGACCAGGGCGATCAGGTCGACGGCGATGTAGGCAAGAGTGCTGGGAGACATTGGCTGCTTCCGGTTGTGGGGCGGACGGCGGGTGCCGTCCCGGACCGCGTTCGACGCTAACCGGCGGGCCTATGCGCTCCCTGTGAAAGCTGTGTCGTGGGGGTATGTGACCCGATGCGCTCCGGGATTGGCGGGGAGGCGTGGTAGCCGGGGGTCGGCGGGGTCGTCGTGGTGCGGCTGTGGACCTCCGGAGCGGAGCCGCACGACCGGCTTATACACTGGGGCCCCGGCAGGGCTCTGCCGGGCCCTGCCGCTCCGGCGTCCGGGGACTGCTTCCCCGCAGGCCGGTCCCCTTTCCCCATGCGACAGGAGCCCACGTGTCCGATAAGCAGAAACGCCGCTTCCACGGCTGGACCCTCCACGGCGACGGCCGCTCCATCACCCCAGGCGAGGTCGTCACCCCCTCCGAGCGGCTGAGCTGGCCCCGCACCGTCGGCATCGGCGTCCAGCACGTCGTCGCCATGTTCGGTGCGACCTTCCTCGTCCCGCTGCTGACGGGCTTCGACCCGTCCACCACCCTGTTCTTCACCGGGCTGGGCACCCTGCTGTTCCTCCTGGTCACCTCCGGACGCCTGCCCAGCTACCTCGGCTCCTCCTTCGCCTGATCGCACCCATCGGCGCCGTGACCGGGTATGCGGCGGACGCGGGAGCGCCGCTGGACGAGGCCAAGGCGTCTCTCGCGCAGGGTGGGATCATCTCCGTCGGCGCGCTGTTGGCCATCATCGGCCTGATTGTCCACGTGGCCGGCACCGGTTGGATCGACCGCCTCATGCCACCCATCGTCACCGGCGCCATCGTCTCCCTGATCGGCTTCAACCTCGCCCCCAGCGCCTGGGCCAACGTCAAGACCGCCCCGGTGACGGCGCTGGTGACGATCGTGTCGATCCTGGTGATCACGGTGCTGTTCAAGGGCATCATCGGGCGGTTGTCGATCCTCATCGGCGTGCTGATCGGTTACGCCACCGCCTGCGTGCGCGGGGAGGTCGACTTCTCCCAGATCTCCGACACCGGCTGGATCGGTGTGCCCGCCTTCCGCGCCCCCGCCTTCAACGTCAGCCTCCTGGGCCTGTTCATCCGGTGGTGCTCGTGCTGGTGGCGGAGAACATCGGGCACGTCAAGTCCGTGGCCGCCATGACGGGGGAGAACCTCGACGACGTGACCGGACGCGCGCTGTTCGCGGACGGGGTGTCGACGATGCTCGCGGGCGCGGGCGGCGGCTCGGGCACCACCACCTACGCGGAGAACATCGGCGTCATGGCGGCCACGCGCGTGTACTCCACTGCCGCCTATGTGATCGCGGCCATGACGGCCCTGGGCTTGTCCCTGCTGCCGAAGTTCGGCGTCATCATCGCCACCATCCCCGCCGGCGTCCTGGGAGGGGCGGCGACGGTCCTGTACGGCATGATCGGCATGCTCGGGGTGCGCATCTGGGTGCAGAACCGCGTGGACTTCTCCGACCCGGTCAACCTCAACACCGCGGCGGTCGCCATGGTGGTGGCCATTGCCGACTACACCTTCAACTGGGGCGACATGACCTTCGCGGGCATCGCGCTCGGCTCGCTGGCCGCGATCGTCGTCTACCACGTCATGCGCGCGATCTCCCGGGCGCGGGGGACCAACCTGGAGGAGGCCTCGCCGGCGTCGGCACCCGCGGGTACCGAGCTCGAGGGCCCGGCCTACGCCAAGCGCGCCCGCCGGCAGGGCTGAGGCGGGTCCCCGCCTCAGCGCCTACTCGCGCCGCCGCCTACTCCGTGGGCGGCGGCGGGGCGGAGACGGGGCGGCCGTCGTTGGTCAGCTCGAGGACGCGCGCGTGGATGGAGGTGCGCCCCTGAAGCGCGGCGCGCAGGGCCCGGTGCAGGCCGGTCTCCAGATAGAGGTCCCCGTTCCAGGCAACGACGTGGGCGAACAGGTCGCCGTAGAAGGTGGAGTCGTCGTCGAGCAGGCCGCGCAGGTCCAGCTGCGCCCGCGTGGTCACCAGCTGGTCCAGGCGGATCTGTCGTGGGGCAATGGCCGCCCAGTCGCGCTGCGCAGTGACCCCATGAGCGGGGTAGGGCGCGCTATCGCCGACGGCCTTGAAGATCATGAGCCAATGCTAACGGGAACGTATGACACACCGGGATAGGGGACGATATTCGGACGGCGTCTCCGGCGTCTACCGCCGCAGCAGCGGACCGGTCAGGTAGTGCTGAATGGTTGGCCCGACAACCTCTACCAGGTGGTCGACGGAGGCGCTGGCCAGTGGCTCCACCTGGAAGGTGTAGCGGATCATCGCCAGACCCACTAGTTGACTGCCGGCCAGGGTGGCGCGCTCGCGGGCGTCGGGTCCCAACACCCCGGCCTGCTCGAGGGCCTGCGTGACCGGAATGGCGATCTGCTCGGTGGCGTAGGCCTGCACCGCCTCGGGGGCGCCGTCGTCGGTGGCGACCCAGCGCAGCAGGGCCCGGAAGGTCGCCCCGCCGGAGGAGTCATCCCAGGCGGTCATCGCCAGACGCACCAGCCGCGGGCCGGCGGTACGGATGTCACCGGAGACCACTTTGGCGATCTCCTCGCTGGCGCGGATCCGCAGATTCATGGAGGCGCCGAACAGATCACCCTTGGAGCCGAAGTAGTAGGACACGAGCGCCGGGTCGACGCCGGCGGCGCGGGCGACCCCACGGATGGTCGTCTTGGCGAAGCCCTTGGCGAGGAAGGAGGCGCGGGCGGCGTCGAGGATCGCGTTGCGCGTGGACTCGGTGCCCGTGCCGGTGCGGCTGCCGGAGCGAGGACCCCGACGGCGCGTGGGCTCGGCTTTGGCGTCGGTGCCGGAGGGGGCGGAGTCGGTGTCGCCTGCGGCCGGGGTAATCGGGACGGTAGGAAGGAGCTTGCCCGAATGGGATTGCCTGGGTGCGGCCGCGTCGCTCATGTCGTGAGGCTAAACGATCCGATTCGCGGGCAACCGGGCGGCACCACACGCTTTCGAATTAGCGAAGGTGAGGCGCGCGTTATTCAACGGCGTTCAGGGCGTGGTCAGGCGGTTTCGACGCGCTTCGCGGTGCTTGCAGGGAAAAGTTGCTGGGACTAAAGCCTAAGTCTGAGTTATTTCAACGCCGTTGAAGCCCGGTGGCGCCCGTGATTACGGTTCTATCAGGCCCCGGGTCTTGGGAGACCCCGGAAGTCACGCATTCCGTGTGGGGTCGAGAGGTGAATTCATGACCGTGAACGCTGACCGCAGGAACGACGTCGCACAGCCCGCCGCCGTGCCCGCACCGGCTGTTTCCGACGTCGTGCCCGTCATGGACGCGGAGCAACCGGTCGCCAGCGCGGGTCCGTCCCTCATGGCCATCCCGCTCGGCATGCCCTCCCTCCCCGCCCGACGCGCCACCGGCACATCCGCCGCAGGTGCGGCCCCTTCCGCGGCGACGTCCGACGGCGATTACGGCGCCGCAGCCCTGCGCCTGGGCCTGGACGTCGGCTCCACCACCGTCAAGCTCGTGCTTCTGCCCGAACCGGTTGCGGGCAAGCCCTTCCCCACCCCGGTCTTCTCCGAGTACCGCCGCCACAACGCCGACGTGCGCGGCGAGGTCTCCCGCCTGCTGGCCGAGGTCGCCGCCGCCTTCCCCGGCGCCCGTGTGCGCGGCGCCGTCACCGGCAGTGCCGGACTGAACCTGGCCAACCTGATGGGGCTGCCCTTCGTGCAGGAGGTCATCGCCGAGACCCGCACCGTCCAGGCCAAGAACCCCGAGGCCGACGTCATCATCGAGCTCGGCGGCGAGGATGCCAAGATCACCTACCTGCACCCCACCCCCGAGCAGCGCATGAACGGCACCTGCGCGGGCGGCACCGGCGCCTTCATCGACCAGATGGCGCAGCTGCTGCACACCGATGCCGCCGGGCTGAACGAGCTGGCCTCCAAGTATCAGACCCTCTACCCGATCGCCTCGCGCTGCGGTGTCTTCGCCAAGTCCGACCTCCAGCCGCTGATCAACCAGGCGCCGCCAGCGAGGACCTGGCCGCCTCCGTGCTGCAGGCCGTGGTCACCCAGACCATCGCCGGCCTGGCCTGCGGCCGCCCCATCCGCGGCAACGTCATGTTCCTGGGCGGCCCGCTGCACTTCCTGCCCGAGTTGCGCCGGGCCTTCGAACGCACCCTGGCCGACCAGGTCGACTCCTTCACCTGCCCCGACGACGCCCAGCTGTACGTCGCCGTCGGCGCCGCCCTGCTCGCGGGCGAGGAGGCGACGCCGCTGACCGCGATCACCGACCGCCTGGCCTCCCGCCGCGCTGCCGGCACGGGGGCCAGCCGCATGCGCCCCCTGTTCGCCGACGACGCCGAGCTGGCCGCCTTCCGCGCCCGCCACGCCCGGGCCACCGTGGAGCGGGTCGGTTGGCCCGCCCCGCCCGCCGATGACGACGCCGGCGACGCCCCGACCCGCTTCCAGGACTGCTTCCTGGGCATCGACGCCGGCTCCACCACCATCAAGGCCGTCGTCATCGACTCCCGCAACCGCATCGTCTGGGAGCACTATGCCGGCAATGAGGGCGACCCCGTCACCGCCGCCGTCGAGATCCTGCGCCGCATCCACCTGGAGATGCCCGAGCACGTGCGCATCGTCCGCTCCTGCGTCACCGGCTACGGCGAGGGCATCGTCAAGGCCGCCCTGCGCATCGACGAGGGCGTGGTGGAGACCATGGCCCACTACCGGGCCGCCGCCCATCTCAACCCCGGCGTCACCAGCGTCATCGACATCGGCGGGCAGGACATGAAGTACCTGCGCATCCGCGGTGGCGCCATCGACTCCATCTCCGTCAACGAGGCCTGCTCCGCCGGCTGCGGCTCCTTCCTGCAGACCTTCGCCCAGTCCATGGGCCAGTCCATCCAAGAGTTCTCCGCCTCGGCACTGAAGGCGGAGCGCCCCGTGGACCTGGGCAGCCGCTGCACGGTGTTCATGAACTCCTCGGTCAAGCAGGCCCAGAAGGAGAATGCCACCCCCGGCGACATCAGCGCCGGACTGTCCTACTCGGTGGTGCGCAACGCCCTGTACAAGGTCATCAAGCTGCGCGACGCCTCCCAGCTGGGTGAGCGCATCAGCGTGCAGGGCGGCACCTTCCTCAACGACGCCGTGCTGCGCGCCTTCGAGCTGCTCACCGGCCGCGAGGTGGTGCGCCCGGACATCGCCGGCCTCATGGGCTGCTTCGGGGCCGCCCTGACCGCCCGTGAGACCTACGACGGCGTGCCCGGAACGCTGATGAGTCTGGCCGAGCTGTCCCGCTTCGGCTTCACCACCGAGACCACGGTGTGCAAGCTGTGCCAGAACCACTGCAAGCTGACCATCACCACCTTCAACGACGGCCAGCGGCACGTGTCCGGCAACCGCTGCGAGCGCGGTGCCACCCAGGAGCGGCGCAAGACCAAGTCCGACATGCCCAACCTGTACGACTACAAGTACCGGCGCACCTTCGCCTACCGGCGCTGCGCCAGGGGCAGGACACCCGCGGCGAGATCGGCGTGCCCCGGGTGCTGGGCATGTACGAGAACTACCCGCTGTGGTTCACGATCCTCACCCAGCTGGGCTTCCGCGTCATGCTGTCGGGCCGCTCCAACCACGAACTGTTCGAGCAGGGCATGGACTCCATCCCTTCCGAGAACGTGTGCTACCCGGCCAAGCTCGCCCACGGCCACGTGCAGTCGCTGATCGACAAGGGCGTCAAGACCATCTGGTTCCCCTGCGTCTTCTACGAGCGCGGGCTCGTGGACGGCGCCGACGACCACTACAACTGCCCGATCGTGGCGACCTACCCCGAGGTCATCCGCAACAACGTCGAGGCATCCACGAAGGCGCGGCGGGCTCCGGGGACGCCGGCGCCGAGGCGCAGGCCGATGGCGTGCGCATGCTCGCGCCCTTCCTCAACCTCGCCGACCCCGCCAAGCTTGCCGAGCGGCTGGTGGAGGTATTCGCCGACTGGGACGTGACCCTCCCCGAGGCCCGCAAGGCCGTGGCCGCGGGCTTCGCCGAGGACGCCGCCTTCAAGGCCGACGTGCGCGCGGAGGGCCGCCGCACCCTGGAGTGGATGCGCGAGCACGGCCGCAAGGGCATCGTCCTGGCCGGCCGCCCCTACCACATCGACCCCGAGATCAACCACGGCGTCCCCGACGTCATCAACACCCTGGGCATGGCGGTCCTGTCCGAGGACTCGATCCTGCCCGAGCCGGCCCCCGACGACGCCGGTGACGGCGCCGAGCACGCGGTCGCCGGCGGGGCACTGTCTCGCGCCGTCGCCACCATCCGCCGCGGCCTGGGGCGTGACAAGGACGACCCGCAGGCGCCCGCCGACTGGTCCGATGTCACCGCGGAGGGGCTGGAGCGCCGACGGCGTCGGTCGCCGTCGCCAACGTCTCCCCGAAGCTGCGCGTGCGCGACCAGTGGGCCTACCACTCGCGCCTGTACCGGGCCGCCGAGCTGGTCACCCGGGCCGACGACCTCGAACTGGTGCAGCTGAACTCCTTCGGCTGCGGCGTCGACGCCGTCACCACCGACCAGGTGCAGGAGATTCTCGAGTCCGCGGGCGGGGTGTACACCACCCTCAAGATCGACGAGGTCTCCAACCTCGGCGCCGCCACCATCCGGCTGCGCTCGCTCGCCGCCGCCAGCGAGGCGCGCCGTCGCCAGCGCGAGGAGGAGGCGGCGGGCACCGGTGAGCGGGCGGCCGCGGACGGGGCCGCCGTCGTCGAGGAGACCCAGGACCCGGCCGAGAGCATCGAGATCGATACCACCGCGTCCCCCGCCGACGGCGACCACACGCTCGCCGGGCGCGTGGCCCGCAGCGAGCGGAGCCTGCCGGCCGCCACCACCCCGATGTTCACCGATGAGATGCGCCGCACCCACACCATCCTCATGCCGCAGATGAGCCCGATCCACTTCCGGCCGCTGGTGCCGCTCATGCGGCGCCTGGGCTACAAGGTCGAGCTGCTGGAGTCCGCCAGCAAGGCCGATCTCGAGGTGGGTCTGCGCTACGTCAACAACGACGCCTGCTTCCCCGCCATCATGGTGATCGGCCAGCTGATCGGCGCCTTCGAGGACGGCACCCACGATCCCGACAAGTGCGTGGTCGCCATCTCCCAGACCGGCGGCATGTGCCGCGCCACCAACTACGCCGCCATGCTCCGCAAGGGCCTGCGGGAGGCCGGCTACCCGCAGATCCCGGTGTTGGCCGTCTCCCTGCAGGGCATTGAGGAGAACCCCGGCTTCAAACTCACCCCCACCATGGCGTACAAGGCGCTGCAGGGGGTCGTCATCGGCGACACTCTGAGCACCTGCCTGCTGCGGGTGCGCCCCTACGAGGCGGCGCCCGGCTCCGCGCAGGCGCTGTACGAGCGCTGGAACACGATCATCTGCGAGTTCTTCGAGCACAAGGGCCGCTCGGCCACCTGGGGCGGGCGCATCGGCTACCGCCGCCTGCTGCGGGAGATGGTGCGCGAGTTCGACGCGCTTCCTCTGGAGGACGTGCCCCGCAAACCGCGCGTCGGCGTGGTGGGGGAGATCCTGGTCAAGTTCCAGCCGGACGCCAACAACCACGTGGTTGACGTCATCGAGGCCGAGGGCTGCGAGGCCGTGGTCCCCGGGCTACTGGCCTTCTTCCTCAACGGCATGACCACCGCCCAGTGGAAGGCGGACACCTACGGCATCGGCACCGACACCGTCTACCAGAAGAAGGCGGGCGTGTGGTTCATCGAGCAGGTGCAGGCCCCGGCGCGCGCCGCCCTGGCCGCCGCCGGCGGCAAGTTCGACGTCGAGTCCCCTATCGCCGAGATGGCCGAGAAGGCCTCGCAGATTCTCTCCCTGGGCAACCAGGCCGGCGAGGGCTGGCTGCTTACCGCCGAAATGGTCGAACTCATCGAGCACGGCGCCCCCAACATCGTGTGCTGCCAGCCCTTCGCCTGTCTGCCCAACCACGTGGTTGGCAAGGGCATGTTCCGGGAGATCCGCCGCCGCTACCCGCAGGCCAACATCGTGGGTATCGACTATGACCCGGGTGCCAGTGAGGTCAACCAGCTCAACCGCATCAAGCTGATGATCTCCACCGCCTTCATGATGCGTCAGGACGCAGACCGGGAGGAGGTGGCGCACGTGCAGTCGCCGTCGGCTGCGGGCCGGCTACTGACCGGCATCGACAACGCTTCGGACGACGGCCGTACCACCCGGGACCTGATTGCGGACCTGGGACCCGCCCCCGACGGCACGCCCACCTCACCGGACGTGGCCGCCCCCGAGCGGGTCGGCGCCGATCGGGCGTAACACGTCTGGCGCACGCGGTGGTTTGCTGAAGGCCTGCGGAGCTGAGCGGCGTCGCTGACAGTGAAGTGGCGTGGGCGGCGGTCGCCGCAGTAGGTCAGTTGTCGGCGCCGCGGGCGGACCCAGTCAATTCGCCTCCATCCACGGAGGTCAGCAGGCAGGAGACCCTGCGGTCGCCCTGCTCCCAGGTGCGCTGCGTGGGGCGTAGGGAGGTGACCGCGTAACGGCCTTGAGCGTAGGCGTCGTCGTAGCTAGTGCCGACGTAGTTCTCGAAGGCGTCGTAGCAGATGTCCGCGACGTACTGTTCCATGAGGCCGCCGTCCGGGAAGGCGTCCGCGGCGATCGCTCCCTCCGCATAGACCTCATAAAGGTGCGGGGCGGCGCAGTCGACGAGGTTGACGCTGGAGACGGTGCCGGGCTCGGCGGCGTCTGCCGTGGCGCCGGCGGACTGCGATGCGGAGGGCTCCGGAGTCTGTGTGTTCAAGGTTTCTGCGTCGCGTCTGCCGGCTCTTCGGGCGTGGTGTAGGTCAGGCAGTCGCCGACCGCGATGTCCATGGCGGACACGGTCTGTGTGGTGGGGGTGGCGAGGGCTTCCGGGAGCGGCACGCTTTGACTGGGTGTGGCGGACGCCGACGGGGTTGCCGCGGGCGTGGCGTGCTCCGTCGTGGTGCCGTGGCATGCCGCTACTCCCAAGGCAAGCAGTAGCGCGGCGGGGACGGTAAGCGCGGTGCGGGGATGACGCATGTCTTAAGGCTGACACACATTGGTACGGGAGCGGAAAGGTGCCCGTGTGCGGCTGCCTGCTCATAGATACCGCGCCGGCTGGGTCGGTCGGAGTACCGGCTGGGTCGGCCATTGCGCTGCCTCCGACACGCCCGCCAGCGCCTCTCGCACCGCTCATGGCGCCAAAACATGCGGTGGCCTGTGGGCGGGTGGTGTTCCCGGCCCACAGGCCACCGACGAGGTGCTCGAAGCCCTCGGGATTCCCGGTCCCGAGGGGCGGTCCTCCTTCGCCGGGACGACGCGGCGCGGGCTCCCATGTACCCGTCCCGTCTCGGAGGCGGGTCAGTCACTGGGCTCCCCATTCCCTCGTGACCCGCTCCGCCCGGCGGCAACAACTATGGAACCCGATGCGGCTGGGAGCTACCCCGGCGCAGCGCTGTGAAGCGGCTAGGAAAATCCGTGCTGATTGTGTGAAGCGGGTGCGCAGGTGTCACGGATTGCACCACTTTCCGCTGAGGTGAGTCTGCGGGGGTACGCCAAGGCGCATGATCATGCGGATCCCGGTTACAGGAGCATGGGATCCGGCGGTGAAAGTGGTGCACTGCGTGACACGGACGCGAAGGCGAGCGGCTCCTCGTGCCTTGTCATTCGCATGCGGAGTGAATCGTTGTCGGTGGGGAGAGTCGACGTTGACAGGAGTGTTGGCACAAGAAAAAGAGAATCCCCGGAATCGTTGTGATTCCGGGGAAACCTGGTGGCGGAGGATGGGGGATTCGAACCCCCGAGGGCTTGCACCCAACACGCTTTCCAAGCGTGCGCCATAGGCCGCTAGGCGAATCCTCCAGGTACTGCACGCGGCTGCTCACCACGCGTAGCGAGACGCGAATATATCCGACCAGGTGCCCTCAATGCCAACCCGCGGCGGCCTTGACGTGGTGGCATCGGTCACGAACAGCTCTGTGGTGCCGGTTCGCGCGTGCTCTGTGTCAGCGGATAGGCGGTGGACTTGACCGCCTCCGGCCTCGATCGGGTACCCTCTCACTCGGCCCCTCGTGCGGCGTCATCCAGTGAATCCCCCAGGACCGGAAGGTAGCAAGGGTAAGCGGGCTCTGGCGGGTGCACGGGGGGTCCTTCACATGACCGCCGGATGAGAGGGATGGCTCTGCCCTCGTCTGGCGGTTAAGCGATTGGAAATGCGCCAGGCGTCGCATCGTGTCGGTGGTCCCGTTTAGAGTCGGACCGTGACCACCGCCCTCTACCGCCGCTACCGGCCCGACACCTTCCAGGACGTCATCGGGCAGGAGCATGTGACCGCTCCGCTCATGGCGGCCTTGCGGGCCGACCGCGTCACGCACGCCTACCTGTTCTCCGGCCCGCGCGGATGCGGCAAGACCACCTCCGCCCGCATCCTGGCCCGCTGCCTGAACTGCGAGCAGTTCCCCACCGACACCCCCTGCGGGGTGTGCCCCTCCTGCCGTGACCTGGCCACCGGCGGGCCGGGCTCGCTCGACGTCGTCGAGATCGACGCCGCCAGCCACAACGGGGTCGACGACGCCCGTGACCTGCGCGAGCGCGCCTCCTTCGCCCCCGCCCGGGACCGCTACAAGATCTTCATCCTCGACGAGGCCCACATGGTCACCCCGCAGGGCTTCAACGCCCTGCTCAAGCTGGTCGAGGAACCGCCCGAACACGTGAAGTTCATCTTCGCCACCACCGAGCCGGACAAGGTCATCGGCACCATCCGCTCCCGCACCCACCACTACCCCTTCCGACTCGTCCCGCCCGACATCCTGGAGGGCTACCTGGGGCGGCTGTGTCAGGCGGAGAGTATCGACGTCGGACCGGGCGTGTTTCCGTTGGTGGTGCGCGCGGGTGGCGGCAGTGTGCGCGACACCCTGTCGGTCATGGACCAGCTCATCGGCGGCGCCGTCGACGGCGAGGTCGACTACCAGCGCGCCGTCGCCCTGCTCGGCTATACGGACACCACGCTGCTGGACTCCTGCGTGGATGCGATCGCCGCGGCCGACGGCGCGGGCGTGTTCCGGGTGGTGGACCGCGTGGTGACTTCCGGGCACGATCCGCGCCGCTTCGTCGAGGACCTGCTGCAGCGGTTGCGGGACCTGCTGGTGATCGCGCTGGCGGGCAGCGAGGCCGGGCCCGCCCTCGGCTCCCTGCCCGCCGACGAACTCTCCCGCATGGAGGGCCAGGCCCGCACCATTGGGGCGGCCGGGCTGTCCCGGGCCGCGGACGTGACCGCCAAGGCCCTGGACCAGATGGTCGGGGCCACTTCTCCCCGGCTGCAGCTGGAGCTGCTCATGGCTCGTCTGCTGCTGCCCGAGTCGGCGCCGACGGCGCAGTCCGTCCCAACGCCTGGCCGGCCGGCGCGTGCCAACGCCGGCGCACCCGCCCCGACGGCGTCGCGGCCCGCCGCCCGCGCAGGCAG
>NZ_MTPX02000003.1 GCF_002154335.2 Actinomyces ruminis
AGGTGATCTTCACCGGTGGCGGCACGGAGGCCGACGCGCTGGCCGTGGCCGGGCGGGTGCTGGCGGCCGGCCGCGGGGTGGGCGCCCGCGGCTGATCACCTCGCCCATTGAGCACCCGGCGGTGCTGGATAGTGCGCGCACGGCGGCCGCGCAGCTGGGCGCCGAGCATGTGCAGCTGCCCGTGGACCGCACCGGGCGGGTAAGCACCGGCGCGCTCGAGCCGGCGATGGCGGGCGGAGCCGCCTGGTGAGCGTGATGGCGGCGAATAATGAGACCGGGGTGGTGCAGGATCTGGCCGGGATTGTGGCGGCGGTGCGCGCGGCGACCGGGGCCGACCGGCCGGGCGCGGACGGCTACGTGCCGGTGCACACCGATGCGGTGGCGGCAGTGGGCCGGGTGCCGCTGGACTTCCACGGCTGGGGGCTGGATGCGCTGTCGCTCAGCGGGCACAAGCTCGGTGCACCGGTCGGTGTCGGCGCCTGATTGCGCGGCGGGACTTCACGCTGGTGACGCCGACCGGGGGCGGGCGCCAGGAGCGGGGGCTGCGCTCGGGCACGCAGGACGTGGTCGGGGCGCGGGCGCTGGCGCTGGCCGTAGAGCTGGCCGCCTCCGAGCAGGCGGCGGAGGCGGCGCGGCTGGAGGCGCTGCGCACTCGCCTGCTGGCGGGGGCGAGGGCGCTGGCGGGCGTGCACGCGACCCTGCCCGACTCGGTGGCGCACCTGGCGGGCACGGCGCACCTGTGGGTGGAGGACGCCGATGCCGAGGCGCTGCTGATGGCCTTGGACATGGCGGGCATCGACGTGTCGGCCGGGTCGGCCTGCCATGCGGGGGTCTCGAGGCCGAGCCACGTCATGCTGGCGATGGGGTACCAAGAGGAAGCGGCGCGGGCGACGCTGCGCTGCTCCATGGGCCGGGAGACGCGCGCCGCGGATGTGGAGCGCCTGCTGGCGGCCCTGCCCGACGCCGTGCGCACCGCCCGCCGGGCCCAGCAGCGCCGCGGCACGCTGCGTGCGTGATGCAGCGGCACCGACCGGCACCATCCGCTCGCCCCGTGTCCAGCCCGACAGCTACCGCCGCTCCCCCGGCGGTAGGCTGCACCCGCCCAGTCGGGCGCTGAGAGAGCCGACGCGGAGGAAGGAGCACACGTGCGCGTGCTGGCAGCCATGTCCGGCGAGTCGACTCCGCCGTCGCCGCCGCGCGCGCCGTCGAGGCCGGCCACGAGGTGGTCGGCGTGCACATGGCGCTGACCCGCAACCGGGCCGCCACGCGCTCCGCGCCCGCGGCTGCTGCTCCATTGAGGACGCCGGTGACGCCCGCTGGGCGGCCGAGATCCTGGGCATCCCCTTCTACGTGTGGGACCTGTCCGAGGAGTTCGAGGAGCGGGTGGTTGCCGACTTCCTGTCCGAGTACCGCGCCGGCCGCACACCCAACCCGTGTGTGCGCTGCAATGAGCGGGTCAAGTTCGACGTGCTGCTGGAGCGCGGCCTGTCCCTGGCTTCGACGCCGTAGTCACCGGCCATTACGCCCGCCTGCGTGGCGGCGCCAGTGACGGCCACCCCGGTCAGGCCGGCAGCCTGGAACTGCACCGGGCCGCCGATGCAGCCAAGGACCAGTCCTATGTGCTGGCCGTCTCTGGGCGCGAGGGCCTGTCCCGCGCCCTATTCCCGCTCGGCGACGCCCCCTCCAAGGCGGCGGTGCGCGCGGAGGCCGAGCGCCGTGGCCTGCCGGTGGCGGATAAGCCAGACTCCTACGACATCTGCTTCGTCGCCGACGGCGACACCCGCGGCTTCCTGCAGCGCAGCCTCGGCGTCCAGGAGGGCAGCATCGTCTCGCCCGACGGCGAGGTGCTCGGCACCCACGGCGGCTACTTCGGCTTCACCGTCGGCCAGCGCAAGGGCCTGGGGCTGACGCGCCCCGCCGCCGACGGCCGCCCGCGCTACGTCATCCAGACGCGGCCTACCACCAATGAGGTCGTGGTCGGCCCCGCCGAGCTGCTGCAGCGCACTGTGGTCGACGGCAGCGACCTGGTGCTGCTGGACCAGCCCGACTCGCTTCCCGACGCGTCGGCTGGCAGGACGTGACCGTCCAGGTGCGCGCGCACGGCCGCCCGGTGCCCGCGGACGTGACCGTCGACGACGCCGCCGGCACGCTGCACGCCGTCCTGCGCCAGCCGCTGCGCGGGCTGGCCGCCGGCCAGAGCGTCGTCGTCTACGGCGGGGACGACGGCGACCGGGTGCTGGCCCAGGCTACGGTCGCCTGAGCCGAGCGCCCGGCCACATTGCGCCGGTTCGCTTCAGCGCAGGGAGGTGTGGCGCTCGATCGCGCGCACGCCCCACGCTCCGAGCACCACCGCCAGCAGTGGCCACACGGCGATGAATCCCAGCCCCAACACGGTCGGGTCACTGCCCGTGCGCACCGCCTCGATGAAGTCGGGCAGCATCCATGCGTTCACGACGTCCCCGGACGCGAGTTCAAGGGCGACCGGCACGGTCAGAAGCAGCAGCATCGAAAGGACCTGCGCCACCAGGTACAGCGCCACGAAGCCGATCACGGGCGCCCCGAAGCCGAGGTGGTTCCAGCGTCCCTGTGCCCCGATGCTCATTACCGCGGCCACGCACACGATCACGCAGGCGAGCTCCACAATCAGGTAGACGAAGAAGGCGACCACCCAGCCGATGCCGATGAGGTCCAGCAGTTGGCGCAGAGGCTGGAGTATCTCGCCTACGCTCAAACCCTGCGACGTCGCGGCCACCCAGGCGATGACCAGCAGACCCGCTATGGTGAAGCATCCCGCCACCAGGCCGGCCGCGAAGGCATACAGGGTCTTGGCGGCGTAAAGCACTCGCCCGCGCACCGGGATCGCCTGGGTCAGGTAGCCGCGCGAGCCGTACATGGACTGCCAGTACTCGACCGCGGTGTGGATGAGCACCACCGGTACAGCCAGGGCGAAGGCGACCACCGCGCCGAGCAGCGCGAAGGCCTCCACGATGGGTAGGTTCAGCGCCAGCAGCCCGACGAAGACGACTCCGAAGATGGTGAAGATGCCGAGCATCTTCAGGTGAATAGGAGCCAGGAAGCGAATCTCCTCATTCAGCAGGGTACGCAGCATCAGCGGTACTCCTTCCTAAACAGGGCGTCCAGGCTCATGCCATGAGCCGCACGCAGGTCATCGGCGTCGCCCGCCAGCAGCAGGCGTCCGTCCTTGAGGAAGACAACGGAGTCGACGATCGGCTCCACGTCGGCGATCAGGTGGGTGGAGATGACCATCAGCGCCTCGGGGTCGAAGTTGCGCAGAACGCCACTGAGGATCACGTCGCGCGCGGCCGGGTCCACCCCGGAGATGGGCTCGTCCAGCAGGTAGACGCGGGCGCGGCGGGCCATGATCAGGCTGACGCGCAGCTTCTCCCCCATGCCCTTGCTCATCTCCTTCAGGCTCCGGTCCTTGGGCAGGGCGAAGAACTCGACCAGCTCGCGGGCGCGGTCGGCGTCGAAGTCGGAAAAGAGCCGGGAGAACATGTCGATGGCCTGCTCGGCCTTGAGCTCCGAGGCCAGGAAGTCGGCGTCGGGGAGGAAGGCGACCAGCGCCTTGGACTCCGGCCCGGGAGCATGCCCGCCCACGCGCACCTGGCCGTCGTATTCGGCCAGCAGGCCTGCCAGGATCTTCAACAGAGTGGTCTTGCCCGAGCCGTTGGAGCCCATCAGCCCGATGATCCGACCCGCCGGCAGGTCCAGGCTGAGGTCCGCCAGCGCCGGCCGGCCGCGGTAGGCCTTGGTCAGGCCGGATACCGAAACCAGCGGTGCTTCGCCGTCGGAGATGGGGACAGAGGTGAACCGCGCCGCGGGCGACGGCGGCGCCGGTGAGTGCTGGGTCATGAGGATTCTCCTGTGTCTGCCGAGGATGGACGCATGTCCCAGCGCTCCTGCAGCAGCGCTGCGGCCTGAGGCAGATCCATGCCGACGGCGGTGAGGGCGGTGACGAAGGTGTCCGTGGCGCCGGTGGCGAGTTCCCGGCGGACGGCATCGACGACGGTGGTATCCGTGGTGACGAAGCGGCCGGCGGTCCGCTCGGTGCCGGTAAGCCCGGTGCGGTCGAGCTCGGCCAGGGCGCGTTGGACGGTGTTGGGGTTGACGCCGGACTGCATGGCCAGTTCGCGCACGCTGGGTATCCGGGTGCCGATCGGCCAGGCGCCGGTGACTATCCGCAGGCGGAAGTCGTCGACCAGTTGCAGCCAGATCGGCCGGGAGCCGTCAAGATCCACGAAGCCTCCCTCTGGTGGGTGGGCGGGTGTGCTCATGAGCGCAGCGGACAGGCGGCCGGAAGACCATCTGTATTACTGCACTAGTACAGTGACACATGCGGCGTGCAGAAGTCAACAGACTTCGTCCCGGCGCGCCGACCAGCCCCAGGCCCACCACGGGTTGCGCGGGAATGCACACACTCCGCCACATCAACCGATTTCGGCACGTAACTTCTACCGATCTCGGCGCATGAACGCGCCCCGCCCCGGGGTGAACCGGGACGGGGCGAACTGTCCAGGTGACAGCGAGTGGCGCTCAGCCGCGCAGGCGCTCCAACTCCTCAACCAGTTGGGGGACGACCTCGGCCACATCCCCGACCACGCCGTAGTCGGCCATCTCGAAGATAGGGGCCTCGGAGTCGTCGCAGACGGCGACGATCGTGCCGGCGCCTGGATGCCACTGGTGTGGTGCACGGCGCCGGATACGCCCAGCCCGATGTACAGGCGCGGAGCGATGGAGGCACCGGTCTGCCCCACCTGGGCGGAGCGCTCGATCCAGCCCTCGTCACAGGCAACACGAGTGGCGCCGATGGCGGCCTGAAGCGGATCGGCGAGCGAATGCACCAGGTCGAGGTCGCCATCGGTGCCGCGCCCCATCACCACGACGCGCTGCGCCTCCGACAGGTCGGGGCCCGCGGCGGCGTCGGCGAGCTCGCGGGAGACGACCTTGACGGCGGCCGCCTCGGCGGTCAGGGGCACATCGACGGCCTCGACGGGCAGCTCCTCGGCACCCGTGGCTGGCGGCACGGGCTCGGCCGCACTGGGGTGCACAGAGATGACCGGAGTGCTGTCCGCCTGCGCCGAAACCGTCATGGTGGTGGACCAGGTGCCGGACAGCACGAGCTTGGAGGCGTGCAGCTCCCCGCCGACCACCCGCAGGTCACCGACGTCGGAGGCGCAGGCCGAACCCAGCAGCACCGCCGCCCGGCCGGCGATCTCCTTGCCGCGGTAGTCACTGCCGACCAGGGCGACGGCGGGGCTCACCGACTTCACCGCGGCGACGACGGCATCGGCGGCGACCGCGGCCACGGTCTCGCGACCGCCCAGGTCGGCGGTAAGCAGGCGGGAGGCGCCGACGGCGGCCAGCGCCGCGATCGTGTCGGCGTCGACGTCGCCGACCACGAGCGCGACGACGTCGCCGGAGGTCAGTCCGCGGGCGATGGAGACCAGGCCGAGGGCGGCGCTGGTGGGGGCACCGCCGGGGGCGCGGTCGACCAGCACGAGGACGGGTGCATCGAGCATGTTGTCAGACATGGTTATCGTCGTTCCTTCCGGGCGTATCCGCTCACACGAGCTCGTTCTCGACCAGCCAGGCGGCCAGGTCGCGCCCGGCCTCGCCGGCGTCGGTGCGGATGATGCCGGCCTCACGTGCGGGCCGCTCGGTGAAGTCGATGACGGCGATGCTCGGCTCGCCGGCGGGCAGGCCGAGGTCGCCCAGATCCCAGACGTCCAGCGGCTTCTTGCGGGCGGCACGCATGGCGGCGAAGTTCGGGTAGCGCGGCTCGTTGGCCTGGTCGGTCACGGACACGAGCGCAGGCAGCGGGGCCGACAGCACCTCGCGCACGGTGCCGGTAGAACGGGTGATGGTCGCCTCGTCGGCGCTCACCTCCAGCGAGCCGGCCAGGGTCAGAGCGGGCACGTGCAGCGCGGCCGCGAGCGCGCCCGGGAGCATGGAGGTCATGGCGTCCAACGAGGCCATGCCAGTGATGACCAGGTCCACATCGCCCGGTCCGGCCTCGGCGCCGCCGATTCTCGACACGGCCGCGGCGAGCGTGCGGGCGGTGGTGGGTACGTCGGCCCCCACCAGCGCCTCATCACTGACGACAACGCCGGAGTCGGCCCCCATCTGCAGGGCGCGGCGCACACCATCCTCAGCGTCCTCGGGGCCCATGCACAGGGCGATGACCTCGCCACCCAGATCCTCGACCAGGGACACCGCGGCCTCGACGGCGTTCTCGTCGAGCTCGTTGAGGACGTCCTCCTCACCGCGGACCAGGCGCCCCTCCTCCAACCGACGCTCGGACTGCACATCAGGGACGTGCTTGATGCATACGACTATTTTCATGCGCACAAGATTGCCATATCGCGGCGCCCTCGCCGGTGAGCGCTCAGTCACCCTCACCTGGCCGCCGACGAAGTGGCATCAAGAGGCCGATTGCTTGACAATAGGACTCATGCCTATGTCCTCCACGCCAGAGCTGCAGCCCGCCGCCCGTGCCGACTCCGACGCCTCGGACCGCACTCGCTTGGGCGCCACGCTCACCGAGGACGGCGCCGACTTCGTAGTGGTGGCACCGCGCGCCGATGCGGTGGACCTGTGCCTGCTGGAGCTCGATTCCAACGGCGCCATTACCTCCGAACGGCGCATCGGCATGCACGGCCCCAACCGCGGCGCCTGGAGCGCACACGTCCCCGGGGTACGCGCCGGGCAGCGCTACGGCTATCGCGCCTACGGGCCGTGGAACCCGTCGGAGGGACTGCTGTTCAACCCCCGCAAACTGCTGCTCGACCCGTACGCCCGTGCCATCGAAGGCGCTCCACGCCTGGGCCCGGAGTTGTACGCGCACGCCGTCGACGCGGACCTGTCCCCCACCTATGTGCCCTTCCTCCCCTCCGAGCTGGACTCCGCCGGACACACCGCCCTCGGCGTGGTAACCGGCGCGCAGTTCCCCGTCGTCCCCGGCCCACGCGTGCCCGAGGAGCGCACCATCATCTACGAGACGCATGTCAAGGGCTTCACCCACTCCATGCCCGGCGTCCCCCCGGAGCTGCGCGGCACCTATGCGGGTCTGGCGCACCCGGCCGCCGTCGCCCACCTGCGCTCACTGGGCGTGACCACCATGGAGCTGCTGCCCGTGCACGCCGCCTTCTCCGAGGCCTTCCTGCTCCAGCGCGAGCGGACCAACTACTGGGGCTACTCCACCCTGTCCTACTTCGCGCCCGAGCCGTCCTATGCCACCCAGGCCGCCCGCGCGGCCGGCCCGCAGGCCGTCCTGGACGAGTTCCGCGGCATGGTCTCAATGCTGCACGAGGCCGGACTCGAGGTCATCATGGACGTGGTCTACAACCACACCTGCGAGTCGGGCATGGATGGGCCCGCGCTGTCGCTGCGGGGCCTGGACAACCTCGAGTACTACCTGCACGCCCCCTACCGGCCCGCCCAGTATGTGGACGTCACCGGCACCGGCAACACGGTGGACTTCCGCTCCACCCGGGCGGTGCAGCTGGTCCTGGACTCGCTGCGCTACTGGGCCGGCGACGTCGGCATCGACGGCTTCCGCTTCGACCTGGCGGTGACCCTGGGGCGGGATGCCTCCGAGTTCCAGTCGCGCCACCCGCTGCTGATCGGCATGGCCACCGACCCGGTACTGCAGAACACCAAACTGATCGCCGAGCCCTGGGACATCGGCCCGGGCGGCTGGCGCACCGGCGAGTTCCCGGCGCCCTTCCACGACTGGAATGACCGCTACCGCGGCACCGTGCGCTCCTTCTGGCTGCACGATGCGTCCGAGATGTCCAAGGGTCGACCCGGCAATGATCTGCGTGACCTGGCCACGCGTCTGAGCGGCAGCGCCGACATGTTCAGCTACGGCGAGTACCCGGGCGGGCGCGGGCCGCTGGCGTCGATCAACTTCGTCACCGCCCACGACGGCTTCACGCTGCGTGACCTGGTCAGCTACGACTACAAGCACAACCTGGCCAACGGTGAGGACAACCGCGACGGTACCGATGACAACCGCTCTTGGAACCACGGCTTCGAGGGTCCGCTGCCGGAGGGCATGGGCGGAGGCCCCATCGAAATCCTGCGCCGCCGCTCCTCCCGCAACGTGTTGGCCACGTTGCTGGTTTCCGCCGGCACGCCCATGCTGCTGGGTGGGGATGAGATGGGGCGCACCCAGGACGGCAACAACAACTCCTACTGTCAGGACTCGCCGATCTCCTGGTACGACTGGAACCTGACGACCTGGCAGCGGGACCTGATTGCCACCACGCACTTCTTGATCAACCTGCGCGCCCAGCACCCGGTGCTGCGCCCGACCGCCTTCGCCAGCGGCTCCACACCAGACGGGGACGCCCTGCCGGATCTGGCCTGGTTCCGCGCCAACGCCGACCCGATGGATGTGGCCGCCTGGCACGATCCCTGGACGCGGGTGGTGCAGATGCTCCGCTCGGGCACCCCCATGGACGACGACGACCTACTGCTGGTCATCAACGGTTCTCTCAGTCAGGAGGACGTCACGCTTCCCGCCGGGCATGGCACCGACTGGCACCTGATGTGGGACTCCACCTGGGCCGTGCCGCGCCCGCACACCTCGGCCTTCGCCCTCGCCCACCGGGTCAGTCGGGGTCCGGCGGCTCGCGCCCGTGCGCTCCACCCCGCGCGCGCCCGCGCCTCGCGTTCCGGCGCGACGGACTGTCGGCAGGACCGGCCCGGTGACACCACCACGCTGGACGCGCTGTCCCTGCGCATCTACCTGTCCGGGGAGATACTGATCGGCCTGCCCGAGGAGTAGGCGTACGGCCGCTTCCCCAGTACATCCGCCGTCCCGGCCGCGTTTTGTCCAGAATCGGCATAAACACCGCGTCCGGCGTCCCGCCCCACCGACGCAGCCGCATGATTCCAACGATCTCTTATGCGCCTCCGAGGGCGACAGAGCCGTTTCTGCCGATCTGGGACAGTTTGCGTGTGAGCAGCCCCCGGGCCACACGATTCCGGTCCGCTCGGCGTCGCCCCTTAGGATGTCCGCCATGACGCAGCACGAAGCGAACACCGGCAGCCCCTCCAGCAGCTCCCAGGGCCCCTGGACGCCGGTGAGATCCTGTCCCGCTCCACCGACGCGGCCTCACTGGCCCGCTCGGTGGCTCGCAGTGCTGAGATCGAGGCCGATCTGGACGTCAACCCCGGCCGCTACCGGATGCTCACGGGCGTGCGTCCCACCGGCAACATGCACCTGGGCCATTACTTCGGCACCATGCACTCCTGGAAGGGAATCCAGGATAGGGGCGTGGACACCTGGATCCTTGTGGCCGACTACCAAGTGATCACCGACCGCGACGGGGTGGGCCCGATCCGCGAGCGCGTGCTGTCGCTGGTGGCAGACACACTCGCCGTCGGGGTGGACCCGCAGCGCTCAACGATCTTCACCCACTCGGCCGTTCCGGCCGCAAACCAGCTGATGCTGCCGTTCCTTTCCCTGGTCACCGAGTCCGAGCTGCATCGCAACCCCACGGTCAAGGCCGAGCTGGAGGCCACCGCCGGACGCGCCATGACCGGCCTGATGCTCACCTACCGGTGCACCAGGCCGCCGACATCCTGTTCTGCCAGGCCAACCTGGTGCCGGTGGGCAAGGACCAGCTGCCGCATCTAGAGCAGGCCCGGCTGATCGCCCAGCGCTTCGACAAGCGCTACGGGCGCGCGGTCAAGGAGCATCCGGTCTTCCGCCGTCCGGAGGCACTGCTGTCCCAGGCGCCGCTGCTGCTGGGCCTGGACGGGGAGAAGATGAGCAAGTCGCGCCACAACACCATCGAGCTGCGCATGAGTGCGGATGAGACCGCAAGCGCTCAAGAAGGCCAAGACCGACTCCGACCGGCACATCACCTACGACCCCGAGGGTCGCCCGGAGGTGGCCAACCTGCTCACCCTCGCCTCCCTGTGCGGAGCCGGGGACCCGCAATCGCTGGCCGAGCAGATCGGCGACGGCGGCGCCGGCACGCTCAAGCGGATCACCACCGAGGCGGTCAACGAGTTCTTCGCTCCCATTCGCGCCCGCCGCACTGAACTGGCGCGCAATGAGGACTACCTGCTCCAGGTCCTGGCGGAGGGCAACGGCAGGGCTAACGAAGTCGCCGAGCAGACCCTCGACGCGGTGCGCGCGGCCATGCACATGAACTACTGAGGCAGTGTTGGGGACGCGACGCGGTCACGCACGCGCGCGCGGACAGGTACGCTTGCGCTGTGACCCCTAACACGACGCCGCGCATGGCGAAGACGAAGCCCACCAGCCACGTAGCTCCCGCCGCCCCGGCGCAGCCCGCGCCCCCACAGGTCCCGCTGCCGGCCCCATACGCCCCGGTGGGGCGCATCCCGGTCACCGAGGTCTTCCCCGTCGTGGAGGACGGGCGCTGGCCGGCCAAGGCGGTGCCGGACGAGGTCTTCCCGATCCGCGCCACCGTGTTCCGGGAGGGGCACGACCGCTTCGGGGCAACCGCCGTCCTGGTCCGTCCCGACGGCAGCGACGGCCCGTCCGCCCGCATGTACGAGGTCGGGATCGGCCTGGACCGCTATGAGGCGCGCCTGGCCGCGGACGCCCCGGGCGATTGGGGCATTCGCGTGGAGGGCTGGTCGGACCCCTATGGCACTTGGGCGCACGACGCCGGGGTGAAGGTGCCCGCCGGCGTCGACGTCGCCCTCATGCTGGAGGAGGGCGCCCGTGTAATGGAGCGGGCGGCCGCCGTCCCGGGCCGCGATGCGGCCGACGTCGAGGTGCTGCACGCCGCCGCCGCCGCCCTGCGCGACGAGTCCGCATCCCCCGCAGACCGCCTGGCCGCGGGCCTGGCGGGGGAAGTGATGGCGGCCTTGGACCGGCTGCCGCTGCGTGACCATGTCTCCCCGTCGGCCACCTACCCGCTGCAGGTGGACCGCCGTCGTGCCCTGGCCGGCTCCTGGTACGAGATCTTCCCCCGCTCCCTGGGCGCGCACCGTGACGAACAGGGAAACTGGCACAGCGGCACCCTGCGGACGGCCGCCCAACGGCTGGACCGGATCGCGGCCATGGGCTTCGACGTGCTGTATCTGACCCCGATCTCCCCCATCGGCACCACCAACCGCAAGGGCCGCAACAACACGCTGGACGCCCGCCCCGACGACCCGGGCTCCCCGTACGGCATCGGCTCGCCCGACGGCGGGCACGACGCCATCCACCCGGAGCTGGGCACCTTCGAGGACTTCGACGCCCTGGTGGCGCGCGCCCACGAACTCGGCATGGAGGTCGCCCTCGACCTGGCCCTGCAGTGCTCGCCCGACCACCCCTGGGTGACCGAGCACCCCGAGTGGTTCACCGTGCTGGCCGACGGCTCCATCGCCTACGCCGAGAACCCGCCCAAGAAGTACCAGGACATCTACCCCCTCAACTTCGACAACGACCCGGAGGCATCTACCAGGCGATCCTGCAGGTGGTGCGCACCTGGATGAGTCACGGGGTGACCATCTTCCGGGTGGACAACCCGCACACCAAGCCGCTGCCCTTCTGGCAGCGGCTGATCCGGCAGGTGCGCGAGGACAACCCCGAGGTGCTGTTCCTGGCGGAGGCCTTCACCCGCCCCGCCATGATGCGCACCCTGGCGAAGATCGGCTTCCACCAGAGCTACACCTACTTCGCCTGGCGCAACACCAAGCAGGAGCTGACCGAATACCTGGTGGAGTTGTCCCAGGAGACCGCGCACATCCTGCGCCCCACCTTCTGGCCGACCACGCATGACATCCTCACCCCCTTCATGACCAACGGGAAGGTGCCCGCCTTCAAGCTGCGGGCCGTGCTGGCCGCCACCATGTCGCCCAACTGGGGCATCTACTCCGGCTACGAGCTTGCCGAATCGGTGCCACGTCCCGGCTTCGAGGAACAGATCGACAACGAGAAGTACGAGTTCAAGCAGCGGGACTTCGGCGCCGCCCGCGTCAATGGCATCGAGGACCTACTCACTCGCCTGAACGCCGCCCGCCACGCCCACCCGGCGCTGCAGCAGCTGCGCGACGTCTGGTTCCACGGCACCAGCGACGACAGTCTGATCGCCTACTCCAAGCGGGTGGACGCCGCCCACTCCGCCACCGGCAAAGACGACGTGGTGCTCACCATCGTCAACCTGGACCCCTACGGCGCCCGCGAGGGCGAGATCTACCTGAACCTGGAGCAGCTAGGTCTGCCCGGCTGGGTGGACGGCTCCCGGCCGGTGCTGCGCGTCACCGACGAGCTCACCGGGGACACCTACGAGTGGTCCGGGCAGAACTACGTGCGACTGGACCCCTTCGCGGGCCGCGTCGCCCACGTCTTCTCCGTCGAACCCCTGTGACGGCCACCCCCTCCGCCACTGAGTTGCCGACAAGTCAAAGGAGCCCCGTGACCGTCCCCGGTGTTCCCGACCTCCCCGCGCAGCCACGGCCGGGCCTCAGCCCCGACCCGGACTGGTTCCGCACCGCGGTGTTCTACGAGGCGCTGCTGCGCTCCTTCGCGGACTCCGACGCCGACGGCGTCGGCGACTTCCGTGGCCTGGCCTCCAGGCTGGACTACCTGGCCTGGCTGGGCGTGGATGCGATCTGGATCCCGCCCTTCTACCCCTCGCCGATGCGCGACGGCGGCTACGACATCGCCGACTACACCGGCGTCGACCCCCGCTACGGGACCATGGAGGACTTCCACGCCCTGGTGGCGGCCGCCCACGAGCGGGGCATCCGCGTGGTGATCGACATGGTGCTCAACCACACCTCCGATACCCACCCCTGGTTCCAGGCCTCCCGCCGCGACCCGGACGGCCCCTACGGGAACTTCTACGTGTGGGCCGACGACGACTCCGGCTACGCCGATGCCCGCATCATCTTCGTGGACACCGAGCGCTCCAACTGGACCTACGACGAGGTGCGCGGCCAGTACTTCTGGCACCGCTTCTTCTCCCACCAGCCGGATCTGAACTACGCCAACCCGGCCGTGGTGGAGGCGGTGCACGAGGTGGTGCGGTTCTGGGCTCGCACCGGGGTGGACGGGTTCCGCCTGGACGCCATCCCCTACCTGGTGGAGCAGGAGGGCACCAACTGCGAGAACCTGCCCGGCACCCACCGCCTGATCGCCGGGCTGCGCCACATGCTCGACCGCGAGTTCCCCGGCACCATCACCATCGCGGAGGCCAATCAGTGGCCGGCGGACGTGGTGGCCTACTTCGGCAGCCCGCAGGCCCCGGAGTGCAACATGTGCTTCCACTTCCCCGTCATGCCGCGTATCTTCTCCGCGCTGCGGCAGGGCACGGCCACCGCGATCCGCGACGTGCTGGCGGCCACCCCGCCGATCCCGGCGCATGGCCAGTGGGGGACCTTCCTGCGCAATCACGACGAGTTGACGCTGGAGATGGTCACCGACGCCGAGCGCGAGCGCATGTACCACTGGTATGCGCCGCAGGAGCGCATGCGCGCCAATGTGGGTATACGCCGGCGCCTGGCACCACTGCTGGCAGACTCGCGCGCCGAGCTCGAACTGGCCCACGCGCTGCTACTGTCCCTGCCCGGCTCGCCCTGCCTGTACTACGGCGATGAGATCGCCATGGGCGAGAACATCTGGCTGCCCGATCGCGACGCCGTGCGCACCCCCATGCAGTGGGACCACTCGGCGAATATGGGGTTCTCCGCCTGCGCGGACCCCGCCGCGCTCACCCTGCCGCTGATAGACGCCGCGGGGTACGCCGACCGCTGCGTGGCCGATGCGTTGGCCGATCCCGGCTCGCTGCTGCACTTCCTGCGGCACCTGCTGCGGGTGCGGCGCAAGCACCCGGTGCTGGGGCACGGGGACTTCCGTCTGCGCGAGGCATCCGATCCCACCGTCCTAGCACACACCCGCACCGAGGTCCCCGCAGCCGGCGGGGCAGGAGGCGAAACGCTGCTGTGCCTGGCGAACCTGGCCGACCGCCCCGTCGAGGTGGGAGTGGAGTTGCCCGAGCTGGCCGGACGAGCCACCCGCACCGTGCTGGCGACAGACCCGGACACCGCCCCGCCCGCCGTCGACACCCGGGGGAAGCTGATGGCCGCGTTGCCCGGACGCGGCTACTGGTGGCTGGCCGTCGCCCCGAACCGTAAGGAGGACCGATGAGCAACCCGCTGACTACAGGGCCATCTGCCCGGCCTGGCCCGACGAGTCCGCCCTGCTGGCGGCGCTGGCGGACTGGATGGGGCAGCGCCGGTGGTACCCGCTCAAGGGCCAGCCCGCCCGCGGGCCACTGCGTGTCGCGGGCAGCTGGGAGCTGGCCGACGGCGTACGCGACCTGCTGCTCGCCGTGCCCCGCGGCGAGGGGGCGCCGGTGCTGGTGCATGTGCCGCTGGTGCTTGAGCCCGCCGCCGCACTGGAAGGCTTCTCCACCGCCGGGGAGACGGCCGGCAACGAGGGCTTTGTGATGCCCGGGGCCGACGGCGTGCCGGTCGCGCTGGTCGACGGCGCCCATCACCCACGCTTCTGGCGCGCTGGGCAGACTCGGCCCTTGCGGCCGGAACGACGCTCGGCGAGACCGGGGCGCAGGCGATCGCCGAGCGCGCAGAGCGGCTGCGGGTGACCACCGGGGAGCAGTCCAACACCTCGGTGGTCATGCCCGCCCCCGGTGATGCTCCGGCGGCGGGGGACGCCGACGCCGCCACCGGCGACCTGATCGTGAAGCTGTTCCGGGTGCTCGCGCCCGGCCGCAACCCGGACGTGGAGGTGTCCGTGGCGCTGGCCCGCGACGGCTGGGACCGGGTGCGCACCCCGGTGGCGTGGACGACCCTGACCTGGACCGGCCCGGACGACGCCGAGCACACCGCGGATGCGGGGGTGGCCTGCACCTTCGTGCCCCGCGCGGACGATGGCTTCGAGCTGTTCTGCGCGTTCGCCGCCGACGACGATTCCGACGGTCCGCAGCGCCAGCGGGCCCTGGCCCTGGCGCGGGATCTGGGCGACACCACCGCCCAGATGCACGCCCACCTGGCCTGTGCCCTGGGCACCGCCGCACCGCCCGCACCCCCCGAGTTGGCGGCGGCGCTGCGCGAGCGGGCCCGCTGGGCGATGGACGAGGTGCCCGAGCTGGAAAGCCAGCTGCCGAACCTGCGCGCACGCGTGGAAACGGTGCTGTCCGAGCTGGCGGCACTGGACCGGCTGGAGCCGGCCACCCGCGTGCACGGCGACTATCACCTGGGTCAGGTGCTGCACGCCGTCGAGCAGGACCGCTGGTACGTCCTGGACTTCGAGGGCGAGCCGCTGCGCCCGCTGGCCGAGCGCAGTCGCCCCGACCAGCCCCTGCGGGATGTGGCGGGCATGCTGCGCTCCTTCGACTACGCGGCCGAGGTCGGCCACGCCACCCACCCCGACTGGTTGGGGGCAGTGCGCGGCGCCTTCCTGGACGGCTACTGGTCCGCCGCCCCGACGTCGGTCCCCGCTCAGGCCGCGCGGCCCGGGCGCCGGCAGACCACCTTGCTCAACGCCCTCGAGCTCGACAAGGCCCTGTACGAGGCGGTCTATGAGGCGCGCAACCGCCCCGACTGGGTCGCCATCCCGTTGCACGGCATCGAGATGATCCTGACCATCTGACCAATCGTGTCTCATGCCGCCAAGCCGGCGGCGTGAGACAGATCCATCCACGCCGGGTTGCACCGGTATAAAGTCCCCCCTCAGCCGGTCACCGCATGGGAGAGTGAGAACATGACCGACGTCACCAGCCCCGAGCCCGCCCCCGAATCCAACGACGCCCCGCCGCCGCAGGCACGGGCCCCGCGCCCGTCGCGGTGGACCCCTGGGTCCTCGCGGACGTCGCCTACGGCCGCTACCACAACCCGCATGAGGTGCTCGGCGCCCATGTAGGCGCCGGCGGCGTAACCATCCGCACCGTGCGTCACCTCGCAGACGCCGTCGTCGTGGTCACCCCGGAGGTTCCTTCCCGGCCCGCCACGAACAGGACGGCGTGTGGGTCACCGTCGTCCCCGGGGACACCATCCCGGACTACCGCATTGAGGTGACCTACGGGGAGGAGACCATCACCGTCGATGACCCGTACCGGTTCCTGCCGACCCTGGGTGAGATGGACACCTACCTCATCTCCGAGGGCCGCCACGAGGAGCTGTGGGAGGTGCTGGGTGCGCATCTGAAGCACTACTCCGGCACCATGGGAGACGTCGACGGCGTCGCCTTCGCCGTATGGGCGCCCAACGCCCGGGCCGTGCGCGTGGTAGGCGACTTCAACTACTGGGACGGCACCGCCTCCGCCATGCGCTCCCTGGGCGCCTCCGGCGTGTGGGAGCTGTTCATCCCCGGCGTGGGCGTGGGCGCCCGCTACAAGTTCGAGCTGTGCTTCCAGGACGGCTCCTGGCACCAGAAGGCCGACCCCATGGCCCGCGCCACCGAGGTTCCGCCCGCCACCGCCTCCGTGGTCACCGACCGCTTCCACGAATGGGGCGACGAGGACTGGATGTCCCGCCGCGCCGTCACCGACCCGCACTCCGGGCCGATGAGCGTCTACGAGGTGCACATCGGCTCCTGGCGGCAGGGCCTGGGCTACCGGGGCCTGGCAGACGAGCTGGTCCCCTACGTCAAGGACGCCGGCTTCACCCACGTGGAGTTCATGCCCGTGGCCGAGCACCCCTTCGGCGGCTCCTGGGGCTACCAGGTCTCCGG
Source organism: Actinomyces ruminis (assembly GCF_002154335.2). Taxonomy (GTDB): domain Bacteria; phylum Actinomycetota; class Actinomycetes; order Actinomycetales; family Actinomycetaceae; genus Actinomyces; species Actinomyces ruminis. The sequence goes on from NZ_MTPX02000003.1 coordinate 16,691, forward strand.
TTACTACGCCCCCACCGCGAGATTCGGCACTCCGGATGACTTCCGCTACCTGGTGGACCAACTCCACCAGGCCGGCATCGGCGTCATCCTGGACTGGGTGCCCGCCCACTTCCCCAAGGACGAGTGGGCGCTGGCACGTTTCGACGGCACCGCCCTGTACGAGGACCCGGACCCGCAGCGCGGCGAGCATCCCGACTGGGGCACCTACGTGTTCAACTTCGGCCGCAACGAGGTGCGCAACTTCCTGGTGGCCAACGCCCTGTACTGGCTGGGTGAGTTCCACATCGACGGGCTGCGCGTAGACGCCGTCGCCTCGATGCTCTACCTGGACTACTCCCGCGAGGAGGGCCAGTGGCACCCCAACCAGTTCGGCGGCCGGGAAAACCTGGAGGCGATCAGCTTCCTGCAGGAGGCCACCGCCACCGCCTATCGGAAGAACCCCGGCACGGTCATGATCGCCGAAGAGTCCACCGCCTGGCCCGGCGTCACCGCCCCCACCGAGTACGGCGGCCTGGGCTTCGGCCTGAAGTGGAACATGGGGTGGATGAACGACACCCTGCGCTACCTGGCCGAGGAGCCCATCAACCGCCGCTACCACCACGGGGAGCTGACCTTCTCCCTGGTGTACGCCTTCTCCGAGCAGTTCATCCTGCCGCTGAGCCACGACGAGGTCGTGCACGGCAAGGGCTCGCTGCTGTCCAAGATGCCGGGCGACGCCTGGCAGGAGCTGGCGGGTCTGCGCGCCCTGTACGCCTACCAGTGGTCCCACCCCGGCAAGCAGTTGCTGTTCATGGGGCAGGAATTCGGGCAGGGTGCCGAGTGGAACTCGGACAACTCCCTGGACTGGTGGATCCTGGACGACCCGGGCCACACCGGCCTGCTGCGGCTGGTCAGCGACCTGAACGCCTTCTACAAGGCCTCCCCCGCCCTGTGGGCCGATGACTTCTCGCATCGGGGCTTTGAGTGGATCGAGGCGGGCGACGGCGACCACAACGTGCTGTCCTACCTGCGCAAGGGCACCGGGCCGGACGGGCGTTCGGACCTGGTGGCGGTGATCGTCAACTTCGCCGGCACCCCGCACGAGGCTACCGAGTGGGCCTGCCCTTCGCCGGCGGCTGGGACGAGGTCATCAACACCGATGCCCCCGAGTACGGCGGTTCCGGCGTGGGCAACCTCGGCCACGTCGAGGCCGAGGAGCTGCCCTGGAACGGCCGCCCCGCCTCGGTGCGGCTGCGGGTCCCCCCGATGGGCGCCATCTTCCTGCGCCCGTCGCGTGACTGAGTAGCAGGACCGGCAGCCGACCGGTTGTCCTCGAAGGGCGTCGGGGCCGTCGCATCTCGCGGCGGCCCCGACGCCCGTTCCTGTACGCTCGGCGCGTCTCACACCTCCGCCGGGTGCGGACTTTCGGCCCTGTTTGCGCAGTTCAGCGGCGTTTACGGCGCAGACGCGTCCGCGGCCACAGCACTGTGAGCAACAAAGCGGCCCTGAAATGTAACGGAGACGGGTATGGTCCCGGTGCATGCATGCGTGCGGTCCCCGCCCCAGATAGCGAACCAACGCAATGTACACTCTTTCAGCCGTTGCAGGGCATCTTGCAACGGCGGTCTCCGTAGTCTGACAAGGGAAGAAGAATGACGCAGAACCTGGTCCAGACCGTGCCCTCCCAGGTCCGGTCCGCCTCCGGCCGTCCGGCCGAGGCCTCCACCACCATGGAGGTCTGGCAGGGCCTGTCCGCCGCCGTCGTCGACGCCATCGCGGACGACTGGCACGCCACCGAACAGAAGTACCGTGCCGGCAGGATGGAGCACTACTTCTCCGCCGAGTTCCTCGAGGGACGCGCCCTGCTGAACAACCTGACCAACCTGGGCCTGGTCGAGGAGGCAACCGAAGCCGTCAACGCCTTCGGGCAGAACCTCACCGACGTGCTCGAGCAGGAGCCCGACGCCGCCCTGGGTAACGGTGGGCTCGGCCGCCTTGCCGCCTGCTTCCTGGACTCCTGCGCCACCCTGGACCTGCCCGTGGCCGGCTACGGCATCCTGTACCGCTATGGGCTGTTCAAGCAGCTGTTCGAGGACGGTTTCCAGACCGAGCACCCGGACCCGTGGATGGAGGAGGGCTACCCCTTCGTCATCCGCCGCGAGGAGGCGCAGCGCATCGTCCGCTACAACGACCTCACCGTGCGCGCCGTCCCCCACGACATGCCGATCACCGGTTACGGCACCAAGAACGTAGTCACGCTGCGACTGTGGCGGGCCGAGCCCATGGAGGAGTTCGACTACGACGCCTTCAACTCCCAGCGCTTCACGGACGCCATCGTCGAGCGCGAGCGCACGGCGGACATCTCCCGCGTGCTCTACCCCAATGACACCACCTATGAGGGCAAGGTACTGCGGGTGCGTCAGCAGTACTTCTTCTGCTCGGCCTCCCTGCAGGAGATCGTGGACAACTACGTCGCCCACCACGGTGAGGACCTGAGCCACTTCGCCGACTTCAACTCCGTCCAGCTCAACGACACCCACCCGGTGCTCGCCATCCCCGAGCTGATGCGTCTGCTCATGGACGAGCACCACCTGGGCTGGGACCAGGCCTGGGGCATCGTCACCAAGACCTTCGCCTACACCAACCACACGGTGCTGGCCGAGGCCCTGGAGACCTGGGAGATGTCCATCTTCGACCGGCTGTTCCCGCGTATCGCCGAGATCGTCCGCGAGATCGACCGCCGCTTCCGCCAGGACATGGCGGAGCGCGGCCTGGACCAGGCGCGCATCGACTACATGGCCCCCCTGGCCGGCGACAAGGTCCGCATGGCCTGGATCGCCTGCTACGCGTCCTACTCCATCAACGGAGTGGCCGCCCTGCACACCGAGATCATCAAGCGTGACACCCTCAAGGAGTGGCACGACGTCTGGCCCGAGCGGTTCAACAACAAGACCAACGGCGTCACCCCGCGCCGCTGGCTGCGCCAGTGCAACCCGCGCCTGTCCGCACTGCTGGACGAGGTCACCGGCTCCGACGCCTGGGTCAAGGACCTGTCGCTGCTCGCCGCTCACACCGACGCCGCCGATGACGCGCTGCTGGACCGCCTGGCCGAGATCAAGCACGCCAACAAGGTGGACTTCGCCGCCTGGGTGGCTGAGCGCGAGGGCGTAGAGATCGACCCCGACGCCATTTTCGACGTCCAGATCAAGCGCCTGCACGAGTACAAGCGTCAGCTGCTCAACGCGATCTACATCTTGGACCTGTACTTCCGCATGAAGGAGGACCCGTCGCTGCAGGTACCGCCGCGCGTGTTCATCTTCGGGGCGAAGGCGGCTCCCGGCTATATCCGCGCCAAGGGCATTATCAAGCTGATAAATGCCATCGCGGAGCTGGTCAACAACGACCCTGTGGTCTCTAAGACCCTGAAGGTCGTGTTCATCCACAACTACAACGTCTCCCCCGCCGAGCACATCATCCCGGCTGCCGACGTCTCCGAGCAGATCTCCATGGCCGGCAAGGAGGCATCCGGGACCTCCAACATGAAGTTCATGATGAACGGCGCCCTGACCCTGGGCACGCTCGACGGCGCTAACGTGGAGATCCTAGACGCTGTGGGGGATGAGAACGCTACATCTTCGGCGCCACCGAGGATGAGCTGCCCGCTCTGCGGGCCTCCTACGACCCGCACGCCACTTACGAGACCGTCCCCGGGCTCAAGCGGGTGCTGGACGCCTTCACCGACGGCACCCTGGACGACAACGGCTCCGGCTGGTTCGCGGACCTGCGCCGCAGTCTGCTGGAGGGCGGCGACGCCGACGTTTACTACGTGCTCGGCGACTTCGCCGCTTACCGGGAGGCCAAGGACGCCATGGCCGCGGACTACGCCGACCAGCGCGCCTGGCAGCGCAAGGCCTGGGTGAACATTACCCGCTCCGGCCGCTTCTCCTCCGACCGCACCATCAGCGACTACGCCCAGGTGTGGGGCATCGAGCCGCAGCCGATCGCCTGACGACCGGGCTAGTAGCGCAGCCCAGACCACGGCGCCCGTCCCCACACAGGGGGCGGGCGCCGGCATTCTCTGCTTTCAGGCGATGCTCGGGGTGGAGAAGGCGGCCAGATAGTCGGCCGCGAAGGCGTTCACCGCCGATTCCACCTGGGGCAGGGCCAGCATGGCGTCCAGCACGTCCGCCCCGATGGTG
>NZ_MTPX02000013.1 GCF_002154335.2 Actinomyces ruminis
AGAAAGGTTCCGACCATGACCAACGCCCGCCCCAGCCACATCGGGGCCGTCGACCTGGGCGCCTCCTCCGGGCGCGTCATGGTCGGCACCATCACCGACGGCCGCATCGAATTGACCGAGACGCGCCGCTTCAGCAACGGCCCCATCCCCCTGCCCGGCCCAGACGGCGAACGCCTGTACTGGGATGTGCTGCACCTGTGGGATGAGATCCGCGCCGGTCTGCTCACCGCCGTGCGCGACGTCGGCCCACTCGCCGCCGTCGGCATCGACACCTGGGGCGTCGACTACGGGCTGCTCGGCCCAGGCGGCCTGCTAGCCGGACAAGTGAGCGCCTATCGCTGCCCCCGCACCCGGGGCATTCCAGACGAACTGTTCGCGGCCATCCCCGCCGCCGAGCTTTACGCCGTCAACGGCCTACAGGTACAGGACTTCAACACGGTCTTCCAGCTGGTGGCCGAGTCACGCGACGGCGGCCTGCCCCGCTCCGCCGCCTCGGTCGACGGCGACGCCGCCCCTGCCGCCAGCACCGCCCAACGCACCATGCTGCTGCTGCCGGACCTGCTCACCTACTGGCTGACCGGCAAGCCGGTCGCGGAGATCACCAACGCCTCCACCACCGGTCTGGTCGACGCCCGCGAGCGCAACTGGTCAACGCAGCTGCTTCAGCGACTGCGCACCGAGCTCGACCTCATCCTGGATGGGGTACTTCCCGACATCGTAGAGGCGGGCACCGTCATCGGGCCCGTGCGCCGCGACGTCGTCGACGTATTCGGGCCCGACGGCGCCCCGACGCCGGTGGTGGCCGTGGGCTCCCACGACACCGCCTCCGCGGTGGCGGCCGTGCCCGCGGCCGGAGACGACTTCGCCTATATCTCCTGTGGCACCTGGTCGCTGGTGGGGCTGGAACTGGACGCACCGGTGCTCACCGAGCCTCCCGGCGGGCCAACTTCACCAATGAGCTCGGGGTGGACGGCACCGCGCGCTACCTGAAGAACGTCATGGGGCTGTGGGTGTTCAACGAAGCCGTACGCACCTGGCGCGAGCAGGGCCTGGAACTGTCCTACCGGGAGCTCGACGCCGCCGCCGCGGCCGCCGACCCGCTGCGCACCGTGGTGGACATCAACGACCCGGTCTTCTTCGACCCCGGAGATATGGCCGCCCGCATCGACGACTACGCCATTCGCACCGGCCAGCCGCGCCCACGCTCTATCGGCGAGTACGTGCGCTGCATCGACGACTCCCTCGCCCTGGCCTACCGCCGCGCGGTGCGCGAGGCGAGCGAGCTGTCCGGCAAGCATGTCGGCGTGCTGCACATGGTCGGGGGCGGCATCAGCAACCGGCTGTTGTGCCAGCTGGCCGCGGACGCGACCGGCCTGCGCGTGGTCGCCGGGCCCGCCGAGGGCACCGCCCTGGGCAATATCGTCGTCGCCGCGCGCGGCGCGGGACTGATCGAGGGAGACCTCACCGCGCTACGGCAGCTGGTGCGCAACTCCTCCGACATCACCGAATACGCGCCCGACCCGACCGCAGCCGCCGGCTGGGATGCCGCCGAGCGCCAGCTCTTCGGCTGACGCATCTACGCACCGCCCCGCAGCCCGGGCCACGCCCGCGCACCCCGCTACACCATCCGCCCATTCACCACGAAGAAGATCCATGACCACTACTCCCGCCACCGACGCCGCCCCGCCGACGCCACAGCCCGCCACTACCCGCGACGGCGTACCCGTGGCCCCGCTGGCCGGCGGCTTCCTACCGCCCTACACCGAGCGGCTACACCTGATCGCCGACTTCCCGGCTCCACACGTCGAGGACCTGGCCGCCGCCGACCCTGAGGCGGCCGCCGGAGCGCCCTTCGCCGCAGAGGCCCTGGCCGCCATGGACGCCTGGTCCGCGCCCTTCGGCGCCCCCGAGCCACCCACGCCGACGTCGAGGAGCGCGATCTGCCTGGCCCGCACGGGCCGATCCCGGTGCGCATCTACCGCCCCGAGTCCGGCTGGACCCCGCCCATGCCCTCACCGACCACAGAGTCGGGTCTGCGAACCGCCCTGGTGTGGTACCACGGTGGCGCCTTCGCCGCGGGCGACCTGGACATGCCGGAGGCCGACGCCGTCGCCCGTGGCTTGGTCACTCGCACCGGCGCCGTCGTCGTCTCGGTCTTCTACCGGCTGTGCACCGGCGGCGTCCACTACCCAGTCCCGCACGACGACGCCTACGCCGCCTATCGCTGGGTGCGCCAGCACGCCGCCGAGCTCGGCATCGACGCCTCCCGCATAGCCGTAGGTGGTGCGAGCGCGGGCGGGAACCTGGCCGCCGGGGTGACACTGCACGGCGTCGACGAGGCCGCCGCCCCCTGGCAGGCGCTGCTTGCCTACCCCGTGGCACACGCCGGCCACTGGCCCGCCCCCAGCGCGGAGCTGGCCACACGTCTGACCGGCATGCCACAAATCCTGCGCTTCCCCGCCGACCTCATGACCGGAATGAACAGCAACTACCTGGGTGCTCCACTCGGGGAAGGCGCGGGCGCGCCTGCCTACGCCTTCCCCGGGGACGTTGCCGATGCGTCCCGCCTGGCGGGATGGCCGGCAACCTACATCGAGAACTGCGAGAACGACGACCTGCGCGCCTCCGGCGAGGCCTTCGCCCGCCAGCTGGAGCAGGCGGGGGCCGACGTGGAGGTGCTGACCTGCGCGGGTGTGCCCCACGGGCACCTCAACGCCGTCGGCAGCCCCCTAACCTCCGCCAGCCTCGACCGCTTCGCGGCCCGGTTGGCCCACTCTGTCTGAACCGAACGGCCGCCACTGCCTTTGGCGGCTCCACGCCAACTCATCAACTACGACTCCCCAGAAACACACATTCGGAAAGGACAATCACCGTGACCGTCATGCCCCTGTCAGAGATCCTCGCCCAGATGGGCGCCGCCGGACGCCGCCTGGACCACATGGGCGCCGTCGAGGCCGGAGCCGGCAATATCTCGGTGTCCGTGGACGCCTCCGCCGAGCAGCTGGGCCTGTCCGAGCGATTTCCGCAGATCGCCCCCGGTACCGAGTTGCCGCTGCCCGCCCCGGCGCTGGCCGGTCGCACCGTGCTGGTGACCGGCTCGGGCTGCCGCCTACGCGATGTCGCCGACGCCCCGGAGGCGAATGTCTCCGCCTTCGTCGTCGACGAGGGCGGGGTGACCGGCACCTGGTACACCCACCCGGACCGCGCCTATGTGCGCCCCACCAGCGAGTTCAACTCCCACCTGGCAGTCCACAACGACCAGGTGGCGCAGCGCGGCGTGGACTTCCAGGCCGTCATCCACGCCCAGCCGCCCTACCTGGTCCAGCTGAGCCACATCAAGGACATCCGCAACACCGCGGACTTCAACCGCCGCATCCTGCGCTGGGAGCCCGAGACAATCGTGCAGCTACCCCAGGGCATTGAGGTGCTCGACTTCATGGTGCCCGGGTCGGCCACCCTCATGGAGAACAATGTGCGCGCCCTGCGCGACCACGTGATCGTGCTGTGGTCCAAGCACGGCATCATGGTCCGCTCCGACCTCGCCCCCCTGGCCGCCGTCGACAAGGTCGAGTACGCCGAGACCGGCGCCATGTACGAGGTCCGCAACATCATGGCCGGCGGCCTGGGCGAGGGCGTCACCGACGAGGAGCTGCACGCCGTCGTCGAGGCCTTCAACGTCGACACCGACCTGTTCTAGTTCCAGCCCGTCCCCTCCCACCGAGATCGGTGGAAGTTACGTGCCGAAGTCGGAAGATAAAACCGCCGAGGTCGGTAGACGTTGCGGCGCGGGGCCGGCTGCTCCCAATCGAGTTCAGTCGGCCCCGTGGCAGCGCCCAGAATGTCCAGATTCGGCATGAACGGCAGCGAGTGACCGCGACGCCAGCCCAGAAACCGCATGATTCCAACGGTCTGCAAATAGCGTTTCAGATTCAGCGACGCGTTTGTGCCGGATTTGGACACTTTTCCTAGAGGACTTCAAAGGAGAATCCCATGACTGAGCCTGTCAAGATCCCCTTCGCCGGCGAGGCCGCACAACCCGCTGCGCCAACCTCACTGGAGGCGCTGCGCGCCACTATCGCGGAGCCTCCCATCGAGTACCGTCCGGAACTGCGCTGGTGGCTGGCCGAGGGCCTGCACACCGACGCCACCATCCGCCACGAGATCGCCGCGGCCTACCGCCTCGGCTTCGGCGGCATGGAGTTCCTGGCCATGCCGGAGGAGAACATCGATGAGTCCCGCTACGGCTGGGGCAGTGAGGAGTGGACGCACGACTCCCACACGGTGGTCGCCGAGACCACCGCCCGTGGCATGTCCTTCTCCTTCACCTCCGGAACCAACTGGTCCAACGCCAACCTGCCTACGATCACCCCGGACGACCCCGCCGCCGCCCAGGAGCTCAACGTCGAGTACGAGGCCGTCAGCCGACGTCGCTCCGGTCCCCTCCCGCGTGTTGATCTGGGTGCCGACCGCGGCGAGTCCGCTGTCCCCGGCGACCGGGTGTCCCCGAAGCAACAGCACCTAGTCGCCGTCGTCGCTGCCGTCGTCGCCGACTCGGGAACGGCCACCTCCGACTCCAGCGCACCGGCCTCCGACGGCACCGCCACCGTGCCCGGTGCCGACGGCGGGGCGAGCACGGCCGCCGCCCAGGCGCCCGCCCCGGTGATCGACGTCGCCACGCTGACCAATCTGACCGCCCACGTGACCGGTGACGAGGGCGCCGAGGCGCTAGACTGGACTCCGCCGGATTCCCGCGACTGGCGTCTATTCGTGTTCTGGATGCACGGAACCGGGCAGACGGCCAGCCCGTCGACGAGCGTCAACTACACGGTCAACTACCTGGATCGCGACGGCGTGGACGCCGTGATCGACTACTGGCACGACGTGGTGCTGACCGACGACCTCAAGGCCGACATCGCCCGCAACCCGCGCGCACAGATGTACATGGACTCCCTCGAACTAAGCACCTGGGGCGAGGGCGGCATGTTCTGGGGCCATTGCGTGGCCGATGAGTTCCACGCCCGCCGCAGTTACGACATCACTCCCTGGCTGCCGCTGTTGGTGCGCTCCGCCCCGCAGATGGCGGTGTCCACCCGCTACCGCTTCGAGCCCGACGCCGCCCACCGCATGGAGGTGGCCAAGGTCCGCCACGACTACGTGGCCACGCTAACCGACCTGTACATCGAGCACATGCTCCAGCCCTTCGCCGAGTTCCTGCACGAGCAGGGCATTGCGCTGCGCGCCGAGATCTCCTACGGGCTGCCCTTCGAGTTGACCCGCCCGGGTGCGGCCGTGGACGGCATCGAGACCGAGTCCCTGGAGTTCGGCTCCCAAATCGATGCCTACCGGCTCATGGCCGGCCCGGCGCACCTGCTGGGCAAGCAGTACTCCTCCGAGACCGGGGCGACCACGCGCAACCATATGCTGCCCCACCGCTTCTACGACCAGATCATCAACACACAACTGGCGGCCGGCATCACCAAGACCGTCCTGCACGGCTGGTCCAGCCCCGCCGGCGCCGAGGGCACCACCGAGTGGCCCGGTCACGAGGGCATGCTGCCCATGTTCTCCGAGCGTTTCGACACGCGCCAGCCCGCCGCAGAGTTCTATCCGCTGTGGAATCGGGCCATCGGGCGTATGCAGCAGGTGTTGCGCCGGGGGCGGCCGCGCATCGACGTCGGTATTCTGCGCACCGACCACTTCACCGACAACTCCTCCGGCATGATGTTCTACGACGGGGAGCGCCGCATCCCGGACGAGGACGCCTATGGGCGCATGTGGATGCGCAACCGCCAGAATCACTGGTGGCGGGACCTGGGCATGCAGGACGCCGGGTGGGGATATGAGTTCCTCGACGGCTCACTATTGCTGCGCGAGGACGTTACCTTCGCCGACGGCGTCGTCCAGCCCGACGGCCCCGGTTACCAGGCCCTGATCGTGTATCAGGAGACACTCGACGCCGACGTCGCCGCCCGACTGCTCGACTGGGCGCGCGTGGGGCTACGGGTGCTGATCGTCAACGGTGCGAGCGAGCTTAAGCGGCTGGAGACCGGCGAGTACTTCCACTACGCGACCGCGGCGGCGCGCACGCCCGGACGCGACGGGCGTGACGCCGAGCTGGCCGCGACCATGGCGGCGCTGAAGGCGCTGCCGAGCGTGGCCGAGATCGACGATCCCGCCCGCACCGTGGCGGCGCTGCGCGGCCTAGGAGTGACCGGCTACCACGAGTTCGCCGCGCCGAACCAGAACCTGCTCGCCTACGAGCGCAGTGACGGGGATCTGACGCACGTGTACGTCTACCACTTCCTGTATGAGACCGGTCCGAATACCGACGTGGAGCTGCGTCTGCCCGGCGCAGGCACGGTATACCAGTTGGATCAGTGGAGCGGCCGGTTCCACGAGCTGGGCGACGCTCATACCGAGCCGCTCGGCCCCGAGCACTCGGATGTCACCATCGTCCCGGTCCACCTGCGTCCCGGGGAGGCCACCGTCATTACCCTCGACCGCTCCGCCGGGTACTCACTGGGTGAGTCCGGAACGGTACCGTCAGTGGTTGCCGAACTCCCCCGCTGGGACATCACGGTGGAGTCCTGGGATGCCGGTCCCGACGAGCTCATTGAGGAGGACCGCAGCCTGGGCTACGTGACCCGCGAGGTGCGTCCCACCACCGCCGTCACCCGACTGCACTCCGCTTCCAACACTCTCGCGCCGTGGAAGGATCTGAACGGCGTCGGCCCGGAAGTCTCCGGCGTGGGCGAGTACCGCACCACGCTCGTGCTCGATGCCCTGCCCGCGGAGCGTCTGCTACTCGACCTCGGGGACGTATGCGGCGGCCTGGGGTCGGTGAGCGTGAACGGGAGCGCGCCGGTCGGCTTCGACACCTCCGCGCCGCGCGTGGATGTGACCGGTCTGCTGCATGCGGGCAGCAACGACGTCGTCGTGCGCGTGTCCTCCTCACTGTCCAACCGGCTGCGTGCCCGCGGCTACTACGAGGCCATTCCCGACGTTTCCGCGATGCTCAGCGGTCTGCCGTACAGGCCGCACGACGTGCCGGTGCGTGAGTACGGCCTGCTCGGGCCGGTCTGCCTGCTCAGCGAGGCCTGAGTCGGGCCACCGCAGATTGAAGCCATCACCAGGCCCGAAATCTTGGCGCGTTTGACGCGGAGTCCCCACCACGAATCAGAATGGAAAACCAATGACCGCCATGACTGTACCTGCCCCCGTCCGCCTGACCGTCGACCATCAGCACGCCCCGCTTGGTGTGGCGGTGCCACGGCCGGCACTGGCCTGGCAGGTGCCCGGCGAGGTGCCCGCGACCGCCTACGAGGTCGAGGTGCGCCGCCTCGACCCGGCCACCGGCGAGGAGTTGGAGCCGCCGGTGTGGGCCACCGGCCGCACGGAGATCCCCGACCCTCCCGCCTCGCCGTGGCTGCCCTACGGCGGCGAGCCCCTGGTATCTGACACGGACTACGTCTGGCGGGTACGCATCTGGACCGGCTCCGACGCCGTGCCCTCACCCTGGGCCGCCTCGGCCTTCTCCACCTCGCTGCTTCAGGCGGCCGACGTCGTCGCCGACTGGGTGGAACCGACCCAGACGCCGGTGGAACTGGAGCCCGAGGCCTCCTTCGCCACCCTGTTCGCGCCTCAGGAGATCGTGCCCGCCGGAGAGAAGCTGCGCCCGGCCAAACTCATCCGTCAGGACCTGCCCCGCGCCGACGCCGGCGCCGCCCCCATCACCCGCGCCCGGCTGTTCCTCAGTGCCCAGGGCGTCGTCGAGGCGAGCATCGACGGCACCGAAGTGGGCGACACCGTGCTGGCACCGGGCTGGACCAGCTACCACACCTACACCGAGTTCGAGGTCCACGACGTCACCGCGCTCCTCTCCGGGCCGCCCCGCCCCCACACCCTGGGCCTGCGTCTGGGCGACGGCTGGTTCGCCGGACGGGCCACCATCACCGGGGAGTCCGGCCAGTACGGCACCCTGCTGCGCGGCTGGTGGCAGCTGTCCCTCACCCGGGCCGACGGCACCCGCGAGACTTGGGGGCCGGACTCCACCGCCCACTCCACCACCTCCGGGCCGCTGCGCTACAGCGACATCATGATCGGCGAGAAGCGCGATGACCGGCTCGCGGCCGCCGTCGTCGGCTGGGACTCCCCCGGCTTCGACGACTCCGCCTGGGACCCGGTGCGCATCATCCCCTCCGCAGAGATCGACCCGGCGACCGCCCTGGAGCCCTTCCGCGGCGAGCCGGTGCGGCGGCTGATGGAACTGCCCGCCGCCCGGGTGATCACCACCCCGGCCGGGGAGACGGTGCTGGACTTCGGCAGGTGATCGCCGGGCGGGTGCGGCTGCGCGCCGTCGGCCCGGCCGGCACCGAGATCACCCTGGAGCACTCCGAGCACCTGGACGCCGACGGCAACTTCTTCTCCAACGTGCAGGGACCGAACAAGGACCAGCGCGACGTGTGGGTCCTGGCCGGCACGGGCACGCCGCAGGCCCCCGAGACCTACGAGCCGACCTTCACCTTCCACGGCTTCCGCTACGCGCGGGTGACCGGCTACCCCGGCGAGCTGCACACGCGGGACGCGATCGCCGTCGTCATCGGCTCGGACCTGGAGTCGGCGGGCGACTTCGCCTGCTCCGATGCGCGCCTGACCCGCCTGCACACCAACACGGTGTGGTCCCAGCGCGCCAACTTCCTGTCCATCCCCACCGACTGCCCCCAGCGCGAGCGGGTCGGCTGGACCGGCGACATCCAGGTCTTCGCCCCGGCGGCCACCAACAACGCCCAGGTGCACACCTTCCTGGCGCGCTGGCTGCGCAACGTCCGCGCCGACCAGCACAACGACGGCCGCGTGGTCATCATCTCCCCCTTCGCGCCCCGGCAGGCGGCGATGGAGGGGCAGCCCGGCATCGGCGGCATCACCGCCGCGGCCGGCTGGGGTGACGCCATTATCCGCGTGCCGCTGACCCTGTGGGAGCGGTACGGGGACACCGACACGCTGCGCGCCAACTACCCGGCCATGCAGGCCTGGGTGGAAATGCAGTCCCACCAGGCCGCCACCGAGCTGCCGCCCCGTCTGCGCGGCGGCGACTGGGAGGACACCGAGCGCACTGTCGGCTGGGAGCGGCTCGATGCGGAAACGGCCGCGCGGCAGCGCCTGCTGTGGAACTCGCGCATGCACTTCGGGGACTGGCTGGCGCCGTCGACCCTGGCCAGTGGGGCGCCGGACGCGATCATGACGGCTCCGCACCTGACCAGCGAGTTCGTCGGGGCCGCCTTTCACGCCGAGGCGCTGCGCACCCTCGGGGTGGTGGCAGAGGCGCTCGGCCGCGACGACGATGCGGCCGCCTACCGGGACCGCTGGGAGGCGGTGCGGGCGGCAGTGGCTGCGGAGTACATCGGCACAGACGGCGCCATGGAGCCGAATCTGCAGGGCATGTACGTGCTGGCGCTCGCCTTCGACATTGTCTCCGACGACGATCCGGATGGCGGGGCGCAGCGTCGGGCCGTGGCGGACCGGCTGGTGCGGCTCGTGCACCAGGCGGGCGACCATCTGGACACCGGTTTCCTGTCGGTGCCGTTCCTGCTGGATGTGCTGGTCGACTCCGGGAACGCGGACGTGGCCTGGGCGGTACTCATGCAGGACACGGCGCCGTCCTGGCTGTATGAGGTGGCCGAGGGCGCCACGACGATCTGGGAGTCCTGGTACGCCGTCGCCCCGGACGGGACCGTGGGGGCGATGAGCTTCAACCACTACGCCTTCGGCTGCGTGGACGACTGGCTGTTCCGCCGCCTGGGCGGGATCGCCCCTGCCGAGCCTGGTTACCGGCAGGTGCGGGTAGCGCCGCTGACCGACGGGCCGGTGTCTTGGGCACGGGCGCACCGGGACACGCCCTTCGGCCGGGTGGAGGTCGCCTGGGAACGTGCCGACAGCAACGTGCTGCATACCGGAGCCGAGGCGAGTGCCCCCGCTGTGGGAACATCGGTGCGCTACGAAGTCACCCTGCCGGCCGGCGTGACCGGGGAGTTGGTGACCCCGGCCGGCGACGTGCGCGAACTGTCCAGCGGACACACGGTGCTGGTGGCGTAGACGAACACCAGCGGCACACACTAACGGCTCCAGCCAGAAACCGCAATCCGCATGATTCCGCGGTTTTGCCCGTCGGGCCGGAACTGGTGGAGGTGCTCCCGTGTGCGGCGCGACCCTCGCCGCACACGGGAGCACCTTGACGGTTTTCAAGCCGATCTGCCAATTCGCCGTTATTCCAACGATTAACCTGAATCGTACGAATTCGTCCTGACAACTCCCGTGTGCGGACAGCACCGCCAGGCCAGCAACACCCACCGATCAGACTCAGCCACCCTGTACTCGACAACCGTCTTACACAGGTGGGCCGAGGCCGCGGCCGCCCACCGCCCGCCTACAGCTGGCTGCGGCTGCAATACACCGCAACATGTTTCAGATCGTTACTGCAAGCATGACAGACTGCACAGCCTCAAGGCTGGATCTAGCGCCAACCGATCGGTACATTTGCGGCGTCGGCAGGAACCACTAGCCGGCCCCGGTCGGAGAACCGGCCGGGAGAACTCAACCGAAAGGAACCGAACATGTTCTTCGACATCGATCTGGCCGTCCGTGCCGCTGCCGCCCGTGAGCGCGAGCTCGAGCGTGCGATTGCCGCCGAGAACGAGCAGCGCTGAAAGCGACTGCAACACGGTGACCGCTTGAAGCGGAACACCTCGCGGGCACTCCCGCGACGGCCATAAGGCCACGGAAACGCAGGGCGAGGACGAAGAAGTCCTCGCCCTTCTTGTTTCGTATTTCCATCACAGCGATCGGTTGGATCGGTCGCGACGCTGACTCGGTCGCTCGAGGCCGAGCTGATCCGCCTGACTCCGCTGTTTGCTTCGCTCTGCGATTTGCCCGAGTACATCCGCCTTCGTGCGAGCAGGACGCGTTCCGGCCAGTTGTCGGGCGTGAGCGATGCCCTCACGCACAACCTGCGCCACCTTCAGCATCTCCGCGCGCCCGGCGAGCGAGTCGACCCGAACAAGCCTGTCCGCCGAGTCTCCGGGCCGGTTGCGCAACTCGGTGAGCACCGCGACGGCGCGCTCCGGCCGTACCCACTCTCCGTCATCGCCCCGCAGATTGTCATAGTGAACGGCACCGGCACGATCCACGATCGACAGCCGGTGCACATCCGGACTCGACGCCGCGGCCAGCAGGGTCTGTGGTGTTCCCATCAGGCCCGCGTCGTGGGCCGCCAACGGTGTCCAGCGTGCGGCCCTCCCCGCCTCCAGCGCGGAGAGATAGCGGTCTATGCATCCGGTCCATGAGTCGAAGGCGCTCACGCCCAGCACTACCAAGTGTGTTCGGGATCCTGCCTTGGCGAACTGCGCCAGCGTCCCGAGCGTGGTCTCCGGGCGCCGCAGGGTTCCTTCCACCACCGCCGAGTACCCGTGCTCGGCGGCGTACGCCAACGCCCGCCCGACCAGCCATCCCGACAGCTCCGCCGTCGCCGCTGGCATCGCCTCCGGATCCACGGAGCGGGAAAGGGCGGGAAAGTTGGGATGGAACTGTCGCAAGTCGTCGCCGATCACCTTGACGAAGGGCTCTCCCGGGTAGAGCTTGCGCATTACGGCGTCGATCGCCTGGGTCTTCCCAGCACCCGGCTGAGCCCCAACCGACAGCAGCACCGGTGACGACGACGGAAGATGCCCATCGAACAAGAACGAGCAAGCGTCACTCCAGCATTCCAGTCTTGTCTGCTCGTCCATTATGCAGCCACGGGCCGAGCAGCACGCGCGTGCTGCACAAGCTCCAAGATGTAGTCCCATCGTTCCATGGCGGCCACAATCGCATCGCGGTCGTGGGAATCCACAGCGTCACGCTCATCCCGAAGGGCGACGCTCTGACGCCTCCAGAAGAGCTCTGACTCAGAATCTCCGTCCTGCCTCGCCGCACGCATCAAAGACACGTACTCACCACCGAGCCGCGTACCGCACTCGTAGAACACGTCGTACAGAACCGACAGCTCCGTCGTCGACCAGTCCTTGCCGCTCATGTCAGACTCCTCCCACCCCTATCGAGTCTATACGCAAGGCCCTCGCCGGGCGGTGGCCGGGGCACGTGCACGACGCCGCGCCCTTCCAGCCATCAGAAGACGGTCAACGCCGTCGCATGCGTCGGCACGGCGCATGGGTCGGCAACTGTCTCAAGTCGCACCCGCAGCGTATGTCGTCCGGTCCGCATCCCCGCGAGCCGAGCCCGGCCAACGCCGGCCTCGGGGACGATCCGGACCGCCGGAGCGGCGCCGTCGGGTTCACGGCCCGACGCCGCTGCCAGCGTTTCCGGCTACAGGCTCAGCGCCGCCCCGTTGGAGCGGGCGATCTCCCCCAGCACGTGGGCGCTGGGCTTGGGGGTACGCGCCTGCGTGTCCCGGTCGACGGCGATGATGCCGAACTTCGGGCCGTAGCCGAAGATCCACTCGAAGTTGTCCATGGCGGACCAGCACATGTAGCCGCGCACGTCGACGCCGTCGGCGATCGCGGCGCCAACCTCGCCGATCGCGGTGCGCAGGAAGTCGACCCGCTGGGCGTCGTCCTCCGTGTTCAGCCCGTTCTCGGTGACGTAGATGGGCACCTTGACCGTATCCCAGGCCTGGCGGACGACGGCGCCGATCGCCCAGGGCCAGATCTCCTCCCCGCCCTGGTTGAGCACCGCGCCCTCCCCGGGCGGCACCGGCCCGTCGGGGCCGAGCACCGTGCGGTTGTAGGTCTGCAGCCCCACGAAGTCATCGCCCTCGCTCACGCGCAGGTAGCGCAGGTTGTTCTCCTCGTTCATGCGCGCCACCCGCTCCTCACCGCCGGGGGCGGCGTGGAAGTCGGAGTTGGCCAGGGTCCAGCCGACCTGCATCTCGGGTTTGACGGCTTGATGGCCCGGGCGGCGGCCTTGTGGGCGGCGCACTTGATCTCGTAGGCCTGCGGTGTGGCCGAGAGCTGGAAACCGGCGACCTTGTCCGCCGTCGTCCCCAGGGCGCGGGCGGCGCCCTCCCAGGTGGGATTGCCGAGCCGCTGGGCGGGCTCGCGCTCGCACATGCCCATCTCGCCGAGCAGGATGGCGAGGTTGGGCTCGTTCATGGTGCAGGCGATGTCGAACAGGTCGCCGAGCTCCTCGGTGACGCGGCGGCAGTAGCGGGCGAACAGGGCGGGGGTGTCGGCGTCCTCCCAGCCGCCGCGGGCGATGAGCACTGCGGGGAGGTGAAGTGGTGGTAGGTGACGAGCGGGGTGAGTCCATGCTCGTGGCAGGCGCGCAACATGTCGCGGTAGTGGGCGATGGCGACGGCGGAGAACTCACCCTCGGCCGGCTCGATGCGGCTCCACTCCAGGGAGAAGCGGTAGGAGTTCAGTCCCAGGGAGGCGAGCAGGGCGATGTCCTCCCGGTAGCGGGTGTAGTGATCGCAGGCGTCGCCGGAGGACTCGGCGTACATGGTGTTCGGCACGTGCTCGTACAGCCAGACGTCGTTGTTGACGTTGCCGCCCTCCACCTGGTGGGAGGCGGTGGCGGTGCCCCAGAGGAAGCCCTCCGGGAACGGGGTGGTGGAGGCTGCGGCAGCGGGGGACGGCGAGGATGCAGGGGTGGACATGGGGTGGTTGTCTCCTGTTGGTGTCTCGGCGCGTCGTCGAATCGACGACGACATCGCACGGTATTGGTCGAGCGGGACAGGGTACGACGGTGGGGTGGGGCGCAGATGCCTCCGGGCACCAACCGCCGCCGTCGTCCCGGTTACTTGACGCCCTTGATGAGCGGCATGAGCAGCGCCCCGATGAAGCAGAACACGGCGGCGATGCCCCACAGGAGTGGGTAGTTGTCGTTCTGGGCGCCCAGGATCGTCGGGGCGAGAGCCGGCACGATGACGGTGGGCAGGTTCAGAGCCAGTCCGAACACGGCCATGTCCTTGCCGGCGTCGGCCTCCGAGGGCAGGACGGCGGCGCACAGCGCCAGGTCGACGGTCAGGTACATGGCCTGCCCCATTGCGAACAGGCACCAGGCCACGGTGAAGACCGTGAAGTTGCTGGACAGGGCGGCCATGACGAGGGCACCGGCCATGATGACCGCGGCGAGCGCAACCAGGGGACGGCGCACGCCGAGCTTGTCGGACAGCCAACCCGAGCCGGTGAAGAAGATGATGGAGATCGGCGCACTCATCAGCGACAGGCGTCCGGCGAGCTTGCCGGCGGTCTCGGGGTCGTTGTGCAGGCGGATGATCAGGTAGAGGACGAAGAAGTTCAGGAACGAGGTCATGGCAATGCCGGCGAGGAAGCGGGCCAGCCATACCCAGCCGAAGTTGGGGTGCTTGATGGGGTTGACAAAGAAGTTGGTGAAGATGCTCAGCAGCCCACCCTGAGGCACCTCGTCGTGGCTGTGCTGGGGGTCCTTGTAGAGGAGCAGCAGCGGAATGATGCACACGATGGCGAGGAACGGCGGGATGCACATCAGCAGGACCGTGTTACCCACGAAGGCGGATGCGATGTAGGCGGCGGCGGACATGGCCAGCGCACCACACAGACCCATGAAGCCCATGACCCTCCCGCGCATATTGGCCGGAATGCCCTCCACGGGAATGACGGCGTAGGCGTTGAAGCCGGCTTGGGCGAAGGTCAGGCCGACGACGTAGGCGGGCACGATGATCGCGGCATTCTCGGTCACACCGATGGTGTAGAAGCACGCTGTCGCCACGAGGTAGCCGACGACGATCCAGGCTTGCGCCGCCCCCAGCGACTGGTGGTGCGGTCGGACAGAGAGCCGATGAGCGGAATCAGGGGCAGCATGAGCAGCGCCGCCAGGGACGTCGCCGTCGAGTAGGTGGCGGTGGCGGTCTCCTCGGAGATGATCGACAGCCGCAACTGCAGCACCGTCCCCATGCCCATCATCATGATGTAGCCGCCGATGGCGCCGATGATCACCAGCCAGATGGTCTTGCGTGGACGGCCGAACTTGGCGGCGATGCGCTCGGCTTCCGCTTCCTCCGGGGTCATGGACGCGGAGTTCTCGTAATACGTGCCTTCGACCGCCCCTTGGGTGTAGTCGACCTCCACGACGGCGGAGGCGTAGGGGGTATCGGCATCGTCGTACCGAGTGGGGGGTGGGGTACTCATCTGATCGTCCTTGATGTGCGGCCGGCGGCAATGCCGGCGACGGCGCGCCCGCGGAGCCCGCGGCGCCTTGCGGGCCACACTCTAGCCCAAGTTGCACCATATTGGTCAAGATCTAAATCACTTCCAATTCGGTTTATATCTTCATGGCAGTCCATCAGCAGGACTACCGGCGCCACACCCCAGCACACCCTCGAGAAGCCAATCACCTAGGCTTGTGCCGGGCCCGGCCCCACCCGCCCGGCCCGCACACCCAAGAACAGCGACTCGCCCGGAGGTGAGGTTGGCCGTGTCCGACTCAGACGCCGTCGCCCCACCCGACGGGCGCACGCGTTACGCCAACGGGGAGCGGCGCCGGGCCGCCATCGCCGACGCCGCCATGGCGGTATTCGCCGAGCAGGGCTACAACAACCTCTCCCTGCGGCAGATCGCCGACGCCGTCGGGGTGAGCCACACCCTGCTGCGCCACCACTTCGGCAACAAGGAGAAGCTGCTCGAGGCGGTGCTTAAACGACGCGAGGAGACCGAGGCCGAATGGCGGGCCACCCTGTTCGCCGAGCATGGCCTGCTCGAGGCCCTCCCCCTGGTCATGGAGCACAACGCCACCATCCCGGGCCTCATTCAGCTCGACACTGTCATGCGTGCCGAGGCGATCAATCCCGATCACCCTGCGCACGACTACATCGTCGGCCTCACCCAGCGCTTCCGGACGGCGGTGCGCACGGATCTGGAGGGCGAGCGCAAGGCGGGAAGGCTGCATAAGGGTGTCGACCTGGAGCTGGCCGCCACTCAACTCGTCGCGCTCATCGAGGGCGTGCAGGCGGAGTGGTTGCTGGACCGCAGCGTGGACATGGCCGCCGTAGTGCGCGACTTCGCCGAGCGCCTGCGTCACAGCTGACGCGACCGGAAGACCGAGCACCACGCCGCGACAGGACAGACCCGGTTGACACGACGCCGGAGCCGCGCATACTCTCACACCAATCCATGAAACGGTTCAACGACGACCCGGAGATGCTCGTGTCAACACCCCATTTCAGCCGGCCCACAACCGCCTTCTCCACTACAGACTCCCCCACCATTGGCAGCGCCGACCTGTTGAGCGCCGCCGCCCCCGCCCCCGCCGACCCGGTCGGTCCCCTGGCCGCCCCGGTGCGGCTGCGCGTCGATCATCATCGCCCGGACCTGCCCGTCCTCGGCGGCACCAGCTCCACGCCCGCACTGTCCTGGCAGGTGCCGACGGCGCCCGCCGGCTGGGTCCAGAGCCGCGCCGAGATCGAGGTGGCCCGCAGCGTCGTCGGCAGCCTGCCCGGCACACCGGAAACCTTCGCCTTGGAAGGACCCGACTCGCTGTTCGTCCCCTGGCCCGCCGCCCCGCTGCGTTCACGCGAGGCTGCCGTATGGCGGGTGCGTGTGGCCGGTCTCGACGGCGTCTGGTCGCCCTGGTCGATGCCCGCCGTCGTCGAGACCGGCCTGCTGGAGCGCGCCGACTGGACCGCATACCCCATCGCCGCCCCCGGCAACACGCGCACCGACCCGGCCCCGGTCATGGTGCGGCGCATCAACGTCCCCGCGGGCACTACTTCCGCACGCCTGCACCTGACCGCCGGCGGCACCTACGAGGCCTTCATCGACGGCGTCAGGGTCAGCGCCGACGAGCTCGCTCCGGGCTGGACCGAGTACTCCAAACGCATCCTGGTGCAGACCCACGATGTGACCACCGCGCTGACTCCGGGTGAGCACGAACTCGCCGTCGTCCTGGGCAACGGCTGGTACCGCGGCCACCTGACCTGGGCCATGCGCGAGGCGGTCTACGGCGAGAACCTGTGGCTGCTGGCCCAGGTGGAGCTGAGCGACGGCGCGAGCACCACCGTCATCGGCACCGACGCCGACTGGACCTGGCGCCCCTCCAACGTCACCGCCAACGACCTGTACAACGGCCAGTCCACCGACCTGCGGCTGCCCGCGCTCGGAGCGCCGGAGGCTGAGTCCGCCGTCGTCACCCTCGACCTGCCCGACGCCGCCCTGGAGCCGACCACACTGCCGCTGCCCACCGTCATCGGCGAGGTGCGTCCGATCGAGATCATCACCACGCCGTCGGGCAGGCGCATCGTGGACCTGGGTCAGAACCTCACCGGGCACGTACACCTGACGGTGGCGGGCGGCGACGCCGGAGACGTGATCACCCTGCGCCACGCCGAGGTCCTGGAGCACGGCGAGCTGGGCACCCGCCCGCTGCGCAATGCCGAGTGCACCGACCGCGTCACCCTGGCCGGCACCGGCACCGCCGAGCAGCCCGAGGTGTTCACCCCCACCCTGACCCAACACGGGTTCCGCTACGTCCAGGTCGACGGCTTCCCCGGTGACGACGACGCCCTGCTGGCCTCCGTCACCGCCCGTGTGGTCTCCGCGGGCATGGAACGGTCCGCCTGGTTCGCCAGCTCCCAGCCGCTCGTGGACCGGCTGGTGGAGAACACCCGCTGGTCCACCATCGACAACTTCATCACCGTGCCCACCGACTGCCCGCAGCGCGACGAGCGCCTGGGCTGGACCGGCGACATCGGTGCCTTCGCCCCCACCGCCCTGAGCCTGTACGACGCCGCAGCCTTCCTGAACTCCTGGACGAAGGACCTGGCCGCCGCGCAAACCCCCGACGGCGCCCTGCCGGTGGTCTCCCCCGACGTGCTCGGCGGCAACAAGCTGACCTGCGCCTGGGGTGACGCCATCACCCTGGTGCCCTGGGCCGCCTACGAGGCCACCGGAGATCCAGCGGTGCTGGCCGCGAGCGTGGAGGCGATGGCCTGCTTCGTCGACGGCGTCGATGCGGTGGCCGGGGCCTCGCACCTGTGGCGGAGCGGCTTCCAGTTCGGCGATTGGCTGGACCCCGACGCCCCGCCGGACAACCCGGGCGCTGCCAAGGCCGACCCGGATGTGGTGGCCACAGCCTACTTCGCCCGCAGCGCGGACATCACCGCCCGCGCCTGGGCGATCCTCGGTAATACCGAGCGCGCTTCCCATTACGAGGCGCTGGCCGCGAGCGTACGCGCCGCCTACTTGGACGCCTACGTCACCGCCGACGGGCTGATCCTGTCCGACTGCGCCACCGTCTACGCCCAGGCGCTGGCCTGGGACCTGCTGGACACGCCGCGGCGCCAGGCCGGGGCCGGGCAGCGCCTGGCGGACCTGGTGCGGCTGCGCTCCTTCCGGATCTCCACCGGCTTCGTCGGCACCCCGCTGGTGCCGGCCGCGTTGGTCAAGGGCGGTCAGGCGGCCACGGCCGCCCGGCTGATCCTGGAGCGGGAGTGCCCCAGCTGGCTGTATCCGGTGACCATGGGGGCCACCACCATCTGGGAGCGCTGGGACTCTATGCTGCCGGACGGGGACATCAACCCCGGGGAGATGACCAGCTTCAACCACTACGCCCTGGGCGCCGTCACCCAGTGGCTGATCACGGACCTGGCCGGCCTGGACGTGGTCGGCGCCGGCGGGCGCTCGCTGCGGGTGGCCCCGCAGGTGGGGCATGGTTTCACCTCAGCGAGTGTGGTGCGGCGGCTGCCGCTGGGCACCGCCCGCACAGCTGGGAGCTCGACGGCGACGCGCTGCACGTGCGCGTGCAGGTGCCGGTGGGGGCGAGCGCCGAGTTGGTGCTGCCCGGCGCCGCGCCCGAGACGCTCGGGCACGGTCTGCACGAGCGCACCGTGACGGTGCCGCAGGCGCGCGGCGACGAGATCCTTACCGTGCGCGGCCTGATCGATGATGAGGCCGCCTGGAACCGCGTCGTGGAGGCGGTGCGCGGTAAGCACGGCGCCTACATGGCCGACCCGGCGGCCACACTCACCGGCGCCCTCGCCCACGAGCTCGACTCCACGGCGCGGGTCGTGCCTGGTGCGGCCACCATGTACGGCTTCATCCCCGACATGGAGGCGGTCAAGGCCGCGCTCGACGCTGTTATCGCCGAGGTGGCGCCGAACGCGGCGGAGGTCCCCGCCGCCCAGCGCGGCTGAGCTTGCAGCCATGCCGACTCACCCAATTCTGCCGGGCTACTACCCGGACCCGTCCATCTGCCGCGTGGGCGACGCATTCTGGCTGGCCAACTCCAGCTTCGAGTACCTGCCGGGCGTGCCCGTGCACCGCTCCACCGACCTGGTGCACTGGGAACAGGTTGGCCACGCCTACACGCGCCCGTCCGCGCTGCCGCTGCCGGGCGGCGACGCCGGCTCCCAGGGCACCTTCGCCCCCACCATCCGCCACCACGACGGCGTCTTCTACGTGATCGTCACCAACATGGGCCAGGACCCGCTGGGACAGCGCATTGTGCGCACCACCGACCCGGCCGCCGGCTGGTCCGACCCGGTGCTGGTGCCTGACACTCCCGGCATCGACCCGGACCTGTGCTGGGACGAGGAGGGCGTCTGCCACCTGACCTGGCGCGGTGTCTCCTTTGAGAGCGGCGTCGTTACCTCCAGCGTGCGGTCGGTGCCGATCGACCCGGACACCGGCAAGCGACTGGGCGAGGCGGTCACCTTGTGGGATGGCACGGGCATGCGCGATCCGGAAGGGCCGCACCTGTACCGACGTCGGGGCTGGTGGTACCTGCTGCTGGCCGAGGGCGGCACCGGACTCGGCCACTGCGTGACCATGGCGCGCGCCCACGAACTGACCGGCCCGTGGGAGGAGTGCCCCAGCAATCCGATCCTCACCCACCGCTCCACCGACCATCCGGTACAGGCCACCGGGCACGCCGACCTGGTGCCGCTCGACGACGCCGGCTGGGACGGGACGCGCTTCGCCATGGTGCACCTGGCATCCGCTCGTTGGACCCCTTCCCCGGCTACCACGTCAACGGCCGGGAGACCTTCCTGGTCGGCGTCGACTGGGAGGGGGACTGGCCGGTCGTAGTGGAGGACCGCTACCAGGCAGCGATCGCCGCGCGGGATGCTGCGTCCGCCTACGCCTTCACCGATGAGTTGCGCGGGTGGCCGGGCCCGGTCGCCGACGGCGACGCCCCCTGGGACCTGCCCGACCGGTGGATCTCCCCCGGCGCTCGCCCGCGCCGCGCTGGCGCGCAACGAGGCCGGAAGGCTGACGATCACCGCGCCCGACGACGCCGCCGCGCCGCGCCCGCTGCTGGCCGTACGGTGTCGCGATACCGCCTGGCGGGCGGAGGCGGAGTTGGTGATGGAGCCGGGCGCCGTCGTCGAACTGTGCGTATACCTGGATCCGGCACACCGGGCCGCCGTGCGGTGGGACGGGAACCGCGCCGTGGCCGTGGCGACCGCAGCGCCATTCGAGCAGGTTTTGGGCGAATTGGCGGCCGAGGAGCCGGAGGGGCCGCAGGACGGCCGGCGCGACTGTGGGTGGCGCGCAGCTCCGGAGTCGGGTTCTT
>NZ_MTPX02000078.1 GCF_002154335.2 Actinomyces ruminis
CCCTGACCCACCTGGATCCGGCCCTGGCCGCCCGCGTGCACCGGCTCGGACAGGCCCTGGACGCGGCCGCCCCGGAGGCGGGGCCGCCGGTCCTGGTGCACGGGGACGCCTCCCCCGACCAGGTACTCCTGGAACGGGCCTCCGGGCGGATCTGGCTGACGGACTTCGACCGGGCACGGCTGGCGCCGGCCGCCGTCGACCTGGGCTCCTACCTGGCCGTAGCACCAGCCGACGCCGCCCCCGCCCTGCTGGCGGGCTACGCGCAAGCCGGTGGGCGAGTACCCGCCGAGGCGGTGCTGCGCCATGCCATCGCCCGGGCCCGGCTGGAGCGCATCCAGGACCCGCTGCGCCACGGGGACCCGCACTGGCGGCGCCGGCTGGGGGCACAGGCCGACCTCATTGAGCGGCTGCTCGCCGCCCCGGCGAGGCCTGCACGCGGGAGCGGGCCGGGTGCCGAGCGGATGCGGGAGGCGTCATGAACGACGGCAACCGGATCACCGGCGAGCGCGGCGGCCGGCTGGACGAGCCCACGCCGGCGGTGGTGACGCTGCGACGCCTGCCCGGACTGCTGCGCGCCTGGCCCGACAAGGATCGCGGCCTGGTCTTTGAGCAGCGGGATCGATCCGGCCGCCTGCGTGCCGGCCGGATCGACGCCGATGGGCATGCGTCGCTGCTGCCCCACGCCATCGACCCGGCCCTGCCCGACCTGTCCCCACGGCTGCTGGCGCCGACGGGGAGCGGGCGGCTGATGGTGCACCGGGCGGGCCGCCGCGCCGTCGTCCTGCAGCCCGACCGGGTACACAAACTCGTGCGCGCCGGGCGGGCCGCCCGCCTGGCCGATCCCCGCGGGTCCCGGCCGTTCCTGCGGGCGGGCCTGCGCACGCCGGAGGTGCTGGGCCGTTCCCCCTCCCACCTGGACCTGGAGCTGCTGCCCGGGACGTCCCTGGGCGAGCTGGGCGACACGGGCCTGGCCGGCTGGGAGCGGCTGGCGCAACTGTGGCCCGGCGTCGTGCGCCCCGAGGCGCTGCCCGAGCACACCGGAGCCGACGAGGCCGGGGTGCTGCGCGGCTGGCACCGGCGGGCCGCCCGCCTGGGGGTGCTCGACGTCACCGAGACGGGCCCGCAGGCGATCGCCGACGCCGTCGCGGCGGTATGCGCGCGGCTGGAGGTGCCCGGCGAGGCGCTGGCGGCCGCGCATCGGGACCTGCACGACGGCCAGTTGCTGTGGGACGGGACCGCCCTGTCCCTACTCGACCTGGACACCGCCGCCCTGGCGGAGCCGGCCCTGGACCTGGGCAACCTGGCGGCACACGTCGACCTCATGCGTGCCCAGGGGCGGCTGGGCGCGGCGGCGCACGCGCGGGTCGGCGCCCTCCTGGACGGGTTGGCCGACGGCCTGGCGGGTAAGCCGCGCCTGGACGCCTACTACCTGGGGGCGCGGCTGCGGCTGATCTGCGTGCATGCCTTCCGGCCGGGCGCCGAGGCGTGGCTGCCCGCCTGGACCGCCCGGACCCTGCGCCTGGTCGCCGCGGGCGGGCGGGCCTGGAGCGTGCGCGGGCAGAGTCCGGACGGGCCCGGCGCGGCCGAGACCGTAAGCGCGGGCACACCGGCTCCCGCAGCGGGCACAATAGCCACGTGAAGGTCACAGCCCCGTTCTCCCGGGCGACCATCCGCACCCGGATCATGTGGACGATCATTCTGGTGGCGGTGGCGGCGCTGGCTACCTCCGGCGCCGCCGTATGGGTGCTGGACCTGCGCTCCACCCACGCCGACGTCGATGACCGCCTGGTGCTGGCCCGCCAGGAGCTGCGCCGCCTGGCGGACGAGGGCGTCGATCCGGTCTCCGGACTGCCGCTGAGCGACCCGACCCAGGTGCTCCAGACCTACATGGCCCACTCGGTCCTGGGCTCCGGGGAGGGACAGTTGGGCATGGTGGACGGCGCCGTGCGGCTGGTGTCCGCCGAAGGTGTTGACCTGCGCCCGGAGGCGGACGCCGAGCTGGTCGCGCGCCTGACGGAGCTGGCCGAGGCCGACGTGTCCACCATCACCACCGTGGACACAAGCGCCGGTCGCTACCGCGTGCTGGTGGTGCCGCTGACCGACGGGACGACGACGGCGGCCCTGGTGCGCGCCGTCGACCTGGACGCCGCCGAGGCGGGCCTGTGGCGCACCATGCGGCTGTACGCGGCGGCGGCGCTCGTCACCGTGGCGCTGGTGGCGGCACTGGCCTGGTTGGGCATCGGCCGGCTGCTGCGCCCCATCTGGGAGCTGCGCAATGCCACCGAGTCCATCGACGAGCGCGACCTGACCACGCGGGTGCGGGTGCGCGGCCACGACGACCTGTCCGCCCTGGCGGCGGCGGTCAACCGCATGCTCGACCGGGTGCAGCGGGCGGTTGGGGCTCAGCGGGAGCTGCTCGACGACGTCGGGCATGAGCTGCGCACCCCGATCACGGTGGTGCGCGGGCACCTGGAGCTGATCGACCCCGAGGACCCCGAGGACGTGCGGCAGACCTCCGCGCTGGCACTGGACGAGTTGGATCGGATGAGCACACTCGTCGGCAACCTTCTGGAACTGGCCCGGTCCTCCCAGAGCGACTTCGTGACGCCCGAGCCCACGGATGTGGAGGCCCTGACCGGGCAGGTGTTCGACAAGGCCCGCGCCCTGGGGGAGCGCCGCTGGCGGCTGGAGGCCTGCGCGACCGGCACCGCCATGCTCGATCCGGCCCGCCTGACCCAGGCCTGGCTGCAGCTGGCGGCCAACGCGGTGAAGTACTCCGAGGAGGACTCACGCATCTGGCTCGGCTCGGCCATCCGCCCCGGCGACGTCGCAGATGCCGCGATCCCGGGAGGCGGGAGCACGGCGTCGGGAGCCTCCGGCCTCGTGGCCGCGGAGGGCCCCGAGTTGCACGTGTGGGTGCGCGACGAGGGCATCGGTATCGCGGCGGCGGACCTGGAGCGGGTGCGTCGGCGCTTCGCCCGCACCGCCCCGGCGCAGCGGCGAGCCGCCGGCTCGGGGCTGGGACTGAGCATTGTGGAGAACATCGTCGGCGCGCACGGCGGCCGGCTCGACATCGCCTCCGAGCCTGGGAGAGGATCAACGTTCACGCTGCGCATCCCCCTGAGGTCCCCTGAACAGGCACGGCCGACGCAGCAGAAGGAGACGAGTGAACCCGCATGAGCACGGTACTGATTGTGGAGGACGAGGCCCGCATCACCTCATTCCTCACCAAGGGGCTCAAGGCCGCCGGATTCGTCCCCAAGGTCGCAGACACCGGCCGGGACGCCATTGAGATGGCCTTGCTGGGCGACATCGACATCATCCTGCTGGACGTCGGCCTGCCGGACATCGACGGCTTCCAGGTGCTGGAGCAGCTGCGCGGCCAGGGGGTGACCACACCGGTCATCATGCTCACCGCCCGCGCCTCCGTGGCGGACCGGGTGGCCGGGTTGGAGGGCGGCGCCGACGACTACCTGCCCAAGCCCTTCTCCTTCGACGAGCTCGTGGCCCGCATCCGGCTGCGCCTGCGGCCGCGCGAGGCCCCGGCCGCCGATCCGGGCGTGCTGGAGCACCGGGACCTGGCGCTGGACATTCGCACCCGGCGGATGCGGGTGGAAGGGCAGTGGGTGGATCTGTCGGCCCGGGAGTTCGCGCTCGCCGAGGTGTTCATGCGCCACCCCGGGCAGGTGCTCAGCCGGGAGCAACTGCTGGCCAACGTGTGGGGACTCGACTTCGATCCCGGCTCTAACGTGGTAGACGTGTACGTGTCCTACCTGCGGGGCAAACTCGGCAAGGAACGACTGGAGACGGTCCGCGGGGTCGGTTACCGGCTGGTCTGACGGCCTGACTCGCACCGGCTCAGTCGTCGTCCCCGTTTTCGTCGTCGTCCGAATCCTTGTCGGAGTCGTCGTCTGAGTCATCGTCGGTGTCCGTGTCGGTGTCCCGGCTCGTCGTGCCACCGGAATTGTTCTGCGGGGCGACGGTCTGCGGCGGGGCCTGCTGCACCACCTGCGGGGCGTCGTCGTCAATATCGTCGGAGTCGTCGTCCGGGTGGGGCGTCATCAGCGGGCCGACGCCGCGGGCGCTCGGGGAGGTTGCGGCGGGGGTCATGGCGATGCCGGGTTCGTCGTCGAGACCGCCGGGGTGACGCAGGACCAGCAGGGCCACGCAGATCAGCAGCACGGCGGCCGCGACGGCAACACCTACCGCCAGCGCTCTGCCTCGGTCAGGGTTCACGACTGCTCCCTCCTGCTGCATACGCCCCGACGCCGGGCGACGGCGGGGCTCCGGGCCGCCGGGTCAGGGGCGCACGTGCCCCTCTCCCTCGACGACCCACTTGGTGGTGGTCAGCGCCGCCAGGCCCATGGGGCCGCGGGCGTGGAGCTTCTGGGTGGAGATGCCCAGCTCGGCACCCAGGCCCAGCTGCCCGCCGTCTGTGAAGCGGGTGGAGGCGTTAACCATGATGGCGGCCGAGTCGACCTGGCTGACGAACTGGTTCATGGCGGTCACGTCCTGCGTCAGGATCGCCTCGGTGTGTCCGGTCGAGTATGCGGTGATGTGGGCGATCGCGTCGTCAATGGTGTCGACCACGCGCACCGCCAGATCCAGGCTACCGTATTCGGTTTCCCAATCCGCCTCGGTGGCGTCCACCAGCAGCTCCGAGCGGCCCTGGGCGGAAGCCTGCTCCTCTACGCAGGCGCGGGCGGCGGCGTCGGCATGAAGAATGACACCGCGCTCCCACAGGGCGTCCGCGGCCGCCGGCAGGTAGGCGGAGGCGGCGGAGCGATGGACTAGCAGCGTCTCGGCGGCATTGCACACGCCCACCCGCTGGGTCTTGGCATTGACAATGATGTCGACAGCTGCGGCGAGGTCGGCGGCGGCATCCACATACACGTGGCAGTTGCCGGAGCCGGTCTCGATCACGGGCACACTCGACTCCTCCACCACGGTGCGGATCAGGCCCGCACCGCCGCGCGGCACAAGCACGTCGATCAGGCCGCGCGCGTGCATGAGGGCGGTCGCCCCGGCGCGACCCGCCGGGTCGATGGTCGTGACCAGGTCGGCGGGCAGACCCGCCGCCGTCAAGGCTTCGCGCAGCACGGTGATGATGGCGGCGTTGGTGTCCGCGGCCGCGCTGCCGCCGCGCAGCACGACGCGTTGCCGGACTTCAGGGTCAGGGCGGCGACGTCCACGGTCACGTTGGGGCGGGCCTCGTAGATCATGCCGACCACGCCCAGGGGCACGCGCACCCGCCGCACCCGCAGCCCGTTGGGCAGGGTCTGCCCGTCGACGATCTGCCCCACCGGGTCGGGCAGGGCGGCGATCTCGCGCAGGGAGTCGGCGATGGCGGCGATGCGCTCGCCGTCCAGGGCGAGGCGGTCGATCAGTCCCGGCTTCATGCCGGCGGCGCGGGCGCGTTCGAGGTCCCGGGCGTTGGCGGCGAGGATGAAGTCGGCGCGGGCGGTCAAGGCGTCCGCCAGGGCGTGCAGGGCGGCGTCCTTGCGTTCCCGGTTCACGCCGGCCAGGGCGCGCTGGGCCTGGCGGGCGGCGCTGGCGGTGGCGGCAACCAGTGCTTCGGCGTCGTTGGCGGCAGCTGCAGGTGAAGTCGTCATAACACCCGACTCTAGTCGCCGTCGGGCCGGGTGGGTAGGCGCGATCGGACGCTCGGCATCACTCATGCGCTGGTGCAGGCAAATGTCAGAGATCGGCGGGCGGAGCGTGAGTAGGGGCAGGCCTCAGCCGCCCGCGGTGCGGGGCAGCTCGGCCAGATCGTCGCGGTGCACCACCGGGGCCACGTGGTCGCGGGGGCGGGGGCGCCGCGTCCCCGGGCGTCCAGCACCTCCTCGATCTCGGAGGAGGCGTAGCGACAGATACCGCGAGCCAGCACCCTTTGCGGACCCACGATCTCCACCACGGAGCCGGACTCGAACTCCCCGTCCACGCCGACGACGCCGGGCAGCAGCAGGGACTTCTTCCCCTCGGTGACGGCCCGAGCAGCCCCGGCGTCGACCAGCACCCGGCCCTCGGGCATGGAGGCGTGCGCCATCCACAGGCGTCGGCTGGAGCGGTGCGGCCCGGTGGGGGCGAACCAGGTGCCCAGGTCGGCGGGAATGGTGCGCCCGCCGAGCAGCCGTGGGGCGTCGTCGGCGTCGGCGATGATCGTGGCCGTGCCGGAGGCGCAGGCGATGGTGGCGGCCTGCACCTTGGTGGCCATGCCGCCGGTGCCCAGGGCGCCGGCGTCGCCGTCGACCCGTACCCCGCAAGCTCACCGGTGCCACCCACGTAGCGCACCGGGCGGGCGCCGGGCGTGCCCGGGCGGGCAGTCCACATGCCGTCTACGTCGGTGAACAGGATGAGCACGTCGGCGGTCACCAGGTGGGACACCAGGGCGGCCAGGTGGTCGTTGTCCCCCAGGTTGAACTCGGTGGTGGCCACGGCATCATTCTCATTGACTACCGGCACCGCCCCCATGGACAGCAGGGTGTCGAAGGTGGCGCGCACGGTCCGGTAGTGGCTGCGCACAGCCACGTCCTGGGCGGTCAGCAGCACCTGCGCGGTGACCGCCCCATAGGCGCTGAGCGCGGTCTGCCAGCGGGAGACCAGGCGCCCCTGGCCCACGGAGGCGGCGGCCTGCAGCAGACGCAGTTCGCCGGGGCGGGTCTCCAGCCCGAGCGGGACCAGGCCGGCGGCTACCGCTCCGGAGGAGACCAGCACGACGTCGTGCCCGCGGCGGCGCATGCCGGCCAACAGCCCGGCGAAGATGTCGATGCGGTTCAGGTCCAGTCCGCCGTCGGGGCGGGTCAGTGAGGAGGAGCCGACCTTGAGGACGACGCGCGCGCCCTCCGGCAGCGCATCGGGGCGCAGGCCGACTTCGCCGGCGCCCGCATTCTGGCGCGCGGCCCCGTCTCCGGCGCCGACGTCCCGGCCCCCGGGCTGTCCGGTGTTCATGCGTCCTCCCATTCGGCGGCGTCGGTCCACAGCCCCTCGGCGGCCTCGTCGCGCAGCTGCTGGCGGGCGGCCTCCTTGGCGTCCATCCGCTCGTGGTAGCGCTCGCGCCGCTCGGCGTTGGTGCGGCGGTGACGATCCTCCAGGCGGGCGTCGGTGCCGCGGGCGCCCAGCAGCTCCGCACCGGTGGTCATGGACGGCTCCCAGGTGAAGATGACTCCGCCCTCGACGTCGCCGATCAGCACGGTGTCCCCCGCGTGGGCGCCGGCCTTGGCCAGCTCGTCCTCGACGCCGCCGGCAGCCAGCCGGTCGGCCAGGTAGCCGACCGCCTCGTCATTGGAGAAGTCGGTCTGGCGCACCCAGCGCTCGGGCTTGTCCCCACGCACCTGGTAGACGGTGCCCTCGGCGGGGTGCTGGATGACCGCCACGGTAGCGGTCGCCTGAGCGGCGCGGCGGCCAACCGCGGCGGGACGGATGATGGGGCGCGCGGGCTCGGCGACGGCCGGGGCCTGGGCGCGGGCCTGCTGCACCAGCTCGGCCAGGGCGAAGGACAGCTGGGACAGCCCCGCGTGGGAGACGGCGGAGACGGTAAAAACAGGCAGGCCGCGGGCCTTCAGGTCCGTCTCCACCAGCTCGGCCAGGTCGGCGGCCTCGGGGACGTCGACCTTGTTGAGCACCACCACGCGCGGACGCTCCATCAGCGGCGCCAGCCCGGTACGGGCCGGGTCGGCCTCGTCGCGGCCGAGTCGGTCGGCATAGGCGGCCAGCTCGGCCTCAATGGTGTCGAAGTCGCTGAGCGGATCGCGGCCCGGCTCCAGGGTGGCGCAGTCCAGCACGTGCACCACCACGGCGCAGCGCTCAATGTGGCGCAGGAACTCCAGGCCCAGCCCTTGCCCTGGCTCGCCCCCGGGATCAGCCCGGGCACGTCCGCCATGGTGTAGCGCATCTCCCCGGCCTCCACCACCCCCAGGTTGGGAGTCAGCGTGGTGAAGGGGTAGTCGGCGATCTTGGGACGAGCGGCGCTCATGGCGGCGATCAGGGACGACTTGCCGGCGCTGGGGTAGCCGACCAGGCGACGTCGGCGACGGTCTTCAGCTCCAGGGTGACGTCACGGGCCTCGCCCGGCTCCCCCAGCAGGTGGAAGCCGGGGGCCTTGCGCTTGGGGGACGCCAGGGAGAAGTTGCCTCGGCCGCCCGGGCCGCCCTCGGCGACCACCACGCGCTCGCCGGCGGCGGTCAGGTCCGCCAGCACGCCGCCGTCGGCGTCCTTGACGACGGTGCCCAGCGGCACGGGCAGCACCAGGTCCTCGCCGTCGCGCCGCGGTGCCAGCCGCCCTGGCCGGGGGCGCCGGAGCCGGCGATGCGGTGCGGAGAGCGGTGGTAGGTCAGCAGCGTGGTCACGCGCGGGTCGGCGGTCAGAATGACGCTGCCGCCGTGGCCGCCGTCGCCGCCGTCGGGGCCGGCCAGCGGCTTGTACTTCTCACGGTGAATCGACGTGCAGCCATGGCCGCCGTCGCCGCCGGCGACGTGCAGGACCACCCGGTCGATGAAGCTGGGCATGGGCGTCTCCTCGGGCGCTGCGGGGCGGTGCCCCGGGGGCCGGCATGCGCGAGGGCGGACGGCCGAAGCCGCCCGCCCTCGCGGATACCGTCATGGTGATGGAGGCTGTGTCAGCCTTCGGATGCGACGACGTTGACGACCTTGCGGTCGCGGAAGGTACCGAAGTCAACGTTGCCGGCGGTCAGGGCGAACAGGGTGTCGTCCTTGCCGCGGCCGACGTTGTTGCCGGGGTGGAAGTGGGTGCCGCGCTGGCGGACGATGATCTCACCGGCCTTGACGAACTGGCCGCCGAAGCGCTTCACGCCGAGGCGCTGGGCGTTGGAGTCGCGGCCGTTGCGGGAGGAACCAAGACCCTTCTTGTGTGCCATGTCGGGGCTTCTTTCTGTTTCGCTGTTGCCTGAAAGGATACTGCGGCGGGGCGGCCCGCTCAGCCGATCGCGGTGACCTTGATGGCGGTGAGCTTGGCGCGGTGACCCTGGCGCTTGCGGTAGCCCGTCTTGTTCTTGAACTTGAGGATGTTGATCTTGGGGCCCTTCTCGTCGCCGACGATCTCGGCCTTGACGGAGGACTTGGCCAGGTCCGCGGCGGAAGCGGTCACCTTGTCTCCATCCACCAGCATGACGGGGGTGAGGGTTACCTCATCGCCGACCTCGCCGGCAAGCTTGTCGACAACCACGACGTCACCGACGGAGACCTTCTCCTGACGGCCGCCGGCCTTGACGATCGCGTAGACCACTTGACTGCTCATCTCTGTCGTATCTTCTAGCCGCCCGCTCCCGGGAGCGTTGCTCCACCGCTTGCGGGCGACTATTCGGGCAATGGTGCGGAAGGCACCGCCGGATTACTTTATGCGATCTGGCGGGAGACACCAACCTGTGGGCGCCCGCCGGACCTGTGTTCTTCCGCACCCCGCCACTTGGAGGGGCGCTCCGAGACGACGGCGGGGCTATCAGATGGGAGCAGCGGGCACCCGCCGCAAGAGCGGTAACGCCCGCCGCAGGTACCCGCTGCCGCCGTTTACTCCCCGGCGTCGGCCTCGGTCGGCGCGGCGGCCGCACCGCTCCCCTCGGCCTGGGCCTGCTCGTGAGCGTGCTCGGCAGCCGCCGCGATCTGCGCCAGGGCGCCGCGCACGGCCGAGCGGGCGGCGTCGTCCCGGTCCTCGTCCGCCTGAGCGGACTTTCCGCGCACACCAGAGCGACCGGACCTGCCGGAGGACTTACCCGACTTGCCCGAGCCCTTGGCGGGCTTCCCCTCGGGCTTGGCGCCGTCGTCGTCGCGGCCCCGGCGACCACGCCCGGAGCCGGCACTGCGCGCAGCGGATGCGGACATATCCACGGCCTGGTTCTCCACCGGGTGCTCGTGGACGATGAAGCCGCGCCCGCCACAGCACTCGCAGGGGGTGGAGAAGGCCTCCACCAGCCCCTGCCCGACGCGCTTGCGGGTCATCTGCACCAGCCCCAGCGAGGTGACCTCGGTGACCTGGTGGCGGGTGCGGTCGCGGCCCAGGCACTCCACCAGACGGCGCAGCACCAGGTCGCGGTTGGACTCCAGCACCATGTCCACGAAGTCGATCACCACCATGCCGCCGATGTCGCGCAGGCGCAGCTGGCGCACGATCTCTTCGGCGGCCTCGAGGTTGTTGCGGGTGATGGTCTCCTCCAGGGTGCCGTCCGCACCGCCAGTGAAGCGTCCGGTGTTGACGTCGATGACGGTCATGGCCTCGGTGCGGTCGATGATCAGCGTGCCGCCGCTGGGCAGCCAGACCTTGCGGTCGAAGCCCTTGGCGAGCTGCTCATCGATGCGGTGGGCGGCGAACACATCCTCGGGGCTGACCCAGTGTTCCAGGCGATCGGTCAGCTCGGGGCTGAGGTCGGACACGTAGGTGGAGATGGTCCTCCAGCGTCGGGCCCCTGCACGATGAGCTTGCGGAAGTCCTCGTTGAACACGTCGCGGACCACGCGCACGGCCAGCTCGGGCTCCTCCTTCAGCAGCACGGGCGCCTTGCCGGAGCCCTTGAGCACCTGGGAGGACTTCTTCTCAATGGACTCCCACTGGGCCACGAGCCGCTTGATGTCGTCGGCGAGCTGCTCCTCCCCGGCGCCCTCGGCGGCGGTGCGCACGATCACGCCGGCGTCGTCGGGGACGATCCGCTTGAGGATCTTCTTCAGCCGGTTGCGCTCGGTGTCCGGGAGCTTGCGGGAGATGCCGGTCATGGTGCCTCCGGGCACCAGCACCAGGTAGCGGCCGGCCAGGGTGATCTGGCTGGTCAGGCGCGCACCCTTGTGCCCGATGGGGTCCTTGGTGACCTGCACCAGGACGGTGTCACCGCTGGCCAGGGCGTCCTCGATGCGGCGCGGCTTGCCCTCCATGCCGGCGGCGTCCCAGTTGACCTCGCCGGCGTACAGCACGGCGTTGCGGCCCTTGCCGATGTCCACGAAGGCTGCCTCCATGGACGGCAGCACGTTCTGCACGCGGCCGACGTACACGTTGCCGACCAGCGAGGTCTGGGTGTGGCGGGCGACGTAGTGCTCCACCAGCAGCCCGTCCTCCAGGACGGCGATCTGGTTCAGGCCGTCCTGCTCGCGCACCACCATCTGCCGGTCGACGCTCTCGCGGCGGGCGAGGAACTCGGCCTCGGTGATGATGGGACGACGTCGGCCCGCGGCGCGCCCCTCCCGGCGGCGCTGGCGCTTGGCCTCCAGGCGGGTGGAGCCCTTGAGCGCGGTGATCTCGTCCCGGGCGGCGTCGGAGCGGCTGCGGGAACGACGACGGCGACGGCGCGAGCTTCCGGTGCTCTCCTCCGGCGTCTCGGCGGAGGCCTGGTCGGCCTGCACACCGTCCGCAGCATCGGCGGCCGCCTCATTGGCCTCATCGGCGTCGTCGACGGCCTCGGTCGCGGCGCCCCGGCCCTCAGCGCGGGAGCGGGCGCGCCGTCCGCGTCCACCGCGACGGCGCTTGCGGCGGCCGGTGGAGGCGTCTTTGTTGTTCTCGGTGCCCTCGGTGCTTTCTGTGTCCGTAGCGCTTTCCACATCCTCGGTCGGGACGGACTCGGCGGAGGCGGCCTCGTCGACGTCGGCGTCGCGGGCACGGCGCTTGGCGGGGGCGGCCTCCTCCACGTGCTCGGGCGTGGTGGAGGCAGCGGTCGCGCGACGACGACGCCGGCGTCCGCCACCGGCGTGGGTGTCGGTGGCGGCCTCGCCGGAGTCGGTGGCGGCGTCGGCGCCACCGGAGGCGACCGCGGTGGAATCGGCGATCGGGACGTCCTGGTCCCGGTGTGAGGCGGTTTCGGAGGTCGACTGGGCCGGCTGGGCCTGGGCGGGGGTAGTGGCGGCTACCTTCACCTTGCGGCGCCGCCGTCGGGCCAGCGCCGGATCGGGAGCCTGGAACAGCAGCGACGCGGCGGGCAGCTGCGGCTCCTCCGACTCCGGCAAATCCTCCTCCAGCACCGGTGTGGGTGCGCCCGCACCGGTCTCAGATGCGAATTCGGCCCCGGGTTCGGGCTCGGCGTCCTCGTCCTGCGCGTCGGCGGCCACGCCATCTCGGCCTCGGAGTCTTCGGCCTCGGAGTCTTCTGTGTCTTGAGTGTCTTCGACGGCCTCGGCGTCTGCAGCGTCCGTGATCTCGGCAGCGTCGGGGGCTTCCACCTCCGCAGCACCATCGGTGTCATCGGCGGCCTCGGCGGCCGCGGTGTCGGTGTCCTCGGGCGTTTCCGCGGATGCAGCGCTCTTACCGGCTTCGACGCCCTCGAGCTGTGCGGACGCCGCTTGCGCCTCGGCGTCTGCGGCGTCGGCACTCATGCTTGGTGCGTCGGGAGCTGTCTCCGGCGTAGTCACGGCAGCGGTGACTCGGCGGTGCCGGCGGGCGGGGCGCTTGGGGGCGGTTGTCTCGGGAGTCTCCTCGGAGCCCTGAGTCTGGGAGTCGCGTGAGCGCGATGACGAAGGGGACATGGGTCTATCTGCACTTTCGGGCGCTACAGCTCCGCCGTACCCGCGGCGCCGTGGCGCGGTCGCGCTCCCCTGACGGGGAGCTAAAAGCCTACGTGTGCGCCTTGCGGCGCCGGCCTGCGGCGGAACTCGCACATTGCGGAAGTGCGGCGGCGCTCTGAGCGGCGCAATTCTTCCGGGCGGTCTCGGCCGAGGGTCGGACACCGACTGCCGGTACGGGACGGCCGGTGCCAGCAGGAGTATCCCACAGCTGTAAGCCGACCGGGTGGCGGTCGCGCTGGCGGCACCGTCCTCTCGCCCACGGCGGACAGGACGACGGGGCGCAGCGCCCCCGGATTGGACCTCGAAAGTCTGTTTGGACCCCTGTTCCCTGTTTGGACCGCTATCCCCTGTTTGGACCCCTGTTCCCTGTTTGGACCGCCGTTGTGTGCAACTGGGGCGGTCCAAACCGACGTAAGCGGTCCAAACCGACGCAGGCGGTCCAAACCGACGCGGGCGGTCCAAACCGAAGTGGGCGGCGGGCCGGCCACCGGCCGCGCCGACCGCCCCTGCGCACAGCCGCGTAACGAGTCGTGTTTTTTCGCGACACGCTGTCAACCACCGCCTATACTTGGCCTATCTACTGGGCGACCCCAGTAAGGTTCTTCTTATATTTCCCATGGTCCTCGCGAAAGGCGGCGCAGATGAGCCTCGCCCCCATGGCGCTCGACTCCCTCGACGTGGCTCGATGGCAGTTCGGCATCACCACCGTCTACCACTTCATACTGGTGCCGCTAACCATCGGCCTGTCTCCGCTGGTGGCGCTCATGGAGACGCTCCACCTGCGTACCGGCAACGAGCAGTGGCGAGTCGCCACCCGGTTCTTCGGCAACCTCCTGCTGATCAACTTCGCGCTCGGCGTGGCCACGGGCATCGTTCAGGAGTTCCAGTTCGGCATGAACTGGTCGGAGTACTCTCGGTTCGTCGGCAACATCTTCGGCGCGCCCCTGGCCTTCGAAGCCTGTTGGCCTTCTTCATGGAGTCCACCTTCCTGGGCCTGTGGATCTTCGGCCGCGACCGCCTGTCCCCCAAGTTGCACAACCTGTGCATTTGGATGGTCGCCCTGGGCACCAACCTGTCCGCCTTCTTCATCCTCGCCGCCAACTCCTGGATGCAGCACCCGGTGGGCGCCATCGTGAACCCGGACACCGGCCGGGCGGAACTGGACGGCATCGGCGGGTTCTTCGAGGTGCTGGGCAACAAGATCCTGTGGGTCACCGTGGCGCACGTGCTGGCCTCGGCCTTCCTCGTGGCCGGCACGCTCATCCTGGGGGTGTCCGCGTGGTGGATGATCAAGGCCACGCGCGCCGGGCAGGACTTCGAGGCGCGGCAGCTGTGGCGCCGCATGACGCGCTTCGGCGCGGTCACCATGGTCATCGCCGGCGTCCTCACCGCCGGCTCCGGTCACATCCAGGGGCAGCTGGTCGCCGAGGAGCAGCCCGCCAAGATGGCGGCCGCCGAGATGCTGTGCGAGACCGAGTCCGGCGCAGGCTTCACCGTGGCCGCCTTCGGCTCCTGCGCCGACGGCACCGCCACCCACCTGATCACCGTCCCCTACGTGTACTCCTTCATGGCCACCAACGATCCCAACGCCGAGATCATGGGCCTGAACGACGCCCAGGAGATGTACGCCGAACGCTACGGCGACGGCGTGGACTACACCCCCAACGAGATGGTCACCTTCTGGTCCTTCCGCCTGATGATCGGCCTGGGCATGCTCGCCATCGCCATCGGCGCCGTCGCCCTGTGGCTGACGCGTCGCGGCCGCTTGGTCGACTCCCCGCGGTTGGGCAAGATCGCCCTGTGGAGCATGTGGCTGCCCTTCGTGGCCTGCTCCTTCGGCTGGATCATGACCGAGATCGGTCGCCAGCCTGGGTGGTGGTACCCAACCTCGCCGACCCCGTCTCCCAGGTCTACATGCTCACCGCCGACGGCGTCTCCCCCACCGTCGCCTCCGGCACCGTGCTGGCGTCGCTGATCGGCTTCACGCTGCTGTACGCCGCCCTCGGCGTCGTGTGGTTCCTGCTGCTGCGCCGCTACGTCCGCGAGGGCGTGCGCACCCAGGTGGCCGACGTCGTCGTCGACGACGCTGCCCGGCACCCGGGCGACGATGACGCCGAAGCGCTGCTGTCCTTCCAGTACTAGCCGCCGCACCACCCGATGCTCACCGAAGTAGCCGCCCAAGCCCGCGCCCGCCGACGCCGCCATTGACCAACACCCAATCCGACTAGCCCGTGGAGCCCGCCGTGACACTCTCCGTCCTCTGGTTCATCCTCATTGCGATCCTCTGGGTCGGCTACCTGACCCTGGAGGGCTTCGACTTCGGCGTGGGCATGCTGCTGAAGATCCTCGGCCGTGACGAGCGCGAGCGGCGTGCATGGTGCACACCATCGGTCCCCACTGGGACGGCAACGAGGTGTGGCTGCTGACCGCCGGCGGCGCCACCTTCGCCGCCTTCCCCGAGTGGTACGGCACCCTGTTCTCCGGCGCCTACCTGGTGCTATTCCTCATCCTGCTGTGCCTGATCGTGCGCGTGTGCGCCATCGAGTGGCGCGGCCGGATCAACGACCAGACCTGGCGCGACCGGTGGGACTGGGCGCACACCGTCGCCGCCTGGTTGCCCTCGATCCTGTGGGGTGCGGCCTTCGCGAACATGGTGCAGGGCATGGAGATCGAGGTGGTCGACACCGCCAGCGGCGCGCCCGTGCCGCCCACCGAAGTGCCTGCCGACGCGCTGATCGCCGGCGCTCCCACCTGCTCACCGGTGGTTTCTTCAGCCTGCTTACGCCCTTCACCCTGCTGGGTGGCGCGGCCACCTGCCTGCTGTTCCTCACGCATGGGGCCCTGTTCACCGCGCTGAAGACCGCCGGCGACCTGTCGGTGCGGGCGGGTGCCTTCGCCCGGCGTTGCGGGATCGTCTCGACGGTGGTTGCCGCCGTCTGGGGCGTGTGGGCGACCGGTTACTCGGCCACCGCCTGGGCCTGGCTGCCGCTGGCAGCGGCGGCGGTGGCGCTCGTCGGCTCGCTTGCGGCCTCGTTCCGTGGTCGACAGGGCTCGCCTTCGGCCTGCACTTCGCCGGCATCGCCGGGGTCGGAGCGCTCATCTTCACCGCCATGACGCCCGACGTCATGCGTTCCTCGATCGATCCCGCCTACTCGCTGACCATCGCGCAGGCCACCTCCGCCGACGCCACGCTGGCAATCATGACCGTAGTCGCCGTCGTCTTCCTGCCGGTCGTGCTCTTCTACACGATCTGGGGGTACCGGACCTTCTCCGCGCGCATCAACGCCGAACGGATCGACCCCCACGCCGGCGGACTGCACCCCACGCGCGTACGCGACAACGCCCAGCCGGTGTCGGCCGACCACTGAGGCGCGCCCCGCACATCGACGCCCCGCTCCCGGCAAGGCGCCCCGCCCGGGGCATCCACTGACGCCCCGCCGACGGTCAGGCAGCTCGCCCGCAGCACCCGTTGACACCCCGCGGCCTTGCGAGCCTCCTCCTGGGACTCCATGAGCTCGTCATGCTCGGCGAAGTCCATAGCGTCGGCGAGCTCACCCTGGACCACGCCCGAGGACGGCCCGCCCTGGCGGAGTCCCCCAGGGGTGATTGTCATGATTCGGGACAAACGAGCCTGAACACCCACCAGGGGCGAACCTCCACCCGCATGATTCCAACGTTTCGCCCGCGGCCGCCAACGCCGCCAGGTCCGTTTGTCCCCACTGGTGACAATACCGGCCGCCGCGCAGCGAATTCCACGCCGGCGGCAAGCCGCACGCGGGCAGAGGATGCACCTCCTATACGTGTCGGCGCCCACGAATATCCTGAAGGCGCCTTCTTCGGCACCTCCTCTCGGAACACTCCATGTCCTTGGCCGGGAAGGTTAGGAGCCAGGAAGGAGGCGGGGGCCATGTCCAAACCGAAAGGCCGACATGCCAAAGTCCGCAAGGGCAAGGGAATGGCCCGGCAGCTGAGCGAACTGCTCGAATCACTCGCTCATCTGGTCCGGGCCATTGGTGTCCTTGTGGATGCCCTCAGCAGATGGTTCGGTTGAACTGCCTGCCTCGGGGAGCCATCCGGTCACCTCCGGGTGGCTCCCCACCATTATGCGACTCCGACCTCCTGACAGACAAGCAGATAACACGAAGGCGGAGCCATATGCGCGGCGGAGCGCCACCACTCCAACGCCCCACCGAGAACCCACTCCCGGGACCACGGTCCCACTCCGGCACTATGCTGTTTAGGTGAAGCCGTTGGACCCCCGACTCATGCGCTACGCAGCCGCGGCCCGGCGCTACATCGCCACCACGGCGCTCACCGGCGCGCTTACTGCGCTGCTGGTCGTCGCCCAGGCCTACCTCATCGCCCACGCCATCTCCCCGGTCATCACCGGCGCCGCCACCCCCGGCGCGGTGCGGCCCGCAATCGCGATGCTGGCCGGGGTGGTAGCGGTCCGGGCGCTAGTGCTGTACGCGCAGGAGTCACGCGCCCACCGCGCCGCCGTGGACGTCACCGTCGATCTGCGTCGCCAGGTCCTGCAGCGCGCCGCCGTCCTGGGGCCGCGCTGGCGGGCCGTCCACGGCGCCGACACCGCCACCCTGCTCACCCGCGGTCTGGATGACCTCGAGCCCTACTTCACCCGCTACCTGCCGCAGCTGCTGCTGGCCGCCACCGTCGCCCCCGCCACCGGCCTGGTCCTGCTCACCCAGGACCTGCCCTCCGCGATCGCGGTGGCCTGCACCATCCCGCTGATCCCGATCTTCATGATCCTGATCGGCCGCCTCACCCAGGCCCACTCCGAGGCCCGGCTGCGCACCATGGAACGGCTGGGCAGCCAGCTGCTGGACCTGCTGGCGGGTCTACCCACCCTCAAGGCACTGGGCCGTCAGGCCGGTCCCACCCGGCGGGTGCGCGAGCTCGGCCGCGCCTACAACGCCACCACCATGTCCACGCTGCGGGTGGCCTTCCTGTCCGGCGCGGTGTTGGAGTTCATCACCACCCTGTCGGTGGCGATCGTCGCCGTCGAGGTGGGCTTCCGGCTGCTGTACGGGCGCCTGGACCTGGCCACCGGCCTGCTGGTCATCATGATCACCCCGGAGGTCTACCAGCCGCTGCGCCAGGTCGGTTTCCAGTTCCACGCCTCCGCCAACGGGGTGGCCGCCGCCGAGGCGGTGTTCGCGGTGCTGGAACAGCCCGCGCCGACGCCGGGCGTCGTCCTCGCCCCCGACCTGCGCACGGCCCGCATCGAGTTTGCGCAGGTGTCCGTGGCCGCCCGCGGCATCTGGGCGCCCGCCGACCTCACGGCCACGATCCGCCCCGGCCGGGTGGTGGCGCTCACCGGCGCTCCGGAGTCGGTAAGACCACCGCCGCCGGCCTACTACTCGGTCTGTTGGCACCCGACCGCGGCCGGGTGCGGGTGGTGGCCCCCGATGGGTCGGGTGTGGACCTGGCCGACGTCGACCCCGCCTCCTGGTGGGAGCAGATCGCCTGGGTGCCGCAGCGCCCCGTGATCGTGGCCGGCACGCTGCTGGAGAACGTCCTCGGCCCCGCCGCTGCCGCCTACGGTCCGGCCCAGGCGGGTGCGGCTGCCCCACCCGCACGACCGGACGGTGCAGCCGGTACCACCCAGGTCCCGCCCGCCTGGCAGACGCCGCCACGGCCACCGGCTTCGACGCCGTGGTCGCCGCCCTGCCCGAGGGCTGGCACACGCGCGTGGGCCAGGGCGGCGTAGGCCTGTCGGTCGGACAGCGCCAGCGCCTGGCCCTCACCCGTGCCCTGGTCACCAACGCCCCGCTGGTGCTGCTGGACGAACCCACCGCCCACCTGGACGCGGCCAGTCAGGCGCGGGTACTGAACACCGTGAACGCCCTGCGCGCGGCCGGCCGCACCGTCGTGGTGATCGCCCACCGGGCGGCGCTGGTGGCCCTGGCCGACGACGTCGTCGCAGTGACCTCCCGGCCCGTCCCCGGAGCGGATCCGAGCGGAGCCGTCGCCCCCGCGGCAAACTCCGCCGCCGCCACGGGCGCACTCGCATTCTCCGGAGATGATCGATGAGCGCCGTCCTGACTCGCGTCGAGCGCCGCGCCCTGCGCCGCGCCGTGACCCTGCTCGACCTGAACGGCGCCCGCTTCGCCGCCTCCGCCATCGTCGGCTCCCTCGGCCTGGCCAGCGCGGTCGGCCTGTCCGCCGTGGCCGCCTGGATGATTGCCCGCGCCGCCGAGGCCACGGAGGTGGCGGCGCTCGGTGTGGCGCCGGTGGCGGTGCGCCTATTCGGCATCTCCCGGTCCGTGCTGCGCTACTGCGAGCGCCTGCTGTCTCACGACACCGCGCTGCGCGGCATGAGCTCTCTGCG
This sequence comes from Actinomyces ruminis, assembly GCF_002154335.2. Classification (GTDB taxonomy): domain Bacteria; phylum Actinomycetota; class Actinomycetes; order Actinomycetales; family Actinomycetaceae; genus Actinomyces; species Actinomyces ruminis. Next base: position 18,839 of record NZ_MTPX02000078.1, read on the forward strand.
CACCCGCCTGTACGAGATCCTGGCCGCCGCCCGCACCGACACGGTCGCCGGGCTGCGCCGCGGGGACGTATTGGCACGGGTGGGGGCCGATGTGGACGCGGTCGGAGACCTGGTGGTGCGCTCGCTGCTGCCGATTGCGGTGGCCGCCGTGCTGGGGACGGCCACCAGCCTGGGCTTGGCCCTGGTATATCCCCCGGCCGGCGCGATCCTGGCCGTGTGTCTCCTGCTCTCGGGTGTGGCCGGACCACTGGTGACCATCCGCTCGGCCCGCGCCGCCGAGCTGGCGCGCCAGGAGCAGGCCACCGACCTGTCGGCCGCCGTCGTGAACCTGCTCAATGACGCGGACGAGCTGCGCGTGTCCGGCCGCATGCCCCGCACCATGAGCGACCTCGCCGGCTTGGAGACGCACCTCGCCGCCACCCGCGACCGGGCGGCCCGGCCCGCCGCGCTGGCCGCCGTCATCGACACCACCGCCATGGGGCTGGCCGTGCTCGGCAACCTGCTCGTAGGCACCCAGGCCGTGGCGGACGGGCGCCTGGCGCCGGTGTGGCTGGCTGTGATTGCGCTGGTGCCGCTGAGTGCCTTCGAGGCCTCCGCCGCCCTGGGGCCTGCCTCCGTCCAGCTGGTCACCTCGGCCGGCGCGGCCGTGCGCATCATGGCCCTGCTCGACGACGCCGCCGCCTCCGCCGCCCGCGTGCCCGCGCCGCGCCCACTGCCCGCCGCAAGTGCCTCCGGGC
>NZ_MTPX02000043.1 GCF_002154335.2 Actinomyces ruminis
CGTCCCCGCCCCGGCGCAAGCAGACCCCCTCAGCGCGGACGCCGCCGTCACCGCCGTGTGGGACGCCGCCCTGCGCGCCCCCCGGCGACGCCGCACCCCTGCTCGTCGTCGGCTCCTCCCTGACCATTCGCCGCCTGGACCGGCTGGCCGCGCCCGCCCACGGCCCCGCGCCGGCGGCGATCGCCAACCGGGGCCTGGCCGGTATCGACGGCACCCTTGCCACCGCGCTCGGCGCCGCCATCACAGCCGGGCCCGTGCGCGCCGTCGTCGGCGACCTCGCCTTCCTGCACGACGCCATGAGCCTGTCGCGCGGAAGCTTGGAGGCCGAGCCCGACCTGCAGGTCATCGTCATCGACGACGGCGGGGGAGCCATCTTCTCCACCTTGGAGTACCCGGACGTCACCCCGCCCGCCGACCTGGCTCGCTACTTCACCACGCCGCAGGCCACCGACCTCGTTGCGCTCGCGACCGCGCTGGGCGCCCAGATTCACCGACCCACCAACCTCGCCGCACTGCGAGCAATCCTGGACCAGCCCGTGCACGGGCTGAGCCTCGTGCACGTGCACCCGACCACCGCGACCGAGGACCGCAGCCCCCGCGTGACGTAGCCCCAAGGCGCCGGCGGCGCTTCACACACTGGTTCACAGGCAAGTCCCAGATTAGTGTCGGTGATGATCCAGGTCATGCGTATTAGGTGAGATGCGTTTAGTGAACGGGCCAACGGCCCGAGGAGGAGACCCATGAGCACGAACGAGCCCTTTACCGGATCCGGTGACGCCGAGCAGCCAGCCGGCGATGAAACTCAGCAGCTGTCGGGTGGTGCGGGCTCCTCGCCTTACACCTCCGCGCCGCAACCGCCTGCCGGCTACAGCTTCGACCGTGCCTCTACCCCATCCTCCTCTCCCTACGGACAGCCCGGAGCCGGCACGGGCTCTGGGGCCTACGCCCAGTCCCCCTATCAGCCTGTGCCCGCTGCACCTGATCCCGCCGGTCGCCGTCGCGGCCCCGGCTGGGGCGGCGTCATTGCCACGTCCCTGGTCACCGCGCTGCTCGCCTCCGGCGGGACCGTGGCCGCGTTGCACTACTTCGACAATGACGACGCGCGCACAGCCTCCGTGTCCGCGCCCACCGCGATCGCCACGGGCTCCACCACCCAGACCGTCTCCTCCACCGGCACCGCCCCCGATTGGGAGGCCGTGACGGCGGCCGTATCCAACTCCGTCGTATCCATCACCGTCGCCATGAGTGACGGTACCGCCGTGGGCTCCGGCGTCATTTACGATTCCGACGGACACATCATCACCAACAACCACGTGGTCTCCGGCGCCACTCAGATTCAGGTGACGCTCGCCGATGGACGCATTTTCGAGGCGGAGCTGACAGGCACCGATCCCACCACCGACCTGGCCGTGATCGAACTGGTTGATGCGCCCAGCGACCTCACGGTCGCCCAGTTCGGCAACTCCGACGACCTGGTCACCGGCGAGGACGTCATGGCCATCGGCAATCCGCTGGGGCTATCCTCCACGGCCACCACCGGCATCATCTCCGCCCTGAACCGCCCCGTGGTCACCACCCAGGAGGAGACCGAGGAGCAGTCCGGATCCGCGCTGCCCGGTCAGCTTGGCGGCCTGCTGGGCCAGTCCCAGACCACCACCACGCAGGTGTACACCAACGCCATTCAGATCGACGCGGCCATCAACCCGGGCAACTCCGGTGGCCCGCTGTTCGACGAGACCGGCGCCGTCATCGGCATCACCAGCTCGATCGCCAGCCTGTCCGACTCCGCGGATTCCGCCGGGTCGATCGGTATCGGCTTCGCGATTCCCTCCAACCTCGCTCAGAAGGTCGCCGACCAACTCATCGAGACCGGCACGGCCACACACGCCTACCTGGGGGTGTCGATCGGCGACGGCGGTGCCACCACTTCTGACGGCACCACTCGGGCGGGTGCCGAGGTGGGCGTCGTCGAGTCCGGCTCGCCCGCGGATCAGGCCGGCATCGAGGTGGGCGATGTCATCACCGCCATCGACGGCAAGGCCACCAACCAGGCGGCCGCCCTGACCGGCTTCGTGCGCCAGTACTCGGCCGGCGACGAGGTGACGCTGACGATCATTCGTAACGGCGAAGAACTCCAAGTGCCCGTGACGCTCAAGGAGCGCAAGGACTCCTGACCGCGTGGGGTCCTAAGTCCGCTACCGCCCTCTTCGCCGAGATCGGTAGGTATGGCGAGCTGTGGGGCTCGCGGACCGGCGCACCGTTGCCTTGATAAAGTTATCAAGGCAACGGCCGTTGATAAACTTATCAACGCGAGGACTCCTCTCGATTCGCCGTTCAGCCCGGGCTCAGACACCGTCCCCGAGGTGTGGGCCGGCCGGGCCGCTCAGCTCAGCGATTGGCGAGACGTGCTGCGACCACGACGTTTGGCGGGGATTCATGAGCGGGGCCGTACGATCCTCGGAGAGGCAGGCTCGGGCAAGTCCTCGCTGGTGCGGCGGATCGCCCGTGACGCCGCCGACGCCGGTGACTGGGTGACTCCGCAGCTGCGCATCCCTTCCGGAACTGACCCCATCAAGCGGCTCGCCGTGGCCTTGCTCGATCTGGCGTCGGCCGCGGGGCTGGCGATGGCCCGTGAGCAGCACATATCAGAACTCCTGCGGCGGGTAGAGACCGTGGCCATCTCCGGTGTCTCGCTGTCCGTGCGTGCGCAGGAGGGGCCGGAGCCGTACACCGTGCTGACTGATTTGCTGATCGAGATCGGCCGCGCAGCCATTCAGCGCCGAGACGTCATGGTGCTAATCCACATCGACGAAGTACAGAACATCACCGATGAGAGCGCCCGCTCGCAACTGCTGACCGCGCTAGGCGACGCCCTCGCGCACGAGGAGACCATTGCCGTCCCCGGCGGCGTGCAGGTGGATCGCGGCCTTCCGATCGCCGTGTACTTGACCGGATTGCCCGAGTGTTCGGACATGGCGGGTGCTCGTACAGGAGCCACCTTCGCGCGCCGTTTCCGCACCATCACCCTCGATGCTATAGACGATGGTGCCTTCATGGCCGCGCTCCAGCCCTTCGTCACCGAGGGTTGGCCGATCGCCGGCGACGGCGGCGACGCGGATCGAGTGTTCATGGAACCCGCGGCGCAGCGCGCCATCGTGAAACTCGCTTGTGGAGAGCCGTTCCTTTTCCAACTCGCGGGGGAGCGCGCCTGGTATGCCGGTACCGGCAATCTCATCACCGCCGCGCAGGTGCGAACCGGGTGGCGTGACGCCGCCCCGGAAGCTGAAGCGCACGTTCAGCGCATCCTGGATCGACTTCCCACGCGCGAACGGCAGTTCCTCGAGACCATGGCTGGTTTGGAGCCCGAGGAACGCACCTTGACCAATATCGCCCGGGCCGCTGGCTACGCGAAGGGAACTGACGCCGGCCCGACGGCGCAGCGCTTGGACCTCACCTGACGCATCATCCGCCGCACCCGGCCCTACAGCTTCCGCCACCGTGCCATCGAGCCTACCTCACCTCGGATTGGCCCTGGTAGCCCCCGGGCCATGCGGACCCAGAGCCGAGCGCAGGGCGGGGGCCAGTTGCGCCACAACGTCGTCGGCCGGAAGCGAGGCGACCGGCTCGAGGCGCAGCAGATAGCGGGTCAGGAACAGCCCGGAGAAGATCGTGGCCGCAGCGGCCGCCCGCCGTCCGGCGTCCACACCCCCGATGTACTCGGTCAGGCGCCCGACCATCTCCGTGTGCAGATATTCCCGCAGCACCCGCAGCGCCGCCTCGGAGGCGAGGGCGTCGGTGAACAGGCGGGCGAGCCCGTCCCGGTAGCCAGGGCGGTCCCACGCGGACAGCGCTGAGCGCAGCAGCGCCGGTGCCAGATGCTCGGGCGGCACCTTGGCGGACACGATGTCGAAGCCCTGCGCCGGGCTCAACGCCAGCTCAGCGACCGCGCGGAAAAGTCCCTCCTTGGAACCGAAGTAGTAGGTGATCAGGGAATGGTCCACATCGGCCTGCGCCGCGATTGACCGCAGCGACGTGCCGGCGTAGCGCCTTGCTCGAAGCGCTCCCGGGCGGCGGTCAGGATCCGTTCTCGGGTGTCCGAGGGACCGGAGGGACGCCCACGCCGTTTATTCACCACAGTGGAAATCATGGTGCGCACCGGGGTTCCCTGACAACCATGAGCCCCTCAGAAACCCCCGCCATCAGCTTCCGCGAACTGCGTATGGAGTTCCCTCGCCGCCGCTCTCGGCCTTTGGTCGCGCTCGAGGCGCTCACCCTCGACGTGGCCCCCGGCCAGGTCTTCGGCCTGCTGGGTCCCAATGGCTCGGGCAAGACCACCTCCGTCAACCTGCTGTGCGGCCTGCTGCGATCGACCGGCGGCACCGTGCTGGTGGAGGGCATCGATGTGCGCGACGACGTCACCGCAGTGCGGGAACGCCTGGGCGTAGTCCCCCAGGAGACCGCCCTGTACAACGACCTGAGCGCCGACGAGAATCTCACCTTTCACGCCCGCCTGTACGGCGTGCCCCGCGCGCAACGCCGCACCCGCGTCAACGAGGTCCTCGAGCTCGTCGGCCTGGCGGAGCGCCGCGGCGACCGGGTGGGCACCTACTCCGGCGGCATGCAGCGCCGACTGGCCCTGGCCCGTGCCCTGCTGACCCAGCCGGGCGTCGTCGTTCTGGACGAGCCCACCCTCGGGGTGGACGTGCAGTCCCGCGCCGCCCTGTGGGAACGCGTGCGACGCATCGCATCCGACGGCGGCACGGTGCTGCTGACCACGAACTACATGGAGGAGGCGCAGGCACTGGCGGATAACCTCGCCATCCTCGATCACGGCACCCTGATTGCCGAAGGCACTCCCGACGAACTGCGCGGCAGACTTGGCCGGACCTTCATCGACGTGCGTGGTTCCCGCCCCGATCCAGGCTGGAGCAGCTGCCCGGCGTCACGGGGATCACCTGGCGCGACGGCGTCGCCGCAGTGTCCGCGGACGGAGCCCCCGCCACCATCCGCGCCGTCCTCGACTGGTTCGCCGAGCACGACCCCGGGGCCGCCCTGATGGGGGTGCGCCGTCCCGACCTCAACGACGTGTTCCTGCACCTGACCGGCAAGGCGCTGCGCGATGGGGGAGAGGCATGACCGGCGTGCGGGCCGCCGTTGCCATCGCGGTCAAGGACTGGACCAGGTTCATCCGGCAGCCGTTCCTCATGATCATCAGCGTGGTCATCCCGCTGGTGTTCATCTTCTTCTACTCCCTGGTCATCCCCGTGTCCAACAACAACCCGATCATGGTGGCCGACCTGGACGGCGGCCCCGTCGCCGAGCGCCTGATCGAGATCATGCGCACCATCCACTCCGACGAGGGCCCCTACTACGACGTGCGCACCACCGAGCCCGGAACCGCGTTAAGGGCCTTTGACGACGCCGAGGCACTCGCCGTCGTCGTCATCCCGGAGGCTTCTCCCAGGCCGCAGATGCCGGGGACGCCCAGTTGGAGTTGCGGCTGAACAACATCAACTCCGACTACTCCAAGAACCTGCGGCTGCGCCTGGACGCGGTGGTACGCGCCCTCAACGAGGAATTGACCGAGCCGGTGCTGAGCGTGGAGGAGACGCGCTGGCTGTCCACCGACCCCACCATGCTCGGCTACATCTCCACCAGCCTGCTGCTGTTCGGCTGCCTGTACGCCGCCATGGTCAACACCGGACTGCAAATCGCCGTGGAGTGGAATGACCGCACCGTCAAACACCTGCTGCTGGCCCCGCTCGGCCGCGGCACGCTCGTGGCCGGCAAGGTGATATCCGGGCTCGGACAGTCCCTGGCATCGGTGGCACTGGTGCTGGTGGTGCTCGGCGTCGGCTTCGGCTTCCGTCCCACCGGCAGTCTGCTCGCCATGGCGGGCATCGTCGGGGTGGTGCTGCTCATGGGGGCGGGCATCGGCATGGTGGTCGGCGTCGCCTCGAAGAAGACCCTGGCGACGGCGTCGGCCTGATCACCCTGGCGGTCGCCCTGTTCCTGGTGTCCGGGAACGAGGAATCCATGCGCGGGCTCGCCTGGGGGCAGCCGATCACGGCGCTGTGGCAGCTGTCCCGGGCACTGCCCACCACCTACGCTTCATGAGCGCCCGCAGCATCTTCCTCACCGGCGACGCCTCAGACCTGGCCCGCAACCTCGCCGTCGTGCTGAGCGCGACGACGGCGATTCTGGCGGCGGCCGGTTGGCTGCTGCGCCGCGCCTACACCCATCTGACCGGAGGACAGTGACCAATGAAGCCGATGATGACTATGAGGAGGCCAAGACGTCACGGTCAGCGGGACGACCGGATGGGGCGGAACTCGTGGCCGGGATGGCACCTCGACCGTGTGGGCGCCGTCGCCCGCAAGGACCTGCGCCAGTGGGCGCGCGACCGGCAGGCCCTGACCGGCCCCATGCTCATCCCGCTGGTGCTGATGTTCCTGTGCGGCATCCTGTTCGGCTTCGGCGGGGACGAGTGGAACGTCGGGCTGGTCAACGAGGGACAGGGCGCGCATGCGGCCGCTTTCGAGGCGGAGATCCGCGACCTGCGCAGCAACATCAGCCCCTACTTCCGTGTGGTGACCACCGACGCCGACGAGGCCGAACGCCTGGTGGCCACCGGCCGCCTGCACCTGGTGGTCACCATTCCCGCCGACTTCGACGAGCGCATCGAGACGGGGCAGACGCCCGTACTACGCACCAGGACCTACAACATCAACACCGACATGATGAAGAACGCCCGCCTGCGGCTGACCCGCGCCATACAGGACTACGCCGCCGCACAGATGCCCGGGGCCGCGCCGGTCACCGTCACCCAGACCACCACCCGGCTCGACGACGTGTGGCGGCGCACCTTCATCGGACACAGCGCCGTCATCCTCGCGGTCATGGTGGGCTCCGCCCTCAACGCCGCGATCATGGTCGCGCGCGAGTGGGAACACCGCACCGTCAAGGAGATCAGGCTCGCCCCGCGCCCCCTGGGGGATGTCACCGCCGGGACCCTGGTCGCCGCCGTCATCGCCGGAGGCATCAATACCCTGGTCACCCTGGCGGTCGCCGCGGCCGTCTTCGGAGTGCGCATACCCGTGGGGCGCCTGCCGGTGCTGGCTGGGCTGGCCGCCCTGACCTCGCTGGCATGCGCCGGGCTCGGTGCGGCCATCGGCGCCTGGCTGCGGGACTACCGCACCGTGCAGCCGCTGCTCATGATCACCTTCGCCGGCTCGTTCTTCGCCTCGGGCGGTTTCTCCTCGCTCGCCACCCTGCCCCGCGCGGTGCAGGCATTCGACCGTTTCTGGCCGCCGACCTACGTGTTCGAGACCATGCAGGCGCAGGCATGGATGATCGCGCCGCCGTCGGCGGCACCGGTGCTGATCGGCGGCGCCGCGGCCGCAGCAGTGGGGGTGGGTGTCGGTGCCTGGGCGCTGAGCCGGCGGCTATAGACGGGCAAGCCCGGTTCGAGGACGCGGGGCCTGATGGGTTCTGCTGTCTCACGTACGAGTTCTGCTCTCACGTACGAGTTTTGGAGCTTTCCGACTGCCAGAGGCGGGGAAACCCCCAAAACGCGTACGTGTGGCGGGAATGCGTACGTCAGAGGCGAACTCGTACGTCAGTGGCCGGTCAGCCCGGACCCGCCGTGCCATAGACGTCTTAATTGGCCCGAGAACGACCTGGCCGGCCCGAGTGCGACCCTCGCACCACGCACCACCGCACCCACAAACCGGAAGAATCCCAAGGCGAACCGTCGGGTGGTGGTGGCGGGCACACCGGCGACACGTGTCGCGAGTCTGGGCACTTTGCGGGCGCAACGGTCAACCGCGAATGACTTCGACCAGCATCCAGGACGCGGCGAGGACGTACCAACAGGCGTACAGGGCATGCAATGGGAGGTTCAGGCGTAGATAGCGGGCGGCGTCGGCCGCGGAGACCGGCTGTCCGGAGACCAGTTTCTCCTCGGGCGCGGTGAAGCCGGTGAGCCGGTGGACAGCGAGCAGCAGTGGCAGCGCCGCCACGGCCAGGCAGCGGCCCGCCAGTGGCTGATGCCAGTCGGCGGCCAGTGCCGCCACGGCGATGAAGAACTGCAGCAGCATGGCGGCGGCGTAGGTCGTCTTCAGACCTGTGCGGCGGCGGAAGGGGGCGTAGGTGCGCTGCAGCTCATCGATCTGTCCGCCGCGTACCATGTGGGAGAAGTAGCCGCCGATCGTCAGGCAGTACATGGTCAGGAAGCCGCCGACCATGGCGGTGGTGAGGATGACCAGGACCCGCAGGGTGAGGAAGGCGATCATGCCGCGAGTGTGTCGCCCCCGGTTGGTCGGCGGCAAGGGGAGTCAGCAACCGCGGGCGGCCGTCTGCGAGCGCCCCGCATATGTGGCGACAATCGCGCGGAGCGTCGTCGGCGGGCGTGAGCGCACATGTGGCTGTGGTCGGCACCCCAGGCCGAGGAGAGCTGAATCAGCAGGGAGCGCCTAGCGGCTAGCCGCCCACGCCCAGGGCCGCGAGCATGGGACGCATCTTCGCGGTCGTCTCCGCCAACTCGTCGGCGGGCACCGACTCGGGCATGATCCCGCCACCGCCGAAGACCCGCGCCGGCGCCCCGGGGCCCAGCCCGTCGGGCGGCAGCGCGGCGCTGCGCAGCGCGATGCACCACTCGCCCTCGCCATGCCAGTCCACCCAGCCCACCGGGCCGGCATAACGCCCCCGGTCCATCCCCTCAACCTCGACGATGATGCGGGCGGCCGCTTCGGAGGGGGTGCCGCACACGGCCGCGGTGGGGTGCAGCGCGCCCACCAGGGACAGGGCCCCCGTGTCCCCGGCGACCACGCCGGTGATGTCGGTGGCCAGGTGCAGCACGTTCGGCAGCATCAGCACCCGCGGCGGCTCGGCCTCCACCAGCGAGCACAAGGGCTCCAGCGCAGTCACGGCCGAGGCACGCGCGAACTCGTGCTCGGCCCGGTTCTTCGCCGACGCCGCCAGCCAGCGCGCCAAGCGCTCCGCCTCGCGCTCGCGGGCGGCCGCATCACCCGCGTGACGGCGCGCGGTACCCGCCAGCACCCGGCTGGCCAGGTGCCGGTTCTCCAACCGCACCAGCAGCTCCGGGGTGGCCCCCACCATGGAATCCACGGCGAAGGTCCAGCACGACGGGTAGCTCGCCCCCAGGTGCCGCAGCAGGTCGCCGGTCGCCAGGGTGGCCGACGGCGTCACCAGCAAATCCCGGGCCAGCACCACCTTGCGTGCCTCACCCGCCGCCATGCGCCGCTGGGTTTCGGCGACGGCGGCCAGGTAGTCGGTCTCGGACAGTGACCCGGGCGAGACCATGGGGGCGTCGGGGGAGGAGGCGTCCGGCCGGGCGGATGCCGGCGGGCGCAACCGAGCCAGGGCCTCCGCCACCTCCGGATGCGCCTCGCCCTCCGGGACGGCCGTGGTCAGCCACGCCCCCGCGGCATCCAGACCCACGAGCACCTGCGGCACGATCAGCACCGAGGCGGCGGCGGAGTCGGGGGAGAAGGCGATGGTGCCCAGGGCCACCGGGCCGGTGCCGGGGCGCACCAGCGCATCGCGCCACCAGGAGGCGTACACGGTGGCCCGCCAGGCGCTCCGCAGGGACTCGATCCGGTCCGGCCCCTGCGCCTCCAGGCGAAGCGCCTGCCCCCAACCGACCAGGCCGCGGCCGTGACGTACCCAGCTGACGACGTCCTCCCGTCCTGCCAACAACTCGAGCAGTCCCTGCGAGCCTCCGGCCGTCGCGCCGTCGGAACCCGCCGCGATTAGGCCGGTGGGAAGGGGAACCGTGCGGAAGGACAGGCGCGGGGGAGAGGCGGCGGCCCGAGCGGCCGACAGCGCCGGCGGAGCGAGCGGGGCGTGGTCGGCCACCGGTGGGGTCACCTCAGACCTCCGGGGCGGCGGTCGGCGCGTCATCGCGGACGCCGGTCTCCGCGGGCGCCGCCTCGTCCGCGGACGCCCCAGGCTTGGTGGCGCGGTGGATGGCGACGATTCCGCCGGACAGGTTCTTGTAACCGACCCCGCGCCAGCCGGCGTCCTGGATCAATGCGGCCAGCGCCTCCTGATCCGGCCAGGCCAGGATCGACTCGCCCAAATAGCCGTAGGCGTCAGCGTTCGAGGACACCAGTCTCCCGGCCGCCGGCAGGGCAGTGCCCAGATAGAAGCGGTACAGGCGGCGGAACGCCGCGTGCACGGGGGTGGAGAACTCGGCGATCACCAGCCGCCCGCCGGGGCGGGTCACCCGCGCCATCTCCGCCAGGGCCTTGGCGGTGTTCTGCACATTGCGCAGCCCGTAGGAAATGGTCACCACGTCGAAGGCGGCATCGGGGAAGGGCAGGGCGGTGGCGTCGCCGACCACGAACTCGATCTCCGGGTGGCGCCGGCGTCCCTCGGCCACCATGCCGGCCGACAGGTCGCAGGCCACCACCTGGGCGCCGTCGGCCGCGTAGTCGACGCTGGATGTGCCGGTACCGGCGGCCAGGTCCAGTACCCGCATGCCGGGACGGGCGGCGACGGTGGTGCGCGTGACTGCGCGCCACATGCGCACCTGCCACAGGCTCATGACGTCATTAGTCAGGTCATAGCGGCGCGCGACGGCGTCGAACATGCCCGCGACCTCGCGCGGGTCCTTGGCGAGAGAAGCTCGACTCATGGGCTGATCCTCGCAGATTCTGCGTTCGCCTCAGACACGCCGGGGCGTCCGGGTCGGGACTGTGGCGGTGCGGCCATGTGTGCGGGAAACAATTCGCAAGGCAAGGGATGTCTAAATAGGTGAACGGTGTCGCCTGGCCGGGGCTGCCCCCGCCTGCGTCGGGAGTACGGAATACTGGGAATTGCCGGGGGAAAACCGGCCGGCCCAGGTCCGGCCGCCGCCCCCTGCCTACAGCGCCCGGAACAGTCGGTAATGTCTTCGGCGGTCCCGTTCGCTTGCAGGGCCATGGCCACCCGGCGGCCCGCATTCCCACCATCCGAGCGCATACGAAGGAGGCGCGCAGTGACGACTGACCAGCTGAGCGCCGACGTCGTAGTCGTGGGGGCCGGCCCCGCCGGAGCCTCCGCCGCCTACCACCTGTCCAAGCTCGGTCTGGACGTACTGCTGCTCGAGCGCCACGAACTCGGCCGCGACAAGGTCTGCGGGGACGGACTCACCCCCTCCGCCGTGCGTGAACTGGTCAACATGGGCGTGGACACCTCCGCCTGGCGGCGCAACCAGGGGCTGCGCGTCATTGGGGGCGGACACCAGCTGCACATTCCCTGGCCCGAACAGCCCAGCCTGCCCGCCTACGGACTGGCCCGGCGCCGCAGCGAATTGGACCGGGAATTGGTCATCCACGCCGTCACCGCCGGCGCCCGACTGCTCACCGGCGTCACCGCCACCGCCCCCATCACCGGCCCCTCCGGCCGGGTCACGGGCGTGCAGGTTCGCCCCACCCCGCGTCATCTCGCCCCCGGCGTCGATGCGCCCACCACGATCACGGCCCCGCTGGTCATGGACGCCGGTGGGGTCTCCGCCCGCCTGGCCACCGCCGTCGGCCGCACCCGTAACGAGCGCCGGCCGCTGGGCGTCGCCGTGCGCGCCTACTTCCGTTCCCCCCGCGCCGACGACGACTGGATGGAATCCCGCCTGGAACTGTGGGACGGACCCGCCGGCCACTCCGACCTGCTGCCCGGCTACGGCTGGATCTGGAGCGTGGGCGACGGGCTGGTCAACGTGGGTCTGGGATCGGTGAGCTCGACGCCGGGCGCCGCCTCCGCCCGCAACATCGACTACCGGGCCGTATTCAAGCGCTGGCTGGCACACGTCCCCGCATCCTGGGGCTTCACCCCCGAAAACCAGGTCGGCCGCACCGCCTCGGCCGCCCTGCCCATGGCCTTCAACCGCAAACCCCACTACGCCGATGGGCTTATGCTGCTGGGTGACGCCGGCGGCATGGTCTCGCCCTTCAATGGGGAGGGCATCGCCCAGGCGTTGACCTCCGGGCGCCTGGCGGCCGAGGCGGCGGCTCAGGCCGCGGCGCGTCCCACGGCCTCGGGCCGCGAACTCGCCCTGTCCCAGTACCCCGCCGCCTTGGAGGCGCAGATGGGCGGCTACTACACGCTGGGGCGCATTTTCGTGGCCCTGATCGAGCATCCCGAGGTGATGCGCGTGTGCACCCGCTACGGGCTGCCCCGCAAGCGCCTCATGCGGCTCGTCTCCAAGCTCCTGTCCGACGGCTGGGAGCGCCGGGGCGGCGACGGAATCGACACTTCATCCAACTTCTGACAAGGATGGTGCCGGCAGCATGAACCCCTACGTCTCTCTGCTCATCATGGCGGCGGTCGCCATGGTCATCGCCATCGGTGGCCTGGTGCTGTCCGCCATCGTGAGCCCCAACCGGCGCAACCGGGTCAAGGTCGCCAACTACGAGTGCGGCATCGACCCCACCCCCACCAACGTCGACCAGGGCCGGTTCCCGGTGTCCTTCTACCTGGTGGGCATGACCTTCATCATCTTCGACGTCGAGGTCGTCTTCCTCTACCCGTGGGCCACCGCCTTCGTGCAGTTGGGCGTTTTCGGGTTGGGCGCCGCCTCATCTTCATCGCCCTGATCACGGTGCCCTACCTCCTCGAGTGGCGCCGTGGCGGCCTGGACTGGGAGTAAAGGAGTAAACCCTTCATGGACATGCGCGAGTACCGGGAGAAGATGCTCCACATCCCCTCCAAGCGGGATGACCCGTACGCCCAGGCGCTGGAAAGCGTCGAGGGCCCCGGCTTCATGCTCACCACCGTGGAGAAGCTCGCAGACCTGGCGCAGGCGCGCTCGCTGTGGCCGGTGACCATGGGCCTGGCCTGCTGCGCCATCGAGATGATGGCCACCGGCACGCCCCGCTTCGACATGGCCCGCTTCGGCTGGGAGGTCTTCCGCGCTCCCCGCGTCACGCCGACGTCATGATCGTCTCCGGTCGCGTCTCCCACAAGATGGCACCGGTGGTGCGCAACGTCTACGACTCCATGCCCGAGCCCAAGTGGGTCATCTCCATGGGGGCCTGCGCCTCCTCTGGCGGCGTGTTCAACAACTACGCCGTGGTCCAGGGCGCCGACCACATCGTGCCGGTGGACATCTACCTGCCCGGCTGCCCGCCCCGCCCCGAGATGCTGCTGAACGCCATGCTGGAACTGACCCGCCAGATCGAGCGCAAGCCGATCTTCGGCCACCGCGAGGAGATCGCCCGCGCCGTCGAGGCGGCCGCCCTCAAGGCCGTCCCCACCGCCGAGATGAAGGGGCTGCTCGCATGAGCACCGACAACGCCGCGAACACCACACCCGAATCCGACGCCGTCGCCGTGACCGCTCCCGCTGTCCCGGAGATCGCCGGCCAACCGGTGCGCGAGGAACTGCGCCTGGAGGTCATCGGTACCTACACCGGCCAGTTCGGCGCCGCCGATGCCGGCGACACCACCGGCTACGGCGATACCACCAGCGTGGTCGCCCTCGCCCCCGCCGCCACCCGCCCCTACGGGGGGTGGTTCGACGACGTCGTCGACGCCCTGATCGAGGACCTCACCGAGGCCGGCGTCGAGCCGGCCGCCGCCATTGAGAAGGTCGTCGTCGAGCACGATGAACTGACGCTGTTCATCACCCGCGAGCACCTGCTGGACGTGGCCCGCCCCCTGCGCGACGACCAGGACCTGCGCTTCGAGCTGTGCCTGGGCGTCACCGGCGTGCACTACCCGGGGGACGCCGGCCGCGAACTGCACGCCTGCTACGAGCTGATCTCCCTGACCCACGGTGCCCGCGCCCTGCGCCTGGAGGTCACCTGCCCCGAAAGCGACCCGCACATACCCTCGCTGGTGCCGGTCTACCCCGGCAATGACTGGCACGAGCGCGAGGCCTGGGACCTGATGGGCATCGTCTTCGACGGCCACCCCAACCTGACGCGCTCGGCGATGCCCGACGACTGGGTCGGGCACCCGCAGCGCAAGGACTACCCGCTCGGCGGCATCCCCGTCGAGTACAAGGGCGCCTCAACCGCCACCGCCGACACCCGGAGGTCGTACCGCTGATGAGCACACTGCACGCCACCGGCCCCGCCACCGACGACCTCGCCGAGGGCGCCCCCCAGTACACCGCCAACGGCGGCGACTGGGACGACATCGCCGCCCAGATCGCCGCCCGCGATGAGGCCGATCGCCTCCAGCGCGACCGCGTCGTGGTCAACATGGGCCCGGTCCACCCCTCCACCCACGGCGTGCTGCGCCTGGTGCTGGAGACCGATGGGGAGACCGTCACCGAGCTGCGCGCGGGCACGGGCTTCCTGCACACCGGCATTGAGAAGAACATGGAGTACCGCACCTGGGTGCAGGGCGAGACCTTCGTGACCCGCATGGACTATGTGGCCCCCTTCTTCCAGGAGGTCGGCTACGCCCTGGCGGTGGAGAAGCTCCTGGGCATCACCGACGACGTCCCCGAGAAGGCGACCGTCGCCCGCGTGGTCCTCATGGAGCTCAACCGGATCGCCAGCCACGTGGTGGCCGTAGGCTCGGCCGGCAATGAGATGGGCGGCACCACGCTGATGACCATCTCCTTCCGCTGCCGCGAGAACATCCTGCGGGCCTTCGAGATGGCCTCCGGGCTGCGCATGAACCACGCCTACGTGCGCCCGGGCGGCCTGGCCCAGGACCTGCCGGAGGGCTTCACCGACTTCGTCCGCTCGGTCATGCCGAACATCAAGAACGATCTGGCGAGCTGGAGTCCCTGCTCATGGCCAACCCCATCCTGAAGTCCCGGTTCGTGGGCATCGGGGAGATGAGCCTGGCCGCAGCCATGGCCATGGGGCTGACCGGCCCGTGCATCCGGGCCGCCGGCTACCCGCTGGACATGCGCAAGCTGCGCCCCTACTGCGGGTATGAGACCTACGACTTCGAGGTCCCCGTCTACGACAACTCCGACTGCTACAACCGGCTGCGGGTCCGCTTCGACGAGTGCTACCAGTCCCTCAAGATCGTCTCCCAGGCGCTGGACCGGCTCGATGAGATCGCCGCCCGCGGCGACGATCCCTCCAACACCACCATGGTCGCCGACCCGACCATTGCCTGGCCCGCCCGGATGGCCATCGCCACCGACGGGCAGGGGCAGTCCCTGGAGCACGTCAAGGAGATCATGGGCAGCTCCATGGAGTCCCTGATCCACCACTTCAAGCTCGTCACCCAGGGGTTCCGGGTGCCGGCCGGGCAGGTGTACCAGACGGTCGAGCACGCCAAGGGCGTCCTCGGCATCCAGGCCGTCTCCGACGGCGGCACTCGCCCCTACCGGGTCCACTTCCGCGACCCCTCCTACTCCAACCTGCAATCGCTGGCCATGATGAGCGAAGGCGGCATGATTGCCGACGTCGTCCCGTCCCTGGCCTCGATCGACCCCGTCCTGGGAGGCGTGGACCGCTAATGAGCACCACTTCCGAGAACATTCCCGCACCGGCCGACGCCGCCGGCACCGCACTCGGGTACGCCCCGGATGTGGCCGCGCAGCTGGACGCCGACATCGCCGAGATCATGGGCCGCTACCCGGCGGGGCACGAGCGCAGCGCCATCATCCCCATGCTGCACCTGCTGCAGAGTGTGGACGGCTACGTCTCCCCGGCCGGCATCGCCCTGGTCGCCCAGAAGCTGGGACTGACCCGCTCCGAGGTCTCGGCCGTCGCCACCTTCTACAGCCAGTTCCGCCGCCACCCCGCCGGCGAGTACCACGTGGGCGTGTGCACCAACGCCCTGTGCGCCGTCATGGGCGGTGACGAGGTCTGGCGGGCGGTGAGCGAACACACCGGTCTGGGCAGTGACGAGACCAGCGCGGACGGCCGTATCAGCCTGGAGCGGGTGGAGTGCAACGCCGCCTGCGACTACGCCCCCGTGGTCATGGTCAACTGGGAGTTCTTCGACAACCAGACCCCCGCCTCCGCCGTCGACCTGATCGAGCGGCTCGAGCGCGGCGAGGACATCACCCCCACCCGTGGCCCGGAGACCGTGCCCACCTTCCGGGAGAACGAGCGGCTGCTGGCCGGCTTCTACGACGGTCGCGCCGACGAGGGCATCGCCGCCGGCGAGTCCAGCCTGCGCGGCCTGCGCCTGGCCCGCGAGCACGACTGGACCGCCCCCAGCGAGCAGCCCGCAACCGCCGCGGCCCCCGCCGACGCACCCACTGAGGAGGAGGACAAGTGAGCGAGCAGACTCCCGGCTCCGCGGAGCGGCCTTCACCGCCCCGGGCACCCTCACCCCGGTCGTCACCGACATGTGGGACAAGCCGCGTTCCTGGACGCTGGACGCCTACCGGGACGCCGGCGGCTACCAGGGCCTGGCCCGCGCCAAGACCATGAGCTCGGCCGACCTGATCGAGCTGGTCAAGGCCTCCAACCTGCGCGGCCGCGGCGGTGCCGGCTTCCCCACCGGACTGAAGTGGTCCTTCCTGCCTGCCCCGGACGGCCTGCCCCGCTACCTGGTGGTCAACGCCGATGAGTCCGAGCCCGGCACCTGCAAGGACATGCCCACGCTGATGGCCAACCCCCACGCCCTGGTCGAGGGCGTCGCCATCACCTCCCGCGCCATCGGTGCCGACCGCGCCTTCGTATACGTGCGCGGCGAGGTCGCCCACGCGTACCGGCGCCTGCTGCACGCCATCCACGACGCCGTCGACGCCGGCCTGCTCGATTCCGGCTTCGGCCTGGACGGCAAGCAGGCGCTGAAGATCGTGGCCCACGCCGCGCCGGCGCCTACATCTGCGGCGAGGAGACGGCCCTGCTGGACTCCCTGGAGGGACGCCGCGGGCACCCGCGCCTGCGCCCCCCGTTCCCGGCGGTGCAGGGCCTGTACGCCCGCCCCACCGTCATCAACAACGTGGAGACGATCGCCTCCGTGCCCGGGGTGTTGGCCCGCGGTGCCGCCTGGTACTCCTCCATGGGCACCGAGCGCTCCAAGGGGCACGGTCTGTTCTCGGTGACCGGGCACGTCGTCAACCCCGGTCAGTTCGAGGCCCCCTTCGGCATCACCATGCGTGAGCTGATCGAGTTGGCCGGCGGCATGCGGCCCGGCCACGAGCTGAAGTTCTGGGTGCCGGGCGGCTCCTCCACCCCCATCTTCGGCCCCGAGGAACTGGACGTTCCGCTCGACTACGAGTCCGTGATCGGCGCCGGCTCCCTGCTGGGCACCCGCGCGCTGCAGGTCTTCGACGACACCGTCTCGGTGGTGCGGGTGGTATCCCGCTGGACCGAGTTCTACCAGCACGAGTCCTGCGGCAAGTGCACCCCCTGCCGCGAGGGCACCTACTGGATGCGGCAGATCATGACCCGCCTGGAGGCCGGGCAGGGCCAGCCGGGTGACGTGGAGAAGCTGGAGGACATCGCCTCCAACATCTCCGGCCGCTCCTTCTGCGCCCTCGGGGACGCCGCCGCCACCCCGATCGCGTCGGGCATTAAGCGCTTCCGCAGTGAGTTCGAGGCCGGTTACACCACTCCTGCCGCCGAGCTGTTCCCGCCGGCGGCCTCCTCCATTGTCAATAGCCAGGCTCAGAGCGGACGGTGACCACATGACTGACACGGTCAACATCACGATCGACGGCATGAGCGTCGAGGTGGACAAGGGCACCCTGCTGATCCGCGCCGCGGAGCAGGTGGGCGTGCGCATCCCGCGCTTCTGCGACCACCCGCTGCTGGCGCCGTCGGCCAACTGCCGCCAGTGCTGGTGGAGGTCGCCATGCCGGGCCGCGACGGCGTAGTCCGGCCCATGCCCAAGCCGCAGCCCGCCTGCGCCATGACCGCCTCGGAGGGCATGGAGATCTCCACCCAGCCACCAGCGCGGTGGCCGCCAAGGCGCAGGCCGGCACCATGGAGTTCCTCCTGATCAACCACCCGCTGGACTGCCCGGTGTGCGACAAGGGCGGGGAGTGCCCCCTGCAGAACCAGGCCCTGGAGCTGATGGCCTCCGGCGCCCAGGCGCCACCCGCTTCACCGACGTCAAGCGCACCTTCCCCAAGCCGCTGCGCCTGACCAGCAACATCCTGCTCGACCGCGACCGCTGCATCCTGTGCCAGCGCTGCGTGCGCTTCGCCGACCAGATCGCCGGTGACCGCTTCATCGCCCTGCAGGGCCGCGGCGCCGGCCACGCCGGCGGCGAGATCACCGGCGGGCTGTACTCCGAGCAGATCGGCCGCTTCGACTCCGGCGTGCTCGACTTCCACGACCCCGACGCCGTCGCCTCCCGGCGCACGCAGACCGTGCGCGGCGGTGAGCACCTGGTGACCGAGGACGATCTCGCCGGCCCGGGCGGACAGCCCGGCGTCGTCGATGGCACCGTCTACGGGCCCGGCACGCTCGGCGGAGCCGAAGAGCTGGACGTCTCCGGGCGGCCCTTCGCCTCCTACTTCTCCGGCAACATCATCCAGATCTGCCCGGTGGGCGCCCTGACCAGCGCCCGCTACCGGTTCCGGGCCCGCCCCGACGACCTGGTGTCCACCGACACGGTCACCGAGCACGACGCCTCCGGGTCCGCCCTGCGCGTGGACATGCGCCGCGGCGTGGTGCTGCGTCGCCTGGCGGGCAACGACCCCGAGGTCAACGAGGAGTGGATCACCGACAAGGACCGCTTCGCCTTCCCCTGGTCCACGCTCGACGACCGGCTGGACCTGCCGCTCGTGCGCGACGAGGACACCGGTGAGCTGGTCGCCACCTCCTGGTCCGACGCCCTGGACGTGGCCGCCCGCGGCCTGGCCGCGGCTCGTGCCGACGGCGGGGTGGGGCTTCTGCCCGGCGCCCGCCTGACCCTGGAGGACGGCTGGGCCTGGTCCCGCTTCGCCCGCACCGTGCTGGGTACCAACGACATCGACCAGCGCGTGCGCGACCACTCCTCCGAGGAGGACACCTTCCTCGCCGCCCGCGTGGCCGGCACCGGCCTGGGCGCGGTCACCTACCGCTCCCTGGAGGCCGCCGGCCAGGTGCTGCTGATCGCCCTGGAGCCGGAGGACGAGTGCGGCTCGCTGTTCCTGCGGCTGCGCAAGGGGGTGCGCGCCGGGGGCGTCAAGGTCGCCACCGTCGCCAACCTCGTCTCGGCCGGCTCGCGCAAGCTCGATGCCGACGTAATCCTGGCCGCCGCCGGCACCGAGGCCCGCGCCGTCGCCCTGCTGTCCCAGACCCACCCGGAGCTGACCCGGGCCCTGGGCCAGGACGGCGCCACGATCCTGGTGGGGGAGCGGGCGGCCGCCGTTCCGGGCCTGCTGTCCGTGGTGGACACGCTCGCCACCGCCACCGGCGCCCGCCTGGCCTGGGTGCCGCGGCGCGCCGGTGAGCGCGGCGGCATCGAGGCGGGCCTACT